>CADALB010000028.1:0-5704 GCA_902788755.1 uncultured Lachnospiraceae bacterium | reverse complement strand
ACAATGAGCGTCACACTTTGAAGTTATGTTGAACCGCCGTATGCCGAACGGCACGTACGGTGGTGTGAGAGGGGAGAGAAAAATCTCCCCTACTCGATTGTTTGAGAAATCGCAGAGGGTTTTAAAATATACCCAAATTGCCGATAATATGATAAAGTATGTATAATATGAATATTTATATATATTATATATATTTTTATTTATACTATATGGAAAAACTACGAAAACATAATGAAAAAATATAAGGAAAGGCGTTCAAAATGATTAAATACAAAGAACCATATGTTATAGCGGAAGCAGGCTGCAACCACATGGGAAGCATGGATATAGCCCATGAGCTCATTGTTACCGCGGCGATGTTTTGTAAGGCTGATGCGATCAAGTTCCAGAAGAGGTGTCCCAAGGAACTTTTGACCGAGGAGCAGTATAACGCTCCGCATCCTGTTCCCTACAATTCTTACGGAGCAACATACGGAGAGCACAGGGAATTTTTGGAGTTTGATCTTGATCAGCATAAACAGCTTAAGAGCTGGTGCGAAGAGGCAGGTATTACATATTCAACTTCCGTATGGGATATGACGAGCGCGAAGGAGATCGTATCGATCAACCCCAAGTTTATCAAGATCCCGAGTGCTTGCAATACCAATTTCGATATGCTGGGTTACATATGTGATAACTATGACGGAGAGATACAGTTATCATTCGGTATGACTACAAAAGATGAAGAAGAGCAGATCGTTAGATTTTTTGAGGAACGTCAAAGAGCGAAGGATCTGGTACTTTTCAACTGTACATCCGGTTATCCTGTACCCTTTGAGGATGTATGCCTTCTTGAGATAACAAGGATGCGTGAAGCATATGAGGATAGAGTGAAGGCTATAGGATTTTCGGGACATCACCTGGGAATTGCGATAGATGTTGCGGCGTACACGCTTGGAGCATCAGTGTTTGAGCGCCATTACACCCTTGACCGTACGTTTAAGGGAACGGATCATGCTGCATCACTTGAGCCGGATGGTATCAGAAGATTGAAGAGAAACCTTGAGAATGCGCAGGCGGCGCTTAAATTCAAGTCAGAAGATATACTTCCGATAGAACAGGTTCAGAGAGATAAATTAAAGTACAGGAAAAAATAAGATGAATGTTGCATTTATTCCGGTAAGGGGCGGAAGTAAATCGATTCCTCTCAAAAACATTAAAGAGATTTATGGCAGACCGCTTGTATATTGGACGGTTGCTGCTGCATGCGATTGCAGGTTTATTGATAAGGTATTTGTAGCGACTGACAGTCAGCAGATAAGATTGTGTGTCGAGAAGTTCTGTGCCGAGGATCTCGAACGGTTTAAAAGGGTTAATGTTATAGACAGATCCGCGGAGTCTGCAACCGATACCGCATCTACGGAATCTGCTATGATGGAGTTTGCAAGAAGTCACCGTTTTGACAATATAGTCCTGATTCAGGCAACATCTCCGCTCCTGACGGGAGCAGACCTCGATAACGGATTCAATACATTTAATGCACAGGGAACTGACAGTGTATTGTCGGTTGTGCCTCAAAAGCGCTTTATCTGGGGTGTTGATAATGACGGAAATGCAACCGCTCAGAACTATGACTATCTCCATAGACCGAGACGTCAGGAATTTGAGGAATACTATGTTGAAAACGGCGCATTTTACATTACTTCCCGTAAGGGGCTTCTAGCAAGCGGAAACCGCCTTAGCGGAAATATCCGTCTGTCTCTTATGAGTGAGGATACATATTATGAGATAGATGAGCCTAGCGACTGGGTTGTTACGGAAGCTCTAATGGCGAAGAGAGAACAGCCGGCAGAGGAACTAAATAGCCCGGAGAATTCCAAAGAGAGCGAAAACGGTAAGAACACAGACATAAAATACAAAATGTTTCTGACCGATTGTGACGGATGTATGACAGATGCGGGAATGTATTACTCAGAAAAGGGAGACGAGCTCAAAAAGTTCAACACAAGAGACGGTGTTGCATTCAGGCTTCTTCGAGAGAAGGGAATAATTACGGGCGTTATAACCGGTGAAGATGTTGCACTTAACAAGCGCCGCTGTGAGAAACTTAAGATTGACGTTCTGGCACAGGGATGTGCAGACAAGGTTGCATGCATTAACAGACTATGTGCGACCTATAGCGTAAAACCGGAGGAAGTGGTCTATATCGGGGATGATTTGGCCGATAAGGATGCGGTTGAACTGGTAGGTCTTGGATGCTGTCCCGCCGATGCAAGTGTGGCTGTTAAAGGTGTAGCCGATTATGTAACTAAGGCAAAAGGCGGCGAAGGAGTTATCAGGGAAGTTGTAGAGATGATTTTATCGGGAGAGAGGTAGGATTATCAATGGAGATTGAGCTTTGTGCATCAATGATGTGTGCTTATTACGGGAATCTCGAAAAGGAGGTTCGTGAGCTTGAGGATGCGGGTATTGACTCGTTTCATATTGATATCATGGACGGACGTTATGTCCCTAATTTTGCCATGTCTCTTAATGATATGGCTTATATTGCGTCGGCCACAAAAAAGCCACTCGACGTTCATCTGATGCTAGAACATCCCAATAATAACATACATTTTTTCCTTGAGAAGCTTCGCCCCGGAGATACGGTTTATATTCATCCGGAAGCGGAATATCATCCGTCAACAACTCTTCAGAAGATAATAAATGCCGGAATGATCCCGGGAATTGCTATTAATCCGGGTACAAGCGTGGAGACAGTCGTGGAAATGCTCCAGATTGTCCAAAAGGTGCTTGTTATGTCGGTCAATCCCGGAAATGCCGGCCAGATGTATCTGCCGTATGTTTCCAAAAAGTATGACAAGCTCCTGCCACTCCAGAAGGAGATGGGATTTGATGCCTATTGGGATGGGGCATGCTCGGCGGATAAGATAACCGAATTTGCACCGAAGGGTGTTAAAGGGTTCGTGCTCGGAACAACGCTCTTGTTCGGAAAGAAGAAGCCTTATAAGGAAGCTCTTGTCGATATAAGAAATCTTGTACGGTAAAGGAAAACAAATATGAATATTGCTCTGGTTCTCTCAGGGGGAACAGGAACGAGACTTGGCGGCGACATCCCCAAGCAGTATATTAAGGTAAAAGGCAGAATGCTTATAGCATACTGCCTTAATATGTTTGCGGCACATTCCGCAATTGACGGGATATTTGTAGTAGCTGCTCCGGAATGGAGAGATGAGATAATAAATGAATGTGGAAGGTTGGGAATAGGAAAGGCGGCCATAACGGGATTTTCCGATCCGGGCAGGACGCGGCAACTGTCAATATTAAACGGGCTCAGAGACATCGACACATATGTAAAATCATTGGATAAAAATGATGATCCGGTAGTGATAATCCACGATGCCGCACGTCCTAACCTGACGGCAGAATACCTGAACCGATGCCTTGATGCGATAGAAGGATGCGATGGTGTAATGCCGACACTTCCGATGAAAGATACCGTTTATTACAGTGAAAACGGGACAAAAGTGGACAGACTACTTGACAGAAGCTGTATATATGCAGGCCAGGCTCCCGAACTGTACAGACTGAAGAAATACCTTGAAGTAAATGAAAAGCTTCTGCCGGATGAAATACTGAGGATCAACGGTTCAACAGAGCCTGCTGTTATGGCAGGGCTTAATGTTGCGATGATCCCCGGTGATGAGAATAATTATAAGGTTACAACAAAAAAGGACATGGATAGATTCATACAGGACATAGGATAGGACAATGAAGGCGCTTGTACTTGAGAAAATAGGAAAGCTTGAATACAAAGAGATTGATAAACCTACTCCCCAAAAGGGTGAAGTGCTGGTTGCCGTTAAGGCGTGTGGAATATGCGGATCCGATATTCCGAGGGCATACCGCGACGGAGCACACAATATGCCGCTTGTGATAGGTCATGAGTTCTCAGGATGTGTTGAATCGGTAGGTGAAGGGGTATCTTCCACATGGATTGGGAAGAATGTGGGAGTATTTCCGCTTATTCCGTGCAGGAAGTGCAGGCCGTGCCTTAACAGACAGTACGAAATGTGTCGCCATTATGATTATCTTGGCTCCAGAAGCAACGGAGGATTTGCGGAATATGTGGTTGTCCCGGAGTGGAACCTAATAGAGCTTTCGGAGGGTGTCTCGTATGAGGCAGCAGCAATGATCGAGCCGATGGCCGTAGCTGTTCATGCAATGAGCCGAACTTTGTCCGGGTCAGCCGGAGCGGTGTTTGATCAGAGCGAATCAGGACACAGTCTTAAAATCGCTGTATGCGGTCTGGGAACAATAGGTACATTTCTTGTGATGTTTCTGATTGATGCAGGATACAGAGATATCCTTGTTATCGGAAACAAGGAGTTTCAGAGAAAAACAATGAAGGAACTTGGAATCCCCGACGGTAACTACTGCGACAGCAATAAAGAAGATGCATATGACTTTATAATGAAACACACAGATGGTGCGGGGGCAGATATTTTCTTCGAATGTGTGGGAAGCAACGAGGTAGCAAGTCTTGCCGTAAACGCTGCAGCTCCGGCGGGGCGGGTATGCTTTGTGGGGAATCCCCACTCCGACATGAAATTCGACAAGGATGTTTACTGGAAAATACTTCGTAACCAGTTAAGGATTACAGGGACATGGAACTCATCATTTTTCGGAAATGGTAACGGAAACGGTGAGGAGTCTTTGGCTATTAGAGACGAGGAAGATGACTGGAAATACGTTATAAAACGTCTGGCAGCAGACTCAATATCACCCGAAAAACTTATCACACAAAAATATGATCTAAAAGATATCCGCAGAGGCTTTGAACTCATGCGTGACAAGACCGAGGACTACATAAAGGTTATGGCGCGGATGTGAAGCCGGCTCTTGAATGCTTGACAAAGGGCTCTGTCATGTTCTATAATTCGATATAACGAATTATTTGATAGAGAGGTACAAGATGACTGTAGGAGAGCGAGTGCTGGAACTGATCCGTGAAAAGGGGATGAGTCAAAAGGAATTCTCTTTAAAAACCGGGATTCCCCAAAGCACGATGAGCAGTTGGAAGGGAAAGAGACAGAATCCCTCTATTGATAAGCTTATGACAATTTGTGATGCTCTTGAAGTGGATCCCTATTATCTTATATCTGCAACAGAGTTTAAGACTGAAGCTAATCATGATTACCTAACCATATACAGCAAGGACGAAGAGTATACGGTTCTGATAGATTACAGGAAGTTAGACAGAAACAGAAGAGACCGTTTGAGGGGTTATATTGATGCATTGTTGGAGGATCAGAGACAATGATGAGCAATAAATCAGAATATCCGATCATTGATATGAAGGCAACCGGTCGTAACATCAAGGGCTTAATGGATAGGACGGGAGTAACGGTAAAGGATATCAAGGAGTATCTTGGCCTTGCCGCACCACAGAGCATATATCACTGGCTTGACGGTAGAAACCTGCCAAGTCTTGATAATCTGTACGCTTTAAGTGCGCTGTTTTCGATTCCGATGGATCTGATAGTGCGCGGAAGCCGAAGGAACGAGTGCCATTCGAAGACTTGCGCATTTATTGACCGGATGTATATATACTACCTGGCAGTAATCGTAGGGTAAAAAGTTTGTAGGAAAAATAAATATAGAGAAAGCACCGGATCCTTGTGTTAGGATTTAGTTGACAAGACATAATCCAAAGGAGGGTGCT
>CADALB010000027.1:0-8385 GCA_902788755.1 uncultured Lachnospiraceae bacterium | reverse complement strand
TATCGGAATCATTATAAGAGGCAGAAGAGCACTGCCGATTGTCGGAGTTTTTAGTGTGTTTTTCATAGTTTTAACTCATGGACCATATGGGATTCGAACCCACGACCTCACGAACCGGACGAAGATTCTATAGTTTCTATTGCGCTCTTAAATCTCACTTGCATCATGCACAAGTTTTGCATCGACAGATAATACGCCTTTAAGAGAAGGGGACAATTTATCCGAGGTCTTTCCGATACCGCTTCCGCCGGAAGTTGCAAATAAATGCACCATCTTGCCGGTCCAGTCGTATCCACGGGCAAATGTGTGAATAACTCTCGGTGCCTGGCCGTACCATATCGGAAATCCGATATAGACCGTATCATATTTGTCAAAATTCTCAATGCTGCCTGCTACCGGAATATCCTTGCCCCCGAGTTGTTCCCGATTGCAACGCGATATCGGATTCATATAGTTGATATCGGCCTTGGTATAAGGTTCCTGTGGCACTATCTCGAAAACATCAGCATTTATACTTTCTGCATAATCCTTTGCTACCTTTGCTGTAGTGCCCTCGGCACTAAAGTACGTTACAAGTGTTGCCATGATTTTCCTCCTTTCTTTTTAATAAACTCTCCACAAGCTCTCTTTTTTCGTATCAAACGCTATTTATTGCTCTGTTCCTGTTTTGTTGCTCGCCAGATAGGATGCCAGCTCTTTATCCGTAAGCCTTAAATATTGTGTTATCGTTGTTCCGTCATTGATAATAAGTCTTCCGTTTATACATGTATAGCGAAATCCATTGGTCTTTTTCGCATCATCGCTCAGATAGAAATACGCTCCGTCAAAAGAAAACTCCGTTTTCTTACCATCAAGTTCAAAGAATGCTGTACCATCGTCATTGGCAACAAGATATCCCTGTTTTTCTGTATCGTGCAATTCCAGCATATCTTCATATGTTCCGTCGATCTTAACAATACCGATACGCTTATAGTATCCGACCACTTCCTTATCCTGCCCGATATATACCCCATTCTCGTCGGTAATGGAATCGATCCAGTTTTCTGTTGTATGATCCGTTGTGGTTTCCGATGTATTGCATGAGGATAAAAAGCAGGCAGAGACAATAATCACCGCCAATATTGTTTTTATCATGCGATTTTTACCGGAATATATTTGTGATTTCATAAGTATTCTTCAAAGCTCATACGGTATTGAAAAATTGCCGTTATCATTATCTGCAACATATATGGCACAATTGCCGATGTATTTGCTCCAGTAGCTCCCATTTGATTCAGGTGTCAGGTATTGAAGGGCGCCCTTCATTGCAATCGCATGGGTTGATATGAGGATATTCCCGGACAGATGCCTTATATCTTCGATGAATGATCCGACACGTGATACAACGGATTTAAGGCTTTCCATGCCGGGCGGGGCAGGAGTGTTTACAAAATCAGAAAAGAACGCAATAAGTTCCGGAGAAGGTTTTTTAAGATCCGCACCCTCATATGGACCGTAATCCATCTCCATAAGCCGATCATCCAATGTGGGCTCAAAGCCGGGTACAAGGATCCTTGCTGTTTCCACAGCACGCCTTAATGGGATTGAATAAACGTGGGAGAACTTAATGCTGCCAAGTTTTTTTGCCGCATCTTCCACCTCTTTTATACCCTCGGCATTTAAGGGCTGATCGGACCTGCCCTGAAGGACATTTGCCTTGTTCTTATCTGTTTTTCCGTGCCTTATAAGGTATATCATGTGTGAGCCCTAAACTATCCGCTGTAAACAAAAAGAGCCTGTAATAAAAGGACAGCCCGTCTAAATAATATCTATCTGGCATGTCTTCATGGCTTCGATGGCTGTCTTGTGACTGTCAGGCGTAACGCAGGCACAAAGTCTTTCAATAACCTGTATATTGGACTCGTGTGATGCAGCTTTTGCAAGCAGGACGTTGCTTATGACGCATATCCCGGTGCAGACCCCGCAGAACTTTATCGTATCGAATCCGCCGTTTCTGATGTACTCCTGCAGATCAAGACTTCCGAATGTCGGTTTGTCGATGACGGTCACATCCTTACCGGAAGCTGCATCTAAAAGTTCTTTTCGTATCTGCCAGCCGTCGGTATCTTTTATGCAGTGTTCGACAGGGAGTTTCTTTCCCTCAAGCGTACTTAAGTAATCCTTTCCATGGGTATCCCTTGTAAAAACAATGGGCCCGTCCCAGCTGCTGATATAATCTGCCATGTCCGATATGAGACTTTCGGCCTCTTTGGTGCCAAGAGATCCGTCGATAAAATCATTCTGCATATCTACAACAACCAACAGTTCTTTTTTCATTTCTTTCTCCTTTTAATCTTTGTTTCGCTAATCAGTCTGAACAAAAAGCTCGAGTTTTGCAATAAGGTCTTCAAGTATATATCTGCTGTCCACGTCGATATATTGACGGATCAGCCTCCCTATTGGATCTTCTACGGATGATGTGTCATCAGCGACTATCGGGGCTTTTATCGTCTTATAATGTCCGCATCCGGGATTTATGGCTATTGCGATGGCAGGAGAGTCTCCGAGCGACCAGCTCTCGCCGGAAGTCCATCCGGCACCTTCCGAGTTGTTGTAGGAAATCAGATTTTCATACAGGTGTTTCCCGATATCTCCGAGAGGACTTATCCTTTTCTTTATTTCAGCGATGCCGATATTTATTGTTGTATATACCTGTGATGGTACGAGCCAGAGGTCGATGTTACTTTTAAGAACAAGGTTTGCAGCCTCTATGTCATTTCCGGCATTAAACTCGCGAAATGGTGCAAGACACGGCGCTTCCCCGTGGGTCCCGATCCATATGACGGTTGCTTTTCCTATGATGTCAGGGCATGATTTTACAGCCATGGCAACATTTGTTATAGCTCCCTGGCAGAGGATAAAGAGAGGATAGGGACTGTCGGTAAGCGCCTCTTTGATGATAAAATCCACGCCTTCGGATACATAGGTATCTTCCGACAGAGATCCGGTCTGTCCCATGAATGCGGGAAAATCGACTGCCATCGCCTGTTTTATGTTTAAGATCTCGTTGTAGCTGTCCTCCATGGAGTGAGCAACATTAAAATGCTCGGCAACTACTCCCTTTACTAAAAGCTTGGGAGAGAGCAGTGCATGGACTATCGCAAACGGGTCATCTGCTTCACAGGCAGCATCCGTGTCTACAATTACCCGTATTTTCTTATAATCCGGTATATCAAATCCGACTTCACTCATAGCTTGTATCTCCTGTTAAAACCACTTTAAAAACAGTGGCCTTTCTTGTCTTTCCGGTAAAGGTTGCCACAGATTCATTGACCGGCACCATTAAAAGCTGGGATTTTACCATTTACGGGAACATTATAGTACGGACATGCCAGAATATACAAACGGAATCATTTCGTAAGACCGTTCTTGTAGGATTTTCCCTTCCAGCGGGTGTTTATCTGGTATTCGTGCCGGTGAAATAAGATACAGTTATCCTCATGGCCGGACTTTTTCTTCGGGCGGTAGATGTGCCATACCATTTCGCAATATAAATCTTATGATATGTGTGATAATATTAAACGGATGTAAAGATATGGACGAGGAAGGGATTTGTATGAAAAAAACAGTGATATCATTTCTTTTTGCATTGGTGGCCATCAGCCTGTCTGGATGTGCCTCTATGTCGACACAAAGCTACAGTGCTTCAGGGTTTGTTCATAACAATACAGACTCAAGGGCATTTATGGACTTTAACAGGTTTAAGGGGAATATGAATTTTACCCTTGAAGCCGGGGACGGCGACAGGATACACTACAGTGCAAGCCTTGAAGAAGGTTCTGCCGTGGTATATGTAAAGTCAGGTGATGGAAAAGAAGAGCTCTTTACTGTTGAGGCAGGAGAAGACATTGACTCGTCTTTTAAGCCCGAGAGCGGGGATGTTCACCTTGAATTTGTTGCAGATGATACATGCAGAGGCGGTAAAGTCAGTTTTGAAATAGAAGAAGAGTTGTAAGGGAGAATAAATGCAGGGAAGATCGATGACGGAAGGGGCACCCTGGAAACATATACTGCGGTTTGCACTTCCGGTTTTGGCAGGCTCTCTTCTTCAACAACTATATAATACCGTTGATGCGATCATCGTCGGAAACTTTTCGGGGAAGATGCGCTGTCTGCTGTGGGTACCACGGGAAGTTTCACTTTTCTGTTTCTTGCCGTTGCGATGGGGTTTTCCGCGGGGAATGGAGTTATCGTAGCGCAGCACTATGGCGCGAAAAATACGAAGCTTGTCAGGGAGAATGCCTCTACAGGTATCATCATGATCATGGGAATGGGTATCATCTCCATGTTTGTCGGGATATTCATAGCAAGACCTGCATACACATACCTTGTAGGGGTTCCGGAGGATTTTCTGGAGCTTACGCTCGTATATTTTCGTATCTACGCAGTAGGCCTCGTATTCCAGTTCGGATATAACATCTTCTCATCGATACTTCGGGCGGTGGGAGACAGTGCTGCGACACTGTATTTTCTCCTTATCGCGTCAATACTTAATATCGGCCTTGATCTTCTGTTTGTGGCAGGACTTTCGTGGGGCGTTGCGGGGGCTGCAATAGCAACGGATATCTCCCAGATCGCATGCTTTGTGGCGGCATATCTTTATATGACCAGAAAGTACCCGGTGTTCAGGTTTAAGCTTTCCGAGTATAAGTGGGTAGCTGATCATGCGAAGAAAACAGTGAGGATCGGGTTCCCGATAGCACTTCAGCTGATCGTAGTCTCATTCGGACTAACGTTTATCCAAAGAGCGGTAAATTCTTTCGGGCAGGCAATGACCGCATCCTTTACGGTAGGGCAGAGGATAGAGATGTACTTAAATCTCCCCTGCAACGCATTCCAGACAACCCTTGCGACTTATACGGGACAGAACATCGGAGCCGGAAAAGTCAGACGTGTACGTACGGGTGTAAGGCAGACGGTCATCATATCCCTCCTTATGACGGTATTCATATCCGGCGCAGTCTGGATATTTGCCGGACAGATAATCACACTCTTTGCACTCTCGGATAAGGCCGCCGTCTATTGCATGTCACATCTTCGCACGGTGGCGTTTATCAACATTATCCTTGCGGCATATGTACCGCTTTTCGGGGCTTTCCAAGGGTCAAATCACAGCGGGATTCCGACTGTCGTTGCAACAGGAGCTCTTGGTACAAGGGTGCTTGTGACATATATATTTATGCACAGTCCGATCTTCGGGCATACGATAATCTGGTGGAACGGCATGTTCGGATTCGGTGTCGGATGTCTTATCACTTGGTCATATTATCTAAGCGGAAGGTGGCAGGATAATTCGATGATCACAAATGATGATGCAGACGTAAATACGGTTCTTTATAAGATGCCTTAATATAATGCAAAATCCCCAAGTGCAGAACACTCGGAGATTCTTGTATAAGACTTTTATTCAGGATCAGGTTTGAATATCTTGGTTTGATTTTTTGACCCTGAAGATTTGCGTATCTACGGACCGGCTGATCGGGGCCCATCCTGGTCTGTCCTAGTAGGATGAAAAGGGGGAAATACCTTATCACAAAATAATGGTGTATCACTTCGCCCTTGAAGGACATTTGCGGTGTTCTTATCGGTTTTCCCGTGGCGTATCATGTAGATCATATATACACGTTCATACAAATAGCGCCACACCCAAGATGAAACAGGCGCGGCGCACACAACCTTGCGTTTTTTAAGTGCCCATTTGATACTTTTTAGTACGATATGGATACTTCCATGCATCGAAAAAGCTGATAAATGGAAGCTTACATGATCCCCGCAGCCCGTCGCAATGAAATGACTTCTTCCTGCGAGATATCCCTTACATCGTTGTAATCGGATCCGCCCCATTTCTTTACTGCATCAACTATGGCTGCTTCTTTGCAGTTGTAGCGATAAAGGGTAGCTCCGGTCTTATTATCTACGATCTCCCAGGGATTATTGATGTCAGATCCCGGCATACCTGCGGCATTTAAGATTCTTCCACCGACAACTTCATCAAGATCATTATCATTTAACTGTTTCATTTCACTCATGAGATATCCCTCCGTTTCTGTTTATGTTTTTTGCTTTATTATATTTTGATACGCGTATTGCGACAAGAATAACCATAACAATAAGTGCTATAAAGCTGATGATTGCAGCAATGATCATAGAGATCACGGTGAATGCAGGCACCATAAATGACGCGGTATCGGAATCATTATAAGAGGCAGAAGAGCACTGCCGATTGTCGGAGTTTTTAGTGTGTTTTTCATAGTTTTAACTCATGGACCATATGGGATTCGAACTCATACTATGAACGGATAGTAATGTCATTTTATCACAGAATCCCCATATACAATAGATGTTCCCCGTTATTCTATTCTTTTGACAGGAGCTTAAGGCCGGCTATTCCCAATATTATCAAACAGATGCATACTATCTGGGGACAGACAGCTTGTCGTGAAACAAAAAGACTCCGAGCTTGCTGACAGTGTATATAAGATAAGCTGGGGTTAGGAGGAAGCAAAGTCCCTTAAGAGCATCAAAGTAACGATGCTTGATGATGAGTTTAATGAACAGGGAGAAGAGACTGTTGAAGCAGGAGTGCATTTCTGCCGATCCGGACGGATAACAGCAGCTTTGTTGACTGCAGACTTGATGACGGCAGGCTTGTAAGACTTAAAATTACCAAGACTGATTATCCCGTTCAGATAGATGGAGAGAATGATGATGACCTGTTTGAAGGTCTTGTATATGCCGGATAATAAACTTTAACCTGAATTATTCACGGGGACTTAAAATATAAAACGACCGTCCCCGATACGTTGTTTTAGACTGTTCCTTTGATGACAGTATGGGGTATTACCTCAAAAAGAGTATACTATCCCCTTTGAGACCCTATCATCATATGAAACTGTCAATGTACATTGAAAACTGTTGCTATTCTAACTGTGGCTGCAATCCCCGGATGTTTTGAAGGGCCTCATAGAATTCCTTTTTGTATGGGCAACTGCTGCACAGTTTGAAAGTCGTGTATCGTGCTGAACGAACAGCTCTTGCTGCTACTTTGAGCAGCTTAAGCCGAACGGTATTTATGCGTAGTTTTCGCATATTTGCGGCAAGCACCAGCCTCCTGAACCAGTTGAATAGGTTGTAGGCCAGACCATGCAGGCGGAGACGGTTGGCGTTGACAATCTTGGATTTGCTGCTCACTGCAGCGAAATCAAAACCGTCCTTACCCTCTTTGATAAAGTTCTCCATCTTGCCGCGACCGCAATAAAACCGGATCACCTTATGGGGTTCTGATTCCATCCTGCAGGCTTTCTTTTATATCCACCTATCACTTTTTGCTACTCCAGCCAGCGAACCATGCCGGTCTTAATGTCATATATTGCACCTATCACGTCACAGCCGGCCGCCTGTATCTCTTCATGGTTTCGGAAGGCCTCCCGGATTTCATTTACTCCGTTTATGACATTAAGCTCGTAGGCCTTTTGGGGATCCTTTTCTTTGCCAATAGCATCGGAGATCTTATCGGTAATGTATTTAATAAAGCCGTCACCCCCGCCTGAAATGGTGGCGCCGACTGCACCGCATCCGGTGTGGCCAAGCATCACGATGAGTTTCGAACCAAGGTGGGCGGCAGCATATTCTATGCTTCCAAGCTGGTGATCGTCCAGAACGTTTCCGGCAACCCTTATGACAAACAGATCCCCTATGCCGGCATTAAATATTGCCTCCGGAATAACTCTGGAGTCTGAGCATGTGATGATGATGGCATAGGGATGTTGTCCTTTACTTTCGGTAAGCTCTCGTATCGACGGCGAGAAATCTCCATCGCACCTGCCGCTTCTGACATACTCTTCGTTTCCTTTTTGAAGCCTCTCAAGAAGCTTCGGATTGTTCATTTTTACCATAGTTTGTCACCTCGTTTTTTATAATATGTTGTAAAATCTATAAACGGATAGTAAGAAAATTTTATCACAGAATCCCTATATACAATAGATATTTTCCTTTCATCGAAGGCAAAGTATAAGCAGAATCTCGTCCCAGGTTTCGATATCTATGACTTCCCTGCAGCGGCAGTCCTTTTTGATATATGCGATGCGCTTCTTGCGCGCGGCGTGGAGATGGAAGCATATTCCGTGGAGGATAACGGGCGCCTTTCCTACCATGTTTTTGTTTATAATGTCCAGCCCGGGATAGAACTTGATTACGCAACCGGCAGGAATTGGCTTAAGAAATGATTTATATGTCAGGAGATTGTGGTATAATACGTAAGGAAAGTATCACATTCAGAGCGCAAAAACAAGAGCGCTTGAAGTGATCTTCAACCGCTCTGAATGTGATTCTTTCGTATTGTACCAA
>CADALB010000026.1:0-6480 GCA_902788755.1 uncultured Lachnospiraceae bacterium | reverse complement strand
AAACACTGAATCCGTTATTCAAGAAATAGCAGGGAGAGCTGTTGAATTATGCAGGTTTCAGCAGTTCTCCTGGAATAACGATACTTCTGGGATAATGAGTTCAACAGCCTGCGGAGCCTGTGGCTCGACTATCTCGCCTGTATTATCCACAGCTGCAGAGATCGCTTTGACTTCCTTTTCTATCTTTGATGCATCCGATAGAGTTTCTGTCATTACAACGTGGGAATGTGAAGAAACCTTCTTTTTCTTCTTGCTTGCGGATTTATTTCTGACAAGTTCCTCGTCAAGTACAGGGATTGAGCCAAGAACCGACAGTCCCAGATATTTTTCGACATCATCGGGATTTTTGATCGTATCATCCATTATGAATACTATAATGATTATCATAACGGCTGCCACTCCTCCGAGTACTCCTCCGATAAGCGTATTTCTGATAGTTTTGGGACTTGATATTTCTGTAGGGAGATTTGCCTCCTCAACGACGTTTACCGCTTCCGTATTCATAACATTTGCGATATGCTCGGATGCCGATTTTCTGATTCCGTCCGCCATTGCCCTTGCCATGTACGGATCGGTGTCTTCTGCGGTTATGGACACTATACGTGTGTCGGTCGGGACAGATACGGTGATCTTCTTTTTAAAATCATCGTTATCAATATCTATACCGAGTTCCGCCTTTACTTCCTCAAGCACCGGACGGCTCGTGACAAGTTCCTGATAGTCCTTGGTAAGCTGGGTTCCGGACTGAAGATCGCTGTAGGTAAGCGATTCGGAATTCTGTCTGTTTATAACATAGATTTTAGTTGTGGATTCATACTTTGGAGTAATCAGAAAGAAACATACAAGATATGTTGCAGCTGCAAAAACAAGCGCACTTACTATCACTATCCATATCTTGGATAGTACAACCCCTGCCAGTTCGAGAATGTCTATTTCCAGAACATCCTCTCCGTCATTTACGGCACGACGATCCTGTTCCATTTTTTCCCCCTATTCCCCTACTTAATCTATCGAAAACGAAATAAATAATTTCGTTTTCGATACCAAATTGATGCACACGATTGCGATAGGAATGGCATCTTCGATGCCTCGCAATCGGCGCAAAGTGAACGAATTAAATTCGTTCACTATATATATTCATTCGACAGAATTCTTGACGGATTAACCGAAAAGAGCCTGTCATGATAATCCTCTCCGTATTTTTTTGCAATATACTTCGAAGCCTTTGCAAGTTCAGGCGCTCTGTGCCCTACCCCGTGAGCATCAGTCGCCACAAAATGAACCATTTGATTATTTAGAAGCTTTTTTACAAACCTTCTTATCCTGAAGTTCCCCTTAAGTGCCTCAGCATTTATCTGTACATAAGCACCCTTCTCGATAAGACCGTCCACAAAATCAATATCGCCCACAAGATTCTCATATCTTTCTATATGGGCAATTATCGGAAGATATCCCGCATTAATCAGGTTTGTAATGCCATCTTCTATAGAATGTTTATCAAGTGTAAAACCAAACTCCGTAAGCACATAATCGGAGCCTGCCATTGTCGATACCGCACCGTCCTCAAGCCACGATATGGCGCTGGGATAGTAATACAGTTCGCATCCAAGATACAGTTCTATTCTGCCTGCCTTTTCGTCGCCCTGCGCCACCCTGCGTAGCTTATCAAAACGCTCACGGATCGTATCAATGTCCGCCTCCATATACCCCTTATGATAATGGGGCGTAAGGATAGCCCGTCTGATTCCTTCGTCATACATTACGCGAAGCATTGCAACAGACTTATCCATGTCTCTTGCTCCGTCATCAACTCCCGGAATCACATGGCAATGAATATCGGTAAGTCCGGTCATTTCTAGTGAAGCGTAGCCTTTCCTGCTGATGTATTTGCTCCTGCGGGTGCATTAAGTTCCACGATTGAAACTGTTCCGAATGAAGGTGCCATAAAGCCTACATATCCGTTTCTTATAGTACAGGGAACGATAATTGTTTTTCCATTAGGAAGCAGGATGTATGCAAACACATTTGTTGCACCGTTCTTTAAGCCTGCTGCCGCAAGAAGAACCGGAACCTCACCGCCCTTGTAGTTTGCAGGTGCTTCGATTGTTATCGTACCTTTGACGCTGGGAACCATGCCCAGGGATGCCGCATTACTGGAAATAAATGATCCTAATGACGTCAGCTCCTTCTGAGCCGGAACCTTGATAGATGCCACAGATGCACTTGTAGATCCCGGAACAACTATCGAAACGACTCCTGCCTGAGGGCTCGGAGCAGCGAAAGCTGTTGATGAAATTGCAAGCGTAAGGGCTGCGGTTAATGCTGCTAATGTTTTGATTTTTCTCATTGGTCTCCTCCTTCGGTAAGACACCGCCTACTCGGCAGGTGTGTAAAATCTGTCGACTATAAGCTGTTTTAGAGCATCTTCGTCAACGATGTAACCCATTTCATATTCGTAATCTTCTATTTCACCGGGCTCTATGCGTTTCATCTCACCCGGAACAGAAACTATATCTTTGTCGGACAATTCCAGATCAAGCAGCAGCTTTGCCAGATAAGTCATCTCATCTATCGTAAGGTTAGTCTTGACCTTGTCCGCCTCACTATTATACAGCGCTATGGGATATGTAATGTTTTCAGCCGTCCTGGCCTTAACCGCGGGGAAGAGTTTCTTGAGGTACATAACCTGTCTCTTCATCCTTCCCATTGCACTGTCATCTATGCCGGTATCTCTTCTTGCCACAAATATGACTGCATCCTTATTAAGAAGAAGATAATCCTTCGTTCCGGCCTTCATCTTCGGATTCCACTTTGTCAGATCCTCGGGTATGTCTACAGTGATTCCTCCGAGAGAATCATTGATATCGGGTATAGCCGTAATATCAACCGATACATATCTGTTTATAGGAACACTGTACAGCAGATTGCTCACTGCATCCACCACGGCCTCGTTTGTCCTCTCGCCCTGGGTTCCGAAACTGTGCTGTATCGCTATAGGCCCTTTCTTGACCGTTGCAACCTCGTCATTAAGATCAAGAACTTTTATGGAGGCCACCGTATCTCTCGGAATGCTCATGAAACTTACTGTCTTCTTGACCGCATCTACCGTCCCGAGAACTATCGTGTCCGCCTGATACGGATTGGCGTCGGTATCCTTGTCGCCCTTTAGCCCGTAATCGTCTATGCCCATAACGAGGATATTTATCAGGTTGTCGTTGTATCTGTATTTCTTCCCATTATAGGTTATCGTCACGTCTTCCTGATACTTTTTGGTCTGCGTCTTTTCAGGAGCCTCATCAAGCTCGTTGATCTTGTGCACCGAAATACCTGCCGCCTCACTTGCCTGAAACATATCGGCGGTAAGATATGTAGCCCGCTGCCACTTGTGAAGAAGGAGCACGATTACTATACCGAGTATCCCTATTATAATAAGAAGCGTTATGAGCAATGCCTTAACCCATTCGGGTACTCTGCTTTTTTCTGTAGTGTCTTTCCTTCCCACTTCTTAACCTTTATGACCCCTAAGAGCTACTTTTGTTAGATTCGTCTCAATATCTTACTTCGTCCAGAACGCCATACACGAACAGACGCTTACTCTCGTCATCACAATGTGTCACGAGTCCGATCACATGGTCCCCGAAGGAGGGGCTGGCTTCTTCCCTGAAGTTTGCGGACAGATCCCTTATGTCCTCCAGTCCTTCAAAGAATTCCCCAAACTGCGCCGGATCGTTAAAATCATATGCCAGAAGCATATTGTCAGCAGAGCCTGTGAAGCAGGCGTATATCCTGTATTTTAGCTCCGCATCGGATAAAAATATGTTAATGTATTGATTTTCTTCGAAAAAATCTGAATCCCTGAATCTGTGCAGACCGGCAAACATAGTGCCGTCTTCGGGATTGTGCCCGTATATAAGTGTCAGCGGGTCCGAAAAATCATCCGAATTCATGGAGTCGGTGATGATCATTCCTTTATCATCGGGATTCCCGTGTATGTCGTGGGTGAAGTAGAAAGGTTCCTCGGCATTCTCGCAGTAGGCGATAGGATAATCTATTCCACCTCCGGGTATTTCTATCCATGCATATACATCGTCGCACTCGGATGATGCACTCTCAAGTCCTGTTTCGTGCTCAGGCTCTCCCGAGCTTTCATATAATCCATACCAGCCGGAAGGTCTTGTTGCAACAGTTTCCTCTTCCGGGGTTTTATTTTCAATCTGCTCGAAAATCGCGGGATCAATTTCGCCAGTTCCCGCTTCCGGACTCTGCTGCCCGCCATCAGCAGCCTGTGTCTGCCCGTATCTTTCCTCTCTTATTATATAGGTAATCGCGGCTACCATAACAGCTATAACAATAAGCGCTGCAACTATGGCGATTACTATCCCCTTGTTTGTACCTTTACCCAACTATCTATTCCCTGACCACGTTTATTATATTCTGTGTGGTCACATTCTCTTCGTCATCATAAGTGGTATTCTTGATCTTCAATACCATATGCTTTATCTTGGCATCTTCGGTAACGTTACGCTTCTCTTCCTTCGTAAGCATTGCCCATTTATCGGCCGTATATCCAACATCCACCATGTCATATCCGCACTCTTTACAATAATACGTATCCTGTCTGCCGCTGTGCGTTGCGACGCTGCTGCATTTATAGCATACATACACTTTTTTTATATCATCATCCGACTCGTACTCTTCATCCTCGTACTCTTCGTCTTCTGAGTTTTCTCCGGACTCTCTTTCTTCTTCGGCTATCTCTTCTTCGGATTCGGCTTCCGGCTCTTCTGCTTCGGGCGCATCCGGCACCTCTTTCTCTTTAGACTCCGTTTTTTGAATATCGCATGTTATCTCTTGCTCGGTATCCGCCTTATCAGCAATAGCATCTGTTTTGTTATCATCAATAACGTCAGTTATTTCATCGTCCTCTGAAAACTTCCCTGCAATGATTTTTGCCCTCTCGTCATCTCCCATTGCATTCCATGCAGAGGATTCAATTCCGCAAGACTCGATTATGCCGCCGCACCTGGGGCATACGCCGGTCACGTTCTCGACAAGATCAACGTATTTGCAGTTTTCACAGCATCCGATGTACATACTTTCCCCTGTAACAAGCCCTTACAAAGATTTATTCTAAAATGATTTACATAACTTGTCAACATATTTATGTGATATTGTAATAAGATATTAAAGTATGAAATTGTAACAGGATGTAACAGGATTAAGGTTTGGCAATGAAACTGATTCAGTATGACCCGTTTAAATTACGTTGACCGTACTGGTCGTCATTCATTTTATAACCATATCATATCTTATAAGACCTTTTCAAATTTCCCTGCCTGTATATGTATTTACGTGAAAATTTCCATTTTAATGACACATTATATATTTTGACATTATATTTCCAATATGGTATCATTTATTTCACTTTTGGAATTTATATAATTTGGAGGTCTCTCATATGGAAAGCAAGGAGAAGAAGGACAAAGAGGGGATTCAACTGACCATTATTGAGGCTATTGAATCCTTAATGGACGAGAATAAGATCAATCAGGCAACCCTTGCCCGTAAGATCAACATGGGGCCGGCACAGCTTAGCAAGTGTTTAAACCGGAAAGGTAATAATTATATCGGGATTGACACATTAATAAGAGTCTCTGACTACTTCAAAGTCCCGGTAGATCAGCTCCTTGGCCGTTCAATGATAAAAGCTGCGGAAAAACCCCGGTCGAATGCAGACATCTGCCGCCAACTGATTAACCTGGTAGAGACCAACACGGTCAATATAATAAACGGGAGTATCGAGGAAGATACTTACCAGCCAAACAAAGAGGCGTCCGATACCCCGGCAAATTCATTCCGATATGAGAAGAAAAAGAACTCATACAAGATGTTTTATTTTTCAAACTACCGACCTCTACCTGATATGAAGAGTCTGAGTAAGGCGGAGAAAAGAAAAGTTGAATCCGAACTTAATGCCAACGGTCTGTACTATCCGAAACGTATCGAGATCAATGCCTTCATTGAGTATTATCTCAAGCTCCGGGATCTGTACAAAAAAGGTGAACTCCCTCCGGCGTTTTTTGAACAGGCTGTAGAGGATCGTTTGAATCAGATGAGATATTAACAGTAGGATTCGATAGCAGCCGTTATTGTATTATTCGACCCGTCGTTCTTCTCCTCCGAAAGCAAACGCCTGTTTATAAACGTTTCTTCTCTATACCTTTACTTATGAGCGGTCCGGTATGTATGTATTCTACATCCGGATTCATATACTTCATACTCTCATCAAGCCTCTTAATATTTTCGGAAATATTATCCTTCTGAAATAAAAACGCTTAATTCACTCATAAAAAAATGACGGGAAATTACAATGATTATTTCAAAATAGAGTAAAGAATTTGTCAGTTGAATAAAGAAAATAAATAAGAGAGTGATTAACCTCTAAGGTATAATGATTTTGCCAAAACAAAAATACTAAGG
>CADALB010000025.1:0-9213 GCA_902788755.1 uncultured Lachnospiraceae bacterium | reverse complement strand
TATGTACCGTATGATCAGAACCGTAGATCCTGATGCAACCGTAACGATCGCAACGAGCAAAACCCAGGTTTCAGCCATCAATAACCAGCTTGGAGAAGGTGTAGGAATATCAATAGAACCGTGCAGAAGAGATACGTTTCCTGCGATAGCCCTTGCAACGGCGTACCTTGCAGATGTGATGCATGTCCCAAGTGATGAGGCGGTTGTTGTCTGCCCTGTTGACCCATATGTTGAAGAAGACTATTTTGAGGCACTCAAAACGCTGTGCGACCGTGCAGCTTCAGGCAGTGCCAACCTTGTCCTTATGGGAATGGAACCCACATATCCGAGTGAGAAATATGGATATGTAATTGCTGATAGGGGGGACCCGCAAAGCGGGGAGAACCTGTCTGCACGACGAGCACCCGCGTCGAAGACGCATTTAAATGGTGCGAGTCTCCTTGACGAGGCGACGCAGCAGATGTTGGTTGTAGATCAAACCAGTAACTTATTCGCTCCTGTTTCAGAATTCAAAGAGAAACCCGACCTCGAAACCGCCAAATCCTACCTTGCCCAGGGCGCACTCTGGAACGGCGGTGTGTTTGCATATAAACTCTCATATGTTCTTGACAAAGCACATGAACTGATTGATTTTACGGATTACAATGATCTGTTTAGCAAATACGAGACCCTGACCAAGATATCCTTTGACTATGCAGTTGTTGAAAAGGAAAAAAATATTGAAGTAATGCGGTTTTCCGGTCAGTGGAAAGATCTCGGAACATGGAATACGCTTACAGAGGCAATGGAAGAACCGGTCATCGGAGAGGCTATCCTTAATGATAAATGCGAGGATGTCCATGTGATAAATGAGCTCAATGTTCCGATTCTTGCCATGGGCATCAAAAATGCAGTCATATGCGCGTCGGCACAGGGGATCCTTGTATCGGACAAAAATCAGTCAAGTTATATTAAGCCCTTTGTGGACAAGATTGATGACAGGATAATGTTTTCCGAGAAGAGTTGGGGGAGTTATCGCGTTATTGCTGTCGAAGAGGGCAGTATGACTGTTATGGTGACGCTTAACCCCGGCCATGGAATGCATTATCACTCCCATAAGCTTAGGGATGAGGTGTGGACGGTTATTTCGGGTTCCGGTACTGCGGTTATAGATGAAGTTGTGTATTCGGTAAAGCCCGGAGATGTTCTCAGAATGCGGGCAGGGCAGAAGCATAAGGTCAGTGCCAAGTCTGAACTTAAGATCATAGAAGTTCAGATAGGGGATGAAATAAGTGTTCAGGATAAAGAAAAGTTTTAAAGGTAACTACAGCAAATTACAACTTTTGGCAGGCTGTTTTGCAACAGTCTGCCTTTGTAGAATACAGGAAAACAAGAAGATTGACTAAAAAGTTATAGTAAGTTATATGAAGTTATAGTAAGTTATAGTTTAGAAATAAACGGAGTGTGTTGGATATGAAGGTTGTTATACTTGCCGGGGGATACGGCACAAGGATCAGTGAGGAAAGCCATCTTCGGCCCAAGCCGATGATTGAGATCGGCGAAAAACCCATATTGTGGCACATCATGAAAGGGTACAGTGCAAGGGGGTACAATGATTTTATCATTTGCTGCGGATACAAACAGCACATGATAAAGGAATGGTTTGCGGATTATTATCTGTATAACAGTGATGTAACATTTGACTTTACAAGGGAAAATCATATGACGGTTCATAACAATGAGTCTGAGCCTTGGAAGGTCACTCTTGTGGACACCGGAATCGATACAATGACCGGCGGGCGTATTAAGCGTGTCCAGAAATATATCGGAAACGAAGCGTTTATGATGACATACGGGGATGCGGTGTCGGACGTTGATCCGAATGAGGTTCTGGTATATCACAAAAAACACGGGAAGCTTGCTACTGTAACTGCGATTGCGGTAGATCAGAGATTTGGTGTTCTTGATATGGATGATGAAGATCATATCACATCCTTCCGTGAGAAGGACAAATCCGATAATGCACGTGTCAGTGGTGGATTTATGGTACTTGAGGCCCAGGTGTTCGATTACATTGAAGGCGATAATACGGTATTTGAAAAAGGCCCTATGATGCAGCTGGCCCGGGAAGGTAATCTTATGGGTTACTGTTACGACGGATTCTGGCAGTGCATGGATACCAAACGCGAACATGATATGCTTGAGGAAATGTGGGACTCGGGCAAAGCACCGTGGAAGGTATGGTGAATGCAGATGGGAGGGGCCCACGAGTTATTCCTTCACGAGTGGGAGGTCCGCGTCTGCACCGCGAAGACCCTTCGCCGAAGGCGAATCAAATGTCCGAGCGACCTTGTTAATTGTTGCGAGTCTCCTTAGAAAATATGAATAGAGTTGTAATCACCGGTGCCACCGGAACGATTGGAATGGCACTTATTAATAAATGCATAGAGTCAAAGATTGAAGTTATAGCGCTTGTTAATCCTGACAGCAGGCGTCTTGACCGGATTCCGAAAGATCCGCTTGTACGGGTTATAAAATGCGGGCTTGTTGATCTGGCGGAAGCTTCTGCAAAGAGTCTCGGAATCGAGGAGACAGAGCCCGGATGCGGAGTATATGCCGATGCATTCATTCATCTTGCATGGGGAGGAACTTTTGGAGATTCCCGCAATAACAGAGACTTGCAG
Source organism: uncultured Lachnospiraceae bacterium (assembly GCA_902788755.1). GTDB lineage: Bacteria > Bacillota > Clostridia > Lachnospirales > Lachnospiraceae > UBA2868. The sequence goes on along the minus strand of CADALB010000025.1, from coordinate 6,550 downwards.
GATAAGAATGCTGCATATGCGCTTGATGCGGTACGGTTGGCAGGGCGTTTGGGATGTTCGGTATTTGTCGGTGCCGGCTCTCAGGCAGAGTATGGAAGAGTGTCGGGTGTGCTTACGCCGGATACACCGTGTAATCCCGAAAATGAGTACGGTCGCGCCAAACTTCGTGCATCATGCGAGACCCATACGCTGTGTCGAGAGCTTGGCATCAGGCATATCTGGACAAGGATTCTCAGCATATACGGTCCATATGACGGCGAAGGAACAATGGTAATGTCGGTAATCAGGAAACTTCTGTCAGGCCAAAAGCCCTCTCTTACAGCAGGAGAACAGATGTGGGATTATCTGTATTGCGAAGACGCGGCAAATGCACTGTTGTTGCTTGCGAGGCATGGCAGGGATGGGGGTATATACCCGATTGGATCGGGAACTGCAAGGCCTCTGCGGGAGTATATAGAGATCATAAGAGACGAGATCGATCCTGATCTTCCCCTTGGATTCGGAGAGGTACCATACTCCGACAAGCAGGTCATGCATCTGTGTGCGGATATTTCGGATCTTCAAAGGGACACGGGCTTTGAGCCGGAAGTAGGATTCCGGGAAGGTATACAGAATACGATAAAGTACTGTCGTATATGAGTGTTCGTAATTAAATGGTCAGTGAAATGACTAAATGAGTACGAAAAAGTTGAAAACAGACGATTCTCGCGCTGGAATTGGATAATTGACAACGAAAAGTGTGCGGAAAAAGAGGAAAAGGGACAGAATATGTTCGAAAACATGACTGAGGAAGAAGCAAGACGACAGATACTGGAAAGTGTCGGAGAGTATTGCGATAAATATCATAACAGGAAGAGTGGGTTTGAGCCCGGAGACCGTATAACATATGCTTCGCGTGTCTATGACAGGGCGGAGATGATGAATCTTGTTGATTCGTCGCTTGAGTTCTGGCTGACTGCAGGACGTTACACGGAGCAGTTTGAAAAATCATTTGCGAACTACCTTGGCGTACGATTTTGCTCCCTTGTTAATTCAGGCTCCAGTGCGAACCTTCTTGCATTTATGACGCTTACTTCGCCGCTGCTGGATGGGAAGGTAAGAAATGACTGGGAAGAAAGTGACCGTGACAGAAGCAGTGGAAGAGGAATTAAAAAAAGAGTACTCCCCGGTGATGAGATAATCACCTTGGCAGCAGGCTTTCCAACAACGGTTGCACCTATCATTCAATATGGTGCGATTCCGGTGTTTGTTGATGTTACAATCCCCGAATACAATATTGATGTATCTAAGCTTTCAGATGCCCTTTCCGATAAGACACGTGCGGTAATGGTAGCACATACTCTCGGAAATCCCTTTGATCTTCGAGCGGTTAAGGAGTTTTGTGATAAGAATGGTCTGTGGCTTATAGAGGATAACTGTGATGCTCTGGGAAGCCGTTATGAAATGGAGGACGGATGGCATTTTACAGGGACTGTGGGAGATATAGGAACCTCAAGCTTTTATCCGCCCCATCACATGACTATGGGAGAAGGCGGAGCGGTGTATACCGATAATCCGCTTCTTAACAAGATTGCAAGGAGTCTGCGTGATTGGGGAAGGGATTGTGTGTGTCCATCGGGCAAGGACAACCTGTGCGGGCATCGATTTGACGGACAGTATGGAGAACTGCCTTTCGGATATGATCATAAATATGTGTATTCACATTTCGGATATAATCTGAAGGCAACGGATATGCAGGCAGCGGTCGGATGTGCCCAGTTAGAGAAATTCCCCTCATTTGTAGAAAAGAGGAAGAGAAATTTCAAGTACCTGTATGACGGGTTGAAGGAAAAATCCGGATCAAGGGGATTTGATATAGAAGATAAGCTGATTCTTCCAAAGGCAAGTGAACACTCAGAACCAAGCTGGTTTGGCTTTATGATGACGTGCCGCGACGGGATCGATCGTAAGGAAGTCATAGAAAAGATTGAAAAATCCGGTATTCAGACAAGAGCATTGTTTGCGGGAAATCTTACAAAGCATCCTTGCTTTGACGAAATGCGAAGTACCGGCAGTGGATTCAGGATCGTCGGAGATCTCAGCAACACAGATGCAATTATGGAGCGTTCGTTCTGGGTAGGGGTTTATCCTGGAATGACAGATGAGATGCTCGACTATATGTCCACAACCATTGTTGATGCTATCTCAAATGCATGAGACTGTGGCAAACAAAATAATAACGTCCATCACATAACTACCACAAACCAAGGTGACCGGCAAATTGTTTCCGAGAAAACCTTGTGAAGGGGCCGGTACTTAGTCGGCGTTTTGTGACGACTTATGTACCGTTGCGCCTGAACAGGGAGCGAAAGCGTTTTTTGAGGAAATATATTTGGCGGTCACCGTATAAGAGAGAACATGAGAATAGAACTGGAAAATAACAACAAGATACAGCAGGAGAAAACCGCCTCCGAAGGACTGGCCGATCTTATAAAGGATCAAACCGAAAACAAAGACATCAGGTTCTCGGAATTGTCCGGCAAGAAGAAGGCCACCTATATCTGGGACTACTATAAATGGTGGATAATAGGCTCTATTGTTGCTGTCATTGCAATAACGGTATTTATAAGAGACTATCGTGAGAATTCCAAGCCGACCTATCTGTATGCCGAGATGCTCAATACATATTTCGGATATGACAAGACCAATACCCTTTATGATGATTTTGTTGCCGCAAAGGGGATCGATCTTACGCAGGAACACCTGACTATCGGTATGGAGACAACCCTTTCTGTGGATAACTATGACACTACTATGCTCGCCTACCAGCAAAGGCTTGTAGCAAATTATTCGGCAGGAGAGCTTGATGTTGTCATCGGACCCAAGAACATCATGGAAGGCCCGGCAAACTGCGATAATTATGCTGATTTTAGCACGATAATTCCGGAGGATCTGAAGGAAGAGCTGCAGGATCGGGGATATGAATTCTATTATTTCGACCCGTCCAAGGATGAGATAGAAGACTACGAAGGAGAGGATGTCACACCTTATTGGGCAGGCATTTATCTTGACAACTGTGCATACCTTAACAACATGGGAGAGGCCGGCGCATACCCGGAGGCTCAAAATGAAGATGAGCGTGTGATTTTTACCATTGCGGCTAATACCAAAAGAGTTGATCATGCAATAGAGTTTTTGAAATTTATCTGCCTGTGAGGGTTACGGTATGATAGAGGTGGCTATTAGGGACAATCAGGTGAAGTGATTATGCAGACATTCAGATTATTTGCCTTATCAGGTATGATCATAACGATCATTTTTGCGATCATATCTGTCATAAGAGTGTATAAATTGGGAAAGTGTAGACCGTTTCAGACTTGTGTTGATTTCGTAAGAAATCATTACATGATTTTTTTGATGCTTATGTTCGCGGTATTTGTGTTCACGCGAATGTTCAAACTGGAGTTGTTTCCATCGGGAATACATATTGACGAGCTCTCGTCTGTTGTTGATGCCAAAAGCATAATGGACCATGGCGCCGACAGATTCGGTGTCAGATACCCGGTATATCTTCAAAATTTCGGCGGAGGTCAGAATGTTCTGTTTTGCTATGTTCAGGCACTGCTGTTTCATTTTCTTCCATTTACCATCGGAGCATTCAGATTTCAGGCCGTAATGTGGGGAGCGCTCTGCTTTTTTGCCACATTCGGTATATGTTATGAGGTTACCGAGGATAAAGCATTTGCCCTTGCAGGCCCTTTTCTTGTTACAACCCTTCCCCTTTATATTATGTCTGAGCGCTGGGGTTTGGAATCGTACCTGCTTCTTCCCTTTTGCACCTTTACAATGTATTTCGGTATCCGTGCCGTCAAATACGGAAAATCACGAGATTGGGTACTGACAGGGGTCATAATGGGAGTGTCTTTGTACACATATGCCATATCCTATATTATATGGCCCATTTTCCTGCTTTTGGCGGGAGTATATCTGATATATCTCAGAAAGATCGGAATTAAGGAGATACTTCTTGCCGGAATCCCCCTTGCGCTTTTAGCCCTTCCTCTTATATTGTTTCAAATGGTTAATCTTGGTATTATCCCGGAATTCTCAACAGCAATATCGGATTTTCGAAGACTTCCGGAGCGACGCGAGACGGAGATAGGTCTGTCCCATGTTTTTTACAACCTGAAATATTATCCTAAAATGTTTTTTGAGCAGGATGATATGTCCTATAATTCTTCAGCAGAATTCGGTCCTGTGTATTGGTTCCTTATTCCGTTTATTGTCGCGGGATTGGTCATTTGTGTAATTGATCTTATCAGATCGATCCGTAAAAGAGAAATATCCTCAGCGGCTCTTATTACAATATTCTGGATTGCTTCAACCATTGGAATGCTGGTAATTGTGGCACCGAATCTTAACAAAGTCAATGAGTTGTTTTTGCCGTTTACTGTGTTTATTGTAATTGCAATCCACCGCCTGTTTAAAAAGGATATGATATTCGGTGGGTGGATGATAGTGTTTAACTGTGTATCGTTTGTACTGTTTTTGTATTTCTATTTCTTTATCAGGAACACGGTTTACGGAATAGATGATCTGTTTACCAGTTCATCACCTGCGAGAGCGATAAGGATATGCGAGAATTACTATTTGAAGGATGATGATACCCATATTTACGCTCTTATAGCAGATGAAGCCATGAAGCCGTATATGCAGGTGTATTTCTTTGCAGGAGAAGCGGGGGAAGTTTATAGCGACGATCAGCCGACATACGGAAGGGTTTCGGCATATTTTCCCGAGAACTTCGATATTAACGAAAATGCGGTCTATATAATAGGTGACAACTGGCCGCATATTACTTCATATCTGATATCGGTGGGATTTTCTCAGGATCAGTCCCTGCCCGGATACTCGATACTCTATCGTTAGGATTGTTTGCCGGAGTCTGTGATCTGTCTTGCCTTGCGGGCTCCGTCCTTTTCTATATCCCTGTTGGCATTTAAGTAAAAATCATCGGCGGAGTGTCTGGGGATCCCATCCCATAACTCATTTGCAAGCATTCGGCCCGGGTGAAATAGTATCTCAAGTCTGCGCCCGTCTTTTTCGGCTTTTTGTATGAATGACGGATACAGGCGGTTCACTCTGTTTTCATCCATCCTTCCACTCATTACAAGACCCCACAGATACATGGGTTCAAGACTATTGCTGCGGTCATATCTGTCGCATTTTCTGGAATAGAAGTTTAGTATGCGGTTTTTGATCACATTTACGGGAGAGTATGTTTTCCAAAGAGTGGCTGACGCAATGAAAGGCATCAGAGGCTCCTTGGAGTTTCTGATATATTCCGGGTTAAGATTATTCTCTTCAAGACATTCACATAAGGCATCCCATACGATGGGAATCATATGGGTGTGCTGGTGGCTGTCTATTCTGAGGCGTTCCTGACTACATGAAACACCATTCTTGTGTGCGATATCCGTGCATTCTTCTATTGCAGACTGTACACGCTTAATCTGAGCGGATATCTCGTCTCCCAGCATTTCTTTTACGGATTTTCTCTTAAGTGGATTATATGATGCCAGAAAGAGACTCTTCCAGGTTGAAGTGATCAAGGCATTACCGGATGCTCCGCCTGAAGCAGATAACTGCAGCCCTTCCACAAGATTTAAGTGAACAGATATCTTTGGAAGATAGGGGAGAGAAGGTATCGCCTCCTTTAGCAGGTCAACACATTCCTCATAACAGGTCATGTTAGGAATGATACTTATGCTGTCAAGCACACCGTCACGCATCAGATCAAGCATCTGACGTGATGTATTGACAGTGAAGGCATAGTCATCTGCGTGTAAGTCTATTTCTCTCATGTTACTTCGGCTCCTGCCAGATCACAGAGTCAATAATATACAAGGGTCGGTGCTTTGCTTCCATATAAACCTTGGCTATGTATTCCCCGATGACACCGAGGGACAGCAAGATGGCTCCGCCGACTATGAGAAGGACCGTTAGAAGGGTTGTATAACCGGGCACATTTTTTCCGTATATCCAGTCAATGATCGTGATTATAAGCATTACAAGTCCGCCGAGAACCACGATGATTCCAGCTGCGCTTATCAGGTGGAGGGGAGTAGTGCTAAACGAAGTAATCCCGTTCATGGCAAGATTCAGCATTTTTTTGAGAGTGTATTTGCTTGATCCGGCCTCACGCTCTTTGACATCGAAATATACGATATCCGATTTAAAACCCATTGTAGGTATAAGCCCGCGCAGGAACAGATTAACCTCGGAGAACTGAGACAGCGCATTCAGGGCTTTTGCGGATATAAGGCGGTAATCCGCGTGATTCGGAATTACCTTGCTGCCCATGGATCTCATCAGTTTATAATACATGGATGCAGTCAATTTTTTCATGAACCCGTCTGAGTCTCTGTCGTTTCGAACGCCGTATACTATCTCACAGCCTTCGTTATATTTAGCGATAAAATCATCCAGTGCCTCAATGTCCTGCTGCAGATCGGCATCTATAGTAACGACTATATCGGCAGAATCCTTTGCAGTCATCATTCCGGCGAGA
>CADALB010000024.1:0-15265 GCA_902788755.1 uncultured Lachnospiraceae bacterium | reverse complement strand
ATTAACTTGCTACTATCTTAGAAGGGGATGAGACAACACCCAGTTGTACTCTACCCCTTCTTGTTATCTAAGCTACAATACAGGATAGGTAATGGATTGACCTGATTAACTTTGGACTTCGCGTCCGGTCCTGAAACCGTCATCCATCCTTCCTGTTGTAGCGTTCGTTTCAGCGGGTTGAATTAATTGCCAGAGAAGGCTACATTCGTGTCACTAAGCAAATAGAATCGGTAACAGGTAAAGATGGTGTGTCCATTACACTAATACTATAAGGAGGCACTGCCTATGAATGTTAATGCCACTGTTAACTGTGTGGGAATTGACGTCTCCAAGGGTAAGAGCACCATCGCTATAATGCGTCCCCTTGGAGAGATCGTCAAATCCCCATATGAAGTCAAACACACCTCAAGTGAACTGAAGATGTTAGCGGACACCTTGAATGGTCTTGAGGGTGAAACCCGGATTGTAATGGAATATACGGGGAAATACTATCTTCCAATAGCCCGTTATCTATACGATGCCGGATTTTTCGTCTGCGTGATTCACGCGAAATTAATGCATGATTTTGCAAACAACTCCATAAGAATGATTAAAACTGACAAGGCTGATGCTGTCAAGATAGCCAACTATGGCTTTACCAACTGGGATAGTTTGAAGCCGTTTTCTGCAGAAGATGAAACTAGAATGCTGCTAAAAGCACTTAATCGTCAATACAACAGGTATATGAAGCAAAGTGTAGCTTCTAAGAATAGCCTTATATCCCTTCTTGATCAGACATTTCCTGGGCTGAACGATCTGTTCCCCGGAGGAAGAAAACCTGATGGACGTCTGAAATGGGTGGATGTTGCTTCTAAGTTTTGGCATTGTGAATGCGTATCAAATCATTCGCTACAGTACTTCAAGAAAGCTTATAACAAGTGGTGTATGGAGAATAATTATAGAGGGAGCGATGATAAGGCGGAAGCAATCTATAATCTTGCAAAAGAATGTATACCGTCGCTTCCGAAAAATGACTGTACAAAGGCCATGGTTCAAGAAGTGACCAAGAATTTATCGAATACATACTTATCCATCTCATCTACGCAAAAAGAGATGGAGCGTTTGGCCTCTATGCTGCCTGAATATCCTGTTGTTTTAGGCATGAACGGTGTGGGGACAACACTCGGCCCGCAGATTATGGCAGAGATCGGAGATGTACGCCGATTTCCGAAGCGAGAGAATCTTATTGCATTTGCCGGAGTAGATGCACCACCGTTTCAATCGGGAAAATTTGAATCCAGAAGTCGGCATATATCAAAAAGGGGATCCTCTGAGCTTAGGAAGAGTATGTTTCAGGTGATTGGATGTCTTTGTCAACGAAGCATGGAAAGTGATCCGGTGTATCAGTTTGTAACGCGTAAAAAGATAGAGGGAAAACCTTATTATGTATGCATGGTTGCTGGATGCAATAAGTTTCTGCGCAAAATCGAGGGCAGTCGTAATAAAGGCACGCATTTTTACTGGAGTTGATTACGAAAAAATAATTGTTTTAGCCCTTGAAATTTATTAGCGGGTTTCAGGAGGTTTTGTATATGATTAGAAGAAAATCATCTGCGATCGTCTTAGCAACTGTACTAGGTGTATCTCTTGTGATCACAGGATGTCAGGAACCGGTATCTCAAATAGATGTAACTGATAACGGGAAAATGATATCTGAAGATGGACAAATGCCGGAGGCAGGAGATACGGTATCGATTGCACAATCCGGTGAAACATATGAGAACAGTGATAACGGAGGCCATGCCATTGAAGCCGATGGAATTGACGCAACCTACAGCAAGGCAACCGTATCCAAAACAGGTGATTCGGAAGGTGATGAGGCTGATTTTTATGGAGAGAACTCAGCGATATTTGCTACAAACGGAGCTCATCTTACTTTGTCAGAGATGAATATTACTACGAACGGGACCCATGCCAATGCCGTGTTTTCGTATGGAGACGGAACCGTCGTTGACATTTCGGATTCAAACATAGAAACATCGGGAGATTGTTCCGGCGGTATCATGACGACAGGAGGCGGCACGATGAACGCTGATAACCTGACGATACATACGACAGGAAGATCTTCCGCTGCAATAAGATCTGACAGGGGCGGAGGAGTTGTAACAGTTAACGGTGGTAATTATACAACCGACGGGATGGGCTCTCCCGCCATATATTCTACCGCTGATATCACAGTAAACGATGCAGCCCTTACGTCAAATACGTCACAGGGCGTGGTCGTTGAAGGAAAGAATTCCGTAACTCTTAATAATGTTGTCTTAAACGCAGATAACAACAAGCATAACAGTGATAAATCAGACTATTTTCAGGCGGTGATGATCTATCAGTCAATGTCGGGAGATGCCGATACAGGACTTTCAAAGTTTTCGGCAACCGGGGGAAGTATATCAAATGCTAACGGAGATGTGTTCTTTGTAAACAATACGGCAACTGATATAAACCTTTCCGAAGTTAACATCACAAATAACGGTGGGGGTGTATTTCTCCGGGCAGCTGCGGCCGGATGGGGAAACGAGGGTTCAAACGGAGGCAAGGTCAACCTTACCGCAACAAAACAGAGTATTAACGGAGATATGATCGTAGATGATGTATCTGCCCTGAATCTATATCTGAAAGAAGGCAGTACATTTACCGGAGCGATAAACCCTGACGGGACGGCAGGAGATGTGTATGTAGAGCTTTCCAGCGGAGCTAAATGGATACTTACGGCAGACTCAAACATAAAATCACTCACTTGCGATACCGATTCCATAGATCTTAACGGATATTCTCTTACGGTTGACGGAAAATCATATGAGCAGGGAAGTACTGCAAATGGAGAAGCAATAGAAATTAATACTGAGGGGAATGGGGAAAAAGGGGGACCCGGTGGATTTAAAGGTACTGCACCTCCGGACAAACCAAATTTTTAAAATTTTCATCGGAGGGGTTATGAAAGAGGGCATATGTGACGATATAATTATCAAAGATAAGAAAGTAAGCCAAAAAACTCTTTTTCATTTTGTAAACCTCCCAAACATTTAAGTATCGGGCGCTGCACAGGGTCAGCGCCCGATGCTTATTTTTGCGTTTTTTTTCACAAATGCCCAAGAATATGTTAATATACTTATATGAACGAGCGTGATATCAGATCTGTCGAGAATATGGCCCTAGACGAATTACGGAAAGTACGCCGTCAAAAATAAACTGTTCATGAACTAAAATACATAAGACTCGGTCATTTGATCGGGTCTTTATGTTTATCCGGGAGAGATGCATGTCAAGATTAAAGGATATCAGGGAATACGTAAAGAGCAGCTTGCAAAGGTGGGGGAAAAGAGATCGAATTATCCGATGTTGTTGCCTTATGTGCCTTATGAGCGCCGCACTCCTTGCGGGTTGCACATCGGCCGACAGCACACTTGCAGGAGTAGAAATGAAAGAATTAAACACGCTTCAGGGCCATTGGGTCGACATCAACGGAGAGACAACACTGGATTTTGACAAAAACAAAATGACTGTAACATCTCCGTATAATAAGGAAAAATTTAAGGTAAAGATCTCAGGGGATGATGCGAAATATATTGAAAACGCCAGGCCGGAGAACGATTACGATAACGGTTTTGGCATAATAGGAGTCATTAGGATAGGATATGACGGAACACTTACGGCGCATGAAATGGTCATGGATGCAACGGGGCATGAATACCGATTTGTCAGGGAGGAAGATGTTGATAAGGAACTTGAGATACAGATCAAGGACCGCGACCTTCCGAAATCGATCGAATCGGATGAGATCGTCAGCTTCAACCTGGTCTTTAGTAACGAATACAGTGCCTATGATATACCACCTGAAGAGCCGTGGTATGGCGGAGTCTATTCTTTTGATGTTGAAAGGGATGATGACGGAGGTTATGAGATGTCGCTTCACGGATCCGGATCGAGCTACATCATCGTAGACTATAGCGGTCCCGTTTCCGAGGATTATGTCAGGGGACTTGCCGATCTTGTAAAAGAGCAGAATCTTGCGGAATTTAACGGCTGGTGGCGGACCAACAGTGAGCAGTTTGACAGATGGTATGTAAATATCGAATATGCTTCCGGGGAGAATATCCTGATGGAAGCATCGGGACGCGCGGCATTCGAGTGTCCCTTCAGCATCTATGCATTCCTCAGATATGCCGACACGGAGGCCGGCTATACAAAAGAACTTCCAGAATCAGACTTAAGTATGAAATGATGTCGTATTCCCTGGAGGCAATTACGTGATAAAAAAGTGCAAAATAAAATGTATTATTGTGGCGGCTGCTATCCTTCTTTGCGGATGCGGCAAGGATACGGAGGATGCGAATGCTCCGATAATAGAGCAACAAATCCTTGTGACACATGATGAGACCATAACTAAAAACGAAAAACAGGATCAGCAAACAGCTAACGAAGAAGAGACCGAGGATACAGGGAATATAGAAAGTGCTGAACCTGATATTTTGGTTTTCAGAGATGTTTTTGGGGAAGAATATGAAACCGCGATTAACCCTGACATTCCGTCTAACCCTTTTAACAATGATAAGTTCATCCATGAGGGAGATATACTCCGGTATGATGATGAAGGATATGATTGCAAACTTGGTATAGATGTTTCGCATCATCAGGGAAATATTGATTGGAAAAGCGTAAAGGCTCAGGGATATGATTTTGCCATATTAAGGATTGGCTATAGGGGGTATGGCAAGGAAGGATCACTAAATCAGGATAAAGCATTTGAGCAGAATTATGAAAATGCGAGGGCGGCCGGCCTTTCTGTAGGTGTTTATTTCTTTGCGCAGGCTGTCAGTGAGGAAGAGGCTGCAGAAGAGGCGGAGTTTGTTCTGGGAATTTTAAATGGCCGCGATCTTGAGCTTCCTGTTGTATATGATCCGGAAAGCATACTTGATGACGAGGCAAGAACGGATGATGTAAGCGGTGAACAGTTTACAAAAAATACTAAGGAGTTTTGCAGATTAATCAAAGAAGCCGGCTATGTCCCGATGATTTATAGCAATATGTTGTGGGAGGCATTTGAACTTGATTTAGAACAATTATCTGATATTGATATCTGGTATGCCGATTATGAAGACGTACCTCAAACACTCTATGATTTTGATTTTTGGCAATACTCAAATACCGGGAAAGTAGCCGGGGTGAGTGGAGAGGTCGATCTTGACATCTGGCTTAAACCGAAGAATGAATAAATATTATTGCCCCTCTAAGAGCAAAAGCCGTGGGAGCCTAAACTGTCCTTATGAAAGCACATTTTATAAAACACTTGACTTAGCCGTACGACTAATTATACAATAAAGCATAACGAATTGAGCCGTACGGCTAATTGATTTCCGAAAAGGATATTCGAAAAGGTAAAAAATGGTCACCAATGATTCGCAGGCATTCGGACAAATGCTGAAAAAGAGAAGAAAAGAACTGGGTTACACGCAAGGCTATATATCTGATTTTACGGGATTTTCGGTAAGCTTTATATCAGATCTTGAGAACGGTAAAAAAACGGCTGAACTCGGTAAGGCGATTAAATACGCAAACCTGCTCGGACTTGACGTGAAACTTGAAGTCAGAGGTTAATGATGGAGTATATCGTCAGTATTGAGATAAACAGAAAACAGCATGAGATCGGAACCATTTCCGGTAATTCTTTCGATGATGCAAGGTTTGCCTATGCCGATAGTTACCTTAATATGCAAGGTTGCGAACCTGTTTCACTCGGTCTGCCGTTAAGGCGTGAGCCTTTTTCGCCCGCAGAAACAAGGTGTTTTTTTGAGGGGCTTCTTCCGGAGGGCTTCATAAGACGTACTATAGCCTCGCGAATGCATTTTGACGAGAACGATTATATTTCCATTCTTCACGGACTCGGACAGGAATGTATTGGAGCAATCAGGGTATATACTTTGCAGGAAAAGCCGGAATCCGGTTACGAGAAAATCAATGACATTCAGCTTCGGGAGCTTGCTTCGGAAGGGGCATCGGTATCAGCGAATATAATTGTAAAATCGCATTTGTCGCTTGCCGGAGCATCAGGAAAGGTAGGGCTTTATTTCGACGAAAAAACCGGTGAATGGTATCTGCCGCATGGGCTTGCACCGAGCACACATATAGTCAAACAAAGTCATGTTCGCCTTGACAGTATAGTAATCAATGAGCAGTTGTGCCTGATGACTGCGTCGAAATGCGGAATTGAAACACCTGACAGTTTCATCATCTCAACTTCATCAAATGATGATGAGAATGTACTTCTCGCTTTAAATAGATATGACAGGATTGTTACAGGACAGTCAGAAACAATAGATGGATTGTCTGTGCCTGCCAGGCTTCATCAGGAGGATTTTGCGCAGGCGATGGGTATTAATGCAGTAAATAAGTATGAAGCGGACGGACGTCGCGGATATGCAGGGAAAATGTTTGATCTTCTCAGAAAGCATTCCGCTTCACCGATCGATGATCAGATCAAACTACTTGATCGTATGATATTCAATTGCGTTCTGGGGAATACAGACTCACATATCAAGAATTACTCGTTACTGTACAACGAAAAGCTGTCAACAATGCGCCTTGCCCCGGCATATGACATGATATGTACGCTTGTTTATGAAAGCAGTACACATGATCTGTCAATCTCAATCGGAAACGCAACGACAATTGACGAGATCACAAGAGATTCCTTTAAGATGCTGGCAGAGGATATCGGTATTACCGAGAAGGTAGTGCTTGAGAGATATGATAAAATATGTACCTGTTTTGAAAGCGCGCTTTTTGAATCAGCCCATGAACTATCTGATATGGGATTTACCAAAGCGAAAACTATCGCTGAACGGATACATAAAAGTGTCAAAAAGAACCGTCCCTTTTGACAAATGACGCTATCCGGGGATGACAACAACACAAAGCTATGATTTTAACCTTCATTACCACATATGCAGTAATCCATGGTAGAATACCACTATGAATGAAAAAAATGTAAAAGCGGCTATAATCATGCCGGAAATAGATAATGCTATCCGAAGCCTGTTTGAGGCTTTGGTTTGTGTTGACGAATCAGGCGGAAAATGCGTTGTAGTTGATCACAACAGTGAACTTGATAATCTGTTTTCTGATCTGCCGGATATGGATAATGTAAATTATCAGGAACTGCGTGAAAAAATGATAAAAGATATCCATCCCGAAGACAGAGAGGAATTCTCCCGCTTTACAGACCATAAACGGTATATAGAGCAGTTATCGGTTAATGTTCATACATCAATTGAGTGCAGGATTAGACACTCGGACAACAGGTATTATTGGTCCGAGATCATCATTTGCAATACAACAATCGAAGACAGTACAACAGGTAACGGATGTCTTCTCATGATAAGGGATATTGATAGGAGAAAAGTCCGGGAACTTAACGAAGAGGCAAAAGAGCGGGCGCTTTTTAGCCGCCTTCAGGATAAGTATGATACGCTTTTTGTGGAAAATATGACGGATCAGCAGACCGGCTGCTATAACCGGAAAGGGTTAAAATATTATTCGGACATAGTTATTGATGAAGCGGTAAACAACAGTCGGAATCTGTTTGTATGCGTATCGGATCTTAACGGCTTAAAGCACCTGAACGACACATATGGTCATGCGGCAGGAGATGAGGCACTTTTGGCGGTGGCGAAAGTCCTTACAGCATCTGCGCCCACGGGATCAAAGGTTGTTCGTATCGGTGGGGATGAATTTCTGATATTTGCCGCAATAGATCCTGCAAGTAATGAGGCTGATATTTTTCCGGATAAAGTTGACAAGGGTATCGAAGAATACAACAAGTCACATTCCAATCCGTATCAGGTAGGCGCAAGTTACGGATGGGTAGTACTCCCTCCCCAAGATGGAATGTCGTCTCTTGATGAGTACATAGAGATGGCGGATGCGAAGATGTATGAGATGCGCCTGAAACGGGATAAATACAGAAGAGGTTAAGTATGAAAATCGTAATGCTTGAAAGGCATAGTGTCGGAACTGATGTCGACGTATCATGTATGAGTGAACTCGGCGATTTTATCTCTTATGACAATACAGTCACGCATGAAGAGGTCATAGAACGCGTGGGAGACGCTGATGCGGTCATAGTAAATAAAGCACCCCTTAACTCCGATACGTTAAAATGCGCGGCAAACTTAAAGTTTATCGGTGTACTTGCTACGGGCTATGACAATATCGATATTAAATACTGCAGGGAAAGAGGGATCCGTGTAGCCAATGTCAGGGATTATTCAACGGCTATGGTGGCACAGCATACGTTTACTCTTGCGCTTGCACTCTCCCAGAAGATCGTACACTATGATAACTATGTCAAATCGGGACAGTATGCCGCACAGCGGAGATTTTCCAATTTCGATATTCCTTTTTATGAACTAGATAAAAAGACATGGGGAGTAGTGGGACTGGGAAATATAGGCAAAAAGGTTGCACGCATCGCAGATTCCTTCGGCTGCCGGGTCATAACTCATTCCGTTACCGGAAGCAGACATGATGACAGTCCTTATGGACAGGTGGATAAAGATACTCTTCTGAAAGAGAGCGATTATATTTCACTGCATTGTCCGCTCAGTGATCTGAGCCGTGGATTTATAGATGCCGATGCGCTTGCAGCAATGAAAGAGACTGCAGTACTTATCAATGTGGCAAGGGGACCTGTGGTTGATTCGGCGGCACTGGCGGATGCATTGGAAAACGGAAAGATTGCGGGAGCCGGACTTGATGTTTTGGAACATGAGCCTATAGTTGAAGGTGACCCGCTGGGGAAGATCAAGGACAGTAACAGACTTATCATAACGCCGCATCTTGCATGGGCCAGTGTGGAAGCACGCACAAGATGTGTTGAGGAAGTCTATTTGAATCTTAAGGCGTTTATGAACGGTGAGGACAGAAATGCCGTTTTGTGATACAATACACGGGAATGAAAGATGTAGAAAAGCCTGTATCAGGAGGGAATACAGTTGGGGTATCTAAGAGTTCATCAGCTTGATCTGATGCTCGTATTAATCGGAATATGTCTGATCCTGGCGATCATGGCCTTTATGACAAAGAGTCTTTCTCACCGGAGAAAGGCTCTGTTGGTGTCCATAGAACTTGGCGCCATGTTTTTGCTTGTGTTTGACAGATTTTCCTACATATACAGAGGCAATATAAGTTCAACTGGATATTGGATGGTCAGGATCAGTAATTTCATGGTTTTCTTCCTGATGCTTTTTTTGGAAGCAGCATTTAATGCATATCTTATAGACCTGTATACAGCAGAGGGCGGACTTGATAAGATTCCGCGCAGGCTTGTAGCCGGCCTTGTAATCGCGGGAATCGGTGTCGCGCTTGTTATAATATCCCAGTTTACCGGTCTGTATTATTCGTTTGATGAATATAACCGATATCAGCGTTCGGGACTGGGATTTTATATATGCTATACGATTCCTTTCTTTTTGCTTCTGCTGTATCTCTCGGTCATTATCCAGTACTACGGAAGACTTAGCAGAAATATCAGCCTTTCATTGATCATATTTACCATTGTTCCGATAGTTGCCAGCGTGGTGCAGGTTTTCCTGTACGGACTGTCGCTTAATAATCTCGCGGTAGTTGCCGTTGTAGTGCTTCTGCATATCTTTGCGCTTCGTGATATGAACGATGCGATAGCAAGGGCTAACAGCCTTGAGATTGAATACCTGAAGAATGAACATAAGGAGATGCAGGAACTGTTCGAACAGACGGCGGAGGCTCTGGCTTCTGCGATAGATGCCAAGGACAAGTATACACATGGTCATTCCTCAAGAGTAGCGGATTATTCCAGAAAGATAGCAGAGCTTGCGGGACTGGATGAAGATATGTGCGATGAAGTGTATTATTCCGCCCTTCTCCATGATGTTGGTAAGATAGGTGTGCCGGATAATATTATCAACAAGGACGGCAAGCTTACAGATGAGGAATTTGCCGAGATTAAAAAACATCCGACAATCGGAAACCAGATACTGTCGCGTATCAACCGGTCGCCTTATTTGAGCATTGGGGCGCACCATCATCATGAAAGATACGACGGAAAAGGTTATCCGGACAGATTAATGGGTGATGATATACCGGAAATAGCCAGAATAATTGCGGTTGCCGATGCCTATGACGCAATGACATCCAAGAGAAGCTACAGGGATCCCATTCCTCAGCATGAGGTAAGGGAGGAGATCGTAAAGGGAGCAGGCACACAGTTTGATCCGAAGTTTGCCAAGCTTATGCTTCACCTCATTGACAGAGATGAAGAATATGAGATGCAGGAGCGCGGAGAGATCAGGGAGCTTGCCGGCAAGAATACTCTTAACTGCAGAGAGTATAAGGAAGATATCTCCGAGGGTATGCTGCTAAACAGCAATATAACCAGGATAACTCTCAAAACAAAATCCGATGAAAATCACAAAGGAGAGCAGTATATTCCATCTCTTATCATATTTGATTCGCTGGACGGAAGGTTCCATCGCAGTGAAAAAAAGGTCAGGGATATGCTGTATCTTGAGTATGCTGAAATCAGGTTTGACGGCAGGGTAATATCTCACGGAGCACGGAAGATTGAAAGTGAGCTCACCGGCTTTGCATCAACGGATACTGCCGCTCTTAAGGATGCATATTCCAAGGGACTTAAGTACGAGATAGAGGCTGTCAGGTACAGGGATCATATTCAGATCAGTATCAGTAATTCATTCGGAGAGGTCAAAGTCACAATAGCCCTTGCGGATGTTGCAAGATTTGCATATGTGTCGCTTACCGGTGAGCACTGCAACATATGGAATGTAACTGTAGACAAGGATACGAAGGAAATAGGAGCCGACTACATACCGAGGATCGCCGATGAGATCAGTTATATAAATGTACCGGCCGGAGACATTCCGAACGTTCAGGTCGAAGGGTGGTGTGCCGCATTATCAGAGTCTGTTCCGATCATTGACGGGATGAAGATATCATTTCATACAATGAGCCTGCCAACTGCAAGACTTATATGGCACTGCCCGTATATTAAGCTGTTTGCTTCCGAAACAGGAAGACTTGATGATCCCGGTTGCAGAGATCTGGTACTTATCAGATTTGACGGAGAAGACTGGGAATCGGATGAAAATGTAGATAACAAGATACTTGTCCAGAAGGATGAGAACTTTAGGGATTGGGATTCATGGAGAGAACTTAACAGGAAGGGAATGGATTGTGATATATACATTACCCAAAATGATAATGTTATAACAGTCAAGACGGTAAATGGTGGAATAAATATAATCAGTACCACTACCATTACCGGAGGACCATGTAAAGTTTATGCCGCTCTTACAGGCGATCAGGTGGCACTTACAAACATCAGAATATCCAAATGGCGTTGATCAGTAATCTTTTTTGACTCTCGTTATTAAGAGGGGGTACAGAAGTGATGATATCACAAGACCTGACAGCCCCTGAACAAGGTTTGCCGGAACGCTTGCGATCGCGCCCTTTCCGTATATGAACAGTTCGAATACAAGGTACCCTCCCGCCACAATAATAGTGGAGAAGCCCCCGCAAAGGATCACACGTAAGTGGTCTTTTTTGATTTTATTCTGAAAGCTTCTGAATATGTACCCACTTCCGAAAGCGCAGATCCCCTTGATAAGAAATGTTACCGGGGCATAGATGAAGTAACCTCCGAGTATATCGGCAAGTGCCGATCCTATTGCTGCGGCAGCTCCGCCGTAGAGGGGACCCAAAATCACTCCGGACAAAATCACAAAAGCATCACCGGGATGGATGTATCCGCCTGTTCCAGGTGTAGGTATCTTAATTATAAAAGTGGCAACAAGAATAAGTGCTGCAAACATAGCCGATTTGACTATATGTAATGATTTTGAATCTGACATTTCATTATACCTCGCCGTAAATTTGAAATTGATGATTTTCTATATTTATACTCATCCGGGGAATCATTGTCAATAAGCGTAATTATATGAAAAATCTATAAAAAGTTATAGATTGTAGCCGCAGAGTGTTATATAATACCACTTAATGTGCCAATGGTCAGGAATAGAAAGAGGTATTTAAAATGGTAACAAACGGTATTAAAGGCAGAGGCATGACAACACAGCTTGTGGCTCAGGGGGCTATAATAGCGGCTCTTTATGTCGTACTTTCACTTATGACGTATCAGTTTTCGTATCTGGAAATTCAGTGCAGGGTAGCGGAAGCGCTTTGCATGGCTATATACTTCACACCCGCCGGGGTATGGGGAGTATTCGTAGGGTGTCTTATCACCAATATGTTTTCGGGATCGTGGATGGATATCGTGTTCGGATCGGCCGCAACACTTATTGCGGCACTTATTACAAGAGCAATGACGGTTCCTATGAGAAAAGTAAACGGTAGCAAACTGGACTTTAAGCATATGCTTCTGCTTCCGATTCCGACGGTAGTTGTAAATGCACTTGTAATCCCTTTTGTACTGTATTACGGTTACGGTATCGTAAGCATGGGATCGGCAACAGCAAAATGGTCGGTACTCGGCCTTATGATGTTCTCCATAGCCGCAGGCGAGATCATATCGTGCTATGTGTTCGGACCGCTGATAGTTAAGCTTATGACCTCAGTGGAGACAAAGCTGTCATTTAACCGGGAATAATTCCGGGATGCTGTTAAACGGTGGTGCGGTAAATGGGTAATTCAGTGAGTGATGATAAAAAAAGAGAAAGCGGCCCCGATCTTGTAAGATCGATTGCCTGTTTTTTTGTTGTGGGCGCACATTTTTACCTTAATATGGGATATTATAATGTGCCGCTTGACGGGGCGAAAATGTTTGTCGAGACAGCGTTTCGCTGGCTGTTTGTCACGGCGGTTCCGCTGTTCTTTATGCTGACAGGATACTTCAAGAAGAACAAGAAGGCAGACCGGAGTCACTATATGGCCCTTGTCCCGCTTGCAATATCTTATGTTGTAATTTCGGTGGCGAAAATGATACTGTACAACCGGCTTTACGGCAGGATATATACAGTAAAGGATATGTTCATCAATCTCGGGAATTACCAGATTGCCTGGTATATGGGACTGTATCTGTGTGTTTTTTTACTGATCCCGTTTCTCAACAAAGCATGGTACGCACTTGATGAAAAAGAACAGAACATACTTCTCGGAACCCTTGTTTTTTTGTGTACGGTATACCCTGTCTGGAACTATATAGCACCGTCGTATTTCATCGGAATATACCCGGTTCTATTCTATTTTCTCGGGATAGCGGTGCATGACAGAAGATGGCGCCCCAACAGAGCAGCTCTTGCGGCGGTTCTTGTTCTTACCGTGCTTATTGAAGCCTTCATCAGCACAAGATTTACATCGACCGGAAGTTTTGACTGGAATCTTATTTCGACTGCTGACGGTACATACGGAACTTTGTTTATATCAATATGCACCGTCTGCATTTTTCTTCTTTTCTATGATGTGAATATCAGATCGAAAATCATTTGCCGGATACTTTCGTCAATTAGCTCGGTTTCTTTTGAAATATACCTGTTTGCAGGTGCATATGATGCAATAATCTATCAGTATGCCAAACGTTATCTCGCCGGACCGGTGGAGGCATTCTGGTGGTTCTTCGTAACGGTTCCGCTAAGTTTCATATGCGCTTATCTGTCATCGCTCATCTTCCACGGTGTGGTCACTTTTGTGCTAGAGAAGTGTCTAGACACCCGCTTCCAGCACTAGTTGTGAACCGGATGAACCGTCTTGCCGTTTGCGAGGTCCACTCCGCCGGCATCACAGTGTCTGTTGTGAAACTGAGCCAGGAGCCTTGCATCACAATGGCTCGCGTGCTCGATCTTCAAGTCAAACATTTCACTCGTTGCCTTAAAGGCTTTGTGTTCGTCCGCCAACTGTCTGGCCAGCCAGTCGTTTGCCCGGTCATCCTGCAGGGTAGAACCTCTTTTATCGCCCATATCCCTTCCGACAGTTGTGATGTCTTTATGGGGCTTGTAGCCCACATATCCCTTTTTGGCAGATGATGTATTGCGACGGGTGTTCTTAACCCCGGTGGATGTCTTGATAACACCTTTCTTTATCAACTGCCATATGATTATCATTATTACTAAAAACCATATAACCTGAGCCATATGTTATCCTCATATCTTTCTAAACGACGGCATCCTTTTACTGTCTGGCAGTCTCTGACAGTGCAGTGATCGCTCCCGCAAGGTTCGCAAGATCAGAAGGTACAATAACCTTTGTAGCCTGTCCGTCAGCCATCTTGGCAACAGCATCAAATGACTGCAGCGTGATGTACTGTTGTGTCGGATTGGCATCATTGATAAGCCTGATACCTTCAGCTTTAGCACGTTGTACCGCAAGCAGAGCTTCAGCCTCACCTTCGGCCTCACGTATGCGTTGTTCCTTGACCGCTTCCGCACGAAGAATAGCTGCCTGTTTTTCTCCTTCGGCAAGAGTAATAGCGGACTGTTTCTTACCTTCAGCGGTAAGGATGGCTTCACGTTTTTCACGTTCGGCTCTCATCTGTTTTTCCATAGCGTCCTGTATAGACTGAGGAGGCATAATGTTCTTGACTTCGACACGGCTTACTTTGATTCCCCACTTATCGGTTGCTTCATCAAGTATAGCTGTGATCTGTGAGTTGATTTCATCACGGCTTGTAAGGGTTTCATCAAGAGTCATGCTGCCGATGATATTACGAAGGGTTGTAGCTGACAGATTTTCGATTGCTGCAATGGGCCGCTCAACACCGTATGTAAAAAGCTTTGCATCAAACACGGAAAAGAATACGACCGAGTCAACCATCATAGTTACGTTATCTTTTGTGATGACCGGCTGCGGCTCGAAATCCGCAACCTGCTCTTTAAGTGAAACTTTCTTCACGACTCTGTAGAAGAACGGCACTTTAAAGTGCAGTCCGGCTGCCCACGAACTGTGGTATTTGCCAAGAAATTCAATTACCCAGGCATTGGCCTGCGGAACGATGCAGATGCATCTTACGCAGAAGATGATAAAAATGAGAATTACAACCAACAGAAAAATAAGACCTTCCATAACTGACTCCTTTCAGATTTAAAGTCTGTAACTGTTTTCGTATATTATATCATAATTTAATAGAGTAAAGAATTTGTCAGTTGAATAAAGAAAATAAATAAGAGAGTGATTAACCTCTAAGGTATAATGATTTTGCCAAAACAAAAATACTAAGGAG
>CADALB010000023.1:0-20098 GCA_902788755.1 uncultured Lachnospiraceae bacterium | reverse complement strand
TTCAATTATACCAAAGGCACAGCATCTATGCCTTTTATATTGCCTGCATTATTGAGTTTTCAAGGTTCAGCACACCTTTTCGGTGTGGGAAGTTTTAGTAAAGAAAATGCTTGAATCTGAACTTATCTGTCATATAAAAGGAAAGGGTAAAGGCAAATATCTATTCAAAAGGAAATAACGAAGTGAATAACGTGGAAATGATATATGATATAGCGAACCTGAACGATATACCGGAACTTGTACGTCTTAGAATTCTGTATATGATTGATGATTTTGGCTCTATAACCGATGAAGAAAGAGCGGGAATGGAAAAGCAGCTTCCCGGATATTTCGAGAGAGAACTCGGGAAAAAACTGATCGCATTTGTTGCAAGAGCAGAAGGAAGACTTGTTGCAGCAGCGTATCTCCTTATTATCGAGAAGCCTGCGAATAATGGACTTGATTCGGAGGTTTTGAGTGTATATACGGAAGAGGGATATCGTGGAAAAGGGATTTGTACAAACCTTATGAGGAACATGATTGATTATGCGACGGAACATAAGATCAGCCGTATTGATCTTATGGCTACCGATGAGGGGTATCCAATTTATAAAAAATTGGGGTTTGAAGATAAGGCTCAGAAGTATACGGATATGCGATTAAAACTCTAGAGCCCACGCATTGCGAATTTTTATATTGTGTGATATACTATGATCACAAACACGCAATGCGAGGTGATGATATGAATATAGCCAAATTGATAAAAGACTTGAGAGAAAGCACAGGGATGTCACGTAAAGAGTTTTCAGAACATACAGGCATCCCTGTTCGTACATTGGAGGATTGGGAAGCAGGAAGGAGAACACCACCGGAATACATCCCCAGGCTGTTGGCGTATCAAATTAAATTTGAGGAAATTCTAAGGAAAAATAAAGAAACGAATGATACCCTGATTGAGAAACAGGATGGCAGGCGGAATGTATCAGTCATACAGGATGCTGACGGGAATAACATCGTCATAATTAATGATATAAGGTTTAAGGGAAAACGGTCCATAGATTGGAAAGATGTTAGGGAATACCTAAAATCGCATGTCGGTGAATTCTATATTATTGCTGCAACTAATGATCTTGTGTATATTGGGTCAGATCTTCCGAAGGAATATAGCGGATCAAATTATACGAATAGCCTTAAAGGAGCAAATGCAAAGGCAAAAGCGAATGCTGCAACAGGAATTCCGGAAATGATAGAAATATCCGTAGGTAAGCATTTTAGAGAGAATCGCGAAAAAAAGCATAAGAGAGATGCAAAAAATGGATGGTATAGATATGACTCAAGATTCGCACTTCCGGTTTATGATGATAAAGGTGAATTAGAAAGATATAATATTTTTCATGCTTCCATGCTGGTACGTCATTCAAACGATGGAAAGCTGTATTTGTATGATGTTATAGACATAAAAAAAGAAACGAGCAACTCTCTCGGCGAATAATCGCTTACCAGACAAAAAACCCATTTCCTTCAAAAAAGGATAATACTATGGTACAGGAAAAATGTCAATCCAATATTCGAATAAAGATAAAAGGGAGACAAAATGTTATAATGAACAGTAGATACATTGATTCTTTGCGGGAATACACAAGTTATTTCGGCTTATACAGGAGGATGTTCCGGGTCGGGAAAAAATACACTCCTGTATCGGTTTCATATGGTAAATGCAAGGAACAGTATTTTTTGTACTATGAGCCGGAGAAGGTAATCACTGACAAGATCATTGTGTGGGTTCATGGGGGCGGCTGGAATGCGGGCAGTCCCAAGCTCTTTGATTATGTAGGCCAGTGTGTATGTGATAAAGGGTATCGCTTCATTTCTGTGGGGTACAGATTATCCCCTAAATATAAGTATCCGTGTCAGCTTGAGGATGTTTGCAGGGGCTTCAATTCTGCAATGGCATATTTAGGGGAAAACGGAATCGATGCATCAAAGATTATCGTGGCCGGTCCTTCTGCCGGGGCTCATCTGACATCAATTATGTGTTATTGCCGAAAGGTTCAGGAAAAATATGATGTTGATATTTCAAACATCATCGGCTTTATCGGCACGGGAGGGCCATACAGCTTCAGGAGTGATCAGGGTCTGGCTATCAGCCTGCTTCTAAAACAGCTGTTTAAGGATGGCTATGACAGGCGAAACGGAGAGCCGGCGGCTTTGATGGGCAAAAATCATATCCCGATGCTTCTGATACAGAGCAGACATGATGGCTTGATCGATTTTGCCTGCGTTGAGGATTTTGCAAAGAGGGCGAAGGAAGTAGGCAATACTTGCGAAGTGTACAGCGTTACCGACAGGAAGAATACACATTCGTGGTATACGGCAGGAATGTTTCTGGAGACAAGAGAAGAGAATAAAGGACTGGATAAATTCTTCTCGTGGATAGAGAAGCTGAAATAAAAATCATGATTAAACAGAGCTGTTTTGATGTAATAATTACAAAGTCACAATTAAGCGTCCTCATATAAGATCAGGAGACATCGCATGTTTGGAGAACACTTTCAATTAAATGAGCAGACAATACCCGTTGTTGAGGAAATCGGTCGTCATATGCCGGGAGGATTCTTTATATACAGGGCGGATGCACCGGGGGAACTGTTATACGCCAACAGGGCAGTAATAGATATTTTCGGTTGTGATGATCTGGATGACTTTAAAAATCATACAGGATATACCTTCAAAGGAATGCTTCATCCTGATGACTATGATGAGATAACCGAGTCAATCAATAAGCAGATCAGCACAAGTGATGATAATTTTGACTATGTGGAATACAGAATCATTCGCAAGGACGGCAGCGTCCGCTGGGTGGATGATTACGGACATTATACAGACACTGAAGCATACGGAGGAATCTATTATGTTTTTATCTCCGATATTACAGAGAAAAAAATGAGACTTGAGTCCGACATGGCGGTCAGGCAGGCTGTCATCGAGGCACTCAGCGAGTCTTACCGTACTGTATGGCTGATACGGGACGTTGAGAGCGAAAGCTTTTCACTGTACAGCGGGAATTCGGGGGAGACCACTCTTCAGGCGCTGCCCATCAAGGAAGCGCTCGGGCAGATAAAATACTCGGACGCTAAAGATCATTACATCAAAACAACCGTTTCCGAAACGGACAGGGACAGGCTCAGCGAAATGCTGACTCTTGACAAGATTGTTAAAAGATTAAATGAAAATCCCCAATATAACGTTAATTACCTGAGACTGATGGAGGACGGCAGCGAGCGGTATTTCAGAATAGAGTTCGCCAAGGTCAATATGCCCGGAGGCAAAATGGGTATTGTGTGCGGATTCAAGGATGTTGATGATGAAGTACGAATTCAGATGAAGGAAAGTGAGACCAGGCGGAAGGAGCTTGAAGAAAGGCTGAGTCTTCAGGAGAAGATCATTGAGGATAAGAAGCAGAATGCCGAACAGGACAAGCTGATTACCGCACTCGCATCTGATTTTAAAAGTGTTTATTATGTGGTACTTGATACCGATGAGGGAGTATGTTACCAGTCACATCCTGACATTGAAGACGCACTTGCTCCCGGGGAAAGATTTGTATTTTCACAAAAATTCATTTCATATGCACAAAAAAACATCACGGATGATTACAGGGAAGAATTTCTTAGATTCATAGAGCCGGATAGTATTCGTGAGGGGCTCAGGGAAAACAGGGTCATTTCATTCAGGTATATGGTGGATAGGGATGGAGCGTGTTCATATGAGATGGTAAGGTTTGCGGGAGTACGCCATCCTGAGAGTCGGGATGATCATATAGTACATGCTGTAAGCGCCTGCTTTGCCGATGTTGATGAAGAGACAAGGAAGAGCCTGGCTCAAAACAGGACACTCAGCGATGCTCTTGAAGCTGCCGAGCAGGCAAATCGCGCCAAGACGGCTTTTTTGTCCAATATGAGTCACGAAATCAGAACTCCCATGAACGCCATCATCGGACTTGATAATATAGCACTCAGTGACATTGACATATCTGCCAGAACCAAAGATTATCTTGAGAAGATAGGCACATCTGCTCATCATCTTCTGAGCATTATAAACGATATACCTGACATGTCCAGAATAGAATCCGGGCGAATGGTCATAAACAGTGAAGAGTTTTCTTTTTCAAGAATGATGGATCAGGTCACGGCCATAATAGGCGGTCAGTGCCACAATAAGGGGTTGAACTTTGACTACGAGCAGGGAGCAGGGCTTCTGGACTATTACATAGGTGATAACATGAAGCTCAAACAGGTTCTGATCAATATTCTGGGCAACTCGGTCAAGTTTACGCCTGCCGGCGGCAGAGTGATACTCCGGGTGGAAAAGCAGGCGGAATATGACGGTAATTCAACTCTTAAGTTTACGGTCAGTGATACAGGTATAGGTATGAGCAAGGAATACCTTCCCAGGCTGTTTGAGGCGTTTACCCAGGAAGATTCATCTTCGACCAGTCGCTACGGAAGTACCGGACTTGGAATGCCGATAACCAAGAATCTCGTGGAACTTATGAACGGTACAATAGAGGTCGAAAGCGAAAAGGGTGTCGGCACAACGTTTACGGTTACTATTCCCCTGAAGGACTCCGACAGAAAGGATACGGATACAACCTCTTTGGATATGTCGCTGCATGAAATGAGCGTTCTTGTGATAGATGATGATCCCGTCGCATGTGAGCACGCAAGGCTCGTTCTCGGACAGGCAGGGATAGGCTGTGACATGGCCCTTTCGGGAAGCAACGGAATTGAAATGGTAAAACTTCGTCAAGCAAGAAGGGAGCCGTATAACCTGATCCTTGTAGACTGGAAGATGCCGGAGATGGATGGTATAGAAACCACCAGACAAATACGGAAGATAGTCGGGGCAGAATCTGCCATTATATTCCTGACTTCATTTAACTGGGATGATGTTGCCGATGAGGCAAAAAAAGCCGGTATCGATTCATTTGTTGCAAAGCCCCTGCTTGCTTCGAGCGTGCTTGACGAATTCAGGACGGCATTCAGGAATAAGAATCACAGCGAAGGGGATAGAGAGATAAGCTTAGCAGGGAGGAGAGTTTTGCTTGCAGAGGACGTAGCGATAAATGCGGAAATCATGATAATGGTATTATCCATGAGAGAGATTGCCGTCGATCATGCCGAGAACGGAAAATTGGCAGTTGAAATGTTCGAAAATCATGAGCCCGGGTATTACGATGCTATACTCATGGATATGCGTATGCCGGAGATGGACGGCCTGGAGGCAACAAAGGTGATCAGGGGGATGAACAGAGAGGATTCGGAACGAATACCGATCATTGCGCTTACAGCAAATGCGTTTGATGAGGACGTACAGAGGAGTCTGCAGGCGGGACTGAATGCACATCTGTCCAAACCGGTAGAGCCCGATGCGCTGTATGAAACCCTGACAAACCTGATAAACTAATGACCTGTATTTGGAGGATGAAATGGAAATAGTCGTTCTGGTATTGGGTGCGGTAGGACTGGTAATGTCCCCGGTATTAGTCGGCGCAGCCCCTGCGGCACTGGGGATTATTCTGGGAGTGTTAAGGCTTCTTATCAAGAAGAAACCTCTTAGGAAACTTGGGAAGACAGAGATAATAATCGGAATTGTACTAGCTGTGGTGGCAATACTCATAAGCGTTTATGTATATACTGCCGGCGTAATGAATATTGACTTTGTCAAGCTAGTAAGAGAAAATATCAACCTTGTGTTTTTGCACAAATAAGAGTATAATATGCTCAGCTTTTTCAATATTTTACACAAGGGAGATAGCAATATGGCAACAAAAAAAGTTCAAACAAAGAAAAAGTCGGGGGAAAGCAAACTGAATATGCGGATTACGCTTATTCTGTTCGCGCTTTTACCTCTGATTGTATCATCATTGGTTATCAGTATTGTGCTTTACAAACAGAGCGCAAAAGAGATGACAACCTACACCCATAATTCGCTTGTTCAGGTAATAGAGGGAGTAGGTAATTCGTTCGACTCAATGGCAGATACGAACAGAGCGATCCTCAAGGCATACACGGCGGCGCCCATCATCCAGGATGCTGTCAAAGATCCTGATAATGCTGTTCTGCACAAGAAAGCCCAGGATTTTACAGCGGACTATTTCAGCAAGCTTAACGGCTGGGAAGGTATTTATCTTGCGGACTGGAATTCAAGAGTTATCGCACATCCCAATGCAGGAGCGGTTGGAATGGTGTTAAGGGAAGGTGACAGCCTTGCCAAACTTCAGGAATCCATGCTTTCAGCTTCCGACGGGGTATTTAATACCGGTGTAATGACCAGCCCTGTATCGGGACAGATAATCATGTCGATGTACACACCGGTTATTGTGGACGGAGAACCTATGGGATTTGCCGGATGCGGATTTTACGTAAAGAGTATCGCTGAGCAGTTGTCGGATGTAAGTGGACTTGGACTTGACAGCGCATATATTTATTTTGTTGATAAGGAAGGCACTATGCTTTATCACCCTGATGAGTCCAAGATAGGTAATCCCGTAGAAAATGAGGCTGTTAAGGGACTTGTTGCAAGACTTGCCGCAGGAGAGCATCCCGAGCCCGGCAGTGTTATCTATGATTATAAGGGAGCAAATAAGTTCGCGGGTTATTATGTGGGAGATAACGATTACTATATCGCAGTGCTTACAGCCGATGAAAATGATGCGTTATCAGTACTGGGCAAGATCAGGAATTACGCAGTTATTATCTGCCTGGTTTGCGTCATTTTGTTCACGGTATTGGCACTTATGATAGAGAGAGTGATCTCAGTTCCTCTTGTTAAGATTTCCGAATCACTTGACAAGCTGTCCACAGGTGACGTTACTGCGGAATGCAATGCCAAGAGTCATATCAAAGAGACAGTTAGTATTATTAAGGCGTTCCGTACTCTTAAGGATGCGCTTTCGACATCCATGAGATCGGTTAAGGATTCTGCCAGCGTTCTGAACAACGCCATCATCAGTGTTGACGGTATGACAGGCAATAACGTTGAGTCAGTATCACAGATCAATACGGCTATCAATGAAGTTGCCGCAACTTCGCAGTCAGTCGCACAGAATGCCCAGACCATGGCTGAAAAGGCAGCAGATCTCGGAAATGACATTGAACTGCTCAATGATAATGTTCAGAGACTTCACGAGGCATCACAGACGATCAAGAATGCGAATAATGAAGCTACAGATTGTATGAATTCGGTGTACTCCGGTGCAAACGAATCCGTACAGGCTATGCGTGATATCAGTGATAAAATCACGGAGACAAACACAGCCATTTCCGGTATCGGAACAGCGGTTCAGGCTATCGAGTCCATTGCGGCACAGACAAACCTCCTCTCCCTCAATGCTTCCATTGAGGCAGCCAGAGCCGGAGAAGCAGGACGCGGATTTGCTGTTGTTGCCGATGAGATCAGAACCCTTGCAGATTCTTCGGCAGAGTCGGCCAAGGAGATCAAGCAGATCATTGAAAATGTCATTGTTCTGTCAAACGGAATGGTTGATATTTCCAACAGAGTATCGGATGTTGTCAACAAAGAACAGACAGATATTGAAAATGCCCAGGACAAGTTCAACGTTTTGTCCGAGTCGGTTGAGGCATCCATCAGTGAGATCGAACGTATCCGCGAGATGGCAGCCCAGCTTGATCAGATCAAGGTTGATCTTTCCAATTCGACTACAGAGCTTGGCGCTATCTCCGAAGAGCTCGGCGCTTCTGCAGAAGAGGTTGCTGCATCGTGTCAGACAGTTACGGATGCATGTTCGGATACACAGAATTCTACAGCCGAGATGCGTAATATCAATGAGGATATGAGCGCAGCAATCGATTTCTTCAAGTTCTGATAAGGATTTTACATGAAACTGATATAACTGATTTACTTTACCTGCATCATTTGATGCAGGTAGAGTTTTTTATGAGGATGTGCACAAAATCAAATGCTTAAAGATAAGGACATAAGAGAGCCGCTTTTTTTCTTCCTTGAAGAAAAGTACGGCAAGGTTCGAATACTTGAAGAGAAGAATATAGGCAGGTCCCGTGCGGACGTTGTAATGGTCACGGAAGGTGCGGTAGTCGGTATTGAGATCAAAAGCGATGCCGACACTTATGCAAGACTTGCCAGGCAGGTGGAAGATTACGACAAATACTATGATATGAATATCGTTGTAGTCGGTACAACACATGCTCTTCACATAAGGGAGCATGTACCTGATCACTGGGGAGTTATAACAGCAGAGTACGAAGGTGGTGCTCTTGATTTTTACGTACTGAGGGAGCCCTCTGCAAATTCAGAAGTTACATTCAGAAAGAAGCTTGAGTTCTTATGGCGGCCGGAGCTTGTGAAGATACAGCAGAAGTTCGAAATGCCGGCATACAAAACAAGCAGCAGGTCCTTTGTTGTGGACAAGATAGCTACACGCGTTGAGAGCGGAATTATCCCGGAGGATGCGCTTCAGAGCGAAATATGCGAGTTGCTTTTTGAACGCGATTATAATACTATATTCGAGGAAATCAATAAATTCCGTGCAGAAAACGGTCTCCATAAGAGAAGGAGACGTAAGGTAAATAAAAAGAGGAGTAAGTAAAATGGAACAGGATTATATTATCGCGACCGCATCAACATGTGATCTTACAAGAGAGTATCTTGATAAGCACGATATCCCTTTTATCAGCTACTCATACGTTATGGACGAGATCAATTATGAAGATGACTGCCGCGAGGAAACAAGAATCGACGTATATAAAAAGATGCGTGACGGAAAGCTTCTGTCCACGTCTGCCATCAATATGTACACATACCGGGAGTTTTTTGAAAACATTTACAAGAAGAGGGGCATAAAACCAATAATCTTTCTTGATATGTCCAGACAGATGTCGTCTTCATACAAGTATTGCGATGAGGCGATCGAGGATCTTGCAGGTGATTATCCGGACGGTAAGATCATAAGTGTTGATACACGCTGCATCAGCGGAGGGCTGGGTCTTCTTGTTCAGAAAGCAGTCAAACTGTACGAAGTCGGTGAATCCATGGAGTCGGTACTTGCATGGATTGAGGAGAATAAACTGAAGATCGCCCACCGGTTTACGGTTGATGATCTGAAGTGGCTGCGCCGTGGCGGAAGAGTGTCAAATGCATCTGCAGTGGTGGGAACGCTGTTGTCAATAAAGCCTGTACTGTACGTTCCTGATGAGGGAACTCTTGTGGCGGCAAATAAGGTCAGAGGCAGAAAGGCAGCCCTTAACACAATTGTGGATGCGGTTCTTAAGGAATTGGATGTTTCACAGCAGGAGGATATACTTATTAATCATGCGGACTGTCTTGAGGATGCCGACTACGTCAGACAGAGGATTCACGAGGCCTTCCCCAATGCCCGTATACAAATATCGGGTTTGGGTGTTGTAATCGGGGCACACTGCGGTCCCGGCCTTCTTACAGTGTTCTATATGACAGACAAGAGAAGACCGTAGTAAATGAAGATTGATATACTTGCTGTAGGAAAGATTAAAGAAGGGTATCTTAGGGATGCTGCGGATGAATATATCAAGCGTCTTTCAAGATATGTAAATATTTCTGTGGTTGAAGTTAAAGATGAGAAGACTCCGGAAGGTGCAAGTGCCAAAGAAAACGACATCGTTATGTCGCAGGAGGCACTTCGCCTTGATAAGTACGTTGATGACGGGGCTGTTCTCATCCCTCTTTGTATAGAGGGGAAGCAGGTAACATCCGAAGAATTCGCATCTCTTATAACGGATTACGAAAACTCAGGGAAAAGTCATATCCAGTTTGTAATCGGCGGCTCCTTAGGGATAGATGAGAAGCTGAAATCACGCGGAGATATGAAACTTTCGTTTTCAAGGATGACTTTTCCGCATCAGCTTATGCGCATCATTCTGCTTGAGCAGATCTACAGGGCGTACAGGATCAAAAATCACGAGCCCTATCACAAGTAAAAGTCATATGTTTACATTATGATTTTGATGTGCTAACATACTGAAGTGTCAACGGTGGTGTAAAGTTTTTCGATGAAAACTTTACAGCACGTAGGCCACGCCCTGAGCGAAGCGAAACTTAAATGGCGTGGCTCTCAATAATGATAAGGAGATTGTTTATGAAAAGGATAATTGCATTATTACTTGCGGCTGCAATGCTCGTATCACTGACTGCATGCGGTGGAGAGGCTTCATCGTCGGAAAAGAGAGTATTCAAACACGGATTCGATCTTGACTATCCCCCTTATTCATATATAAATGAGGACGGTACAATGGGAGGCTTTGATGTAGAACTTGCCCAGGCTGTCTGCGATCATCTCGGCTGGGAGTATCAGGCGGTTCCGTTTAACTGGGATGCAAAGGATGCCGAACTTAATGCTGGAAGCTGTGACTGTATCTGGTCGGGATTTACCATGAACGGACGTGAGGATGACTACACCTGGTCAAAGGCATATTCGGATAACACACAGATGATCATGGTTAAGAGTGATTCGGGTATCGAGACACTTGCTGATCTTGCCGGCAAGACTGTAGGCGTACAGACCGCAACAAGCGCTTACGATCTTCTCAACGATGAAGAAGGTCAGGCAGAACTTTGCAAAACATTTGCCAGCCTTGAAGTTTATGAGACATATACCATTGCTTTTAACGATCTTAAGGCAGGCGCAATTGATGCAATAGCTATTGACGTTACAAGCGGACAGTACCTTATGAGCGGTTCGGAGGAATACAAGTTCCTTGACGAGATGCTTGGAAGCGAGCAGTATGCTATCGGATTCCGTAAGGAAGACACCGAACTTAGGGATACGATCAACAAGGCTCTTGATGACCTTGTTGCTGACGGAACATATGCCAAGATCGGCGAGAAGTACCCTGAGATCAAGGATTTTCTCTGCCTCGGAAAGTAAAACATGACACTTACAACAATGCTGATAACGATGGGCGCAGGTATGCTGCGCACCATCGGCATATTTTTTCTGACACTGATAGGATCTCTCCCTCTCGGAATGGTAATAATGTTCGGGAGAAAATCAAAGAATAAGGTTCTATCGTCAATCGTTAAAGGGTTTATCTCGATCATACGCGGAACACCCCTTATGCTGCAGCTCCTCGTATGGTATTTCGGCCCCTATTATCTCTTCGGATGGTCAATAAAGGGTTACAGGTTTCCGGCTATTCTGATCGGCTTTATAGTCAATTATGCGTGCTATTTTGCTGAGATATACAGAGGCGGAATAGAGGCAATGGACAAGGGACAGTACGAAGCTGCGGAGATCCTCGGGTATTCCAAATCCCAGACATTCTTTCTGATTATTTTACCCCAGGTAATCAAAACTATTCTGCCGAGTATAACAAACGAAGTAATAACGCTTGTTAAGGACACTTCGCTTGCGTTTACACTGGCTTATCAGGAAGTATTCTCACTTGCAAAACAGATATCGGCTTCGGAAACAAGTTTCACTCCGTTTGTTGTGGCGGGAGTGTTTTACTTTGTTGCAAACTATGTGGTTGCTTATGTAATGGACAGGATAGAGAAGTCGATGAGTTTTTATACGTCGTGACGGCATTGCGGCGTGCGATTTGGTTGATGCCGGTTTCTTTTTGAGGAGAATAAAGTTTGATCTTAGAAATGAAAAACATAGAAAAGCATTTCGAGGACTGTGAAGTGCTTCATGACATATCGCTTAATGTTGACAGCGGAGAGGTTGTGTCTGTAATCGGACCTTCAGGGTCGGGTAAATCGACGCTTCTGCGTTGTGCGACTTTTCTTGAGAAGATAGACAGAGGCTCCATAAGTTATAAGGGTGAGACTGTTGCTCATACACCCGATGGCGAAAAGGCCGAATATGTATCCAAGAAAGATATAGCGAAAGCCAAGAATTATTTCGGACTGGTATTTCAGAACTTTAATCTGTTTCCTCACTACTCGGTATTAAAAAATGTAATGGATGCGCCGGTTACTGTACAAAAGCGTGACCGCAAAGAGGTTGAGGCGGAAGCTATGAAGCTCCTTGAAAAAATGGGACTTTCCGACAAAGCCAAGGCATATCCGTGTCAGTTGTCGGGAGGGCAGAAGCAGAGAGTGGCAATAGCGCGTGCGCTTGCAATGAATCCGGATATTCTGTTCTTTGACGAGCCCACATCGGCACTTGATCCGGAACTTACCGGTGAAGTACTTAAGATTATACGCCAGCTTGCGGACGAAAAAATGACAATGGTAATAGTTACCCATGAGATGAGCTTTGCAAGAGCAGTATCAAATCGTGTTATTTTTATGGACGGAGGTTATATAGTGGAAGAAGGAGATCCAGAAGATGTATTCGGGAATCCGAAGCAGGAGAGAACCAGGCAGTTCCTTCAGAACTATAATCAGTAAGCCGGTAATACATGAGAAAATCATACGACGGAATTGAATACGAATATATCGACCCAACGGGAAATATTACGGTGCTTGTGACAACTTTGGTTGACATAAAATCGCAACCCGAGATTGCCGATATGATAATGAAGATGGAGCCGACCTGTGAGCAGGTTGGCTTTGTCGGTATTTCGGATAAAGGGGATATAAAACTACGCATGGCTGCCGGAGAATTCTGCGGTAATGCAACAATGTCGACGGCTGCACTGCTTTGCGACAAACGGGGAATGAGCGAGGGAGAATCAAAATCGGTCAGCGTTGAAAGCAGCGGATGCAAGGATCTTGTTGGGGTTAACATAACAAGAAATAAGGACTCCGAGAATATTCATGTTTATTCGGGGCAAGTGGATATGCCGCTTCCGAAAAGGATAAGACGATGTGATTTTACGTTTCGTGGAAGTGTTTATGAACTGCCGGTTGTTGAATTCGACGGAATATCCCATATCATCATGAATGAAAGCGTGAGTATTCTCAGTGACATGGAGGCAGAAGATGCGGTCAGAAAATGGTGCGATGACATTTCGGCCGATGCACTGGGAATAATGAAAATATCCTCCGAAACCATTTCGGCATCGGAGGATAAAAGTAACGATTATAATATAGAGATCAATATGCGTCCTCTTGTGTATGTGAAGGAAATCAACAGTCTTTTCTGGGAGAATTCATGTGCGAGCGGCACTACAGCGGTTGGCGCATATTATGTAAATCAGCACAAAGGAACATCCATTTCTCTTACCGCCCATGAGCCCGGCGGTGTTTTGTCTGTATTCAGCCGTAATGACGGGCATCTTATACTCTCGGGAACCGTCTATTTTCCCTTATAATATTTCTTGAAACATAATTACGCCGGCATTAAAATAACGTATAGGGTTACTGTTTTTTTAACGGAGAGGGCTTATGCAAAAATATGTAATGGCGATTGACGCCGGAACCACAAGTAACAGAGCGATTCTTTTTGACCGGGAGGGGCAGATCGTTTCGGTTGCGCAAAAAGAATTCACACAGATTTTTCCGAAACCCGGCTGGGTTGAGCATGATGCCAATGAGATATGGTCGACGCAGCTCGGTGTTTGCGTCGAGGCGATGAGTAAAGCCGGCGCCGTGGCGGAACAGATTGCTGCCATTGGAATTACCAACCAGAGGGAGACAACAATCGTCTGGGACAAAAATACGGGTGATCCTGTCTGTAATGCCATCGTATGGCAGTGCAGAAGAACAAGCGAATTCTGTGATGAGCTTGTACAGAAGGGGCTTTCCGATAAGTTCCGTAAGAAGACGGGACTTATAATTGATGCGTATTTTTCTGCAACCAAACTTCACTGGATACTTGAAAATGTTCCGGGAGCAAGGCAGCGTGCCGAAAAGGGTGAGCTTCTATTCGGAACCGTTGAGACGTGGCTGATATGGAAGCTTACGAAGGGAAGAGTACACATTACGGACTACTCAAATGCAAGCAGGACCATGCTCTTTAATATCAATACGCTTGAGTGGGATGATGAGATACTTCGGGAGCTTAACATCCCTAAGAGTATGCTTCCGAAACCCATGCCGAACAGCTGTATATACGGACATACCGATGAGTCATTTTTCGGCGGGCCCATACCGATAGCCGGTGCGGCTGGAGATCAGCAGGCAGCACTGTTCGGACAGACCTGCTTTACAAAAGGAGATGCCAAGAATACATACGGTACGGGATGTTTCCTGCTTATGAACACCGGGGACAAGCCGATCTTTTCCGATAACGGGCTTGTAACGACTATAGCGTGGGGAATGGACCGGAAGGTTACCTATGCCCTTGAAGGCTCCATATTTGTTGCTGGAGCCGCGATACAGTGGCTGCGGGATGAAATGAGACTCATCGATTCGGCGGCCGATTCGGATTATATGGCAAGAAAAGTCAAAGACACAGGCGGCTGCTATGTTGTCCCGGCTTTTACCGGACTGGGAGCACCCTATTGGGATCAGTACGCAAGAGGGGCTATTGTCGGGCTTACAAGAGGCGTCAACAAGTATCATATAATAAGGGCAACACTTGAATCCATCGCATATTCGGCATACGAAGTAATAGGTGCCATGGAGGCCGATTCGGGGATAAAGCTTACGACATTGAAAGTGGACGGCGGAGCCAGCGCAAATGATTTTCTGATGCAGACCCAGGCTGATATCGTTAATGCCCCGATAGAAAGACCTGCCTGCATAGAGTCAACGGCTCTCGGTGCGGCATATCTGGCGGGACTTGCAGTCGGTTACTGGAAGGACAAAGAGGAAGTTGTCTCAAACAGGAAGACTGACAGGGTGTTTACCCCACAGATATCAGAAGAGGAAAGACAAACAAGGATCGCCGGCTGGAGGAAGGCCGTCGGAAAAGCAAAGGATTGGGCAATGCAGTAAGGAGGGGCCCACGAAGTGGGAGGATGCCTTACTGCACCGCGAGCCCCTATTCTCCGAAGGAGAATTCAATTGGCGAGCGACATTAGGGATGGTGTAAGGAGATAAAATGAACGAGTACGATGTTTTAATAATAGGAGCCGGAGTGACGGGATCATCCGTTGCGCTGCAGCTTTCGAAATACGATCTGAAAGTCTGCGTGCTTGATAAGAATTCGGATATTGGCGAAGGAACGTCAAAGGCAAACAGCGGTATCGTGCATGCAGGATACGATGCGAAACCGGGAACTCTCAAGGCAAAACTTAATGTGATGGGGTCGAAGATGATGCCGGAACTTGCAGGCAAGCTTGGAATCCCGTTTATGCGAAACGGTTCGATGGTTGTGGCACTTTCCGATGAAGACGTGCCGCATATGAAGGAACTGTATGAGCGCGGGATACAAAACGGAGTAGATGGCCTTAGAATACTTTCGAGAGAAGAAGCGCTGGAGATGGAGCCGAACCTTTCAGACGATACAAAGGGTGCGCTCTTTGCGCCGACGGGCGGAATAGTATGTCCGTTCAGATTAACGAGTGCGATGGCGGAGTGCGCGAATACAAACGGGGTTGATTTTCACCTTCTGACGGAAGTGAATAATATCATAAAATCAGATGACGGGTTTACTGTTGAAGCAACAAAATATGATGAGTTTGATGAAAGTAAAGATAACAGTGTTATCTATAAAGCAAAAATCGTTGTGAATGCTGCCGGGGTGTATGCGGACAGGTTTCATAACATGATGACAGAAGATAAGCTTACAATCACTCCGAGAAAGGGGGAGTACTGTCTGCTTGATGTTACGGCCGGTCACCATGTGGGAAGGACCGTTTTCAGAATGCCTTCGGCTCTCGGAAAGGGAATACTTGTCAGTCCGACAATTCACGGCAATCTTCTTGTGGGACCTACCGCAACTGATCTTGATGACAAGGAAGGTACGTTTACAACAGCGGAAGGTCTGGCAATGGTTAATACTCCGGGAGCTTCGGCAGTCAAAGATATCCCGATGAATGAGGTTATTACAAGCTTTGCGGGACTTAGACCTCACGGCGACCGGGGCGATTTTGTAATAGGTGAACTGCCTGACTGTCCGGGTTTTATAGATGTAGCGGCAATAGAGTCTCCGGGACTTTCGGCTGCTCCAGCCATCGGAGTGATGGTCGCGGATATTGTGGAAGGGATTTTGCATCCGGACAGAAATCCGGACTTTGTCGGAGAACTAAAGCCCTTCACTTACATGAAACTGCTTCCGAAGGAGGAGCAGCTTGCAATCATAGCAAAAGATCCCGCCTACGGTAATATCATCTGCCGGTGCGCTTCCGTTTCGGAAGGAGAGATACTTGAGACAATACACCGTCCATTAGGGGCAAGGACACTGGATGCCGTAAAGAGAAGAACCGGCGCCAACATGGGAAGATGCCAAGGCGGATTCTGTTATCCGAAGGTTATGGAGATACTTAGCCGCGAGCTGGGAATTCCGATGGAGAAGATAACCAAAAAGGGGCGCGGGTCGGAAATTCTTACCGGGAAGATCAAGGAGAACTGATATGATATATGATGCAATAGTTGTGGGCGGCGGCCCCGCCGGTATGGCAGCGGCGCTTTCACTTTCAGAGAACGGTATAGGTTCGATACTTATACTTGAGCGTGACAAGGAACTCGGAGGAATACTCAATCAGTGCATACACAACGGGTTTGGGCTTCATACGTTTAATGAAGAGCTGACCGGCCCTGAGTATGCCCTTCGTTATATCAAGATGATAGAGGAGGCCGGGGCTACCGTTTCGTACGAGCTGAATACAATGGTGATGGATATTCAGCCTGTTTCGGAAAACGGAAAAGTATTAAAAGAGATTACGGCATACAGCAGTGAAAACGGATTGCAGATGCTGAGGGCTAAGGCAGTGATCCTTGCCATGGGATGCCGTGAGAAGGCAAGGGGTGCTCTTAATATACCGGGCTACAGACCGGCAGGAATATATTCGGCCGGAACTGCCCAGAAGTTTGTAAATATAGACGGTAAGATGCCGGGACGTGAAGTTGTGATACTGGGATCGGGGGACATAGGGCTTATCATGGCAAGGCGCATGACTCTTGAAGGTGCAAAGGTTAAGATGGTTGTAGAGATAATGCCTTATTCCGGTGGATTAAAGAGAAATATAGTTCAGTGCCTTGATGACTTCGGAATTCCTTTGCTGCTCAGTCATACCGTAACCAGGATCAACGGCAATAAGAGAGTTGAGTCTGTTGTAATATCGGCGGTTGATGAAAACCTAAAGCCTATACCGGGAACGGAAGAAGAGATAAAGTGCGATACACTCTTACTGTCGGTAGGACTGATTCCGGAGAACGAACTGTCGCGAAACATGGGCATACAGATGTCGCGCGCAACACGAGGCGCGGTAGTGTCCGACAACCTCGAAACAAGCTGTCCGGGAGTATTCGCCTGCGGTAACGTGCTTCATGTCCATGACCTTGTGGATAATGTTTCCAAGGAAGCGGTGGAGGCCGGAAAACACGCTGCCGAATATATCAATTCATTTGATGATTCGAAAGATGAGCTTACGAAGAACCCCGATCCGGAGTCTGCACTTATGCAGAAATTTGCCCGCAGGAACTCTACCAGAAACGGTGTTAACCCTAATGGTGTAGTTACC
Organism: uncultured Lachnospiraceae bacterium; assembly: GCA_902788755.1. Taxonomy (GTDB): domain Bacteria; phylum Bacillota; class Clostridia; order Lachnospirales; family Lachnospiraceae; genus UBA2868. Next base: position 2,585 of record CADALB010000023.1, on the reverse strand, counting down.
AATCCGGACGGAAGTACGACTCACACGATACCCTGCATTGTTTGCCCGGCAGGGTGTATAATAGACGTAACAGTCCGGGACGGTAAGGTAACAAACGTTACAGGAAACAGCTGTGAGCGCGGCGATGCTTACGCAAGAAGCGAAGTAACATCTCCTGTCAGAACACTTACAACATCGGTAAGGGTTACGGGATCTGATAAGGAGATCTTATCTGTCAAGACAGAAGAGGCTATACCGAAGAACAAGATGGATGAGTGCGTTGATATAATAAAGAATACAGTTGTAAGTGCACCCGTTTTGGCCGGAGATGTGATAATAGAAAACATAGCCGGATGCGGGGTAAATCTTATCGCAACATCCAACGCGTAAGGTAGTTAGAATAAAGTGAGGCATACAATGGCAAAAATCACCGAATACACATTTACATCCAAGGATGACAGACATACAAAGATACACGCAATAAAGTGGGAGCCGGAGAACGGACAGGTTGTTGCGGTACTCCAGCTCGTTCATGGAATGCAGGAGTACATCGAGAGATACTCTGAATTTGCTGAGTATCTTACAGAACGCGGTTTTGCCGTATACGGACATGATCATATCGGACATGGCCGGTCTGTTGCAGATATCAGCGAGCGTGGCAAAATGTTCTGCGAGAATCCGGACAACGTAATGATTAAGGATATGTACACGAACTACGGGATCATTAAAAAGGAGTATCCGGGAAAGCCGTATTTCATATTGGGACACAGTATGGGCTCGTACCTTCTGCGCAAATACCTGTCGGTAAAATCATCCGCATTAACAGATGTTAATGGTGCGATAATCATGGGAACGGGAAGTGAGTCGAGCCTTGCGATAACATCAGGATTGATGCTCTGCAAAGCACTCATGGCGGTAAAGGGAAGAGACGTGCCGTCTGATTTTATACACGGGATCATGTTCGGCAAGAGTTACGAAGGTTCGGATGAGTCAGGGGATGCCGTATCAAACAGCTGGTTATCTAAAAATGCCGATAATGTAAGAGAGTTCTTTGCGTATGACGGCGGTAAGTTTTCTCTGAACGGATATATGGTGCTTCTGCGCTCAACTCTGTTTGATAACAAGATGAAGAATATTAAACGCATGAATCTTGATATGCCGGTTATATTTGTGTCGGGAGATCAGGATCCCGTAGGAGGTATGGGAGAGGGCGTAAAGCGCGCATATGAGCAGTTTAAGGCAGCGGGCGTTAAGGATCTGTCTATCAAACTTTATGAAGGAGACAGACACGAAATACTTAACGAACTGGACCGTGATAAAGTTTATGCAGATCTGTATGAGTGGATGATGAAGCGGATTGACAAATGATTTTTTGTAAGGTATATTAAACTGCGTTGGGTCAGCCGCTAAAGCGGTTCCCCCTATCAAAAAACGAAATAGGAGTGTCGCCCATTAGAGTTCGACTTCGTCGAACAGGGGGTTCCACGTGCAGACAGGGTCCCACCGCTAAAGCGGTTCCCCCTATCAGCATATGCAGAAATGGCGGAATTGGCAGACGCGCACGGTTCAGGTCCGTGTGGTAGCAATACCATGAGGGTTCAAGTCCCTTTTTCTGCACTATCATTTGTACGTATTTATCAGTAACCGTCAAAACACGGGAAATGCTGATAAATACGTACTTTTTTTATCCCACACGTTGTTCGCCTGCATTCGAACATATGTATCAAAAAACGTCAATTTTGGGGTCGGTGGTAGTCAAAATGGTAGTCAAAATGGTAGTCAATTTATGCGGGTTTGAGGGGTGTCGAAAAAATAAATGGTAGTCAAAACATCAAACAATCGTTCGTTCGTCATTTTGCACAACACAATATATTGAAATTATCATCTTTGGATGTGAGCTTTTTGAAGCGTATACTAATGCGCTTATTTGACCCATACACGAATTTCCTGCCAAACATACCCCGAGCCACCTAAAATGGCAATACAGGCAAAATACGACGCATAGACGGGCGGAGTGGATTTATGTGCATTCATAATCCGGATTGTCTTGGGATCTTTTTCAGTAGTAGATAAAATGACTGATTTTGCTAACTATTAACAGAATGTTCATATTTGATAGTGGAACGTCGTAAGGCATAGATTTTACGGCGTTTTCATTTGCTTTTAATATAAAAACTGGGATTTCTGTTATAATCCATAGTAGTGACAGACATTATCTTTTAAGATAAGACCAGAAGGAGCAGCGAGTAATGATACTTTTGGAAGGAATAGTTATATTCATTTTGGCCTGTTGTGTATTCTGGAACATCGGTCTTCCGATTATCCTGGACATAATATGGATCAAAAGAGTAAAGAGCGGGAAGAGCAAATTATTCGGTCCTCTTGGTATCATATCCATTATCGTTACTGTTTTCGGTATCGTGAACCTGCCATGGGTGTTCACCATGATAGGAGAATATTTTGGTTGGGTATGAAAAAGGATTATACAATCAACTTCTTAGAAGTGAGTTATATTCTTTCGTAAACAAACGGTGTAAGACCTAACAAAAAAGCAGATTACATATATGATCAATCTGCCCTTTTGTTCGGGCTTCACGCCGTTTTTT
>CADALB010000022.1:0-24447 GCA_902788755.1 uncultured Lachnospiraceae bacterium | reverse complement strand
AACAATAGTTACAGCTGTAAAGAAGGATTGTCATGAGATGGCAATAATATCCCATACTGGCGGAACGACCGGAGAGCCGAAAGGAGTTATGTGCTCGGACCGGGGAATCAATTCACTAATTTATCAGATTGTTTGTAATTTTCTATATACCAGACAAAAAACTTGTTTGGTAGTACTACCTCCATTTGTAAATTACAGCCTTGCTGAAGCTATGTTGGGAATGCTTTCTATTGGATTCAAAGTTGCGCTTCTTCCCAAGTATGAATCAATGGAGTTAGGAAAATATATAAAGAAATACCAACCCTACGTAATCTGTTCCATACCTGCTTATTGGGAAGCACTATTGAAAATCAAAAACATCGAAGCTATTGATATGTCGTGCTTAAGATATGCTATTTATGGCGGGGAAGCGATGGTGGAAGAAACTGAAAAAGCAATCAATGAACTGCTAAAAAGATGCGGATCAAGCGGGAAACTGCTTAAAGGTGTTGGGTCGACGGAGATGATGGCTGCGGCGACATCAACGTATGAGGATTGCAATGAGATTGGAAGTGTAGGAATCCCTTTGGTATTGGTAAACTGTAAGATCGTAGAGCCTGAAACAACGGATGAATTAGGATACAATTGCGAGGGTGAGATATGCTTTTCGGGCCCCACTTTGATGATGGGGTATTACAAAAATGAAGAAGCAACAAAGGAAATTGTAAAGGTTCATTCTGATGGCACCCGTTGGCTTCATACCGGAGATTTGGGATATATTACGGAGGATGGAGTGATTTATGTCACGGGCAGAATCAAGCGGATTATCATGACAAAAGGTCTCGACGGTCAAGTGACAAAGATGTTTCCAGATCGTATTGAAAGAGCAATATATTCTGATCCTTCTGTAGAGTTATGCTGTGTTGTTGGAATAAAGGATGAAGAACGCATCAATCATTCCAAGGCATTTGTTGTGCTAAGGCAGGGTGAGACTTCATCGGATGAAAAGATACAGGAAATTATAGATCGGTGTCATAAGAACCTTCCAGAATACATGATTCCGGCTGAGATTGAGTTTCGGGAGGACTTGCCGAGAACCGAGCGAGGGAAAATAGATTATAGGAAATTGGAGGACGATATATGAGTGGTTCGGATGTTGTTATAGATGCAATGTGTGAGCAGAATCAAATTATGTTGAACGAAATATAACCTTCATGGGATTATTGACATAACTACGTCTGTAGAAGTACAATAGAATCGATACTTCTGCAGACGTATTTTTTGAGGGTTTTAGTCATGAAGTTATATCATGGATCAACTGTAATTGTTAGTAAACCATTATATGGACATGGGAAGCCGTATAATGATTACGGGCAGGGATTTTATTGCACGGAAGATCCCGAACTGGCAAGAGAGTGGGCCTGTATTGATCTCGAAGGCGGTTTTTTGAATTCCTATGATTTTAACGACAGTGATTTAAAGGTGCTGGAATTAATGGAGCGGAAGATTATCGAATGGGTTGCCCTTCTGTTTTCAAATCGTGTGATCAGGTATTCAAACCCTATTGAGAAGAAAGCTGCTGATTATATAATTGCAAAGTATCTGCCGGATATTTCCGAATATGATGTAATCGTAGGATACAGAGCAGATGATTCATACTTTTCCTATGCCAGGGCTTTTTTGTCGAATACAATATCACTTCAACAACTGCATTCTTCGATGAAGTTGGGAAATTTGGGGGTTCAGGTTTGCGTTAAAAGTGCCAAAGGTTTTGAAAACATTTCATTTGTCGGGGCAGAGCCTGTCGATGGTGAAGTATACTTTCCAAAACGGATGGAAAGGGATGCAGGAGCCAGAAGAGAATACTATGATTTACTTGAGAAGAATACCGGTTCGGATATTTTTATTCGTGACATTATAGGTAAGGAGATGGGGCTAAATGATTTTCGCATATGATCAGAATTATTTATCCGATGCAACTGCTAATCTGGGAGAGATGACCGAATATGCCGCAGAGGCATGCGGGCAGGATATGGACTGGATGCTTAGGTGCTTCGTAATAAGCGGATTCGCAAAACGCTTTCAGATCGGAGATCCGCGTGTGGTAAGCGGAATGTCCGGAACGGAACTGTTTATGGCTGTGATGGATAAATGCGGGATTGGCTGCGAGTATTCTCCGAAGCCGCTTGTCAGATATGATACCGGAGTATATTACTGGATCGGTTATATACTTGCATACTATCAATGGAGATACAGACAGTCTTTCCAAAACATAACAAGCATTATAAAGTCCGATGATCTTATCAGAATGTATCCGGCTCTGCACACGGTTTCCGAGGAGCAGGCAACTGAAAAGCTTAGCATTCTGTATCAAAAACGCGTACAGATTTCAAGGCTGCAGGCTTATCGCAAGAGGCTCGGTCTTACGCAGGCGCAGCTTGCAAAACGGTCGGGAGTTAATCTTCGTACTCTTCAGCAGTATGAGGTGGGAGATAAGGATATCAATAAAGCCGCATCCGGAAGTGTTATTGATATGGCTCATATTCTATATTGTCAGCCGGAGGATATAATGAACTTTACAAATGACTATCTGGCGGTACAGACTAATCAGCTTCGGTAACACCATCCGGGATCTGTGCGGTTGCGACCATGGAATAGTTTGTGTAATATACGACAAAACCGGGCTTGGCGCCGGAAGGCTTTTTGACTTCTTTTCGCTGAACATAGTCGATCTCGACCTTACCCATACTGCGTCCGCTTGAGTAGTAAGCGGCAAGGCTTGCGGCTTCTTCGAATGCTCTGTCGGGAAGTTCTTTTCCTTCGCATTTTACGATCACGTGGCTTCCCGGGATCTTCTTCGCATGAAACCACCAGTCGCCGGAATTTGCGACCTTGAATGTAAGCTCATCGTTCTGGTAATTGTTCTTGCCCACATATATATGAAAACCGTCGGATGATATGAAATGAAACGGACTGCTTTTTGCGGTTCGTTTTTGTTTTGTAAAGCTTTTTCTGCGGATGTATCCGCTGTCTGTAAGCTCGTCCTTTATCTGGGATAGATCCTCTTCGCCGACTGCGATATCAAGGCTTGTCATAACGGAGCGCAGATGCTCTATGTCCGCCCGGGTCTCTTCAAGCTGTGCGCTGACAGCCTCCTTGGTTCTCTTCAGCTTGTTGTATCTGTCGAAGTATTTAACGGAATTTGCCATGGCACTGATCGTAGGATCAAGTGGGATGGTGATGGGCTCGTTAGTGTAGTAGTTGTCACAGGTGATTTTGTCGGCACCTTCCGGTGCACTGTATCCGTAAGTTTGCAGCAGCTCACCGTAAACCTTGTATTTGTCCATCTTCTCCGTATCTTTGAGCTGCTTCTGCTGCAGGTCAAACTTTTTGACACAGCGCTCAAGTGCCGTGGATACGATCTTGCGAAGGTCAGCGCTTTTCTGGCGTATCCTTGTGTATTCCTCGCGACCAGCATAATAGGCGATAAGCATTTCGGATACTGTTTCGAACGCCGTGTGCTCCATTTGCAGGTATTGGGCAAGTGGGGTTACTTCGAATTCAACCGGATTACCGCCTTCATCAACAATAACCGCAGGGTGAAAATCATTTGCCACGATTGTTTTGCGCAGTTTATCCATGGCATCTGATAGTTTACATAATTCAGATTCATCAAATGTGTTGGCACCCCGATCTCCGTCAAGACCTGCCTCTTCACAAAGGCTTGCCGCAACGGCTGGAGAGAAGCCGGTAAAAGTTGTGTATAATGATTTTATGAGCGGGATAGGTTTACATAATGCAGATAGGCACGCGTCCTTCTCCAGGGTGTTTTCAGAATCCATATTTGTGTCCGTGATGTCAATCTTCCCCTCTGTCTTCGGTATGAAATAGTCTCTTCCGGGCAGGACTTCCCTTACAGAAGATACTGCGGCGCTTACATGCTTGATACTGTCGATTATCACGCCGTCCGGATGTCTGAATATGATGTTGGAGTGTTTGCCCATAAGCTCGATGGTAAGGATCTTACTCTTTACATCGCCTAGCTCGTCAAGGTGCTCAATCTCGATCTCAATTATTCTCTCTAATCCCGGCTGGGTGATTGCTGTAATGTGTCCTCCGGATATGTGCTTGCGAAGAAGCATGCAGAAGTTCGGTGCCTGCATCGGCGCCTGCTTGTTCTCATCGGTTAAGTACACGAAAGGAAGAGAAGCGCCGGCTGATATAAGGAGCCGCTCGTTTCTCTCGTGAGTTTTTACCGTAAGCATAAGCTCATCGGCTTCGGGCTGTATGATCTTCGAAATGCGGCCGCCGACAAGGCTTGTCTGCAATTCATTTGTCAGTGCTCTGATTGTTATTCCGTCAAGTGCCATGCGATGATCCCCGTTTCATGGGTGTCTTCTGCTCCTCCCATTTCATGGGTCCCTCCTATCTGCATATTCAATGACGCTCGCCCATTAAAAGTTCTCCTTCGGAGAAAGTGGCTCGCGGTGCAGACAGGCTCCTCCCATTTCATGGGTCCTTCCTATCTGCATATTCTACCACATTACCGGACTTGACGGAAATAATTGCTTTCACTATAATATATGGAGCGTTATTATGCGCATTAAGGCATATTATTAACCGGGTCAGGTAGCCCCTGCCGGGTTTTGCTAATTACGAGGTTTATAATGATCAAGAGTATGACCGGCTTCGGCCGTGCCGAATACAGCGATGAAAAACGCAGGATCACGGTTGAGATCAAGGCTGTCAATCACAGGTATCTCGACTGCTCGATCAAAATGCCGAAGAAACTCAGTTTTTTCGAGGCATCCATAAGGACTCTTCTGAAAGACTATATCCAGCGCGGTAAAGTCGATGTATTTATCACTTATGAAGATTATACAGAGAACAACTTAAATCTTAAGTACAACAGGGATATGGCACGCGCGTATTACTCCTATCTTAAGGAAATGGCGGAGGAGTTCGGCATCGAGAATGATGTGAGAGTATCAACGCTTTCAAGATACCCTGAAGTGTTTTCACTTGAAGAAGCTGATGTCGATGAAGATGAGATATGGTCCGATCTTGATAAGGTCATAAGGGAAGCCGCAACGCATTTTGTTGATGCGAGGATCACTGAAGGCGAGAACTTAAAGCGTGATCTGTGCGACAAGCTTGATACGATGCTTACATATGTGGCCGATATCGAAAAGAGAGCACCGCAGATCATTGAAGAATACAAGGCGTCCCTGTGTGAAAAAGTTGCGGATCTTCTCGCTGATTCGAAGATAGATGAGACAAGGATACTCGGCGAGGTTACACTGTATGCCGACAAGATATGCGTAGATGAAGAAATAGTTAGGCTTCGCAGTCATATAGGAACTACTAAGGAGATACTCGAAACGGGCGGGTCAGTAGGCCGCAAGCTTGATTTTATCGCCCAGGAGATGAACAGGGAAGCCAACACAATTCTGTCCAAGGCAAATGATCTTGCAACAAGCGATATAGCCATAAACTTAAAGACCGATATCGAAAAGGTACGCGAACAGATCCAGAACATAGAATAGTATGCTGACAGGAGGGCTCTGTCTTTAATGAACGAAAAAGGTATTCTGATCATTTTATCCGGCTTTGCGGGTTCGGGAAAAGGAACCATAATTAAAGAACTTCTGAAGAAGTACGATAATTATGCATTGTCGGTTTCCGCAACCACACGCAAACCGCGGGAAGGAGAGGAAGACGGGGTACATTATTTCTTCAAGACCGAAGATGAGTTCAAGGAGATGATCGCAAAGGGTGAGCTTCTCGAATATGCCAACTATGTGGGCAACTACTACGGAACTCCGAGAGCATATGTTAAGGAGCAGCTTGCAAAGGGCATGAATGTTATCCTTGAGATAGAGACGGAAGGAGCCCTTAACATCAAGCGCGAATATCCCGACGCGGTTCTGATCTTCGTTATGCCGCCCAGCGTTGAAGAGATACATAACAGGTTGAAGGGACGCGGCACGGAGACAGATGAAGTTATCGACAAGCGGATGAAGAAAGCCGGATTTGAGATAACGGTCGTTGACAGATACGATTATCTTATGATAAACGATGTTCTTGAGGAAAGTGTTGAACTGTTCAATTCCATAGTTACGTGCCAGCATATGGCGGTGTCCAGAAACCACGATTACATAGAAGATAAGAAGCGTGAATTTGAGGAATACCTTTCGCGTAAATAATTATTAAGTATATTTTTGCAGATAAAGGAGAATGAAAATGTTACATCCGTCTTACAGTGATCTTATGAAAGTTGTAAACAGCGAGGTTGAGGTTGGAGAGCATCCTGTTGTAAACAGCCGTTATTCCATTGTTATGGCTACATCCAAGAGAGCCCGCCAGCTCGTTAACGGACGTCCTACCATGGTTAAGGATGCAGACAGCAAGAAGCCTCTTTCGGTTGCCATTGAAGAGCTTGAGAGGGGCGATATCAAGATTCTCGCTGACGAATAAGGAACAAACTTAATGAAACTGCTTCACATCTCACTTGGCTGTGATAAGAATCTGGTAGACAGTGAGCATATGCTCGCAATAATGGCTGATGCGGGCTATGAAATCACCGATGATGAAAATGAAGCGGACGTTATCGTTGTTAATACGTGCTGCTTTATACATGATGCCAAGCAGGAGAGCATCGATACGGTTTTGGAAATGGCACGCCTTAAGGATAACAAACTTAAGGCTCTTATTGTATGCGGATGTCTTGCCGAAAGGTATCGGGAAGAGATACAAACAGAAATCCCCGAAGTTGATGCTATCATCGGCACCAACGGGTGGGAGAAGATCGCAGAGGTCATAGGAGATGTGCTTGCCGGGCGCACAGACGAAGCAGATACAGGCGGATCGGATACAGTCAGACCGGACGGACGGCCGGTTAAGATCGATCATAAAAGTGCAACCTATGGCAAGAGAATAATCACCACTCCCGGACATTATGAGTATTTGAAGATCGCGGAAGGGTGTGACAAGAACTGCACATACTGCATCATTCCGAAGATAAGGGGACATTACAGATCTGTTCCCATGGAAGAGCTCATCAGTCAGGCCCATTACCTTGCCGGACAGGGAGTAAAAGAGCTTATCCTTGTCGCACAGGAGACGACGATATACGGAACTGATATATACGGCAGAAAATCATTACCTGAACTTTTATGTAAACTATCAGAGATCGACGGGATAGAGTGGATCAGGATATTATATGCATATCCGGAAGAAGTGACAGACGAGCTGATCGATATTATGTCAACTAATCCGAAAATATGTCATTACATCGATATTCCGATCCAGAGCGGTTCCGATCCTGTTCTTAGAAGAATGGGAAGGCGCACCGATCAGAAGCAGATAAGAGACGTAATAGAGAAACTTCGCAGCAGGATGGATGATATCTGTATCAGGACTACGCTTATTTCGGGTTTTCCCGGGGAAACTCAGGAAGATTTCGAAGAGACATACAGATTCGTTAACGAAATGGAATTTGACAGGCTCGGTGTGTTCACTTATTCAGCGGAAGAAGGAACGGCGGCATATGATTTTGAACCCAAGGTTGATGAGGATGTTGCAAAGAGCCGGAGGGATGAGCTGTATGAGCTGCAGCAGGCGATCGCCTACGAAGCGGCGGAGCAAATGACCGGAAGGAAGTTACGTGTTATTGTTGACGGATATCTTCCCGATGACGATGTCTATGTTGCCAGAAGCTACAAGGATGCGCCGGAGATCGACGGGCTTGTGTTCGTATATTCGGACAGGGAACTGGTTACCGGAGATATGGTAACGGTAGAGATAAAGGATGCAAAAGAATATGATTTAGAAGGGGTGCTTACAGATGAATCTGCCCAATAAACTTACAGTAATGAGAGCGATAGCGGTGCCGTTTTTCGTGGTACTTATGCTGATCCCGGTAAACGGGGCTCCCTGCGAGGGATGGTGTAAATGGACTGCGCTTGCGGTGTTTATAATCGCTGCACTTACCGACCTTCTGGACGGGAAGATTGCAAGAAAATACCAACTGATAACAAACTTCGGAAAGTTTATGGACCCCCTTGCGGATAAGCTTCTCGTATGCTCGGCGCTTATCTGCCTGGTAGAGCTTGAGCGTATACCCGCGTGGGTTGTCATTGTGATAATAGCAAGGGAATTTGTTATAAGCGGAATAAGGCTTGTTGCCGCCGACGACGGTGTGGTTATCGCAGCGAGCAAGTGGGGAAAGTTCAAAACTGTTTTCCAGATGATCATGGTAGGATTTATGATCGGAAATCTTCCGGTGTTTAACGTTCTGACGCAGATACTGATGTGGATCGCACTTGCCCTTACGCTGATCTCGATGGTGGATTATATTATCAAAAACATAAACGTATTCAAGAAGCTGTAGGAGACGATGTATGGGTGATGTAACATACCGTGATGAATATCCGATAGAGGAAGTTGTGGTTGATATACTTGCGGCGAAGCATCTTACGGTCTCTACCGCAGAATCCTGCACCGGAGGACTGCTTGCGGGACGTATCATCAATGTGCCCGGAGCAAGCGATGTCATCGGAGAGGGCTTTATAACATACTCAAACGATGCAAAGAGAAAATACCTGGGAGTCAAAAAATCAACCCTTAAAAAGTACGGGGCTGTAAGCAAGCAGTGTGCCAAGGAAATGGCAAAAGGGCTCCTTGATGCGACCAAAGCCGATGTGGGACTTGTAACTACCGGTATAGCCGGCCCGGCCGGAGGTACCAAGGAAAAGCCCGTAGGACTTGTATATATCGGATGTAACGTCTGCGGAAAGATCAAGGTGAAAAAGTATATCTTCGAAGGAGACCGCCGGCAGATCAGAGAGAGTGCGGCACAGAAGGCACTCATACTTGCAAGGAAATGTTTGATAAAGTACAAAATGGAGAATGACAAAAATGAGTGATAAGAATAAAGTACTCCTATTTTATCCGCCCGGAATGCTGTTTCAGCGAGGCGAGGACAGATGTCAGCAAAATATCAAGGACGCTTCGGCCGAGGCTATGCGTGCGTGCAATGACCTGGGATACGGTGCGGCTATCCTCTTGCAGAAAGGCTATGAGGTAAAGCTTCGCGATTACCAGACCGAAGGGGCTACCATGGAAGATCTTGAGAGTGATATGAAAAAATTTGCTCCGGATCTTATCATGATGAGCATAACCAATACAACGATTTTTGATGATTTAAAGCTCCTTGCGGATCTGAAGAAAAAGTATGATCCGGTCATTGTAATAAAGGGTGCGCTCTTTTATGATCCCGAGCAGGAACTGCTTGATATGCTGGATCTTTCCTGCGTAGATTATATGATTGGCGGAGAGGTTGATTTTGCTATAGGAGAGATTGCGGATTATGCTCTTCGCGGCGAAGGAAATCCGGATGATATACTCTCGATTCTGTATAAAAATCCTGACGGATCGTTTCATCAGACAAAGTTCCACTGCTGGGGAGAAGACCTTGATTCCAGACCTTTCCCGGCCCGTCAGTTAATGAACAATAAACTGTATGTGCGCCCGGATACGGACGAGCCCATGGCTACGATCCAGACATCCAGAGGATGCCCTTCGGCGTGTGTGTTCTGCCTGACTCCGGTAATATCAGGCAAATGTGTAAGATTCAGAAGTCCGCAGAATGTAATGGATGAACTGACGGAGTGCTACAATGTTCACGGCATCAGAAACTTCTTCTTTAAGGCTGATACCTTTACCATTAATCCCGCATGGGTTAAGGAGATGTGTACTCTTATAATCAATTCTCCGCTACACGGGAAGATTGCATTTACTGCAAATTCAAGGGTTAACCCGCTTTCGAAGGAAACACTTGAACTTATGAAGGAAGCCGGGTGCTTTATGGTGGCATTTGGATTTGAGTCGGGATCGGATGAAATGCTGAAGACTCTGAAGAAGGGTACGACCGTTGAGATGAACCTTCGTGCCGCAAAGTGGTGTCATGAAGTAGGACTTCCCTTCTGGGGATTCTATGTTATCGGATTCCCTTGGGAGACTAGAGAACATATTCTTGAAACAAAGAAAATGATCATGAAACAGAAGCCCGATTTTATCGAAGTGAAGATGGCGCTTCCGTTCTACGGAACAGAACTGTACAAGGCGGCCAAGGAAATGGACTTAATAGCCGATTCACCTCTCGGGTGCGATTTTTTCCATTCTGCTCTTAAAGGTACGAAGTACCTGTCACAGGAAGAAGTGGAAAAACTCCGCAAGAAGATAATTCTCGGATTCTATCTGCGTCCGGGTTATATACTGAAAAAAATGGGAGAGTGCGTAAAGCATCCTTCCGTGTTCGGGAATTATGTGAAATACGGCTTCAAGATGCTGGGGTCACTTATCGGCAGGGATTGAGGCAATGCTATATCAGATCAAAGGCGGCCGCGTAATGTTCGCGGCCGATACCATACTTGAACACGTTGATTTTGAAGTCAGAAACAGGAACGAAAAGATTGCCGTCGTCGGCAGAAACGGCGCGGGCAAAACAACACTTCTGAAAGTCATTACAGGTGAGGTTGAACTTACCAAGGTAGACGGTGAGGACTCATCCATAACTTCCACAAACCCGACTATAGGATATCTGCGCCAGATCACATTCGATGACCTGTCTGTTACCCTTGATACGGAAATACGCAAGGTCTTTGCCGATATCATAAAAGAAAAAGAGCGCATCGACGAGCTTGTGACGCTTATGGATAATGCCGAAGGGGACGAGGCCGAGCGGCTGGCACGTGAGTATACTACCCTTATGGATGACTTCAAGGACAGGGGTGGGTACTATTACGAAAAAGAGTATGACGCTATGCTTACTTCCTTCGGATTTACACTTTCCGACAAGGAAAAAAAGCTGGGAGAGTTCTCCGGAGGACAGCTGACCAAGCTGGCATTTATTAAACTTCTCTTATCAAAGCCCGATATTCTTCTTCTTGATGAGCCTACGAACCACCTTGATATGCGGACCATCGAATGGCTCGAAGGATATCTTCAAAACTACAACCGTGCACTTGTGATCGTAAGCCATGACCGTATGTTCATTGACCGGATCGCAAACGTTGTATATGAGATAACTTACGGGCAGGTCACACGGTTTAGCGGCAACTACAGCGATTATGTAAGGCAGAAAAAAGAGCGGTACGAGAAGCAGTTAAAAGATCATATCGCGCAGCAAAAAGAGATAAAGCGTCTGACCGAGCTTGTGGAGCGATTTAAGAACAAACCGTCTAAGGTTGCGATGACACGCTCGAAGCTCAAGCAGATAGAGCATATGGAGCTTGTTGCGCGCCCTGCGGATTACGATACAAAAAGCTTTCAGGCAGAGTTTACTCCGAAGCTTGAAACCGGCAAGGATCTGCTGTTTGCCAAGGATCTTGTGATCGGCTACGATCGGCCTCTTGCCACAGTTAATCTTGATATTAAACGGGGTGAGAGACTTGGCATTGTGGGAGACAACGGGATCGGAAAATCAACTCTCCTAAAAACTCTTGTGGGGGATATCAAACCTCTGTCGGGTGATTTTAGATTCGGGGTTAATGTGCAGATAGGTTATTTTGACCAGAGGATGGCGCAGTACACTTCAGACAAAACGGTCATAGACGATTATCATGACACTTATCCGGATCTGACACAGACCCAGGTAAGAAACCAGCTCGGTGCATTTTTGTTCACGCAGGATGAAGTGTACAAGGAAGTGTCGGCTCTTTCGGGAGGCGAGCGTGTGCGCTTGTGTCTTGCAAAGATATTTCACACGAAGCCGAATGTGCTCATACTTGACGAGCCGACAAACCATATGGACATGATCGGCAAGGAAACGCTTGAGGCGATGCTTGCATCTTTCCTGGGAACAGTGATCTTCGTGTCCCATGACAGATACTTTGTAAAAAAAGTTGCGACGCAGATCCTAGATATGAGAGTGGATGGGGCGTGGCTGTATCCCTTTGGGTATGAAGATTATGTGGAACGCTCTAATGCGCGGGGCCTGTCCGAAGGATCGGAAGGATTCACAACCAACACCGACTTCGTCGGCGTCGCCACGTCTCGATCGCTCTGCAATCGAGACAAATACTCGCTTGGTGGCATCAGTGCGGACACCCGCGCTGATAATAAGATCACAGATTCTCAAGCGGAGCGTTTGGCCGGTAAAGAGGCGGACCGCAGGAAGCGTCAGAAGAAAAAGCTTGAAGAAAAGATAGAGTCCATTGAAAAAGAAATAGAGGAATTGAAAGAAGAGCTGTGTAAACCGGAGTATGCAAGTATGTATTCCAAACTGACCGAGATACAGAATGAGATCGATGCAAAAGAAGAAGAACTGCTTAACGTTATGGAAGAGTGGGACAATTCGTGAAGCAGTGTGATTTTCAATTGATGATTGTAAAGAGATTGCAAAGAGGAAGATATAATTATGAGAGATAACTTAACACAGTCGGATATCGACAAGATGGAAGCCGAGATCGAATACAGAAAGCTGACGCTCCGTCCGAAGCTGATAGAGGATGTCAAGATTGCGAGAGCTCACGGAGATTTGTCCGAGAACTTTGAGTATTACGCCGCAAAGCGTGAGAAGAACATGAATGAGTCTCGGATCAGGTATCTTGACAGGATGGTCAGGACTGCCAATATCATCGAGGATTCGTCGGCTGATGACGAAGTGGGGATCAACAATACTGTTACTGTCGAAATTGTTGATGACGGAGAGATAGAGCAGTACAAGATAGTGACCACGATCAGGAGCAATTCCCTTATCGGATACATAAGCATAGAGTCCCCCATGGGGAAGGCTCTTATGGGACACAAGATAGGGGAAAGGGTTACGGTGCACGTTAACGATGATGTATCCTATGATGTAATAATAAACGATATTGACAAGTCAACGGATGATGCCGATGACAAGATTAGCCAATACTAACGGTAGAAAATCATAGGGTGGCTGTAATTGAACGTGCAACGTTACTATGATATAATATGTCCCGAAATACGTTTGAAAGTTAGTATTTTTATTCGGGTTTTTCACGATCATATATGATCAGCGGATAAATTAGGAAAGGCGGACAACATAATGGCATTACTTGAAAAATGGCGTAAAATGGCCTACAACGAGACAGAGGATAAGAATAAACTCCAGAAACTGTGGGCTGATTATTTTGAGGTTGAAAAGGGCATTTACCAAAAACTTCTGGCCGATCCGGATACAGTAGTTACAGGTACGGTTGCAGAGCTTGCCGAAAAATACGGGACAGACATCATGACAATGACCGGATTTCTGGACGGTATCAACGACAGTCTTGTTAAGCCTAATCCCATTGAAGAAATGACTGAGGATACAGAAGTAAGTCTCGGATTTGACAAAGAACTTCTGTACAAGAACATGGTTGCTGCCGGAGCTGACTGGCTCTACGGCCTTACCGAGTGGAATGACATTTTCGACGAGGAGAAGCAGAAAGAGCTGTACAAAGAGCAGAAGAGGAGCCAGACAGTCCGCCACGAAGGACCGAAGATCGGCAGAAACGATCCGTGCCCTTGCGGCAGCGGCAAAAAGTATAAGAAGTGTTGCGGTGCAAGCAGATAGGGGGAACCGCTTTGCGGTGGGACCCTGTCTGCACGCGGAGCCCTTTCTGCGAAGCAGAATCCAAATGGGCGACGCACCTTGTTTAAGGCAGATAGGAGATATATTATGAAAATTACATTAAAAGACGGTTCTTCGAAAGAATACGCTTCGTCGATGTCCGTTATAGATATTGCGAAGGATATTTCCGAAGGACTTGCAAGAGCAGCATGTGCCGGTGAAATTGACGGAGAAAGAGTAGATTTAAGACACGTTGTCGATAAGGATTGTACATTAAGCATTCTTACCTTTGACGATAAGGGCGGAAGGGATGCATTCCGTCATACTACATCACACATTATGGCGCAGGCAATAAAGAGACTGTGGCCTGATGTAAAGCTTGCCATAGGTCCTTCCATTGATGACGGATTCTATTACGATATAGACAGCGAGCGTCCCATCACTGAAGAGGATTTTCCGGCTATAGAAGCCGAGATGAAGAAGATCGCAAAAGAGGATCTGAAGCTTGAGAGATTCGAACTTCCGAGAGC
The DNA here is from genome assembly GCA_902788755.1 of uncultured Lachnospiraceae bacterium. Taxonomy (GTDB): domain Bacteria; phylum Bacillota; class Clostridia; order Lachnospirales; family Lachnospiraceae; genus UBA2868. The sequence goes on along the minus strand of CADALB010000022.1, from coordinate 10,356 downwards.
CGATGCCATCAAGATGATGGAAGACGCCAAGGAGCCCTATAAGGTAGAGCTGATTCAGGATCTTCCGGAAGATGCCGTTATCAGTTTCTACAAGCAGGGTGATTTTACGGACCTGTGTGCAGGGCCGCACCTTATGTCCACGAAGAATGTCAAGGCTGTGAAGCTTATGAAAGTTGCCGGTGCATACTGGAGAGGCAACGAGAAGAACAAGATGCTGACCAGAATCTACGGTACGTCCTATACGAAGGCATCGGATCTTGAAGATTATCTTACAAAGCTTGAAGAGGCCAAGAAGCGTGACCACCGTAAGATCGGCAAAGAGATGGGGCTCTTTATGATGGCTGATGAGGGCCCGGGATTTCCGTTCTTTTTGCCTAACGGCATGATACTTCGTAATGAACTTATGAAGTACTGGAGAGAGGTTCATTACCGCAACGGTTATCAGGAAATAGAGACGCCTGTAATGCTGAACCAGTCGCTGTGGATCACTTCCGGACACTGGGATCATTACAGTGAAAATATGTACACATCCATGATCGATGACGAGATGTTCTGCATTAAGCCCATGAACTGTCCGGGATCAATCCTAGTGTACAAAAATCAGCCGAGATCATATCGTGAGCTTCCTATCAGATATGCTGAGGTAGGACTTGTTCACAGACACGAAAAATCAGGCGCTCTTCATGGCCTTATGAGAGTCAGGGCATTCCATCAGGATGATGCACACGAGTTCATTGCGATGGACCAGATCGGTGAGGAAGTTGAGCATATTGTAAAACTGATAAATGAAGTATATGAAAAGCTTGAGTTCAAATATACCATCGAGCTTTCGACAATGCCCGAAGATCATATGGGTTCCCTTGAAGACTGGGAGAAGGCAACTAACGGTCTGAAGTCCGCACTTGAGAATATGGGTCTTCCCTATGAGATCAACGAAGGTGACGGAGCCTTCTACGGACCGAAGATTGACTTCCACGTTGAAGACTGCCTCGGAAGAGAGTGGCAGTGCGGAACCATCCAGCTTGACTTCCAGCTGCCCCAGAACTTCGACCTTAAATATACGGGTTCGGATGGTGCAGAGCATATGCCGGTTATGATTCACAGAGTTGTATTCGGTTCGGTAGAAAGATTTATCGGTGTCCTTACCGAAAACTGCGCGGGTAAGTTCCCTACATGGCTGTCGCCTATACAGGTTAAGGTACTGCCTATTTCGGATAAGTATTTCGATTACTCGGAAAAGGTTCTTGAGAAGTTAAAGAGCGCAGGCATCCGTGCCGAGATTGACACCAGATCTGAAAAGATCGGATACAAGATCAGAGAAGCAAGACTGCAGAGAGTACCTTATATGCTTATTCTCGGCCAGAAGGAAGAAGAGGCCGGCAATATTGCGGTAAGGAGCCGTTACCTCGGAGACGAAGGCTCAAAGGATCTGGATGCATTTATTAAGGATCTGCGGGTCGAGATCGATGAGCGTATAATGCGTAAAGAGGAAGTCACCGAACAGGCGGAAAAGTAAGTCGATTGAAAATGAATCAGAATATTATCATCGCAACTTCAAAGATCAAGGTGTGTGAGCGCTTCTATGAACTGTGCGATTATTGCGGCTATGACCGTGAGTGGGCAGACGCGCTCTGGGGCGATATAGTAACCGATACACAGGTTTATGATGAGCTTGAATACTACATAGGAAACCACAGCCTTAAGGATTCGGTAAAGGTAAGCGGATACAGCCTTACGGATCTGTACGTATTTCAGATGGATAAGTATAACCTGATAAGAGAGATCGGCAAGAATCCCCGTGAATGCAACAAGGAGCGCATGGTGCTTAATGCATTCCGGATGCTGATCGATATGAAGGCCGATCCCGAAACCTATGTTAAAAGAATCGAAGAGGGTCGCGGAGAAGACAAGATTTGAACGATGAGAGAATAGTCAATTATATGAAGGCTCGTAACGGACAGGCGCAGATGACGGCGACCGCGATTGCGGTACAGCTCTTTGCGCTTGCCGTATTTTTTGCCATGTATGCGCTGTCAGTAAGCGGACTGTTCTACTCACTAAGTGCAGATACGGGAAAAATCATTACTATCGCGGTCTCTGTTGCCATATCGGTTTTCCTGTGTGTCATAAATGTGCTTGGTGTGATACGGTCGGATAAAGTTTACATAACAAGGCCGGACAGAATATCTCTTCGCGATGGTGAAGAGGTGATTAGGCTTGCATATCAAACAGCAAGACCTGTTCTTATCAACAAGATCACATACAGTCTTGTTATCATGACAACAAGCGGATTGGTTTACATAATATTGTTAATTGCAATGAAGGACGCAGCTCTTGCCGGGATATACGGCAGGATAATATGCTCAATAATACTTGCGCTTGTAACTCTTATTGCATACCCGTGCATTGACAGGATAGCCTGCTACCGGGCACTCCTTAACGAGACACACGATCTTTATTATGATATTAAACCGAACAAGGCAATTTTGTTCATATCATCCATAGCCATCCCCCTTTCCATATGTCTGTGGTATATACTTCGTTATTACGGCAGCAACCAGAAAATAGCATGGATCGTATTTCCGGTGGCAGCCCTGATCGGAATCGCTGTCTCGTTTCTGGTTAACTGGTCTCGCGATTCCGTTATTTGTTAAGAAAACTCATATTTATATTGTTGACAAATATGTGATTGTATGATAGATTTTCAAAGGTAACTTATGTTACACACAGGAAAGCAGAGAAATCTCACCTCGCGACATATGATTTTCGCCGTAGGCGGATGAAGGTTTAGCGAGCGTTAATACTGGGGAAATGATTTTTACCGGGAGTTTATGTCTGCTTGCATTGTGTGAGCAGATTTTTTATTTTGCCTGATTGCTGTAAGGAGGGTAAGACAATAGCAGATTTAATGATCAACGAACAGATCCGTGATAAGGAAGTTCGTGTAATTGGCGAAAATAATGAACAGCTCGGAATCATGAGCGTGGAAGAAGCGATGAAACTTGCCGAAGAGGCGGGTGTTGATCTTGTGAAGATCGCGCCGAATGCAGCGCCTCCGGTGTGCCGGATCATAGATTACGGAAAGTTCCGTTATGAGCAGGCACGTAAGGAAAAGGAAGCAAGGAAGAAGCAGAAAGTCATAGAGATCAAAGAGATCCGCATGTCACCGAACATCGACACCAACGATCTGAACACCAAGATCGCCGCGGCCAAGAAGTTCCTGCAAAAGGGCGACAGAGTAAAGGTTACACTGCGTTTCCGCGGCCGTGAGATGGCTCATATGAACAACAGCAAGTATATCCTCGATGATTTTGCAGAGGCTCTTGCGGATGTTGCGGTAGTTGAGAAGGCTCCGAAGGTTGAGGGCAGGTCACTTACAATGTTTTTAACTGAAAAGCGTTAGAGCAGATGCAGTTAAAATAGATCTAAGAATTAGGAGGATGAAGTAATGCCAAAGATTAAGACAAACAGATCCGCTGCAAAGCGTTTCAAAGTTACGGGTACGGGAAAGTTAAAGAGAAACAAAGCGTACAGACGTCATATTCTGACCAAGAAGACCACCAAGAATAAGAGAAACTTAAGACATGCGGTTATAACGGATGAAACAAATGTTAAGAATATGAAGAAGATTACACCGTATTTGCAGTAAGGAGGGGTAAAGATGGCTAGAATTAAGGGCGGATTGAACGCCAAGAAAAAACATAACAGAGTATTAAAACTTGCAAAGGGATACAGAGGAGCACGTTCCAACCAGTATCGTGTTGCTAAGCAGTCGGTAATGCGTGCTCTTAACACTGCATTTGCCGGAAGAAAAGAGAGAAAGCGTCAGTTCAGACAGCTGTGGATCGCACGTATCAACGCTGCAGCAAGAATGAACGGAATCTCATACAGCAAGCTTATGTACGGACTCAAACTTGCAAATGTTGACATCAACCGCAAGATGCTTGCTGAGATGGCAGTTAACGATGCTGACGGATTCGCAACACTTGCTGAACTTGCGAAGTCAAAAATCGCATAACAGGGACTACTGACTATGATCAGGATTTGTTCGGACAGCACATGCGATCTCTCCGATGAACTCGTAAGCCGTTACGGTATTACCATCATACCCCTTCATATAGTTTTGGGAGACATGGAGTACCGTGATCGAGTAGAAATCAGTCAGGAAGAGATATTCGAGTGGGCCGACAGGAATAAGTCAACGCCGAAAACTTCTGCTGTTTCCTATGAGGATGCTTCGGATTTTGTGAGGCCCATGCTTGATGCCGGTGATGAGGTAATCATATTTACCATATCGTCTTCAATGTCTACAACCGAAAATGTGTTTCGCATGGTTGCCGAAGATCTTGGCGCAACAGACAGGATGCATGTCATCGATTCCATGAATCTGTCGACGGGGATAGGTCTTCTGGTTGTTGAGGCGGCTGTTATGGCACAGGAAGGGTACTCATCATCAGAGATCGTAAAAGAGATCGAGAGATTAAGGCCTAAGGTAAGAGCAAGTTTTGTTATAGATACACTTACATACCTTGCCAGAGGCGGTAGATGCTCAAGTGTTGTCGCTCTTACCGGAGGGATTCTCAAGATTCACCCGAAGATCGTTGTAAGGGATGGTAAGATGGATGTGGCCAAAAAGTACCGCGGCCAGCTTCGCGCAGTTGTTATGGATTACGTGAAGGATATGCATGACGAATTGCTGGGCGCCAGAAGACAGCGTGTGTTTATCACACATACAAGCTCTGACCGTGAGATGGTGGAAGAAGTAAGGGCATATCTGGAGAGCCTCGGTTACTTCGACGAGATTCTTGAGACGAGAGCAGGCGGTGTCATCAGTTCACACTGCGGACCGGGAACACTCGGTGTATTGTTCATAGAAGGCTGATTAAAGTTTAATATCGACAAAGAAACCTTTGAGATAAGTATCCTGGGGTGTTGTGGCATTACCGTCATAACGCCCCGGATTTTTATATGTAACGGATCCGGAATTGGAGTATTCATTATCTGCGTAACCGACACGACCTCTGCCTGATGACGGTGTCATCTTGGAGTATGCCGTGGCAGCATCCATTTTGGATTTGGGTATCATGATACCGTCTTCGGTATCGCGGCGTCCGATGCTGTTAAGCTTTAAGGATGCGGCTGTATCGTCAGCCGGAGTATTTGTAACTTCGGGCTTCGGATTAAGCTTGCCTGACAAATGGTCAACGGCATGCAGAAGCTGCTGGCGCTTAGCCTGCTGGGACGGACTCAAAGAAGGCATCTTATCAAGGTCATCCAGCTGATGCTGTCTGGCCTGAAGCTGCCTCTGCAGTTCATAATTCCTGTCGTTATAAGGACTGCCGGCACTGCCGCCACTGAACAGTCCGTAAGAATTAATACCCATGGGAATATTATATCACACGTTATTATTAAAATGAATACTGTCTAATAGCACAAAAAATCGTGGGGATTTCGTGAAAATTGCTTGACAATATTTGGGGTTTTCGATAGAATATCATTTGCTGACGGAAGGAACCCCACTTCGTGGTAGACCTTACAGCATATCAATAGGACGCTCGCCCATTAGGATTCTCCTTCGGAGAATGGGGGCTCGCGGTGCAGTAAGGAATCCCCCACTTCGTGGTGCCTCCTTACAGCATAAATCGGGGTGTGGCTCAGTTTGGCTAGAGCGCTATCTTAGGGAGGTAGAGGCCGCAAGTTCGAATCTTGTCACTCCGATGAGGAATTAATCCCGGAAGTTCGCTAAGTAGGCGGCTTTCGGGATTTTCTTGTTCGATAAATCACCCTAAAAGTTGGTTACCCTTGGTTACCTTTTGGTTACCCTCCAGTATTTCTTTTGCTTCTGCAATGTTTATTCCCGTGTAATAATGTTTTGAAGCGCTCTGAGGTGAATTCCCATATAAAACCGATGCAAGGTACATATTTCCGCCTGTGGCATTACAAACGTTTGTTATACCGTTCCTGCGGAAGCTGTGGGGACCTCTGGTAAATTCTCTTGATATCGTTATATCTAGTTTTTTGCACATACGGACATATAAACGATACACCACGTGATTGTTGATGACCTTGTTCTTCTGAGAATCATCGGGAAATAGATACAGGCTTTCAGGGTAGTATTTATCATGTACGATTTTAAGGCGTTTCATGAAATCTGTTATTTCACCGGTCAGTGGGAAAACTCGATCCGTATAGGTCTTTGTATGTCCGACTATGACAAAATCATAACTTCCCTTGACAGTGATCTGTTCTTTTGAGATGTGAATAACATCATCAAAAATATCATCCCATCTCAACGGGGCGATCTCTCCTCGTCTAAGTCCCATAAGGATTTGCAGTTCGAGAGCATATGACGGGATATAATTGGGCTTTTCTTCCTGCTTGGCGTGAAGCCATTCAATCATCCGATCGATCTCACCGGAATTGTGAATCCTTTTGTGCAGTGATGTGTCCCTGACAAGAAGATCGTTATACTTTTTAAAATCGACCCTAGTATAGGGATTGTCCAGAACCCAGTACTGCGAATAAGCAAGCTTGAATACGGAACTGAGGATGCTCCTCATATCCATAAATGCTTTTTTCTTCAGATTCAACCTTGTCAGTACATCAAAACAGTATTCCTCGATATCCTTTTTCGATATCTCATCAATGAATCGATTCTCAAATTCGGTGTTACCAAAGAATCTCTTATAATAAGACCTTCTTACATTGATGCTGTTGTTGATCGATATGAGCTTTTCGGGGTCCTTGACGTATTGAGTCTTTTCATTTTGAACGACTTCGAAGACATCTTTGAAAGTCTTACGAGTGGAGCCGTTCACGCCTTTCTCGTACTCATATACCTTCTCTTTTAACTTTTCAAGGTTCTTGGCTTTTATACCCATCACTGCTTGGCTTTGCCGGAAATGTATAAGATGATAAGATCTGTTCTTTTTCCATCTTTTGGTACCATTTCCGCAGATCCTCAAGTGATAGATTACCACCCGTATGAAGTTTGTTCAAGGCGTTCCACTTCATATTTTTCGGCTTTTATTTGTACGGTTAAAGACTGATCCGGTTATTGTTGCTGTGGCTGGGATTGTGCGTGTCGGTAGCAGAGTGTTTCTGCGTTTCTGCACCTGTTTTTGTGATCTTCGGGTATTCGGACAGACTGGTGGTGGCGCCTAAGACAAATACAGGATCCTTTGCGAGCTTTATTGTGTGGGAGAGTTTTGACAAAAGGGCATACTCCTGCTTTAAGGCTGTTATCTGATGCTTCATAGATGAGTATTTTCCTGAAAGATCGTGGAGCCTGTGCTTAAAGTCCATAATGGCCGCGGGATCTGCGCCTTTCTTTGAAAGACGCTCATATTCAGACATGACTTGTGCATATTCTATCTCCGCTAAGGTTATATCCCTTCCGAGGACAGAGATGGATTGTCCGTTTTTGCTCATTCGTCCTTTTAGTGCTTCCGGACTATCTATGCTAAAGGTACGTGCAATCTCAAGTCCCTCAAGGAGCATGGATATCTTCTTGTCGGGATCCCAGTTGACGGCCTCCTTATTGGCGGTATGCTTGGGATATGCCGCTTTTTTAAAGTGCTTTTCCCAGAAATACTGGACTATCTTTATCGCAATGATGATCGTTATCTCTAAAAGAGAGCGGCAGCGTCCGTTCTCATCATATCTGTCGACATGAAGATGAAGCCTGCCCTTCTTGATATGAAAATCGTCATTCTTGGAAGCATTGTTGTTGTACACGTCTTTTAGGAAGCGGCCATAGTTGGTCTGTTGCTGCTCATTAGGGTACTCCCAGCCACGTGTATTGCAGATGGATACGCGCATATATTTATCGCCGAGCCGGCTGTCACGGCAGCGGTGAGTCTTCTCATTTCCTGAACTGTCTTTGTATTTCATGATGTAGGTAACGTTTTTTGGGGTTTCCTTCATCTCTATGCCGAAGGTTTTCATATACAGCACAAAATCAGCCCATGAGCTCACAAAATCCTTGCTGAGAGCCTTATCGATGTTTATCCGTATATCTTCCTTGAAAGAACGCTTGTTAATGACAGCAGCATGCTCGTTCATGCTGTGCTTTACGGCATATCTGTTTTTTTGACCTACCAGGATGGGAAGCCCGTGTTTTATGCTTATCTCATCATTTATCTGACGGATCCGGTGGCGGAATGCCTTGTTCATGCAGATCTTTTTGTGTTCATCTCTTTGATAGGCGCATACGACTATGTGATTATGGAGATGACCGGTGTTCATGTGGGTGCTTATGACACACTGATGTCCGGGAAAAGCAGCGGTGGCATATTCTTTTCCGATCTCATGGACGAGTTTTGGATCAAGGCCTGAATCCTCGGGAAATGATTGGATGATGTGATAGGCTTCTATAGATTCTTTGGCCACACGGCGCACTTCGCCTGTATTCCGGTCCCTGACTTCTTTTGTCCCTCCAGATCCCCGTCCGGTGCCTTCGGGAGTGTCCTTCCGATATGCCCTTGAAGTCGCTTCAAACTGATCTGCAGCATGGCTAGGATCACACAATATTCCTGATGTTAGAATGATCTCCGATCCCTCCATTGTTGTCTTTTCGGTATTCTGTGTGTATTCGAGAACGGAAACTATGCTGCATTTTTCCGGATTGTCGATGTATTCGATACACTGTTTCACCATAGCTGATGAATGTATAGCTATATCCTTTTCTATTGCCATATCTATAATCCCCCCAATAATCTGACATGTCATCTGACCGGATACACAGGGGCTCTCATAGAAATCTTGAAAGCCCTTGTGCTCTGGTGGATGACCTTCTTATGAACGATGTTTAGAATGGACAGTTGTACTGCCTGCCGGTTATCAGTGCTTTTAGGAAACCCTTACAGTTGATAAACTCACTGTCTTCCGGGATGAACATCCTGTCCTTGTACTTTTCCTCAAGAACCTTCTGAAGCAGTTTTGATGTGCCTCCGATAAATATGAAGTTCATCCTCTCGGTATCCCATTCTTTTAAGATGCCCTCGATCCTTGCTACGTGATGGGAGAGCGCTTCCTCAATGACTTTATTGCTCCCTTTGCTGCCGGGAACCTCGCCTTTCTTCAGGAAGATCTCAGTGTCTGTGTCATCGAAACTTGCGTCACAGTAAGCGTTCAGCCTGCTTCGAAGGTATGATATGAGAGAGAAGCATCCGAGCTTTTCTGTGGTACAAAGATCGGGGATGAGACGTGTACCGTCGAAATAGCAGGCGTTGACATTCAGACCGCCTATATCGATTATCCCCGTGTGGCCTGCAAACTTTTCCGGGTACAAAAACATAGCCCCGAAACTCTCCGGAAAAATCAGTCCCTCATCTTTTTTGATGTAGTAATACTTGGGAACGTCGTCGATCGTGATATCAACTCTTCCGTCAGGAAACAGATAGTCATACAGGTCCGCCTTCTGTTCACCGTCTTCAAAAACAGAAAGGGGGCATCCCACAGCCGGGATAACAGTGTCGCCGTTTTCGGTCATAAGACCTATGGCTGTAAGCGTCATGATCTTATGGATCATGTCCTTTTTGGAATTGCTGTAAGTGCTCCCGCCGCCTGTAGCACCTATCATCCATGTGCCGTTTATCTCTTTGTCGGCCCCTGTTATGGAGACTATATGATGTGAACTGCTTCGACACAGTGCAACGAGAGCATTTACGGTTGTTACATTGGTTGGTATGATCTCAGTCCTTATGTTGGATGATACGGGATCAAATACAGATACCTTTGTGTTTGCCTTTCCGCAATCGATCGATATTAATTTGTCTTTCATATCAAAATCACTCCTTTCATAAATCAGATAGTTTTGAATTACGGTTCATTCCGCCGAACATCGAAGTATCAAACGAAATGGTTTCGTTTTTTTCGGATACAGTAGCCGGAACACTTGCCGTAGTATCCGGGCTGTGCACTGACGATGCATGATCCTGGGCCGGCGCCGGCGATGACGGGTAAGCATCTGGCACGGTATTGTGCTTTGTGGATTTTTCTTGTAGTGGCCGCTCGGAAGATAATCGCTCGCAAGCCCATTTCTCGATAACGGTGATCATGGAATATTCGTCATACTCATTTATCCCGAGTTCGCAGATAAGAGCTGTGATTATACGGAAGATCAACAGATTCCTGCGCCCGTGCGTTCCGTCGATCACGGTCTGAAACTGTTTCCAGAGCCGCATGTCTGCAAAGCTGTCGCCGTATCGGAGTACATATCGTTTGCCCATAATTATTCACCTCCTCTCACTTTTGGGTAGTGTCAAAAAACTACCCTGTTTTTACTTTTAAAACCTTGATTTATCGGGAGATACAAAAGAAATGAGCATTGACCTCCCTTTTTGGTATAATGTC
>CADALB010000021.1:873-22636 GCA_902788755.1 uncultured Lachnospiraceae bacterium | reverse complement strand
CGATGTAAACCTTGGGAGTCACTATGGGGTTCGTCGGCAACTACGCCCCTCGTGGACTTTCACCACAGACTGACGGCATGCCCGTCATACATACAAAAAAACCACGGGATATCCCGTGGTATTTGTCGTATAATGATCAATCCTGACTGATGATCTCTTTCTTATTATAAGAACCGCATGCCTTGCATACTCTGTGGGGTACCATAAGCGCACCGCACTTGCTGCACTTTACAAGCGTAGGAGCAGACATTTTCCAGTTTGCTCTTCTTTTATCTCTTCTTCCTTTGGAAGACTTATTTTTAGGACAGATCGACATTGCTAACACCTCCTTTTCAAGGATGTCTAATAGACGTACCTGCAAATTATACCCAGCAGGTTAAATTTTGTCAATATATATTTTTAACTGTTGTATATTTCCATATCCATGCAGTTCTCACTCTTGGCAACTATCGTGGAAACAGCAACATCCCCAAGGCAGTTACTCATTGCGCGGAACATCGCGCAAACCGAATCTATACCCATTACCAGCCCAACGGCTTCAACCGGAATATTCGTCTGGGCCAGCAGTACCGACAGGCATATAAGTCCTGCTCCCGGAATCCCCGGAGCCCCCACCGAAAGAACAAAGATTGATACTATTAATGAAAGCATGGCACCGCCGGTTACATCAACTCCATAGATTTTCCCCAGAGCAAGAGTAAAGACGGACAGGTAGATACAGGTACCATGCATATTAATGGTAGCTCCGAGCGGAATGGAAAGGGAATAAATCATTTTATCTATTCCGAGTTTCTTTTCACACGCTTCCATGTTTAAAGGTATAGCGGCGTTTGAAGATGAAAGTGAGAAGACCTGAAGCATGGAAGGGGCATATTTTCTGACAAAATTAACAGGATTTATCCTTCCCATAACAGTCATCAGTATACAATACATTATCATCACGGCAAACAGTCCCAATACAAATGTACAAAACATTCCCAGTACGGAAATGATAGTCTTGATACCCATTGTCAACATCATTGACATTATGGAGCAAAAAACTGCCAGTGGCATTGCCTTTATTATAATTGAAGTGACCTTTAGGAACAGATCATTGCAGGCACTGAAAAGCCCGACAAGCATGTCCGAGTATTTTCCGAGAAGACTTGTGGCAATTCCGAATATTACTGCCATAAATATAAGCTGTAACATGTTCGCTTTCAAAAACGGATTCACAATATCGGACGGAATGATTCCGACTATTGTGTCAATTATGGAAACATTCATTGTCTGCGAGGTAATAGCGCCGGAATCAGCCGCAAGAGATGACGCAAGAGACGCATCTCCCGGTTGTATCAGATAGAAAACGCCAATGCCTATTGCTATAGCAATACAGGTTGTGAAAAAGTACATACCGATTATCTTTCCACCGATCCTTCCCAATGAAGAAAGATCGGAAAACTGGACTATACAGGATATAATGGAAAAAAATACAACCGGAGCCACTACCATTTTCAAGGCATTTAAAAACATGGTCTTTATCGGGGAAAAAATCATGTTATTAAGGGTGTCATTTATATTCCCCGGGAGTACTTTCGAAAAAATCGTCCCCAATATCACTGCCAGTGCCATGGCTCCAAGCGTCTGATATAAAAAGGCCCGCTTGGAACGAATGACTGTCATCTTAATATAGTTGATGCCATTCCTGTTCCTGTACTTTAAATTGGCAGTCATGGAGTTTAAGATGATATTCCTCAAAGATTCCTGAATATCATCTGTTATCTCATCATCAACGAGGCCTTGGCTCATACTTTGCGCAATTGAGTATTCCTCTCCCTTGGCTGAAAGCTCAATTTCCACATTTCCGAGGAGCTTATTAATGGTGACACGGATCTTGCCGGCTCCGGGCTTAGATGAAGCATGATGCAGAAGGCTTCCTGCTGCTTCTTCCACAACAAGCATCACCCGTGCACATTCTTTCTCTTTTATCCCATGTTTCTTAAGGTTTTCTTCTACAAATTCCGTAAGAGAACCGATACTTGAAATATCTGCATCAAAATGTCGTTTAATTCTCATATGTATGTTCCTCTGCCTTTATTAATTAAAAACTATCTGTTAAAGTAATCCCCGATTGACTGATTTTCTTTGCTGCTCATCAAAAAATCAAGCAGTCCGGAAAATATATCGCATGTACGTCTTACCTTTTCTTCGGAATAAAGAGCTTGATTAAACATTAGGTACGGGACTATACCATCCGGCGTTTCAAATATCTGGAATGCAAGGCTCCTTGAATTGACCGGAGCATGACTTATAACTTCAAGCCGGTTGCCGCCAATTGAGCCGATATCCTTGGTACTCATGATATCCGATGTTTCATAGCAGACGATCATCGTATCATGCTCGAAGACATTATCCTGCTTAATGCTCCATTCATAGGAGCTGTGTGCAAGCATAGCGTTGGATCTGTCGGAAAGAGCCCGGAAAAATTCCCCGACAGTCATATCTTTTTTCAGTTCAAGTCCTATTGTTATATAACGGAAGAGGCAGCCAAATGCATTCTTTTTGATCTCGTCGGTCCTGTCATGGAATATCCAGTCCGCCATCACATGATCCTTCTTCTCAATTACAGCGATTCCAAGAAGAGCGATAGCCGTAAAGAGAAGATTTCTGGACAGATGACTCTTTTTTTCAAATATGGCAATATCTTCCAATGATATAACCTGTTTAAGCGGAATAAGTTTGCGCCCTGCAGGGCGGTTTTCGGTGTCCGGAATGAGATTGATGCACCAGTCCTGACCTCCGTATAAATCCTCATGGTATTTTCTGTCTTCCTCATACCGTTTGCTCTCCCGCAACTCTTCTTCCACATGAAGATATGCGTAATATGTATCAAGAGGCAGTTCCTCACCGTTCCATGCCCTGACAATATCCTCATTAAGAAGCTGCATACCCGTTCCGTCGGTCATGATATGGTGTATTTCCCAAAACAGATAAACCGATTTCTCGGTCTGATAGATTGCCGCATGGACAAGGGGCTCACCTATCATTTTAAAAGGGCGCATAAGGTTTTCGGACAGCTGTTTAAATTCATCTTCCGTGATTTTCTCAACGGACACATGGAGCTTCTTGTCCGGTGCGATACGCTGGACTAACGAGCATTCCTCATTGAATTCAAAAACAGTGTATAATGCCGTCCTGTTAGCAAAAGCTTTATTTACTGCATTACACAACCGATCCGTATCTATACCCGCATCAAAACGGTACAGACGAGGCAGGTTCCACATGATCGTCCTTGCTGAAAAAATACAATAATCAAAGATAGAAATCTGATTAGGCGTAAGCGGGTGTGCTTTCTTACGTTCCTCTTCTTCACACCTGACTGCGTCAACCGGCTGCTTTTCCATCTTGCGGCTCTCATACAAAGCAGCGATCCTCTCAGGAGTACAACCCTCAAATATATCCGAAGGAAGGAGCCCCGGCAGATTGGCCGCAGATAATACACGCATAGATCCCAATGAATCCCCGCCAAGATGATAGAAATTGTCACGGATACCGATATTATCAAGTGACAATGCATTTTCAAAGGCACTGCATATGATACGCTCCGTTTCGGTATGGGGTGCCTCAAATTCCGCACGTTCCGATTTCGCCTCCGGCTTGGGCAGAGTTCTTCTATTCATCTTACCATTGGGAAGTACCGGTATCTCATCCACCTTGATGAAATACGACGGAATCATATAGTACGGGAGATACTGTTCCATAGCACTGCGAACCGTCATCTCATCTATACTGATGTCTGCGGTATAATACAAGCATACAAAGGCATGGGTCTGCTCCTCAAATCCCCGGGCAGCACACCATTCAACGCCGAGAACCTTTTTGCCGACAGCCTCGATCTCCGCAGGTTCAATGCGGTTGCCGTTTATCTTGATCATATCGTTGCTGCGTCCCATAAGTACAAGATTGCCGTCAGGCAACATTCTGCCTATGTCCCCGGTATGATATATTCCTCCTGCAAGAGCCTTTTGAGTCTGCTCAGGCAGATTTATATATTCGCGGAAGAAGGGATCTTCGAACGCGATCTCTCCCGGCTCCCCGTCAGGCACATCATTCCCTTCATCATCAAGGATATGGATAACAATCTGTTTAATATTAGGTTTTCCCACAGGACATTCGTCGTATTTTCGATCGATAATAAATTCTGTAAGCGGGAAGCCGCATTCACTCATCGCGTAAGTATTGACAAGCTCAGGGCCATCAATATAATACCCGTTTGCCGGTTCGCTGCTTATCTGTATCTGACGTATGAGTGGACCCGGTTCACCTGTAAGACGCAACAATGACGGCGAGGCAAGAAGAACCGAAATACGGTTATCCTGAAGGTACTGCTTAAGTTTAACCGGGTTTTTAATTATCCCGTAAGGGACAACGAACAGATGGCACGAATCATACAAAGTATTGATAAAACGTCTGATCGAAGCATTAAAGTTCAGAGGTGTTATAAGAGATAAGCGGTCCGATTCGAGGAGTCTTGGTTTTCCCGTTCTTCTGTCATTCGATGCAGTCTGGATCAGTTTGATGCTTCCGTACTCATGAAGAACACCTTTGGGATTGCCCGTAGTTCCGGATGTATATATCGCAAAAGCCGCATCATGTAAGTCAGTTTTCTCATAACCCGGCACCGCATCAGTCCTGAGAATATCGCTCCATGAATTAATATCAATTACCTCTTTACAGTTGCAATCTTTCCTGATATATGCAATACGCTCGGGTGGATAATTATCTTCAACCAATGTAAAAGCGGCGCCTGCCTTCCAGACGCCGAGAATTGATATAAGGGCTGTTGCTCCTCTTGGCAGGCATATGAGTACAAAATCCTCCCTGCCTATCTGCTTGGCTCGAAGCCATCCATAGACCTTTCCTGACAATTCGTCAATCCTTCGCCTGCTCATTCCCCGAGGATGACGTTCATCTGTCAGCAGCAGTGCGTTAGGGTTGGCAGTTACGCTCCTCTCCCACGCATCCATGATATATTCGGTATGTTCAAGAAATTTCAGATCCATAAATCAATCCTATCTACAGTAACTGTGCCTGCACGGCGGTAAGCGCAACTACACCCACAATATCATCGGCATTGCAGCCTCTGGACAGATCATTAACGGGTCTGGCCAAGCCCTGAAGCATGGGACCATACGCCTCCGCTTTGGCAAGACGCTCAACAAGCTTGTATCCGATGTTGCCTGCATCAAGGTTAGGGAAAATCAGCACATTTGCCATTCCACCTATCTCCGAATCAGGGGATTTTGCCCTTGATACCGAAGGTATAATAGCTGCATCAGCCTGAAGTTCACCGTCAAGCAAAAGCTGGGGATACTTTTCCTTGGCAATCGCTGTGGCATTTGCAACCTTATCAACAAGCGGATGCTTGGCACTTCCCTTCGTCGAATGGGAAAGCATGGCAATTATAGGCTTGGCACCTACAAGTGATGTGAAGCTCTTTGC
Organism: uncultured Lachnospiraceae bacterium; assembly: GCA_902788755.1. GTDB lineage: Bacteria > Bacillota > Clostridia > Lachnospirales > Lachnospiraceae > UBA2868. The sequence goes on along the minus strand of CADALB010000021.1, from coordinate 17,155 downwards.
CGAAGTATTGGCAATGCTTGCAAGTTCTTCGGATGTGGGATCCTGATTAAGTCCGCAATCCGCGAAGAGGAATGTTCCGTTCTCGCCGAGATCGCAGTTCGGAACATCAAGAATAAAGAAGCCCGATACAAGATCTACACCGGGTGCTGTACGAAGTATCTGGAGCGAAGGGCGCAAAACATCGGCAGTCGCATGGCACGCTCCGGCAACCATACCGTCGGCGTCATTCATCTTTACCATCATAACGCCCCACATCAGATTGTCAGTACGCAGCCGCTCTCTTGCTTTCTCAAGGGTCATACCCTTCTTCTCACGAAGTTCGAAAAGCTTCTGTGCATATTCCTCGAACTTGTCACTTGTCTCGGGATCTACAACCTTGATCTTGGACAGATCTACCTCCAGCCATCTGGCACCGTCCATGATCTTCTCTTCCTTACCGATCATGATAAGATTCGCTATACCCTCTTCAAGAATCTTGGCTGCGGCAATAAGCGATCTTCTGTCATTGCTCTCAGGCAATACTATTGTCTTGACGTCCTGTTTTGCACGTTCTTTGATATTTTCAATAAAATTCATTGTAACCCTCCCGTTCGCATATATATGAAGTTTTCCAAACCCCGACTGATAATACGAATTGCTCTGTTTCTTCGAAAGATTTGACCTCATTATATAATATATACCCCCGTAAAATTGCATACAAGATTAAAATAATTAACTTCTTGTGCTAAATCAGAAACAATCAGATGATCACAACCTCACGGGCAAAATCATGTGCCGGTGTTTTGCCGAACTTAAATACAGCTGCCATATCATACATATTTGCAGCCCGAATATCCTGACCAAAGTAATACATTGCCTCATCATCCAGTATGGATCCTGCATCGGCGGCCTTACTTATGACAGGAACAACGCATGTCTCCTTGATCTGTGTAAGGAGCGCCGCAGATGACTGTCTGAATCCGAGTATTCTGATATACGGTACTTCACAGTCCTCAAGATAATCTGCGTAATCGGATTTTCTGATGCCGAGAAGAATGTGAAGAAGCGCACGGTACACCCTGCTCTTTGTATATTCCTTGGAATGAACCAGATTTACAAACTCTTCATATCCGGTGTATTTGCCGAAACTGCTTCTGATACGTCCCGCGATGTTTTCGGACACGTCCATGTAATCTGTCAGGTTTAGGGCGTCTTTCTCTTCTTCGATCGCCTTTGCAAGCAGCGTATGCAGTTGAATTGAAAAATCATCAGAATTAATCGGAAACGACTGATTTGCAATACCTTGCAGATTACGGTACACATATTTCGGGACAAGATGTGCAAAGTTTTCTTTCTTTTCAATCTTTCGTCTTACCGCAAGTGCCGAATATGCATTTCCGGACGTATCGTTATAGTCCCCGCCTGTCCTCTTTATACATACCGGTTCTATATCCGATCCCAGCATGTCAAGAGACTTGATGTAACGGACAGCAAGCATGTCATTAGGTGCAAATTCATTACCCGTAACCGTAGCATAAGCCTTGGCGTATGACATTCCTTCGCGAAGGAGCTGTGATATCTTATAGTTTCTGGATGTGGGCGAGTTGGCCCCCTGAGATAAGATATGAAGTCCGGGATTGTCCTCTTCCGACTGCCCCGCAAGTGAGCGAAGCATATTGATATCCCCGCATTCACTTCCGAATACTATACAGTCGACACACCCCATACTGACAACAGCGGACACCGCACCCTGGGCAAAATAGTCTGCCGAAGCTGTCGCGTACATTACAGGAAGTTCTACTACAAGATCTGCGCCACCCATAAGAGCCTGCCTTGCCCTTGAGTATTTATCGCATATCGCAGGGAGACCGCGCTGCACAAAATCCCCACTCATAACCGCGACAATATAATCTGCTCCGGTAAGCCTTCTTGTCTCCCGGAGCAGATATTCATGTCCGTTATGAAACGGATTAAGTTCACAAATGCACGCGCATATCTTCATTTACAGTTCATTCGATTATTTGAGCTTTCTTTTTACTTCCGCACACTTTGGTGATGACCATCGGCCATACACTCATGGCAAACAACACCATTATTCCCCGTGCTACCATATTTCCCCAGTGACCTCCGAGTGCAGCTACAATTGTTGCGGGAGCAAACAACTCCTTCCATCCGAACATCAGTGCTGCACCGATGCAAGTCAGTATAGGCAGATCCGCTGCGCCTGTGGGAATCTCATATTTAAGATAGTGTCTGTCCAGATAGCTCCCGAGCAAAAGCCCAAGAAAAGAGCCACAAGCTTTGAACGTATCATTCATCATCTTCTGTGGGTCAACAAGGAGCTGACCATCCACGTAATCCATAGGATACGGCTTGAGTAAAATATAAACAAGTGTCAGCGCCACTGCAAGAATCCCGAATAGCGTGAGGATATCAAGTGCCCTTTCGTTACCCTCCACCTTTTTCTGTACGATTCCTACAACAATTATGATGATTACTGATTCGCATAAACCCACAACCACATCCTGTGGGGTGTGTACTCCGAGGTAGTTCCTTGAAAAACCGGTCAACACGATCAATATGCCGCAAAGAACAGCAATCCATCTTCTTTTATCTTTCTGCCATGCAATAGTTGTCCCGTATGTTACAGTAGCAACCATAGTGTGTCCGCTCGGAAACGAATAACCAGTCGCCGCCACCTTGGAATCTCCTGCCGGTTCAATAAGATCCGATCTTATCCATGGTCGATAAGCGCATACCGTAAGCTTGATGATGCCGTTTAATATCTCTCCGATCCCCCATGTAGTTATAAAGCGGTACCCCCATTTCTTGTCCGCACACCAGAACACAACGAACGGGAAAAAGGGCATGATATCCACCGCAAACTTGGACAGAGCATTAAAAAACTCATCAAATGCTCCACCCGTTGCATTTCTAATTTCCTGAAGCCACAACAGATACTGAATATCCATCGTCGGTCCTCCTTGTCATTTTCTCCTCTGCATTCTACAACACGGTAAAGGTTTTGAGAGTCTCCTCGAAAGTCTTCTCCAGTTCCTCAACCGTAAGTTCGGATACGCCTTCCTGAACAGCAGTATGGAGGTATATGGTGATCGTTTTATCTCCGGCCGGAACAGCGTAACAAATATATCTGAATATACGGCCGTCAGAAATATCCTCATCATAAACCGCTCTCTTGCATGAAATATTATCACCGAATACCGAATCAGATATATCAAAAGTCTTTGCATCAGTAAAGGACAAGGCTTCGGCAATGGCCTTCCCCGCATCTTCTGTGTCAAAACTATTTACATTCATTGATGTTCCGGTCCAGGTAGCATCAGGCTCGATCTTCAAATACGACTCTCCGGTAGCATCACCCCTATATGAAAACTTCCGAAGATCATATGTCAGGCTGTAGCCCATCTGACTCGTGTGGGTGTAGAAATTCTCCTCCTCAGGTGTCGGGGGCGCATTCAGTACAGGCTTCGGTGCATAGCCATATTCCTGCCACTGTGTGATATACAATCCGTTTGTATTGATATATTTGGCAATCTCTTCCTGCCGCAGCTCGTCTCCTGTTTCATCAAAGGTTGCCATTAATTTATCGTACAGACCCGGGAGTGGATCAAATAGTTTAATGCTTTCCTGTTCGGTCATCGGGAGATCTGCGCCTGTAACCTCGTAATCTCCGTCGCCTGTCTTCTTTAAATGGAATATGCCTGCATCCCATGAACCGCTTTCAGCTACAAGAGTTGAGTTGAGAAGATTATATCCGCATCTGTTGAATGATCCGTACACAAGAATATCATCAGGATTTCTGTCATCTGTATGAGCGATGATCGAATAGGGAATATACACATCAGCTGCATTCTCCCCGTTCATCTCCATATCCTCAGCGATCATATAATCGCTTATCACACCAAGATATTTATCATCTCCCTGATATTTGTATAACGGTAAAGATTTCGGATCATCATAAGGCGATTCGTCTACTGCTTCATCTGCGGGTTTAGTCTCTTCTGCTGCCTGAGCATCTTCCGGCTGAGCATCTTCAGGCTGTGCCGCATCCTCATCGGTTACGGTCTCCTCAGTGGCAGTCTGGCCATCGTCGGCACTCTGATTATTAACTGTGATATTTCCGGTACAGGCTGTAAGCGCTGTGGCAACAACTGCACCAACAAGTAATGTAACGATTTTTTTCATATTCGGTACCTCCTAATTCTTAAAACTGTGTATAGGTGCGGGAATACGTCCTTTGCGGTTAATAAATTCCTGACATGAGAAGTTATTGACCGCCATTATGGGCGCGTGCCCTAACAGTCCTCCGTACTCCACCGTATCTCCCACATTTTTACCTTTTGCGGGACACAGTCTTACTGCGGTGGTTTTCTGATTGACCATTCCTATAGCCATCTCATCCGCTATGATACCTGATATGGTGGCGGCGCTTGTGCTACCCGGTATAGCGATCATATCAAGCCCAACGGAACACACGCACGTCATTGCCTCAAGTTTTTCGATGGTGAGTGCTCCGGCTTCGGCCGCGTCTATCATTCCCTGATCTTCGGATACGGGAATAAAAGCTCCCGAGAGTCCGCCCACATATGAACTCGCCATAACCCCGCCCTTTTTCACCTGATCATTTAGAAGTGCAAGGGCCGCAGTTGTTCCCGGTGCTCCGGCCTTCTCAAGCCCCATCTCGCATAGAATATCAGCAACAGAGTCTCCGATCGCAGGTGTAGGCGCCAGGGAGAGATCCACGATTCCAAACGGAACATTAAGGCGCCTTGAAGCCTCCTTGGCTACAAGCTGCCCCACACGGGTAACCTTAAATGCCGTCTTCTTGATAGTCTCGCACAACTCTTCAAACCCCTTGCCTTTAGTATCGGCAACCGCCCGTCTTACTACTCCGGGGCCAGATACCCCCACATTGATAACGGCATCACCTTCTGTCACACCATGGAAGGCACCTGCCATAAACGGATTATCATCCGGTGCATTACAGAATACTACAAGCTTGGCACACCCTATATCCGACTTCTCCGATGTTTCCTTGATTATCTGCCCCATAAGCCTGACCGCATCCATATCAATTCCGCATCTTGTTGATCCTACATTTACCGATGAACATACAAGGTTTGTTGAGCTTAAGGCCTCGGGTATGGATTTGATAAGGTTTTTATCCGCTTCGGTCATCCCTTTTGAAACAAGAGCGGAATATCCACCCAGAAAATTAACCCCTACTGTCTTTGCTGCATCATCAAGAGTCCTTGCGATCTTCACAAAATCATCCGAAGACTTAGCTGCCCTTGCCCCGACAAGTGATATGGGAGTGACGGAAATACGTTTGTTAACTATCGGAATACCAAATTCCAGTTCTATTTCCTTGCCGGTTGAAACAAGGTCTTTAGCAACGTGTGTGATTTTGTTATATATATTGTCGCAAAGCGTATCTATATCATCCGATACACAGTCAAGCAGACTGATGCCAAGAGTAATCGTCCTCACATCAAGATTTTGCTCGCCGATCATCTTGTTGGTTTCGTTTACCTCAAATATATTTATCATGTTATCTCTCCATATAAGAATCAAACCATGAAGCTTTACTACTTACTGCAATAAGAATTGAAGCACTTAGATGCGGTGCATGGACTCAAATATTTCTTCTCTCTGGCAGTGAATCACAACCCCTATCTCTTCTCCGATCTGGGTCAGTTCATTTGCAACATCATCAAAGGGTTTTGAGGATTCGCCCATATCTACAACCATCATCATATTAAAGAATCCCGACAGGATCGTCTGTGAAATATCGAGAATATTTATCCTGTTATTCGCAAGGTATGTACATACCTTGGCGATTATTCCCACCGTATCTTTTCCAACAACCGTTATCACTGTTTTTTTCATAGTTTTACACCCTTCCCTGAATTCTTTGCACCACCAATTTTTGAGAGCCACGCCATTCAGCTCCACCGATTAAACTGCAACCGGCTGGGTCACTTCAGACCTTAGCGCAACCTTTATGTCAAAATCGGACGGATCGTATTCACACTCATCCATCATTATCTCAAGCCTTACCGCTTCGTATGCAAGCTCTGCCAGGTTATTTTCCGCACTTAAATGACCGAGAGTTATTGATTTGAGATCATCGTGCAAAAGTCTGCACAAAAGCCTTCCGCAGTTCTCATTGGAAAGATGCCCTTTATCCGACAGTATCCTCTGTTTCAGAATATACGGATATCTTCCTACCTGAAGCATATTCACATCGTGATTAGCTTCAATAACGAGTGCGTTTACCCCCGAGAATCCTTCAATGATTCTTTCGTCATACGTACCCAGGTCTGTGCACACTCCGACAGACTCTTCACCGTGATCCACCCTGTATGCCACAGGCTCAAGGGCATCATGACTGACAGCCACCGGCTTGACACTAAGGTCATCGATCATAAAATCATTATCTGCCGATATTTCCCTGAACAGTGACATATCGATGAGGCCGACACCCTTCTGCGCTGTGATACCTTTTATTGTTCCGGCAGTGGCATACATCGGCAGCCCGTATTTTCTCGCCAGCACACCGATAGATGCTATATGATCCGAATGCTCGTGTGTTATGAGAATGCCCGACAGATCCGGGGTTGACAGCCCCAACCGGTTGAGCCCCTCCTCAATCCTCTTTCCGCTTATTCCGGCATCAATTATGACATGGGTATTATCGCTCCCCACATAGATGCAGTTCCCACTGCTCCCGCTTGCTATACTGCAGATCCTCATGATTTTCCCCTTATACTATTTCATTTTCAAGTACGAACTGATTTATCATTTGTGAAAAAAGCTTTGGAGAACGTCGTTACTTGACGAGGTTTTTTCGAGTCTAGTAACGTGACGTTCGGAAAGATGAGCGAAAGCGTCTTTTTGAGCAAATGGATAAATTAGTTCGTACGTAAACTACTCCCAATAAATATCAAGGAAATCCCCTTCTTTAAGCTGCTCGGTAAATGTTGCTTTCTCCCCGTTGAGCTTTGTTACAATTCCCTTACCTTCCGGCCTGTTCTTGAGATCAAAATCAATATATTCAAAAATATCAACAAATACATACTCAGGCTTTTTGTCCATTGTCACGGGATCTCCGTTCACAATCACCGTTACCTTCTTGTATTGGCTTTCCTCCTCAAGGCGCTTTGCTTCTTCTTTTTGCTGCTTGTACTCAACATACTCCTCATCAAGAGTTCCGTCATCGGCATACTGGCTGTTTTCAATTGATTCAGCCTCTACCGCATCCTCATATGTTTCTATCTCTTTTTTCCTTGCAGGTGCCTTCTGATTAAGGCTTGCCTTTGCATTCTCGGCTTCCTCATCCGATACATCCGACAGACTCAAATCTTCCATTGTCCATATTACCGAGAAATTGTCATAGCACTTTGTATCCTTATCGGCAGTCTTGTTATTAACGTATATGTTCATATCAGGATTCAAAATCACATCCATGAACTCGATGATCTGCGATACCGTATAGTAGTTAAGCATCTTGATATCATCGCCTTCTTTGATGTCATAGAACTCAGACTGAAGGTTCCCGTTAACCTCGGCAAACTTCGGAAGCTCTACCTTCTTATCGTTAACAATTACCGAAATCGTGCTTCCGAATTCCGGAAGAGATCCTATCGCAGCGGATGCGGCTTCTCCTTCCGTTGACTCCTCCACCTCTATCCTGTCTCCTCCGGTTATCGGTGAAGTAAGGCTTACTTCTCTGCCTTCAAGCTTTACAACCGCACCTTCACCTACCTCGCCTCTTACTACATGAGGCTTGCCGTTTACCGTAAAATTAAGATCGGGACCGCGCTTCGGGAACAGGCCTTCATTGGGGAATCCGGCCTGCATAGCCGCATCGGCAACAGTCAGATGTCCGTTATCATACAGCTTGATTCTCTTGTCGTTAAAGGTCACAAATATAAAGTTATTCTTCTGGTCGTAGAAATTAAGGCAGATACCGATGGGTGTAACATACAGGCTGTCCTGAATGGCACCTTCAAACTGGTAATCAACGCTCTTAAAGGCCTCCTCGCCACGAAGTGCCACACGCTCTGTCATGATACCCATCTCTTTTGCAAGCGCATCCGTAAATCCCGGGATTTTTCCTCCACCGCCCACTACAAATACGGCGGAGACCGGCTTGTCACCGTTTAATTCCTTGATCTTGTCCGATACGTCCTTGGCTATATCGGCGATAACACCTTCGGCAACCTTGTGCACTTCCTTGGGCTCCACTTTATGCTCAAGTCCCATGATATCCGTGAACTTGATCGTTCCCTTTTTGCACGAATCTATTTTGACATGCTCCGCTTCGTTAAAATCAAGCAGAAAACCTTTGGCTATAACCTCCGTAAGCTCGTCTCCCGCCTTCGGAATCATTCCGTAAGCGATTATACTGCCGTCCTTGGTGATGGAAATATCACTTGTTCCGGCACCCACATCCACAAGCGCAATATTAAGCATCCGATACATTGAGGGGATTGCGGCTGTCATTGCGGCGATAGGCTCCAGAGTAAGGTTTGCTACTTCAAGATCCGCAATCTCAACGGCCTTGTACAGCCCATCAACAACATCATCCGGAAGAAACGTCGCTATCAGGTCTACGGATATATTGTTTGCTTTGTGCCGCTCAAGTGTCGAGATCGGATACCCGTTCATATAATATTTGACAACCGTATATCCGACACAGTAGAACTTCATATCGGTGTTGTTCACAGCCTGAAAATCATCATACGCCTGCTCAACCCCAAGCATTTCAAGAGTATATACATGCTCCGCATCTATTGTTGTCTCTTCGGAAAACTCCAGTGTCGCCGATGAATTGATGGTTCTAAGCACACGTCCCGCAGCTGCGATACAAACTTCGTAGAGCTGTTTTCCGATTATCGCCTCCAGATCCTGTTTAACCTCTTTAATGGTATTTCCCACCTTCTCGATGTCATGGATCTGACCGTCAAGCATTGCCCTGGTCTCATGCTTTCTCTCGCACTGTGCCACAACATGAAAAGTATCATCTGTGCGGTAGCCGACAGTACCTACAATACTTCTTGTTCCGATATCGAGACCAAATACCAACTGCCCCGGATTTTTCTTTTTCTCAGCCACTTTTTCTTCCCTCACATATTAATTCTGTAACAAACGCTCCAGCTGTCCCCTGGTCATCTCCAGCGTCCCACTGTTGTCTATAACGGCTTTGCAATACTTTCTGAACACTTCATCTGAGCTTTGCGATGCCATGATCCCTTCGATTTTCTCATCCGAATATCCGCGGCTGTCGCGAAGCCGCTGTCTTCTGACATTTTCATCAGCATATATGTACCACAGTTCATCAACTATCAGATCATAATGATCTTCTATGAGAAGCGCGGCTTCAATGAAGAAATAATCAACCTGTTTCCTGCGATCTGACTCTTTAATCATTGACAAGATACGCTTCTTTACCGCCGGATGAACGATCCCGTTAACCTTGTCCCGAAGATTTCCCGATTCTTCGGCGAAAATCATCTGCGCCATTTTTTTCGGATCGATTTCCCCGTCTTCCTGCAGAACACCTTCGCCAAGCAGTTCCACAAGGGGTGCAAAACACACCTCTCCGCGAACCTCAAGGCTTCTTGCCAGATCATCCGCCTTGACTATAACACACTTCGTCATGGAATCAATAAGCTTCAAAACCTCCGATTTGCCGGATCCGACTCCACCCGTAATTCCTATGACTTTCATTATTTCGCCTCGTACCAGTTACTGCCGGTTGATGTCTCCACAAGCATAGGAACCGAAAATGATACGGCTCCTTCCATCTCCTCATGAAGGATCGCTTCTGCCCGCTCCCTTTCATCTATCGGAGATTCCAGCAGCAGTTCGTCATGCACCTGCAGGATCACCCGGGACGCAAGACCTTCCCTCTCAAGTCTTGTCTTGACACGGATCATGGCTATTTTCATAATATCCGCAGCCGTTCCCTGTATCGGAGCGTTCATTGCCACACGCTCACCGAAGGATCTTTGCATGAAATTGGAACTCGACAGTTCCGGAAGCGGCCTTCTTCTTCCGAATTCCGTAACTACATATCCTTCCTGCTTTGCCTTGTTTACGCATCCGTCAAGGTATTCTTTTACCTTCGGAAAAGTTGCAAAGTATTCTTCTATGAATTCCTTGGCTTCCTTCCTGGAGATGTTCAGATCTTCCGACAATCCGAATGAACTGATGCCGTATATTATCCCGAAATTAACAGCTTTGGCGTTTCTTCTCATTTGGGGAGTAACATCCGAAAGAGCCGTATGGAAGACTTTCGATGCCGTGATTGCATGAATGTCCGCTCCCGAATTAAACGCTTCTATAAGCGATTCATCCTTTGACAGATGCGCCATTATACGAAGCTCTATCTGTGAATAATCACCGTCAATAAAACACTTCCCGTCCTCAGGGACGAAGTACTTTCTGATCAGTCTTCCCTGTTCCATTCTTGCCGGGATGTTCTGAAGATTAGGCTCCGTACTTGATATTCTTCCCGTTGCGGTTATTGTCTGGTTAAACGTCGAATGAATCCTTCCGTCCGATGCAACGCAAGCCATGAGACCGTCGGTGTATGTTGATTTGAGCTTGGCAAGTGCCCGGTAGTCCAGAATTTTCCTGACAAAAGGATAATCCGGTGCCAGCTTTTCCAGGACATCCGCTGCTGTCGAATACCCTTTCTTCGTCTTCTTACCTCCGGGTATTCCCATTTTTCCAAACAGTATCTCACCCAGCTGAATCGGGGAATTGATGTTAAACTCTTCACCCGCTTCCGTATGTATATCCTTCTCAAGCTCTCTTATCTGCACTTCAAGATCATTGCCGTATGCCCGAAGTTTCTCCGGCAGCAGCCTGATTCCCAGTCGCTCCATATCATACAGGCACGGAATCAGCGGCATCTCAATACTGCGGAACAGCCCGGTCATTCCGAGAGATTCTATGTTGTCGGTAACCGGCCGGTAACATATCATACAAACGTAAGCATATGTACACATATATTCCGCAACCTTTTCGGGTTCTGTCATATAGCTTTCAATAAGCTCGCTTTTGCCGAACAGTTCCTTGCGGCTCTTTATTACCAGATTTCCGTATTCATTGGCCACATCCTCAATGGAATAATCATTCTTAAGAGGATTGCACAGATAGGCTCCGATGCACAGATCCGTTACACGCTCCCGGGCAAAATCACATGCTGCAAATTGCGGCAGCAGATTAAGCTGACTCTTTAGATCAAACGTACATATATCCGTTCCGGATCCGGTAACAGCCTGCGTGAAGCTTTCGCACAGACTTTCCGCAGCCCCCGGAGACGGTGAGGGAATAAATACCGTATCTTCCTTTGAAAACGATATTGCAAGTCCCACCGGCGAGGCTGCAAAGGAGACCATTTCAGCCTTTGATACGGAATCCAATACAGTTTTCACACTGTCGGCATCCGAGACGGTTCTGAAGGAATCCGTATAAGAGTCGTCAACGGCTGTGGCTGCCCCTTCAAATCTTGAGAGCATATTCTTAAAACCCAGTTCCTTGACTATAAGATATGCTTCATTTGTGTATATATTTCCAAGAGCGGCATCTTCTATTTTCAGATCAATATCCGCGTTTGTGTCGATGGTGGCAAGCTTTCTTGACATTATTGCCATATCAAAGTTTTCGGTCAGAGTATCCCTTACTGACTTCTTCGTGATCTCATGGATATGATTTTTCAGATTGTCGATACACCCAAATTGCTGCAGAAGTTCAGTTGCGGTCTTCTCCCCTATCTTCGGAACACCCGGAATATTATCGGAGGCATCACCCATTAGACCTTTGAGTTCAATGATCTGAAGCGGTGTAAGCCCGTACTTTTCCATAACGTCAGCTGTATGATAATCCTCTATTTCGGTCTTACCGCCCTTTGTCTTGGGAATTCTGATAAGGATCTTATCGGTTGCTATCTGCAGAAGGTCACGGTCTCCTGACACAAGCGTTACGTCATATCCGGCTGCCTCACCGCGCTTTGCCAGTGTTCCGAGCAGATCATCCGCCTCATAACCGCCCTTTTCGATCGTAGTGATGTTCATGGCTGCCAGGAGCTTTTTGAGGTACGGCACCTGCTCCCGAAGTTCATCCGGCATTCCCTTTCTCGTACCTTTATACGCCTCATACATCCTGTGCCGAAATGTCGGTTCATGGACATCGAAAGCGATAACAAGACTATCCGGCTCCTCCTCGTTCATGATCCTGAACATTATGTTTAAAAATCCGTATATGGCATTTGTGTGAAGCCCGGCTGCGTTAGCAAGGTCACGAATGCCGTAAAACGCTCTGTTTATTATGCTGTTGCCGTCAATAAGCACAAGCTTTTTGCTCATATTTTATCCTTGAAAAAACTCTCAAAAAACTATTCCGAAAAAATGCGACAAAAATCCAAACACTTCATAAACGATTATGATCATCGAAAACACTTCAAGAATACGCAATACATCCTCATTAAAATAATGGAAATACATTGCCCTCTTCGTGAACTTGATCTTCTGCTGAAGTTCCTTCCTAAGGTCTATGGATTCTCCTGCTTCCAATCTTCCAAGTGCCTCAGCTATCAAATACCTGGTCTCCAGTTCCTCATAGCACTCGGGGCATCTTTCCACATGTGTAAGAAACTGCCAGACATTTTCTCCCACAAGACTGTTCTCTATAAAAGAGTTCATATTCTGTTCGCATATTGTACAGTCGATGTATTCCATATAATAAATGCCCTTGAAACCGTCTAACCAGTATGTTAAAATCGCACAAGGAGGAACGTGGGTCCCACCGCTCACGCGGTTCCCCCTAACAGCATATAGCAGGTGTGGCGGAATGGCAGACGCAGCAGACTCAAAATCTGCCGTAGGCAACTACATGTGGGTTCAAGTCCCACCACCTGCATATTGTGTTTTATCATTTTTCCAACACCAATATCTATGATACTCATTTCGCAAGACTATTTCAAGAAATATCTTCATATTTTAACTGTTCGAAGATCGGAACAAATCCTTCGTTTATGGCATTTTGGTAGTCATCATTATTCCTGATTGTCCATACCGCAACAGGTACACCTCGTCTGATAGCGGCTCTGGCAGCAAATACATTCGTATCCTCATATTTATATGCTATAAAATCCGGTGATATCTTTATATTGAACATCATGTTCTTAAGTATTATCGCCTGCCACAGTGGCAGGCCTTCGCGGTTCTTTACGAAGTCCTGCGAAAGCTGTCCCACGGCTGTGTCCGGAGAAATCTTCCTTACTTCCATAAGCGCCCTCGGATCAAAGCTTTCTATCACGTAAGACCCCTTGTATCCGGCAAGCCTGTTACATACTGCATCCGCAAGTGCCTTATGGTTTCCACCTGCTGCCTTGAGTTCTATGAGAAGCGAAAGTTGAGTCTTATCAAATAAATCAAGAACCTCGTCAAAGGACGGAATCTTCTCATCCGTTCCCTCAAGGCGGTATCCTGAAAGCTCCGAGAAGGTCCTGTCCTCAATCCGTCCTTTTATCCCGGTCTCTCTTTCAAGATCCTCATCATGAAAAACTACCAGGCTTCCATCTGCTATAAGATGCACGTCAAACTCCACCGGAAATCCGTGTTTAACGGCTCTTTCAAATGCCGCCATTGAGTTCTCCGGTATGGAAGGCTTGTCATGAAAGCCCCTGTGTGCGTAATGTTTTGCAAGATCACATTTCTTCAAAGACGTCAATTCCTTTCTTCACATTAACCTCGTTATCCCCGTGCTTAACTCTCAGCATGGTCACAAAACTTGCCGCAACAAATACCGTCGCATAGGGAAACAGTATCCTGTAATCGACGTTTCTCATCAAAAATCCCGCAAGTATCGGTGTTGCCACCTGTGCAGCCATTGAAGCCGTATAATAATATCCCGTAAACTTACCGATATCCGAGCCCTTGCACATCTCAACAACCATCGGAAGGGAGTTGACGTTTATCGCTGCCCATGCAAATCCCGTGAATGCAAATACGATAAACATCGCTGCATTAAGCGTAGACGATAACGTTGTGAGGAAAAAACCCGCAAGAAAGCATCCGGCAAGAATCGCGACACCAACGAGGATCGTACGTTTCCTTCCGATCCGAGACGCCAGGCTTCCGATCGGGATATAGGATACGATCGCACCTCCCGATGCTATAAGAAGGCACGTCGAAGCACCGCCAAGCCCCTGGCCCATGACTTTATCTATATATGTGGTAAACCATGTCGTGATACCATTATAGCCTATGAACCAAAGCGCTATTGAGACAAGAAGATAAGCAAGACTTCTCTTTACATCCCCCGGAAGAACTTCTTCGCCTGATGAATCCTGCGTGGCAAGGTTCCACTCGGGGTGTTTGTTCTCAAGCTCCTGATTTTTGAGTGTAAGTTCCCTCTCGCGGACGGTGACAAACATAGCGATGACAGATACGGTCATAATAAGGGAAACCGTAATAAACAGCGGCCCGTAGTCAACATGTTCAAGACCCGCGATCCTGGAGTTCGGATACATCACGGCCGCAACCGCGAGGTAGATGATTCCTCCGAGAGCGCCCATGAGATTGATTATCGCATTTGCCTTTGACCGAAGGGGCTTGGGTGTAACATCCGGCATGAGTGCAACAGCCGGTGACCTGTACGTCCCCATCGCAATGAGAATCAGTCCGAGAACAATGATAAAGGTGAACAGTTTGACGGTTGACGGTGCCTTGTAATATCCGTTATCAAGAAACGGAAGACTGTTAATAAGCAGTACGGCACCAAACGTTCCCCCAAGAATGTACGGGGTACGCTTTCCAAGACGCGTATTGGTTCTGTCCGAAAGTGATCCGAAAAATGGCAGAAGTACCAGAGCAAAGACATTGTCAGCTGCCATCACGGCGCCCGACAGTGTCTCGTTTATGTGAAAAGTCTTCGTCAGCATGAGTGGGATGACGCTGTCATACATCTGCCAAAACGCACATATCGACAAAAACGCCAGTCCCACCAGAATTGTTCGTTTATTGTTTAGTTTCATATCTACCAGTCACTATCCCAGTCCGAACCGCCGGAATCCCATGAATCCGAATCAGAATCCCAATCATAATCCGAATCAGAATCCCAATCCGAATCGGATGAATGGTCATCCTGATATAACGTACTGTCTTCTACATCGGTAATGTTCTTAATACTGCCGTCCCCATTTTTTGCAATGTCCTCATCTGTTGATTCCCAATCAACATCCTCATAGGTCCTGCCCATAAAATAAGGGTCGGTGTTATTTTCGTCATACTGTACGGGAACATCGGAATAGAACCAGTCATCGTAGTAATCATCAAAATAATACCAGCTGCCGCTGTCGTTATAATATACTACGTTTCCGTAATTATAATAACCGTTATGCCGTCTGTTAATTGCAGGTTTAATAAAACCTTCCAATGCAAATATGACAACAAAGGCAATAATAGCGATCGTTGATACAACGGAATGAATCCTTTTGAATTTGGTTTCTGTTTTCGACTGCCTCTTTCTGTTACTGTTTAACGATTTCTGATGGACTATTTCATCCTTCAGCTTCTGGTACAGTTCATCAACAGCATAAGCCTCGTCATTGCCCTTATACCTAATGGCGCGGCTGCCGTCGGCTTTGTTTTTGTATACGACAAACTCTCCGGCGTTACCGTCCTTATAGATACCAAAAGCCCTGGGCTCCTTGTAGTCGACTCCGATAAAGAATCTTGTTGTCTCCGGTGGCGGAAGTTGTCTATCCTCGTACCATTTTTTCAGTTCTTCTATTGTACGGGGCTGTTTGTCGCCCTCATGGTGTGAAGGATTGGGAGCGCCGCAGGACGGGCACTTGGGCAAATAATCCTCATAAGTATTGCCGCAAAAATCGCATTGTACCTTCATATTAGCCTATTCACTCTCAATAAGTTGTCAAAAAGAACCGTCCCCTTTGACACGTTTATGGACAATAACGATACTGACACATCCGGCTATAATTGCTGCCGCGCCAAGTGATATCAGCAGTATGGGAAGCCACGCACCGGTCCATGCCCCCACATCCGTCGGATCATCGGGATTATAGTCAACCGTAACCGTGGAACCTATCTTCATATTATCTCCGCTGTCAATTGACCCTTCATATTCCTGTCCGTCAACGGTGTACTTGATATAATTCCTATATACTCTGCTATCAGTATTATCCTCCGAATCATAACTTCCACTTAAAAGTTCGGAATCTGTAACTGTTGCCTCACACCTTGGA
>CADALB010000021.1:0-789 GCA_902788755.1 uncultured Lachnospiraceae bacterium | reverse complement strand
ATATTTCCTTCATTATTTTTCATTTTATCAAGTGTTCCAAGTATAGCTCCGTAGGTGCCGCCCTTGTCATCACCGGCTCCGCTTCTGGCGAAGGCCATAAGAGTAACAAACAGCAGGTCAAGATATACCTCTGTCGTCCAAATACGATAAAATCCCGGAATAGGTATCTTGCCTTCCACTTTATGTGCTTCTGTATCTTCCTCATGGGGGAACTGACTTGTCTGCACAGCGCGTGCAATTTCTTCTCCGTCCCGCAAAATGCGATATTCCATTCCTACAAGCGCACCCTCACCCGCTGTGACAGATGACTCGACACTTATCCCGTTTTGCTTCAAATGCTTCCATATATCCACGCCGTCAAATTCAAATGTATCATGAACATCGGCAAGAAGAGTACCCCAGGCGCTCTCAAGCACCTGTCCTACGAGGTGTGATGTTCATGGTCTATGAAATCAAATTTATAGTCAACAGCCACACCGAATTTTGTCATTTTTGCCTCATAAAGCACTCTTCTGTTTTCATCTTCAATTCGATGACCCGCCTTGGGGGTGCCAAGATCGGTAAGGAAATATAGTTCTCTTTTCCCTCCCGCAACATGCGGAGCATAACCTGTATATCCACTTAATTCCTGACGTTCCTTATTCTCCTGTCTTTCCCTTTTTCCCTTGAAAATGGAGATTAAAACAAATACCAGAATAAGCGGGCAGACGATCAGCAGATAAATGCCCATCCCGTTTTTGCCATAGGCAAGCTCCGGGTTTGACGGATCGTATAAAACAGTGATCGTAT
>CADALB010000020.1:0-67864 GCA_902788755.1 uncultured Lachnospiraceae bacterium | reverse complement strand
CGGAAGAGAAAGAATTAAAATGATGTAGTCATTTCTGATGAGATCATTATCTCAGAGGTTCTCTGTTCTTTTCCAACTGACAATAAGTTTACTCGATCTCATAATTTCGATGTGTTGTTTTCAAACTGTGTTTGTGCTACAATTTTCAGTATGAAAAATCTGCTGTTTATATATAATCCGAAAGCCGGAAAGGGTAGTATCGGCACGCATCTCGGAGATATAGTGGAGATATTTGCCGCATCCGGATACAGAGTAACTATTTATCCGACAAAGTGTCAGGGTGATGGTGAGGTTATAGCTAAACAGTGGGCCGTAGAATTCGACAGAATTGTTTGTGCCGGCGGTGACGGGACTTTGGATGAGATCGTAACCGGAGTTTTGTCAGCGGGAGCGGATGTTCCTATAGGGTACTTACCGACAGGTTCGACGAATGATTTTGCGCGAAGCATCGGATTGCCGAGAACGGTTAAAAGGGCTGCGAAGATCGCGGTTTCCGACAATTATTTCAAATGTGACATCGGCCGTTTTAATTCCAGATATTTTGTGTATGTTGCTGCATTCGGTCTGTTCACTGATGTTACATATGAAACTGACCAGGGAATGAAAAACATCTTCGGGTATACCGCGTACCTTGCGGAAGCGGTTAAAAAACTCCCGTCTGCACGACCGATCCCCCTTCGCATTACGTATGGTGATAAAGTCATTTCCGATAATTTTATCGTCGGAATAATTACCAATTCCGAATCCGTCGGAGGAATGAAAGCATTGCCCGGTCCGGATGTAAAGCTTAATGACGGGATATTTGAGGTCATGCTTGTACGATATCCCGACAGTATACTTGATTTGAATCTGATCGGTCCGGCGATACTTGACCGTAGGATCAAATCGGAAAATGTGATATGCTTTAAGTGTACGAGTCTGCAGGTCGAATCCGATGAACCCATACCTTGGAATCTGGACGGAGAGTTCGGCGGGATGGTTGACAGAGCTTTGATAGATAATATGCGCGAAGCCGCAGAATTTGTTGTATGAACGGACTGGTGCTTGAAGGCGGAGCGATGCGGGGACTCTTTACCGCTGGTGTGCTCGATGTCTTCATGGAAAACGGAATAAAGTTTGATAATGTGATCGGCGTAAGTGCCGGTGCGTGTTTCGGCTGTAATTATGTTTCCGGTCAGGTTGGAAGAACGATACGGTACAATATGAAATATGCCGGGGATAAGAGATACTGCAGTGTCTCATCTCTTATCAGGACAGGAGATATTTTCGGTGGCGAGTTTTGTTACCATACACTTCCGACGGAACTGGACAAGTTTGACGAGGCAGCATTCATTGATTCCGGGATACCGTTCTATATGGTCGTGACGGATATCGAAACAGGCGAGGCGGGATACCACCGGATGCGTGATGCCTCATACGAAGAACTCGAGTGGATGCGTGCAAGTTCATCGATGCCGCTGGTTTCAAATATAGTGGAGATAGGCGGCGGCAAATACCTTGACGGTGGAATGACTGATGCAATACCGCTCAAAGCTTCCGAAGCACTGGGGTGTAATAAGAATGTTACGGTCCTGACCAAGCCGAGAGGTTACCGAAAGAGCCATGAAAAAACAATGCCTCTTATCAGGCTTAAATACAGGGAATACCCGAACCTTATCAGGGCTATGGATATAAGGCATATCACATACAATGAACAGCTTGATCATGTTTTGGCGCAGGAAAAGGCCGGAACAAACTTTGTGATATGTCCGAAATCTCCGCTGCCGCTCGGTCATATATGTCATGATCCGCTTGTTATGCGTGAGGCATATGAAATAGGGCGGAATGAAGCAAATGAACTTATGCCTGCTCTCGAGAGATTTTTGGCTTTATAAAGGGGAAGTATAAAGGGGATTGTCAGTTATGAAAAATCATTTAATTGCATTTATTGTTACTGCCGTATCGGCATTAACTTTGGGTTTTTGCGTAGAAACCGCTGCGGCGACTTACGATGTCACTCCGACACCGGCTCCGCTTGCACTCAAGACAGTTGATCTTGTGATTTTTGCAGGGCAGAGCAATATGTCGGGGCGGGGAGGAGATGCCACACAGGCTCCGGGTGTACCGGCAGATACGGGATATGAATTCAGAATAGGGACATGCCCTACCGGAATCTACCCTGTCACGGAACCTTTCGGAGTATATTCAAACGGATATCTGTGCGATCCGCCATCGCTAAGGGGCGGTTCACTTGTGTCCGCGTTTATGAATTCATATTATCGGGCAACAGGAACCCCGGTTTTGGGATTTTCCGCCGCGAGGGGTGGATCGAGTATCGGATATTGGCAAACCGCTCCGGTTCAGGCCGAACTTGAGAGTAAGTTTGATACTATACAGTCATGGTGTACGGCCAATCATATCAATATACGGAGAAAATACGTTGTATGGCTTCAGGGTGAAACGGACGGAGTCGCCAATATTGATATTGAAACGTACAAGACGGGACTTGCCAACACTTTCACAAGATTGTTTGTTAAGGGACTCGATCAGGTATTTGTCATCACGATAGGCCAGTATGCGGGGTTGCCGGGTACGTATGATAAGGTTAATGAAGCGGCAAGGCAGCTTTGTGCACAGGATCCTAAGTTTACTCTCGGATCGGAGGCGCTGAGTGCTCTTCCCCCGACATACCTTACGGACGGATGCCATTATAATCAGGCTGCGCTTAATATTGTAGGTTCACAGTGCGGAGGAGTTGCCGCACGATATACACCGGGTTTTTGGTAAAAAACAATGCGTAATATAGCGGTTTTTCTGGGAGAGTTACAACTTGATACACAGCGTAAGGTACTTGAAGGTATTGCCGAAGCGGCGAAAGCTGACGGCAATAATGTTGTTGTGTACTGTCTGACACTGTCCAAGGATGAAGAGTTTAATATCGGAGAGTCAGCGGCTATGCAGTACGATGACTTTTCAATATATGACGGATTCATTATCTATTCTGAAAGCATTTACTCCGAGAAGATCAGAAATATAGTAATAGAAAAAATCAGAAGCCAGAACAGGCCATGTGCTTCCATTGACTGCCCGATAGAGGGAATGATCAATGTAAGCAGTGATAATGAGTCTGCCATGCGTGCACTCTCCGATCATCTGATTAATGAACATAAGATCAAAACAGTTAACTTTATAGGTGGACCCGAGGATTCCATTGATGCAGTGACACGCAAGAGAGTATTCATTGAGGAGATGGAAAAGGCAGGATTAAAGTTTGACGAAGAGCGTTATTATGTCGGAGATTATTACGCAAGGAGCGGAAGAGCAGCCGTAAAATACTTCGAGAAGAAGGGACTGCTCAAAGCCGATGCCTATGTATGCGCAAACGACCAGATGGCTCTAGGGGCTTTCTATGCTCTTGGAGACCGGGGTATCAGGGCTCCGGAAGACACCTTAATGTCAGGATATGACAACATCTTCGAAGCTGCAAACAATTATCCGAGGATCACGTCTGTCAGCCGTTCGGAGAAGAAGATCGGTGAGACGGCTTACAGAAATGTAATTAAATGCATAGAGGGGAAAAAATATAACCCTAATCCAGTTATTGAATCCAATCCTGTATTTGCGGAAAGCTGCGGCTGCGATGCAGTACGGCCTGTTAACCATCGAATTGTTGTCAATCAGTATTCGAGAAACAAGCTTCGTGAAGCCCGCTATGCAGAGATGATAAGCGAACTGACGATAGAGCTTACTACCGCACAGTCGGTAGAGGATATATGTGAATACTTAAAGCCATGTATTCCCGAACTGGGCGGAGATGCATTCTCGCTTTTGCTCGGTGACCCGGAAACTTTTGCGGATCCCGTGAGTGGTCTTGCCAGCGGGATAGATTACAAGAACGGGAATTACAAATTCATTAAAAATGAACATATAGGCAAACGCTACCCGAAATTTGATCAGGATGAAGGCGGTAATCTGTACGTCATGTACTCCATACATTTCAGGGATCGTTTTTACGGACTGGCTGCCATACGTAATTCGACAATGCCGCTGTTTTCGGAGTTTTACAGAGTCCTTATGATGACTCTGTCGAGCGCGCTTGAGCAGGTATATAACGTTATCAAGATGCGGAAGATGATCAAAACACTTGACGAGATGTGGGTGTTTGATCCGATGACTCATGTATATAACCGGGCCGGATTCTTCAAGTTTTCCGAGGAGGTCGTGGCAGAAGCCCGCAGGGAAAAAGAGGACATGTTCTTCATATTCCTTGATCTTGACGGGCTCAAGAAGGTTAATGATGCTCTCGGTCATGAAATGGGAGACCGGATGATATGCGATATGGCCGATGTGCTCCGCAAGACCAGGAACAAAAATGAACTGCTGATGAGATACGGCGGTGATGAGTTTGTTGTGTTCGGAAAAGGTTCAACGACTATTGCCGTGGAGGAGGATATATCGCGTATCCGAAGAGCCATGAGAGAGATCAACGAAAAGGGAGACCGCAAATATAACCTTGATGCCAGCATAGGGTATCATATGGTGCCTTATGATAATGAAAAACCGCTGAGTGCTTTGATCGAACTTGCGGATCAGGAAATGTACAAGGAAAAAAGAGCAAAACATAAGAGGTGAGAATTCTCACCTCTTTCTTAATTCTATGCTTCCTCCGTTTGTAAGGTCTTTACCGTCAAGGAGCAGGAGCTTTTCAGCCATCAGCTTGGAAAATCCCGCATAAATCGTGCACATCGTGATCAGATCTTCCGTGTCGGTAGCGCTTTCCTCAATGATGTCCTTATGATCGAGGATGGGACCTGCTACGAGTCTTATCTGTTTCAAAAAGTATTGTATCGTATATTTGTGCCTGTCGGAATACCGGTCGTAGATCCTTTTTACTTCTTCCTCCGGGATATTCATCGGTATAATTCTGGATATGACTGCTATCGGAAGTATCTGCTTCATGGTGCATATCATTACAAGATAAGCAATATGAATGCGATAGTATTTCTTCTTTGTTGGCTCGGGCATTATTTTTGTCCGGACATAATTGTTGATGGTGGCGGCAGTAATTATCTGCTCGTCCTTAAGCTCGGGAGGCAGGTAATCAAGATATTCTTTCAGAAGGATAATGATCTGCTCCATATACAGACCGATATTCGGGATCTCATCCCACGAAGGGAGCTTGAATTCCTCCAGGTATTTTTCCCAGCGGCGGAGCTTTCCTGCCACGAGGTCTTTATCAAACTTCATGATTTTAGTTCCTTCTTTATCATAATGATTCTGATTATTCTATCTCATTATATCATTTTGATAATAAGATTTCATTATGTTTTTTATATTGACATAGAGGTAAGCACTTGGTAATCTAATGTAGTAAATTAGATAATGTTGTAAGTAAAACGACATAGGATACAGCAGACACGGCAAGGAGGAGTTATGAGCGAATATGTTATTATGTCGGACACCGGGTGCGATATTGAATTTGATACATTAGACGAGTGGGGTGTAGGCTTCTCAAAACTTACATTTCATTTTGAAGACGGGCAGGAGCACCTTGAAGGTGAGATGAGTAAGAGCGAATTCTACAACAGGATGCGTGCCGGTGAAGTCAGTAAGACGAGCGCCGTAAACTCCCAGTCCTTTAAGGAGCTGTTCGAGGGAGCACTCAAGCAGGGCAGGGACGTGCTGTACATCGGCTTTTCTTCCGGTATCAGTGCAACGTCCAATTCCGGTAAGATGGCTGCTAACGAACTTCGTGAAGAGTATCCCGACAGAAAGATAATAGCTATTGATACATTGTGTGCGTCAGCCGGAGAAGGACTCATACTTCACTATGCGGTTGAAAAGAAGAACTCGGGGGCGGACATAGATGAGTGCGCGGAATATGTCAGGGATTTGATACCGAAGCTTGCTCACTGGTTTACTGTTGAAGACCTGGTATACTTAAAAAGAGGCGGAAGAGTAAGTGCTGCCGCGGCTTTTGCAAGCGGAGTGCTTGGGATCAAACCCGTGCTTCATGTTGATGATGAAGGTAAACTTATTAATATGATGAAAGTAAGGGGCAGGACCCAGTCATTAAAAGCAATAGCGAAGAAATATATGGAGACGGCACTTGATCCGCAGAACGGACTCTACTATATATCTCATGGAGACTGCATTGATGATGCCAGGGAACTTGAGAGTATGATCGTTGCGGAAGGCGGTAACAAGTGTGCGCTTTTTACTACTATAGGAATGATAATAGGATCTCATGCAGGTCCGGGAACTATTGCGCTCTTTTTCCTTGCAAGCGGAAGATAAGAGGTTTTATGAATCTTCTTTCGGTGTGATCGAGAAGAACCACCTTGCCATTAAAACGGCACATGGAACGGAAAGAATATATGACAAAGGCTGAGCCTCCTGTACCCCGGCAAGACCGCGTAGGGCAGGCATAATCAGTAAAAGCGGAATAAGCAGAACACCCCCGCGCAGTGATGATAATACTGTTGCGGGGAGTTTTTTGCCGCTTGACTGCATCAGCATTTCGGTAACCATTACAATGGGCATGAAAAGCTGTGATATGCACTGGAGGCGAAGTGCGCGCGTTCCGATTTCTATAACTTCCGGATCGTCTCTGAATATTCTGATGAGACTTCCGGAGAAAATCATTGCGAAAACCGTAAGTGTTACGAGTACCAGCTCCGAAAGGATGATAGTAAAGCGGTATGCCTCACGCTGGCGTCTGAATTTACCCGCACCGTAGCTCCATGCGCAAACAGGCTGGAATCCCTGCCCGATTCCGAGAGCTATCGCAAACAGGAAAAAGGCGACTCTGGTCACGATCGTCATGGCGGATACTCCGGCATCTCCTGCATATTGGGCTGCTTTGAAATTGACAAGGATAGTGGCCAGACTCCCGAGGCCTTGGCGAAGAAGTGAAGGGAATCCCGTTTCTACAGTTTCTATAAGTATCCTGTCTTTTAACGTAATATTGGAAAACGTAAGTTTAGACTCTGTATTTCCTGACAGAAACATGAACAAAAGGATAGAAAAACTGATAACCTGGGATATTGCCGTAGAGAGTCCGGCGCCGGCTATTCCCATGCCCATTCCGAATATAAACAGTGCATCTCCACCTATGTTAAGTATTCCCCCGGTAAGAAGACCTATCATGCCGAGCTTAGCTTTACCCTCGTAGCGCAGCAGATTGTTGAGTGTAAAACTTGATGAGCAAAACGGTGCAACAAACATTATGTTGTTAAGGTAAGCTTTTGCATAAGGGGCAATTGTATCCGTACTTCCGAGCATTCTGATAAGCGGATCTTCGAATATAAAACCGAGGATGGCGATCACCACTCCGCTTGCAAAGGATGCGGCAAATCCGGTAGAAGCTATGATGCTTGCGGTTTTTGAATCCCTTGCACCAAGCTTTCTTGACAGCATGCTTCCGGCACCTTGTCCAAACATGAAACCGAAAGCCTGGAGTATTGACATGAATCCGAAAACGACACCTACGGCTCCGCTTGCGCTCGTTCCGAGAGTGCCTACGAAGGCTGTATCCACAAGATTATAGATCGTTGTTACCATCATGCTCAGCACTGTCGGTACAGCAAGGGTAATAATAAGCTTATGGATGGGGGTCCGCGTCATTTTATTATATTGGGAAGATACAGCTGACGATTCATTCATAGCAGGTATTATATCATATTTGAACGGAATTTTTGTCAAAAGGGACGGTTCTTTTTGACACTTTCAATTCGTCCGGGCTTTGGTCGGAACGATTGTATGATATAATTCATATATGAATACAACACTATGTTATATAAGAAACGAAAATAACGAATATTTACTGCTCCACCGTATCAAGAAAGAGAATGATCTTAACGAAGGCAAATGGATCGGCGTCGGAGGAAAGTTTTTAGAGGGCGAGACTGCTGAGGAATGTGTGTGCCGGGAAGTGTTTGAAGAGACAGGGCTGACTCTTACGGATTATCATCTGCACGGAATCATAAAGTTTATATCGGACACGTGGGAAGATGAGGATATGTACCTCTTTTCGGCAACGGGGTTTACGGGAGAGGTAAAATCCGACTGTGACGAGGGAGAACTTGCATGGGTTCCGAAGGATAAAGTACTTGATCTTCCTACATGGGAAGGTGACCGGTATTTTCTAAAACCCCTGCTGGATGGGAGAGAGAGGATCGATATGATCGTTGAATACGAAGGCGACAGGCTTGTAAGGCATGAAGATATAAGTGCTCCCATAGATACGATAAGATCATCCGTGATAACTTCGCCTCACGGTTTTTCCACGAGAGCCGGCGGAGTCAGCGATGGTATGTTTGCCACACTTAACCTTGGAATGAACAGAGGAGATGAGGCGGCAAGGGTTACCGAAAACTGGAACAGGTTTCTTGCATCGGCCGGAATAGGTACACGCGAATTTGTATGTGGGAAGCAGGTGCATGGAAATACGGTGCATATTGCAACAAAAGAGGATATGCGCAGAGCGTATGGTAAATACCCTGACGGAAGAGATCTTATCGAATGTGATGGATATGTTACTGCCGAATGTAATGTTCCGCTTGCGATTTTTACTGCCGACTGTGTGCCGCTTCTTCTGGAAGATGTTAAGGCAGGTATTGTCGGGGCTGTTCACTGCGGATGGAGAAGTACGGCTTCAGACATAGAAAAGAATGCAATAGATGCATTCGTAAGTCTTGGCTCTGATGTAAAAAATATACATGCGGCGATAGGTCCGGCAATAGATAAGTGCTGTTTTGAAGTCGGTGGTGAGGTAATAGAAGCAATGCATGATCTGATAGGAAAAGAGGTTGAGAGATTCTATACACCAAGGGCGGACAAGTATATGTTAGACCTTAGGGGTGTTGTCAGATACAGACTCGTTATGCTCGGAGTCATGGATGCGAATATAGAAACTGTCGGAGAATGCACGATGTGCAACCCCGACAGATACTATTCACACAGAGGTACAAAAGGAAACCGCGGAAGCCTTGCATGTGTTATATCGCGACGCTTTTCCTGTAAATAATATCATCTCTTGAAGGTCCGTTACTGATCATCGTTATGGGGTAACCGATCTTCTTTTCTATGAACTCTATATATTTGCGGCAGTTTTCCGGAAGATCTTCATAGTTTTTAATTCCCATGATATCGCACTTCCATCCCGGAAGTGTTTCGTAAACGGGCTTTGCGATCTTAAGAAGTCTTGTTACGGGAAACTGTGTGGTTACTTCCCCGTTTATTTCATAGCCGACACATACAGGTATTTCATCGAGATATCCGAGTACATCGAGAACGGTAAACGCCACATCGGTTGTTCCCTGCAGGCGGCATCCGTATTTTGAAGCTACACAGTCAAACCATCCCATTCTACGGGGACGCCCTGTTGTTGCACCGTATTCACCGCCGTCTCCACCCCGGCGTCTTAGTTCATCTGCAACGGCTTCGTCTGTTATCTCGCTTACGAATTCGCCGGCACCGACAGCGGAAGAGTACGCTTTGCAGACAGTGATTATCTGTTTGATCTCGTATGGAGGAATACCGGCTCCTACGGCACCGTACGCCGCAAGTGTGTTTGATGACGTAACCATCGGGTAGATTCCGTGGTCGCAATCCTTAAGTGTTCCAAGCTGTCCCTCAAGCAGAATTGTTTTGTTTGCCTTTATTGCGTCGCTTAGATACGATGAAACATCACATACATAAGGAGCGATCATTTCCCTGTACTGCATGAGAGTGTTGTATGTCTCTTCAACATTGATAAGAGGTTTGTGATACAGATGCTCAAGCAGGATGTTTTTCTGAACACAAACGCTTTCTATTTTATCTTTGATCTCATCTTCAGGATCCCAAAGGTCACTTACCTGAAAGCCTATCTTTGCGAATTTATCTGAGTAGAAGGGAGCGATACCGGATTTGGTAGAGCCAAATGATTTTCCGGCAAGCCGTTCTTCCTCGTATTCATCGAATTTAATATGGTAAGGCATTATTATCTGTGCACGCTCGGAAATGAGTATTACCGGCTCGGGAACGCCCTTGGAGGTTATGCTTTTTATCTCGTTAACAAGTATCGGTATGTTGAGTGCAACACCGTTCCCGATGATGTTGACTGTGTTTTCGTTAAATACACCGGACGGAAGAGTATGAAGTGCAAACTTTCCGTATTTGTTCTTGATAGTATGGCCTGCGTTGGCACCGCCCTGGAACCTGATTACTACATCGGCGTTCTGTGCCAGCATATCAGTGATTTTACCTTTGCCTTCGTCGCCCCAATTGGCACCCACAACTGCTTTAACCATTTAATATACCTCCACATGGTAATATTCAAAAAATAAAAAAGGGTACCATAACTACAGCTATGGCCCCTTTGCCCACAAAGAAATATACGACTTGAATATTAAAATGTCAATAGATCACTTGATCTCATCGAAAACCAGTATGTCGGCACTGCAGTACTCATCCCACAGATCGTCGAAGATCTTTTTTGCTTCGTCCTGATCCATACTACTGTAATCACCACCGTCATCGGAATCATAGTAGTACGTGGCGCCTCCGTCGGAATCGAAGGTTTCGCCGGCTGTCTCCATAACAACAAGCTTTCCGTCGGTCACGGCATACTTTGTAACAAAGTGGTTGCCGGCAGCATACAGCTTGCCGTCTTTTTCCGCAAGAGGGTATGCTGTACCGCCTGATTCGGCATATCCGGCATATTCAATTGCGTCGTTGGCGTAAATGTAAACTTCCGCATCTATTGCTGCCATGTGTCCGTCAAGATCATCAAATGCTCCGCTTGCTACAAGAAGAACACCGTCACCATAGAGAGGAGCGTTTGTATAAGCCATTCCCGGCTCCAGCTTTTTGTCAACTATCTGGGTGAAAGTATCACAACCGCTGATGTCCACAGCCTGTTTATGCTCTGTTGCAGCTTCTTCTTTGCCGACAACGGTAAACTCGATTATAGGTTTTTGGTCTCTTGCAGCGATCAGCTCATCAAACTCTTTCCGGCCTCCGGTAAAATCTTTGTCGTTATCATAATTATTATCATCCCGCAAAAATCCGGTAAAATTACCGCTGCCGTCATTTACACCGTCATTGACGTAATCCTTCACCATTAGTGCGCCGTCAGGATTCATAAAACTCGATTCATATGTGTGGTTATCTCCGGAATAGATTATCCCGTCTTCAAGCCTTATGGGGAATGCGCTTCCGTTACCGTAAACATTTGACACCTGAACGGGTTTGCCGTCTTCAAGCATGTAAAGAGACATATCCGCCGCGGAATGATCGGCTTCGAATACCTGTTCAGCTACCGCAAGCATTTCACCGTCATAGCCGTAAACATTTATGTATGCATATCCCTGGCCTTCCTGAAGATGCGAGATTACATCCTCGTAACTGTCGAATTCGGTAACGCCTGACTGATACTGCAAAAAGTCGGTAGGACCGTATCCGAACTCATTGGGATCCTCCAGATACATACTTTCGGCAATGGCCTGAATGTCGAATCCGTCAAGATCGGGAGCCTGTACTGAAAGAGAATATGCAATACCTATCTCCATGTCATACCATGTACAAAGATCAGCCGTCTCATCTTCCCCGACGTATCTGTAGAACTTCGCCGGCATATGCCCCTCGCCCCAGTTTGCAAGTGTACCTTCATCCGTTACGGTCCAGTCATAGTACATACCGGAAATATCCTTGTCCTCCGGAGCACCGTACTGGTATCTTGCCGTAAAGGAAAGGGTGCTGTATTCATCCTTAAGATCAAACTGAAGCTGTATGAGCTGCCCCTCACCTTCGGGAGCGCCTTCTTCGGGATCCATAATGCTCCAATGTATGTTTTCGGCACCTTCGGGTGCTACAAACATACGGATGTTCTCTTCACGTGCCGCCTCCTCGGAGTAATCATGCCAGGGATTGGCAAGCCCGACGGACTCCTGCGTCTCGTCCTCCGGGGAGTTTACGTTAATGTTAACATTTGTCTGTGCGCACCCCGCAAGTGCAATGGCAGAAATAACAGTGATAATCGTTGCTTTTGTTTTATTCATTTTATCCTCCACTCCTTTAAATATCTGTTAGTATATCATACTTGTTTGCAACTTGATAAAGATTGTATAATATGTTTTAAATTTAATACATTTTGAGAGAATAGTAATATGTTCGCAGACGAGATTAAAAATCATTTGACCGAAAACCTTATTCCTTTTTGGAAGGGGCTTATAGACAGGGACTTTGGAGGTTATTACGGCTTTTCGGATTTTGACCATACAGTAAATGAGAAGTATGAAAAAGGCTGTATACTCAATTCGAGAATACTGTGGTTTTTCTCCTCCTGTGCGGAACTTACGGATGATAAGGATTGTATCGGATATGCAGGGCATGCATATGATTTTCTAAAGAGCGTATATCTGGACAGGAAAAATGGCGGAGTATACTGGTCAGTCACGTATGACGGGGATCCTCTTGATACGACAAAGCATACATATTGTCAGGCATTTGCCATATACGCTCTGGCGGCATATTACAAAGTTTCGGCAGATGAGGAGAGCCTTGGGATCGCAAATGATCTTGTAAAAATCATTGAGCAAAAGTGCAGGGACAAATACGGATACCTTGAAGCATTCAACGTTGACTTTACGCCGGCGTTAAATGAGAAGCTGTCCGAAAACGGAGTGATGGCAGAGCGTACGATGAATACGCTTCTGCATGTTTACGAAGCGTATACCGGACTGTATGAGGTTACAAAAAGTGATTACATCGCTGACAGGCTCAGGGAAATGCTTACAATATTTAAGGATAAAATGTATAATCCCGAAAAGCACAGGCAGGAGGTGTTTTTTGACAGGAATTATACCCCGCTTCTTGACCTGATATCATACGGACACGATATAGAGACAGCTTGGCTTATTGACAGGGGAATAGAAGTTCTCGATGATGATGGATTAAAGGCTGCATATGGTGATATTACCTGCGATCTTGCCGATAATATCCTGCACAATGCTTTTGACGGCAATTCACTTGCACAGGAGTGCGAGGCGGGAGTCGTTAATGAAGACAGGGTCTGGTGGGTTCAGGCAGAGGCAGTTAACGGATTCATAAATGAATACTTAAAGGATCCTTCGAAAACGGAGTATAAGGATGCGGCTGTTGCACAATGGGAATATATAAAGAAGAATTTTATCTATAAAGAAGGCGGAGAGTGGTATAACCAGCTTGATAAAGCAGGCAGGCCTTATAAAAATATGCCGGTTGTGGGTCCATGGAAGTGTCCGTATCACAATGGAAGGATGTGCCTGGAGGTAATAAGAAGAGGCATAGATTTTTGATGTATAGGGTTTTGAAAAAATTAGTTGACTACCACCGATGATTTTGATATTATATTCAAGTCGCCGATAGATAGCGGCCGGGATGCGGAAGTGTCGGAATTGGCAGACGAGCAAGACTAAGGATCTTGTGGGCGCTTAGCCCGTGCGGGTTCAAGTCCCGCCTTCCGCATTACGAAATATAAAAAGCCTATGACTAATGTCATACGGCTTTTCTTTTTGCTCTAAACAGATAATCCGGTCTTCAGTTTGCCATAGATGCTATTAAAGCATCAATCTCTGCCTGGGATAATACCCGCCCGGGATTGGAAGCTGCCGGCGGGGCTGCGGGAGCCGGGGCAGGTGTGACCTGTGTCGCACAAAAAGCTGCGACACCGCCTACCTGAGGTGATTTACCCATTATACTTGCAAGCAGTGCCTGCTGTTCTGCATCCAGTCCGTTTGAATCCATGTTAACTCCATTTCAGTATAACTTTAATTGCCAATCTTTGTCATTTTACAAAAATCATCCGAATAAATCAACTAATCCGTAAAACTAATATCGAAAATGTCATCAATGTGTATGGAAGTTCCATCGGTAAGAATTACGGCCTGTTCAATCCTGTCGATTTTTTTGACGGTTCCGGATGTAATGAGGTATTCACCGCCGCTTTTAAACATATCGGGCACGAAATGGGTTATGGCTACCGAAGTTTTACCGGAATCTATCTGCATAAGTGTCCGGTTGATTGCGGCAACGGCATCATCGTCAAGAATAATCTTTTCGCCGGTAAGGCGGGCTGTTTCCATAACAGCCTCATCATAGCCCACAAGAGCGGCAAAGGGAGAAAACTGGGCGGCTCTGTTTATCATTGACATATGCGGCCGCCTGTCAGAAGTATGATGTACGTGATCGATGATCCTGTCATATGTACTCATGCCTTGTGTCCTCCCACCTGCGCGTTTCGCTCTCTTGTAGTTGCGCCTTCAAGGAAGTTGGTACCCTTAAGTATGGCGTTTTTGCCGTATTTGTCCTTGATGGAAAGAGTGGCAAGCTGGAGAGCTTTTTCTCTGGCAAGGCGCTCATCCTCTTTTTGCCGGTCAATTTCCGCGGTCTCATAATCGGTAAAAAGATCAAGCTGCTCGTAGTGATTTTCGTTTTGAACCTCGGATTCGGGAATTACCTTGGCGGCACACACATTCACTCGCCTGATCATAAGCCGGGGATCTGTTATTTTCTCATACAGTCCGTCAACCGCTTTGGTAAGCAGTACGGTTGAGGCAGTTTTGCGCTCAAGGTTAACCGTTCCGTGGGCATGCTTGGGGGTATATCTTCCGTATCTGTCAAGACCTGCTTCGCCGCTGTAGTCGCCAAGGTCTCTCATATCCTTAACGCTTTCATATCCGATGGTCAGTACCATCTGGTCGGTAACAAGTCCCTTCCTTACAAGATCAAGGGAGAGAAGATCTGTCATTTCATGAACTATGATGGCTGCTTCCTTTTGGCTGTACGGGCGCATCAGAACCTGACCGGAACTTAAGCTGTTGTTTGCGGGTTTGTACTGTCTGATATCATCGATCGTACAGGGTTCCCATCCCCAGGCATGGTCGATGATAAGCTCCGCATTTACCCCGAACTCTTTATACAGGACATCTTCGTTAGTCTCGGAGCATGCCGCAATGTCTCCCATTGTCTCCAATCCCAGCTTTTTGAGTCTTTTGGCGATCCCGCCGCCGATCCGCCAGAAGTCGGTTATCGGAGTATGATCCCATAGCTTTCTGCGAAAACTCATCTCGTCAAGCTCGGCGATCCTGACTCCGTCCTTATCGGCAGGAATATGTTTTGCTACTATATCCATGGCAACTTTGCATAAAAACAGGTTTGTTCCTATCCCGGCGGTAGCCGTAATACCTGTGGATGAAAGTACATCTCTGATCATGGTCATGGCCAGTTCATGTGCGCTCATGCGATATGTGTCAAGATATGCGGTTACATCCATAAATACTTCATCACAGGAATAGACAAGGATATCCTCGGGGGCTATATATTTCAGGTAGATCTTGTATATTTCGGTGCTTACCTGCATATACCTTGACATCCTTGGTACAGCGGTAATGAAATCAACTTCGAGGTTCGGGTCCGAGTTAAGCTCGGAAGTAACGTATGAACTGCCTGTAAAATTTCGGTTACGGATCCGGCTCCGTCTTCCGGCGTTAACGGTTTTGACTGTCTGAATTACTTCAAACAGTCTGGGCCGGCCGGGAATACCGTATGATTTGAGCCCCGGGGAGACGGCAAGACATATGGTCTTCTCGGTGCGTGAAGAGTCAGCCACAACAAGGTTGGTATCAAGAGGATCCAGTTCTCTGTCGACGCACTCCACGGAGGCATAGAAACTCTTCAGATCTATCGATATATAAATATGATCCATTACCTGCCTCCGTATCCAAAGACTGTTATCTTTACCGGAAATATTATAGTACAGGTAGGGCGTCATGCACAAATTTTATTGATGGTCGGGATTCTTTGCAATCCTTTGACATCGTGATATACTGATAAAAATTTGATTGTATTAAGGGAGGCCGCACCATGATGAAAAGAACAACATTTATTTTAATGACCGCATTTATACTTGTTGTGGGCTTAACAACAGCCTGTGAAAGCACGAATGAAGCTGTGAATGAAACCGCGAATGAAACTGCGAATGAAACTGCGAATGAACCTGTGAATGAAGCTGTGAATGAACCTGCGAACGAAACTGTGAATGAAACTGTGAATGAAACTGTCCCGGAAGAAAAACTTACGGGTTTTGCGGTATACGACAGATCCCAAAATGAACAGAAGCTGTCCGAATATGTAACCGGAAACAAGGTAACAATGATCAATTTCTGGGCAACCTTCTGTGGACCCTGCATCGGTGAAATGCCCGAACTGGCCAGGATCGAGAAGGAATACAAGGATAAAGGGTTTGAGATCGTGGGCGTGACAACAGATGCGACCGATTATGAAAAGGGTGGCCTGATACAGGATATTCTTAAGGATGCGGATGATATACTGGAGCAGACCGGTGTGGAATATCCGATATGCTTCGCAAGTGCGGATCTCGTAGGGTACGCGCAGATAACGGCAGTTCCGACCACATTCTTTGTCGATGAAAGTGGAAACCTGCTGGCAGGCCCCATGCTGGGATCGAAAAGCGGTGAAGAATGGGAGCGGATCATCATCGGGCTTCTTGACGAGGCAGACTGACAGATGAGCAGAGTGGAGCGCAGAAGTGAAAGAAGAGAACAAAGACCCGCTTGAGTGGGAAGAGATAAGCACGGAACATATAGTAAGGGATGAGTGGATCGATATTAGGAAATCCGCATACAGATTTCCTGACGGAAGTGTGTTTGAGCCGTTTTACAGCTACAGCAGAAGAGATTATGTTGTCATTGTAGCCGAGGATATGGACGGAAACTATCTGTGTGTCAGACAGTACAGGCAGGGGATCAAAAAGGTAACCTGTGAGTTTCCGGCAGGAGGTATAGAGCGAAGCGACGGCAGACAGTACGGAGGCGATGGAGACCTTTGTGCCGAAGACGCACTTGCAGCCGCAAAACGGGAACTGCTTGAAGAGACCGGATATGAATCGGAGGACTGGCAGCATCTTCTGACACTTCCTTCAAATGCAACGATTGCGGACAATTATGCACACTTATTTGTTGCAAGAGGTTGCCGTAAAGTTGCCGGACAAAGTCTTGACGATACCGAGTTTCTGAATATAGAAAACCATACGCCGGATGAGATCGAAGAAATGATACAAAACGGCAAATTTCAACAGGCGATGCATATAGTCGCATGGCTTTTGGCTATTAGGAAAAGCAGACAGAAACAGTAAATGAACAGGTGGTTTTCAGACAGAAATCTTAACAAAAAAATATGGGTTGTAGCCCTTCCTATCATAATTCAGAATCTTATCGATGCTGCCGTGAATTCGGTGGATGTGCTGATGCTCAACTATGTGGGGCAGTCGGCGATAAGTGCCGTATCACTTGCAAACAGCATGATAGGAATATTCTTCATGTTCCTGTACGGTATAGGTACGGGAATTGCCATGCTTGCCGCGCAGTATTACGGCAAGGGAGATCTCAAGACCATAGAGAAGATCGAAGGCATAGGACTTAAGTTTTCACTCCTTGTTGCGCTGATCGGAGGAGCGGGAGCTGTTCTTATCCCCTCGACTCTCATGCGCATATATACAAATGATGAAGCGCTTGTTGCCATCGGTGCACGATATTTGTTCTATTTTGCTCCGGGTCTTATTTTCTGGGCTGTCAGCGCGGTTTACATGTCTATCCTCAGATGTATCGGAAAAGTCATGATAAGTACCGCCCTTGAGGCCACAGCACTTGTATGTAATGTTACCCTGAATGCCGTATTCATATTTGGACTGTTCGGAGCTCCCAGACTGGGAGTTGTGGGGGTTGCGATCGCTACAGCCTCAAGCCGTCTGATCCAGTTTATAGGCTGCGTCTTTGTTTCGTTTTACCTAAAACCCGGTGTGCCTCTTACTTTTTCAACTGTGTTTGCAAGATACCGGATTCTGGAGCATGATTTTTTTGTTATGGCTATGCCGGCAATAGGGAATGATCTTGTCTGGTCCCTTGCATTTTCGGTATATGCGATGATACTCGGACATATGGGGGATGATGCCGTTGCCGCATATTCAATTGTAAATGTTGTGAGAAATCTGGGAACGGTTATGTGTTACGGGATAGGAAGTGCCTCGGGAATAATCGTCGGTCAGATACTCGGAGAAGGTAATCGGGATGAGGGAATAAAGGCGGGTCATGCCTGTCTGAGACTGTCGGTTGTAACAGGAATTATTGGAGGACTGATCGTACTGGCGCTGATGCCGGTAACATTCAGGTTTGTTTCGCTAAGGGAAACGGCACTTGATTACCTGAAGTTTATGCTGCTGATCAATATTTACTATGTTTTGGGTACTGCGGTTAATACCACACTTATTGCGGGAGTATTCAGAGCCGGTGGAGACAGCCGCTTCGGATTTATGTGCGATCTGATCGATATGTGGGTATACGCGGTGCCGCTGGGGCTGATCGCGGCCTTTGTCCTAAAGCTCCCGGTTAAGTGGGTGTATTTCCTGTTATGCACCGATGAATTTGTGAAATGGCCATGGGTTTTTAAGCATTTTTATTCGTATAAGTGGGCACAGAATATAACAAGAGAGGAGACAGGCTGACACAGGCTGTCGTATTGTTTTTTGATGGACGAAATGCTATTATTAATATTTGAAGTACTGTAAAAACAGAGGGTGCACGGTATGAATGAAAATCAACTGAAAAAGCATATGTCGCCGCTTGCTGCGCTTGCATTTTCCATAGGCACAAGCATCGGATGGGGCTCCCTTGTTGTAACATGTAATACATATC
The DNA here is from genome assembly GCA_902788755.1 of uncultured Lachnospiraceae bacterium. Classification (GTDB taxonomy): domain Bacteria; phylum Bacillota; class Clostridia; order Lachnospirales; family Lachnospiraceae; genus UBA2868. Next base: position 49,151 of record CADALB010000020.1, on the reverse strand, counting down.
TGGCAGGTGCCGGACCGGCAGGCAGTGTGCTGGGCCTTATCATCGGCGCAGTAGCAATGCTTATTATCAGCCGGAGCTACACATATCTGATGAGGATGTATCCCGAGGCAGGAGGAGCATACAGTTACTCCAAAGAAGTGCTGGGATACGACTACGGATTTCTGTCAGCATGGTTTCTGGCCATGACGTATCTGGCGATACTATGGGCCAATATCACATCACTTCCTCTCTTCGGGCGTATATTTCTGGGGGGACTGTTCAAGGTAGGAAAACTTTATACGATTTTCGGATATGACGTTTATTTCGGTGAAATACTTCTGTCGATTGCGGCTACGGCAGTGGCTACACTTATCTGCGCCAATTTCAAGCGTGCGGTTGATACGGTTATGGTTGTTCTCGCCGGAATACTCATACTTGGAATAGCGGTTTGCTTTGTGTCGGCACTGTCCGGCGGAGGCAGTGTGGGAAAGCCCTATTTTATCGAAGATACAAATGCCGTAAAGCAGATTGTGGAGATAGCCGTTATCTCACCATGGGCTTTTATCGGGTTTGAGAATATCTCGCATTTTACCGAGGAGTTTACATTCGACAGACGAAAGCTTGGCAGGATTTTTGCATTATCGGTAACAATAACGCTTGCCCTGTATGTAATGATTACTCTTATGTCCGTTACCGCATATCCCGACAGGTATTCAAACTGGACTGAGTATATTGCGGATATCGGCAATCTTAGCGGAATAGAAGCTCTTCCGCCTTTTTATGCGGCTTATTACTATATGGGAGACAAGGGAGTATATACACTGATGTTTGTCCTGCTGTCCCTTGTCATAACAAGCCTTTTTGGCAACATAAGTGCTATCGGCAGACTGTTTTATGCTCTGTCCAAGGACAGGGTTTTGCCGGGAAAACTGGACAGGATATACGATAACGGAATTCCGAAGAGGGCTGTTGTGCTTGTGGGGGCTGTATCTATACTTATTCCGTTTGTTGGAAGAACAGCCATAGGCTGGATAGTGGATGTGACCACAATAGGGGCGACTATTATCTATGCACTTACCTGTGCTTCTGCGGTTAAACTTGCAAAGGATTCGGGAGATAAGACTGAGGCGAGGTTTGGTTATATCGGACTTGTCCTGATGACAGTATTCGGCAGTTACCTGCTTATTCCCGACATTGTAACGAGAAGCACGATCTCAAAGGAAACATTCCTGCTGTTCATAGTATGGAGTGTTCTCGGTTTTGCGTATTTCAGATACATATTGAAGAGAGATACAGAGAAGCGTTTCGGCTCATCGGCCATAGTATGGGCAGCGCTTATGAGCCTTGTCTTTTTTGTGGCGTTTGTGTGGATGAAACAGTCGATGCTTGCTACGGATGACTCCACCAAGGCGGCTGTTCTCGAGCATTATGAGAGCATCGCGGAGGCCGACAGCGTTGAAGCTGCGGAAGTAGAGGCGTTTATTGAAAGCCAGTTCGCTATGAGGGAGAAAATCACGACAAATGTAGTGTTCATCACCATGATCGTGTTCGCGTTTGTCCTTGCCGTTATGCTTACCAATCATACATATATGTCGAAACGATCCCTCGAAAGCGAGATGAGAGCCAATACCGATTCCATGACGGGAGTCAGGAACAAGCATGCATTTTTTGTCCGGGAGAAGGAGATCAACGAAACGATTCTTGCGGGAACCGTCAGGAATTTTGCGATTGTCGTCTGCGATCTAAACGGCCTGAAAAAGGTCAACGATACACTCGGACACAAGGCAGGGGATGAATACATCATTGCGTCCGCAAGGATGATCGGAGAGATATTCCAGCACAGTCCTATATACAGAGTGGGGGGAGACGAATTCCTGGTGATCGTATCCGGAAGGGATTACAGCGTCAGGGGAGAACTTATGCGTATATTGCATGAGAGATCCAAAGACCATATAACAAACGGCGGCGCTGTTGTTTCGGGCGGTATCTCGGATTATATCCCCGATATTGATTTTGAGGTCAATAACGTCTTCAACAGAGCCGACAAGAAGATGTACGAAGAAAAGAAGCTCTTAAAGAGTCTCGGAGCCGCGTCAAGAGATGATGAGGCACAGACCGTACCTGAGAACACTTCCGCATCATCGCTTCCTGAGGGATTCATAGATGAGAGTGTTATTCTGAATGTCAGAAGAAGCATTCTGATCGTTGATGATGAACTGATCAACCAGCAGCTTCTCGGCAACATGATCGAGGATGATTACGAAGTGCTGTACGCCTCGGATGGTGAGGATGCCCTTGAAAAACTGGTTGAGCACAGGGAAGATATTGCTCTTGTAATGCTTGACATTATGATGCCCAAAATGGGAGGAGTGGAACTCCTTGGCAGACTGAAGGAGGATCCGGAGTTCAGGATCATACCGGTTATTGTACTGACATCGGATCAGAACTCCGAAGTGGAATGCTTAAAGCTTGGTGCGGCTGATTTTATCCCCAAACCTTATCCGCTGCCTGAGGTTATCAAGGCGAGGATCAATAAGTGTATAGAGCTCTATGAAGACAGGAGTATTATTAGCTCCACTCAGAGAGACAGCCTTACGAATCTGTTTACTACCGATTATTTCCAGCGCTACGTCAAACTGTTCGACCAGCATTATCCGGACAATCCAATGGATGCGGTTGTTGTTGATATCAACAGATTCCATATGATCAACGAGCGGTACGGCAAAGATTTCGGCGACATGCTGCTTAGACGTGTAGGTGAGAGAGTACGGCAGCAGGCCAGAAAGCTCGGAGGTGTTACCTGCCGTCAGAGTGCCGACGTATTCTGTCTGTACACACCCCATTCCGATGATTATACGGATGTTCTGGAACGACTGTCCGACAAGCTTTGCGACGGGCTGGAACTTCCCGACGGAATGGATACATCCGTTTCCGACCGGATCGTACGCCTGAGGCTGGGAGTCTACTATAACGTGGACAAATCCATAGATATAGAAAGACGCTTTGACCGTGCCAAGATGGCTGCAAGTAATGTACGGGGCGACTACATAAATGCCATAGGCAGATACGATGAGGATATGCACAAGGAGATGATGTTCAGGGAGCGTCTTCTTGAGGACTTCAGAGCCGGACTTGATAACAGGGATTTTACCGTGTACTTCCAGCCGAAGTTTGATATCAGGCATAAGAAGCCCATCCTGTCGAGTGCGGAAGCTCTTGTGCGCTGGATTCATCCGGAACTTGGTATGATAAGTCCGGGACTGTTTATACCGCTTCTTGAGGAACACGGACTGATCCTGGAGCTCGACCGGTTTGTATGGAACGAGACTGCGGAATATATCAGAAAATGCAAGGATGACTACGGATTTTCCGTCCCTATATCGGTTAATGTGTCGAGAATAGATATGCTGATGCCGGATCTTAAGGGTATTTTCAAGGAGATCATGGAGAGATTTTCTCTTACGGCCGATGATATCATTCTTGAGATCACCGAGAGCGCTTACACCGGAGATTCGGAGCAGATCATTTCCATGGCGGGTGAGCTCAGGGGCATGGATATGGGATTTCGGATCGAGATGGATGATTTCGGAACAGGCTATTCGTCTCTGGGTATGCTGTCCAATCTTCCTATAGACGTGTTAAAGCTCGATATGTCCTTTGTTAGAAATGCATTCGGCGAAAACCGGGATATGAGGATGATAGAGCTTATCATAGATATTGCCGATTATCTGAATGTGCCTGTGATTGCGGAGGGTGTTGAAACCGAAGAGCAGTATCTGACCCTTAAAGCAATGGGATGTGATATTGTCCAGGGTTATTATTTCTCCAAACCTCTTCCGAAAGAGGAATTCACACCGCTCCTTGAGGAAAGAAGCCATATAAAAATGCCTCAGCTGCCTGAGGGACGCAGGAATCACACAAGCATCTCCAAGGCTCTTACAAATGATTTTGAACGCATTTACAATATTGATACCTTGTCTGACTGCTACCTTGAGTTCTATTCGGGACCGAGAGGCGAACTGCAGCTTAAGGCCGACGGCTCGTCGTTCTATGATACCGGCATAGGAGAGATAACAAAGCATGTGGCGGATGAGGATCGGGAGAGGCTTCTGGCAACCCTTGCAAAGGATAATCTCGTGCAATGGGCCAGGTCGTCGGAAGTTTGCGAGATCTTGTACAATAATAAAATAAAGAATGAACTGCAGCCCTATGTAATGCGTACTATCCACACAAGAAACAGAGATGAAAATCATGTGGTAATAGGAATACCGCCGAAGCAAACAGGCGGAAAAGTTTATTCATGATTTATCTTGTAACCCGTATGAATATATTCTATAATAACTGTCGGACAAAGGCGTCATGGATTATTTCATGACGCTTTTTTTAAAACAAAATTCCGGAAGGAGACTGCAATGAAAAAAGAGGACATACTGAGCATGATCGATGAAGAGGGGGTGGAGTTCATAAGGCTCCAGTTCACTGATATTTTCGGAAAACTTAAGAATATAGCGGTTACGCCCGGACAGATGAGCAAGGTGTTTGCCAACAGGTATTCTTTTTACGGAGCTGCTGTTTACGGTAACAGATATGACCTTGATGACAAGCTGTATCTGTATCCGGATCTCGACACTTTCAGGATACTTCCGTGGAGACCCCAGCAGGGCAAGGTTGCTAAGATATACTGCGATATTCATCTTCAAGATGGAACTCCTTTTGAAAATGCGCCCAGATACATATTACGGAAAACGGTTGAAAAAGCGAAGGAGTCCGGATACAGTCTGATAGTCGACCCCGAGTGTGAATTCTTCCTGTTCCACACGGATGAAAACGGTCTTCCCACCACTACTTCCCATGAGCTGGCTGAGTACATGGATGTGGGACCTGTGGACTTCGGTGAAAACGCAAGAAGAGATATAGTTCTGATGCTTGAGGAGATGGGTTTTGAGATAGAGTCATCTCATCATGAGCATGCTCCTGCGCAGCATGAAATTGATTTCAAAGAGGATGATGCATTTGTAATGGCTGATTCCATCCAGACCTTCAAGTTTGCGGTCAGATCCATTGCCAAGAGATTCGGATTGTATGCAACATTTATGCCCATGCCGCGACAGGGTGTTGCCGGCTCTGGAATGCATATACGGCTGAGACTTATGAAGGACGGAAAAAATGTTTTCATGAATTCTGACGGAATGCCTTCGGATGAGGCAATGTGGTTCGCCGGCGGAATAATGGAGCATGCGAGAGGGCTTGCTGCCATCGCCAATCCGACGGTCAACTCATACAAGCGTCTACTGTCGGGACTTGATGCGCCCTATATGATCAACTGGGCATCAAAGGGAGAAAAGGCACTCGTTAATATTGAAACGGAACCGGATGATGTCAAGGTCGAGATACGGTTCCCGGACGGTGCGGCCAATCCGTATCTGCTCTTTGCCACATGCTTTGCAGCGGGGCTTGACGGGCTAAACCGGAAGGTTTCTCCGGGAGAAGAGATGACTGCTGCAGGCGCCGGCTCATTCGGACATCTTCCCGATGATCTTAAGGAAGCTTTGGATGAACTTCAAAAAGATGATGTCGTAAAAAATGCATTAGGCAGTGATTTTACGGATATCTACACTAAGATCAAAGGTGATGAATGGCATGATTTTATCTCTGAGGTAACGGAGTGGGAAATTCGTAATTATCTGGCAAAACTGTAAGATTCGTAAGGAGATCCGATGGGCGCGATAATCGTGGCAATGCCCAAACATGAAGACTCGGAACGGATCGTATCTATCATCAGACAGAGCGGGATAGGAGAGGATACCCTTATATGTTCTTCGGGTTCTGAGATACTGCGCAGGATCGAAGATATGGACATAAGTCTAATCATATGTACCCGTAAGCTTATGGATATGGGGTATGAGGAACTGCACGGGTATCTTCCGCCGAAGCTTAATATGCTGCTTCTGACAAAAGATATACAGTTAGGTCTGTATTCGAGCAATATAATCGTTCTTCAGATGCCCTTTAGGACATCTGATCTTGTTAACAGCGCCCGAATGCTGCTGCCCGAGGCGCTGCCAAAAGGGCGAGGCAGAGCGCCTTCAAGATCGGCACTTGACAAGCAGACAATAGACAGGGCGAAGATGCTTCTCATGGCAAGAAACAACATGACTGAGCCGGAGGCATACAGGTATCTTCAGAAGAACAGTATGGATATGGGAAGGACTCTAAGCGAAACTGCGCACATGATCATTTCGATGATCGATGAATAAAGGCATTGACTCTTAGGAAAAGGCAGGAAAAATCATATGGTTAAGATTAATGACAATTACAACAGACTTGAGGGAAGTTATCTGTTTTCTACGATAGCAAAGAAAGTTTCTGCTTTTACGGAAAAACATCCCGACAAGAAGGTTATAAGACTTGGAATAGGTGATGTTACAAGGCCGCTTCCGAAGGCTGTCATATCGGCGCTTCATTCGGCTGTGGATGAAATGGCAGACGAGAGTACATTTAGGGGATACGCGCCTGATAAAGGGTATGATTTTCTGCGCAGGACAATATGTGAAAATGATTTCCGGTTAAGAGGCTGCGATATAGACGAGGATGAGATATTTGTATCCGACGGGGCAAAACCGGATTCGGGGAATATTCAGGAAATTTTCGCGACTGACTCATCGGTTGCTGTATGTGATCCGGTATACCCGGTGTATGTTGATTCTAATCTGATGGCGGGAAGGCAGATCTCATATCTGCCCTGTGATGCACAAAACGGTTTCAAACCACAGGTTCCGGACAGGGAATACGATATTATCTATATATGTTCTCCGAACAATCCTACCGGAAGTGCGCTTACGAAGGCGGAACTTCAGCAGTGGGTTGATTATGCGGCAGGGTGCGGTGCTGTGATAATCTTTGATGCGGCATATGAGGCTTATATCAGTGAGGAAGATGTGCCTCACTCCATATACGAATGCAAAGGCGCAAAAGAATGTGCCATAGAACTTCGTTCTTTTTCAAAAAATGCGGGATTTACAGGTCTTCGCCTTGGATATGCGGTAGTGCCGAAGGAACTTGTAAGAGGAGGGGTATCACTCAATTCACTGTGGGCAAGAAGGCATGCCACCAAATATAACGGAGCTCCGTATATAGTCCAGCGTGCGGGAGAGGCTGTCTATTCCGAAGAGGGAAAGAGGCAGGTAAGGGAGCTTGTTGACTATTATATGGGAAATGCGTCCTATATACTGTCCGGACTTACAAAAGCGGGATTTAAAGCCTTCGGAGGGGTTAATTCCCCCTATGTCTGGATGGCAACACCGGAGGGTATGTCAAGTTGGGACTTCTTTGATATGCTGCTTGAGAAGGCAAATGTTGTAGGAACCCCGGGAGTCGGATTCGGATCATGCGGAGAAGGGTATTTCAGGCTTACATCCTTCGGAAGCAGTGAAAACACGAGAGAAGCGGTGGACAGAATAGTTAATCTGATGGGCTGAGGATAGGCTGTTTTAAATGTCAAAATACCGTATGTCAAGATACAAAACCGATAACTTGACATACGGTATTTTTATATCTTGACAAATGGTGCTGCAAGTGTAAAATACAATGTATAAATACTATATATTGATTTTTGAAAGGAAATAACATGAAATATCTTGATGTTCATGAGGCATCCGTTAAATGGGGCATGACGGAGAGGCGTATTACAATGCTATGCCGAAACGGTGTTATAGAGGGTGCTCAAAAAGACGGAAAGGTATGGCTGATTCCGGCGAACACCCCCAAGCCTTATGACGGCAGAACGAAAGAAGCCCACAGGGCAGCAAAGAAAAAGGACAAAAAGGAGAGGACAGTTATGGGAAAGTATTTTGGAACGGACGGATTCCGTGGCAAGGCAGGCGTCGTACTTACGGCGGAACACGCGTTTAAGATCGGCCGCTTCCTGGGATGGTATTACGGCAAGGAACACCCGGCAAGGATTGTTATCGGTAAGGACACAAGGCGTTCATCGTATATGTATGAGAATGCCCTTTCGGCAGGCATAACATCATCCGGCGGAGATTCATACCTTCTGCATGTTACTACGACACCCTGTGTCAGCTATATAACAAGAACTGAGGATTTCGATTGCGGAATCATGATCTCGGCAAGTCATAACCCGTTCTTTGATAACGGCATCAAGCTTATGAACAAAGAAGGGGAGAAGATGGAAGATGAAGTCCAGGATCTTGTGGAACAGTTCATCGACGGAGAGATTGACGATGTTAAGTGGGCTACGGACGATAAGATCGGCAGAACTATAGATTTCTATTCCGGCCGTAACCGTTACATCGGATATCTTACAAGTATCGCTCCTGTATCCTTCGAAAAATGCAAGGTTGCGCTGGACTGTGCAAACGGAAGTTCATGGATGATAGGAAGAGCCGTTTTTGATGCTCTCGGAGCCAAGATAAATGTAATGAACGATACCCCCGACGGTGTGAACATCAACCTGAATGCGGGTTCTACGCACATCGAAGGTTTGCAGAAATACGTACGTGAGAATAAGGTCGATGTTGGCTTTGCTTTTGACGGAGATGCCGACAGATGTCTTGCTGTTGATGAATACGGGGATGTCGTAAACGGCGATATGATCATGTATATATGCGCCAAGCATTTCAAGAACAAGGGAATGCTTCCGAGCAACACTGTCGTAACAACGGTAATGTCGAATTTTGGTCTGTACAAAGCGTTCGATAATATCGGAATTAATTATGAGAAGACGAAAGTCGGAGACCGTTATGTATATGAGAACATGAAGGAAAATGATCATATGATCGGCGGAGAACAATCGGGTCATGTTATTTTCAGAAAATATGCCCACACAGGTGACGGGCTTGTCACAGCCATAATGCTCATGACGGTTCTGGTTGAGACCCATCTTCCGCTTTCGGTGCTTGCCTCCGAGGTCAAGATGTATCCACAGGTTCTTAAAAATGTGGAGGTTGATGACAAGGATGCAACGCTTGAAGATCCTGCGGTTAAAAAGGCAGTTGATGATACGACTGCATATCTTGCAAATGACGGACGTGTATTGCTCAGAGCATCGGGAACCGAGCCGGTTCTTCGTGTGATGAGTGAGGCACAGACATACAAGGACTGTGAGAAGTGTGTTGATGAGATAATCGATGCCATGAAGACATCGGGACATCTTATCAAGATACGGTGATCAAGGTGGCAAAAAGTTTTCGGTTTCTAATGGCAAGGAAAGGTGAAAAAAATGAACTGTAAGATTGAAGATCTGTATGACCTGTCGCATTCGGCAGCGGGAGATTATCTCAAAGGCTTTACATATCCATGGGAAGCCCTTGACGGTATCAAGGAACTGATTCTTAAGATCGGGGCAACACTTTCGGAAGATGAATATGATCATCCTGAGGAGGATGTCTGGATCGCCAAAGATGCAAAGAGATATCCGAACAATTATATAGGAGGACCGTGCATAATAGGACACAATACCGAAATCCGCCCGGGTGCGTTCATAAGAGGTTCTGCGCTTGTAGGTGATAACTGTGTTGTGGGCAATTCTACAGAGCTTAAAAATGTAATACTCTTTGATAACGTACAGGTTCCCCATTACAACTATGTGGGAGATTCCATACTCGGATATAAAGCTCACATGGGGGCAGGATCAATAACAAGCAACGTCAAGTCGGATAAAAAACTTGTTGTTATAAAAGGTGAGGATGAGTCTATAGAAACAGGCCGCAAGAAGGTGGGTGCGATGCTCGGAGACAGGGTTGAAGTAGGCTGCAACAGCGTACTTAATCCGGGAACCGTTATCGGAAGAGACAGTAACGTTTACCCCGTATCCTGTGTGAGGGGTGTGATTCCGGCAAACAGTATATACAAAGAAGCTAAGAAGATAGTTATAAAAGAATGTTAAACAGGAGGGAAAAATGAGAGTAATAGTAGCTAACACGTATGAAGAAGGTGCCAGGGCGGCGGCAGACATTATTGAAAAACTTGTAAGAGAAAACCCCACATGCACACTCGGTCTTGCAACCGGATCAAGCCCTGTGGGAATGTACAAGGAACTTGCAAGAAGATGCAAAGAGGAAGGACTTGATTTTTCGAAGGTTCATTCCGTGAATCTTGATGAGTATGTAGGTCTTGAACCTACACATCCCCAGAGCTACAGATACTTTATGGATGATAATCTGTTCAATCACATCAACATCGATAAGGCAAACACATATGTGGCAAAAGGTGTGGGAGATATTGAAGCAAATCTTAAGGAGTTTAATGATATTCTCGACAAAACCGATATCGATCTGCAGGTTCTCGGTGTAGGACCTGACGGCCATCTCGGATTTAATGAACCCGGTGCGACTCTGTATGAGAAAGCACACAAGGAAACTCTTGAGGACAGTACAATCGATGCCAATACAAGATTTTTTGAGAGCCGTGATGAGGTTCCGAAATATGCTGTAACAATGGGAATGGGAAGCATCATGAAAGCAAAGACTCTTCTGATGATCATTAACGGCAACAAGCAGGAGGCAGCAAGGAAGCTTCTTATGGAGGACAAAATCGATCCTATGTGTCCCGCAACATTTATGAGACTTCACAGAGACGCTGTTGTGGTAATTGAGAAGAAGCTTGCTGATGAGATAGGATATAAAGGATAACTTAAGTTTACTTTGGGTACAACAGGAATGACTTGCGAATGAACTGCAAATGACTTAGACATTTGGAAGTGTAAGTCATTCTTGTATAGAAGAGTACGGTTTATTATCACAAAGGAGATCAGAGTATGTGCGGAATAGTTGGTTATATCGGGAACAGACAGGCGGCCCCAATACTTCTTCAGGGACTGTCCAAGCTTGAATACCGCGGCTATGATTCGGCAGGAATAACTGTAAGGAACGGAAGTGATCCGGCTGAGGTTGTCAAGACAATAGGAAAACTTCACAATCTGGTAGAGAAGACGGATGAGGGAAGAGCGCTTGTGGGAAACTGCGGTATAGGTCATACAAGATGGGCTACCCACGGGGCTCCGAGCAAAACGAATGCACACCCCCATGTATCGGGGAACTGTACCAACTCAGGATCGGGAGTGGTTGAATCGGAGGTTGTGGGAGTACATAACGGGATAATCGAAAACTATCAGGAACTCAAAGCAAAACTTGAACGTCATGATTACAGGTTCTACTCCCAGACCGACACGGAAGTTCTGATCAAACTTGTGGATTATTATTACAAAAAATATAAGGTTGGTCCCATAGATGCTCTTGCGAAGACTATTGTGAGAGTGAGGGGATCCTATGCACTGGTCGTTATGTTTTCCGACTATCCCGACAGGATATTTGTAGCGCGTAAGGATTCACCTATGATAATCGGGGTTAATGACGGTGAGTCATTCATAGCTTCCGACGTACCTGCCATATTGGAGCATACAAGAAATGTGTACTATATAGGCAATCTTGAAATGGCAGAGATATCGGCCGGAGATGTAACGTTCTATAATCTTGACGGAGATGCCATCGAAAAAGAGATCACGAAGATCGAGTGGGATGCCCAGTCTGCCGAAAGAGGCGGATACGAGCATTTCATGATGAAGGAGATCCACGAGCAGCCAAAGGTTGTGCTTGATACTCTTCACAAGTATATAACCGGAAATGATGGTTTATATGATATTGATCTGTCGGAGGTCGGCATTACGGATGAGATGATAAGGAGTCTTTCCGAAATATATATTGTTGCCTGCGGAAGTGCCTGGCATGTGGGAATGGAGGCACAGTATGTGATAGAGGAGCTTACCGATCTTCAGGTAAGGGTAGAACTTGCTTCCGAATTCCGTTACAGGAAAAATCGCCTGGCTAAGGATGCTTTGGTGATCATCATATCCCAGTCGGGAGAGACGGCGGACTCTCTTGCCGCTCTTCGTATGGCAAAGGAGAAAGGCATTACAACACTGGCACTCGTGAATGTTGTGGGCTCGTCAATAGCCAGAGAGGCTGACTATTGTATGTACACCCTTGCAGGCCCGGAAATTTCGGTTGCGACTACCAAGGCATACAGCTGTCAGCTTGTGTGCATGTATATGCTTGCACTTAAGATTGCTGCCGCAAGAGGCTGCATGGAGTCTGTTTCGTCATATGTAACGGAACTGTTATCCCTTCCGGACAAGATGACAAAGGTCCTCGATGACAAGGAAAGGATACAGTGGTTTGCCTCCAAGTACGCAAATGCAAGGGATATTTTCTTTATCGGAAGAGGTATCGATTATGCAGTATGCCTTGAAGGCTCGCTGAAGATGAAGGAGATCAGTTACATTCATTCGGAGGCATATGCAGCAGGCGAATTAAAGCATGGCACCATATCGCTTATTGAAGACGGAACTCTTGTAATAGGGACACTTACCCAGACCGATCTCTACGAAAAGACCCTTTCCAACATGATGGAGTGTAAGAGTCGTGGAGCGTATCTTATGGGAATTACCGCATACGGAAAATATGATGTGGAGGATTCCGTCAACTTTACGGTTTATGTTCCGACGGTGGATGAACACTTTATCGGAAGTCTGGCGATCATACCGCTCCAGCTTCTCGGCTATTATCTGAGTGTTGCAAAAGGCCTTGATGTTGATAAACCCCGCAACCTTGCAAAGAGTGTTACCGTGGAGTAAAATAGATGAATGCCGTGACTTGCAGTAAATCTTAGGAGGTAAATACGATGCAGGAATATGCACCTGTTAAACAGGGAAAGGTAAGAGAAATATATGATGTAGGAGACAATCTTGTAATTGTTGCAACCGACAGGATCAGCTGCTTTGATGTTATTCTGGACAATGAGATAACAAACAAGGGAAAAGTTCTTACCCAGATGTCGGAGTTCTGGTTTGACTTTACGAAGGATATTGTTCCGAACCATATGATCTCCACCGATACTGCCGACATGCCGGAGTTTTTCAGGAATGAAAAGTTTGAAGGCAGAAGTATGCTTGTCAGAAAGCTTAAAATGCTTCCGGTGGAATGCATTGTAAGAGGATACATTACAGGCACCGCATGGAAAGAATATGTGAAATCCCAGACTGTTTGTAAAACGCCGGTAGTTGCCGGACTTGTGGAGTCGCAAAAGTTCCCCGAGGCAATCTTCACACCTTCCACAAAGGCTGAGATCGGAGACCATGATGAGAATGTTTCGTACGATGAATGCATAGATTATCTTGAGACAAGATTTCCGGGTAAAGGCAGGGAATATGCTTCGAAGATCAGAGACTACTCGCTTGCCATATATAATAAGTGCGCAGACTATGCAAGGGGACGTGGTATAATAATTGCCGATACGAAGTTTGAATTCGGCCTGGATGAGGACGGAAATATCGTACTGGCTGACGAGGTATTAACACCCGATTCGTCAAGATTCTGGCCGGCAGATAAATATGAGAGCGGAAGAAGTCAGGAATCTTTTGATAAGCAGTATGCAAGAGACTGGCTGACAAATAATAAGGATCATTCGTGGCGCCTTCCGGAAGATGTTACGAAGGTTACTATAGACAAGTACATCAGCGGATTCAAAATGCTTACAGGCAGAGAACTTCGGTAATTCACAACTTTGCCCGTTTAAGAGGTTTAACTTATGCAGACTGACACATATATAAGTCCTTTATCGGAGAGATATTCATCCAAGGAGATGCAGTTCATTTTTTCTCAGGACAAGAAGTTTTCCACGTGGAGAAAGCTGTGGATTGCTCTTGCTGAGACCGAAAAAGAACTCGGTCTTGAATCGGATGGTAAGCCCGTTATAACCGATGAGATGATCGAAGAGATGAAGGCTCATGTTGACGATATCAATTACGATGTTGCCAAGGAGCAGGAGAAGAAAGTAAGACACGATGTAATGAGTCATGTGTACGCATATGGCATCCAGTGCCCGAAGGCGGCGGGTATTATCCACCTTGGAGCCACAAGCTGCTATGTCGGCGACAATACTGATATCATTATTATGCGAGAAGGTTTGCAGCTTGTCAGAAAAAAACTTATAAACGTGATCGGTATACTCGCTGATTTTGCCAATGAATACAAGGCTGTTCCGACCCTTGCTTTTACGCATTTTCAGCCTGCCCAGCCTACAACGGTGGGAAAGAGGGCTACTCTTTGGATCAACGAGTTCATGATGGATCTTGAAGATCTGGAATACGTTTCCGGCTCTCTCAAGCTTCTCGGATGCAAGGGAACAACGGGAACCCAGGCATCGTTTAAGGAATTGTTTGATAATGATCAGGAAAAGCTAGGAAAGCTCGACAGTATGATCGCGTCGAAAATGGGGTTTGATTCCTGTTATCCCGTAAGCGGTCAGACATATTCAAGGAAAGTCGACACAAGAGTATTAAATGTTCTCGCAGGTATAGCTGCAAGCGCTCACAAGATGTCAAATGACATACGACTGCTCCAGCATCTCAAGGAGGTGGAGGAGCCTTTTGAAAAGAGTCAGATTGGGTCATCGGCTATGGCATATAAGCGTAATCCCATGAGGTCGGAGAGGATTGCTTCCCTCTCAAGATATGTTATGATAGATGCTCTTAATCCTGCCATTACATCCGCTACCCAGTGGTTTGAAAGAACCCTTGACGATTCGGCAAATAAGAGGCTTTCCGTTGCGGAAGGGTTTCTGGCCCTTGACGGGATTCTGGATCTGTGTATTAACGTTACGAACGGGCTTGTCGTAAATGAAAAGGTAATAGACAGGCACATAAGAAGCGAGCTTCCGTTTATGGCAACGGAAAACATTATGATGGATGCTGTAAAGGCAGGCGGAAACAGACAGGAGCTTCATGAGAGTATCAGAAAGCTCTCGATGGAAGCGGGAAAACACGTTAAACAGGACGGAGCCGATAACGATCTGCTTGAGCTTATTGCCGCATCGGATGATTTTGACCTGACGATGGAGCAGCTTAACGGGTATATGAATCCGGCGGATTATACCGGAAGAAGCAGGGAGCAGGTTGAGGCGTATATTAATAACGTTGTGGCTCCTGTTCTTGATAAAAACAAAGACCTTCTCGGCGTAGAAGCCGTGATCTCGGTCTGAAGGTGACACATGGATAAGAAGAAAAGAACACGTTTTATAATCATAATGCTATTTTTACTTGCACTTATACTTGTGGGAGTATTCCTGACCGGTAATAATCCGGCTGCCGAGGAACCTATCGGAGAAGTAATGAGGGATGCGGTTCTTCATGAAAATGCAAAGGTAAGGCTTTTTGGCATCCTTCCGGTGAACCCGGCACTTGTGTCAGCGTATACCGTTACAGGAATCATTTTTGTTTTCTCGCTTATTGTGAGGATATTTGTGATACCGAAATTCTCAAATACCCCTGGCAGATTCCAGCTTTTGCTGGAGCAGGCTGTGGGTATTTTTGACGGATTGGCCAAGTCTAACAGCCCCCACAGACATAAGTTTCTCGGGGCATATGTTTTTTTCGCGGGAGTTTATATTTTTATCGGGACAATGTTTGAACTGCTGGGAGTTATGGTACCGACAACCTCGGGAGGTACAATAGCGCTTCCCGCTCCGCTTGCCGATATCAACGGAGCAATATCGATGGGGGTTATTTCATACTGCGTGATACTCTCGGGCGGTATAGCAGGCAACAGGGTTAAGGGTGTGCTTAATACACTGAAGGATTTCTCGCTTCCGATCTCAATGAGCTTCAGGCTTTTCGGTGCGCTTCTTTCGGGAGCACTTGTAACCGAACTTGTTTACTATTACATAACGACAAGTTTTATTATCCCTATATTCGTTGCCGTGATGTTCACAATGCTGCATGCGCTAATCCAGGCCTATGTGCTGACTATGTTGACAGCACTTTTTTACGGAGAAGTAAGTGAAACATCCACTACCGTGAATTGATAACTTGGGTCTGACAGGGCGCCGGTCGCTCAAACAGTCCTCGACGCTTCAGGAAAGCCTTCGCGTCTGCGGAACTCGCTTTGCGGCATCCCTGCAGACACCCGCTTTGAATAGTCCAGAGTATTTCAAAATGGTGTACTAGTAAATCAATAAACAGGAGGAATAAACAAATGAACAGGATTGTAGTCAGAATTGCGGCGGCACTTATGCTTGCGCTTGCCATTGCGGCTCTTGTAAGGCCCCAGGCAGTGTATGCATCTGACGCGGCAGACGCAGCTGTAGTAATGTCGGATGAGGCGTCAAACATTCATAACAAGGCATGGGCAGCCGGAATAACCATAGCAGTTGTTGCCGCAGCGGGAGCGATCTCCATGGGCTTAGTTATATGGAAATCCGTCGAAGGTATTGCCAGACAGCCTGAAGCGGAAGGTAAGATACGAACAACGATGATGCTTGGTCTTGTGTTTGTGGAGACTGCCATAATTTATGCGCTGATCATGGCGATACTGATCATATTCGTATTATAGGGTGACGATAGGAGTTTGAAATGCCGTTAAATATCGATGTGCAGCAGATACTGTTGCATATGTTCAATCTGGTGCTTCTCTTTGGTATTCTCTATGTCCTGCTGTATAAGCCGGTTCATGATTTTATGGCAAAGCGGGAAGAAGAATACAAGGACAGGGAGGCCAAAACCCGGGATGCTCTTTCGGAGGCCGAAAAGCTCAAGGGTGACTATGAAAAGATGATAAAGGATGCCGAGGCAGAGCTGGCTGCAAAGCGTGCCGAGCTAAGTGCGTCCGCGGAAAATGACAGGGAGAAAATCATAAGCGATGCGCATGCGCGTGCCACACAGATCGTGGATGAGGCAAGAGACAAAGCGCAAAGCGAGCATGACCGACTGATGACAAGAGCACAGTCGGAGATTGCGGAATATGTTTCAAAAGCTGCCGAAAAGATAGTGATGAAGAACGAAAGCCTGTCGGATGATTTTGACTCGTTCTTTGATAGTATGGCTCAGCAGAAGGATGCAGATAATGGATGATAAGATGACCGCTGTATTATACAGCAGCGAGCAGCCCTCCGAAAAGGATCTGGAGCGTTTATCCGCGTTTCTTGCAGATAAATATAAAAAGCCTGTCTCTATCGGCTGGAAGAAGAGCGAGAAGACAACGGGTGGATTCCGCCTTGTTGCCGGTGGAGACGTATACGACTGGAGCGCGGAAGGTAAGTTACGCCAGCTTCAGGACGCACTTTTGAAGCTTCGGTCCGAACGTACGGACATAATCCCCCTTATCAAAGACACGCTTTCTTCATGGACGCCTTCCGTTATGGCGACGGAAATCGGTACGGTTACAACCGTGGGCGACGGAATCGCAACAGTGAGCGGGCTTGAAGATGCGTCATACGGAGAAATACTTTTGTTCTCGGGTGGAGTAAGAGGAATGGCGCTGGATCTTCGGCGTGACGAGATAGCTTGTATCCTCTTTGATACCGAGGAAGAGGTGTGCGAGGGAAGTACGGTAAAGCGCACGGGAAGAGTTGCGGCAGTTCCGGTTGGAGAAGGGTTCCTCGGAAGAGTAGTGGATCCTCTCGGAGTTCCCATAGACGGAGGGGATGAAATAATCGCCGACGATTACAGGCCGGTTGAGAATGAAGCCCCTGCGGTAATAGATAGACAGGCCGTAAATACCCCGCTTGAGACGGGAATCCTCGCGATAGATTCCATGTTTCCTATAGGACGCGGACAGCGTGAGCTTATTATCGGAGACCGGCAGACCGGAAAGAGTTCGATAATCACCGATACGATCATCAACCAGAAGGGTAAAGATGTAATTTGCATATATGTTGCTATAGGGCAGAAATCAAGTACGATCGCAAGGGTTGTTGATACACTTACCAAATGCGGTGCGATGGAGTACACCATTGTAGTAAATGCGTCGGCCGCAGATTCCGCACCCCTTCAGTACATAGCTCCTTATGCCGGATGTGCCATGGGCGAATATTTCATGGAAAAGGGAAGGGACGTGCTGATTGTGTACGATGATCTTACGAAGCATGCGATAGCTTACCGTTCCATAAGCCTCCTGCTTGAGAGAGCCCCCGGACGAGAGGCATTTCCGGGTGATGTTTTCTATCTGCATTCGCGCCTGTTGGAAAGAGCGGCTCACTTGTGCGATGAAAAAGGCGGAGGTTCAATAACGGCACTCCCGGTCATCGAAACACAGGAAGAAGATGTTTCCTCATATATTCCGACAAACGTCATATCCATTACCGACGGACAGATTTTCCTTTCCAGCGGACTGTTCAGACTAGGCCAGCGTCCTGCCATAAATGTGGGCCTTTCCGTATCCCGTGTGGGCGGGGATGCTCAGACAAAAGCTATGAAGAAAGCTGTTGGTACATTAAGGCTTGACCTTGCCCAGTACAGGGAGATGGAGACTTTTTCACAGTTTTCGGGTGATATGGATGAGGTTACGAAGAAGCAGATAAGATACGGCGAAGGCCTTATGAAGATACTCAAACAAAAGCCCAAGAGCCCCAGAAGTCTCGTACAACAGGTATTTATGCTTGTTATAGCGACAATGGATAAGTTTGAGACGATAGAGACCGAAGATATTGATGTTAAGATTGATGAAATAGTTCACGATGTGATGGCCAGATGTCAGGATATTGTTCTTAAGATTGAGAACGAAGGTACGATCTCGGATGAAGATAAGCAGAGAATACTTGATACGGTAAGAGGATTACATGAGTGATATCAGAGAGATAAAATCACGGATGAAGTCCGTATCGGATACAGCCAAGATCACAAAGGCCATGTACATGATCTCATCCAGTAAGATGAGAAAAGCCAGGGCTGAGCTGGAGCGTACAAGGCCGCATTTTGATGCGCTAAACAGTGAGATCAAGAGGATATTTCGGTCCAAAAGTCATATAGACAGTCCGTATATGTATCCTGCCGACGGCTCCCATGACCTGCCGGGAGCATATGCGTACATCGTTGTAACATCCGATAAAGGACTTGCCGGATTTTACAATCATGCAGTCATCAAGGAATTCGAGAGCCAGATGACGGATCATGAAAGCAGGTATTTTATGGTGGGGGACTACGGGTGTAAATACTGCGATGCTCTTGGGATCGAATATGACGGTGAGTTCCGCTTTTCCGCAGACAATCCGACTA
The DNA here is from genome assembly GCA_902788755.1 of uncultured Lachnospiraceae bacterium. Lineage (GTDB taxonomy): Bacteria > Bacillota > Clostridia > Lachnospirales > Lachnospiraceae > UBA2868. The sequence continues at coordinate 30,106 of CADALB010000020.1, read as the reverse complement.
TGCGAAGAACAAGGCGTATGGCTGATTATATCCTTGATGAGTATGATGCAGGCAGAATATCGAAAATATTTCTCATATATACCGATCTTGAGAATAATATCTCACAAAAGGCCAGGACGGTAAGACTCTTGCCCTTTCACCGTAAGGATTTTACGGATGAGGCCGCAATGAATGATAACGTCAGCTTTAATTTTTATCCATCGGCCGAAAGTGTTCTTGACAGCATTGTCAGGAGCTATGTTGCGGAGTATCTGTACAGTGCGCTTGTGGACAGTTACTGCTGTGAGCAGAGCGCAAGAATGAATGCAATGGACGAGGCGGATCAAAATGCAAATGAGCTTATGGCAGAGCTCAGGCTTGAATATAATCATGCACGTCAGGGGAAGATAACAAGAGAGATAACCGAGATCTCCGCAGGCGCCCGTGCGCTGAAGAAAAAGAAAACCGCGGAGACGGTTGCCAAAGGAGCATATACAAATGGAAGGTAAGATCGTTCAGATTTCCGGTCCGGTAGTTGATGTGGAGTTTCCGACAGGGGGACTTCCGAGGATACGTGAAGCCTTATATACAAATAACGGCGATAAAAAAGTGTTCATGGAAGTTGAACAGCATATAGGGCACGAGACGGTCCGGTGCATCATGATGGGACAAAGTGAAGGCCTGAAGCGAAATATGACTGTTACGGCAACAGGGGATTCTATCACAGTTCCGGTTGGGGATGTTACACTCGGCAGGATGTTTAATGTATTGGGAGATCCTATAGACGGTCTCGGAGAGATATCCTCAGGTGTGAAAAGATGGAGCATACACAGAAAAGCTCCTGCGTTTTGCGAGCAGAAGAGTTCGATAGAGATACTTGAGACCGGACTTAAGGTAATTGACCTTATTGAGCCTTATACAAAAGGGGGTAAGATCGGACTGTTCGGAGGAGCAGGGGTCGGTAAGACCGTCCTGATCCAGGAGATGATCCATAATGTGGCCATGGAGCACGGCGGGTATTCCGTGTTTGCAGGCGTCGGAGAGAGAAGCCGTGAAGGTAACGATCTGTGGAACGAAATGAGAGGAAGCGGTGTAATAGACAAAGCAGCTCTTGTGTTCGGACAGATGAATGAGCCCTCGGGAGTCAGAATGAGAGTTGCTCTTTCCGGACTTACCATGGCGGAATATTTCAGAGATGAGCAGAAGAAAGATGTTCTTCTGTTTGTAGATAACATTTTCAGATTTGTCCAGGCGGGAAGCGAAGTGTCCACACTTCTCGGGCGCCTTCCTTCCGCAGTAGGTTACCAGCCTACTCTGGCGGAGGAAATGGGAGCATTGCAGGAGCGTGTTTCATCGACTAAAAACGGATCCATAACAAGTGTACAGGCTGTGTATGTTCCTGCGGATGACCTTACTGATCCTGCTCCGGCAACAACCTTTGCACATCTTGACGCAACCACAGTTCTGTCGCGTAAGATTGCCGAGCAGGGTATTTATCCGGCAGTCGATCCGCTTGAATCTTCATCAGCCATACTTGAAGAGAGTATTGTTGGTAAGGAACATTACGAAACCGCATGGGCAGTCAAGAATCTGCTTCAGAAATACAATGAACTTAAGGATATCATCGCCATTCTCGGAATGGAGGAGCTTAGCGAGGAAGATAAGCTGACAGTTAACAGAGCCAGAAAAGCCCAAAGATTTCTGGCACAGCCCTTAAGCGTTGCCGAGAAGTTTACGGGAATAAAGGGTGTGTATGTCACTCTTCCCGAAACGATCAGAGGATTTGCGGCTATTCTCGGAGGCGATGCCGACAACATGCCGGAGGCGTCATTCTACAACGTGGGAACACTTGATGATGCATACGCAAAGAGCAAGCAGATATGAACGAATTCAATCTTCATATAATTGAAGCCGACAAAGATTTTTTTGAGGGCAAATGTGTTTCCCTTGTAATACCTACAACCGAAGGGATGTACGGTATACAGGCCATGCATGAGAATCTCGTGGCGGCAATTGATATCGGGGTTATTAAGTACACTCTTCCTGATGGTACGAGATGTCATGCGGCTGTATCAAACGGAATGGTCAAAGTCGAGAATAACAATGTGCTCATTCTTGTAGAGTCATGTGAAGACCCTGATGATATTGATGAGGAAAGAGCCAGACGCGAGGAAGAGCATGCAAAAGATGTTCTGGCCGGCAAGACTGACAGAATTAATTATCGTGCTGCCAAGGGGATGCTTGCGAGAGCAGTCAACCGTCTCAAGATCAAGAAAAGATACGGGAAATATAACTGATGTCAGTCTGACTGCTGCTTCAGCTGTATTCTTATAACCGGTCTGATTGCCCCGCCGGGGCGGTTGATTTCTTTTTCTGCCTCCAGTATTTCGCCGTCAACCGTGACAATAGGAGCGGTCACAGATTTTTCCCCCTGTTTTGGCATAAGCCACCACCATGAACTTCTGTAACCTTTCATATCCCACATATTTGCTTTGCTCATACTGTTGACGTTAACACCTGCGCTCTTTGCAGCAGGCGTAAGGAGCAGTTGTCTTTCCAAGTCTGAATCAAATGCATTCCCTGCTTCCTGTACGGTAAGGAGCGTGATATAGTCGCCTTCGAATCTTTCCATTGCTCCAAGTTCATACATGGAAAATGATCCGATAAATTCCGGAGAGTTGATATAAGCACGTATATCAGAATTCTCCCATGAGACACTTTCGTGTTTCCGGTTGAAACTGCTGCCGTCTATTCCATATTTACACAGAAGCACGGCAGAGTCTGTGGCCTTTTCTATCACGATAAACCGAAGCCTCTCTTTTCCTATTTTTCGGTGGTCGCATTCAAAATGTCCCCAGTACACCTCGTCTCCGACGTTTGCACTGACAAGATCCGTCATTTCCTGTTTGTACTCACTTTTGGCAAAGATCGTTCCTCTAAATGCGATTATAATGTAAGTGATTATTCCGGCACCAAGAACTGCGATGGATATTCTCCGTATCAGTGTGACTCTTTGTTCATGCCTTTTGCGGGATAGACGACCTTCGATAGTATCGTTGTAGGTTTTCTCACGTTTCAGACGGCTTAGCGCATATATGGTTTTATCCTTTATAAAGTGTACCGGCGGAGCGATAACGGCTGTAGATGCAACACTGCATATAATTACCACAGCATATCGGAGAAAATCATTCATTCGCACTTCGCCGAATATCCTGTTAACAAAATATCCGTGTATCAAAAACAATTCCACGCTGATCGAACTTAAATAGTTTAAAGCCTTATTTCCGATGGTGATACGCATATTAAGAAGCAGTACGAAGACCGTAAATATAAGACATCCGATTGACTGGATAAGTAATGTTATTATTTGATCCCGGGTTGTGTCGTAGTAGCCGAAAAGTATGACAGCAAATTCGCAGGCATACGCGCTTATTACGGTCAGGATTGAAAAAACCGGCAGCAGAACTCTATAATGCCTGTTCATAAAACCTGACAGCCGCATCTTAAATCTTGCAAACAACATCCCAAACATAAATATAGCGGTCGAATTGTACCACCATTCCCCCTTGAACCAGTGAGCCTTGTTGCCCGGAAGATCGTGCCCCGCACCCATACAGTGAAGTATGACGATAACAGTTGCCGCACACATAACGATAAGGGCAATGTCCTTGTTTTTAATTAATCTGAAGATTATGTAAAAAAGCAGATAGAGTATTGCAATTTCAACTATAAACCAGCCATTGCTGTTGATAAGCGTCAGACCGAAAATATCCGACAAGGCAGATGAAAACGTCCTGTGGGCACCATAAACGCATACATTTAATATGAGCCCGAGTGTATTGATAAACCAGAAAGGGATCAGAACAGTAGGAAGGCGTTTTGGCAAAAAGCCGTCGAGGTAATCGCTCTTTGTAAGAAGGCTTGTAATAAGACCGTATCCCGAGAAGAAGAAAAACAGCGCCGTAAAGAATATGCCGATGTAGTTGAGCATAGTTACGGGACCTTTGTAGGAAGAGCCGTAAACAGTAACATCCTGTGTTATATGGTGAAGAATAATGGCAATACAGGCAGATGCCTGAATCATTTTGGACTGGGAAAGGCTTATAAAATCACTGCTTACGGTTTTGCTTCCGGTGCGCTTTGCTTTGGCAAATATAAGTACAAGCAGCGCTATGGGGTATATCATTAACAGATAATCTCGCATAGAAATCTCCTTGGTAACGGTATTGGGTTATACATCAAAAAGGTGTACACTTTGCTTAAGGGATTTGATAAAATCATTATATATTCTATTTATGGAGGCGTAAAGTGAAAGGAGTCAATACTAAGAGTGTTACAGCGGTTGCACTGGCAGGAGGCATAGTCGTTGCGCTGATACTTATATTGGGAACTGTATGGAACGGCGGAAGGGCGAGCACCGATACGAAGCAGGCTGTGCGAAATGTCAGTCTGTTTTATCTTGACGAACTGGCAGGCAGAAGAGAACAGGTAGTGGCATCCACACTCAATGATTACATAAGCAATCTTGATGTGGCCATCGGACTGCTCTCACCGAATGATCTTAGTTCGGTTGAAAATCTTCAGACCTATCAGCTTAGAATGAAGCAGTTATACGGGCTGGAAAAGTTTGCATTCGTTGATGAAACGGGGACTATTTATACATCAAGGGGAACAAGGGACGATATAGACCGTTACGGTTTTGATTATAAAACAATATCCGGTCCGGAAATATCGGTAATGGATGCGGAAGGTGAGAGCACCAGAATTGTGATTGCGGCACCGACAGACCGTCTGCCCTTTAACGGACACTTTCTGGTGGCGGGATTCATGGAGATCGATATGGACAGGATGCTTGAGACCATCTCGTTTCAGTCGGGCTCTAACAGCACTACTTTCTGTAATATATACACACCGGATGGATACTCTCTGACCAATTCCGTTTTGGGTGGACTTGCCAAGGAGGATAATCTTCTTGCAGCTCTTGATACGGCTTCTTTCGAAGGCGAATACAGCAACGAAAAGGTCAGGGATGATTTTTCTTACGGGCATTCCGGAGTTGTTTCATTTACATATAACGGCGTTTCCGAGACGCTCTATTATGTTCCTGTACATCGTACCGACTGGATGCTTACATATCTGATAAGAGAGAGCGGTATCAGTGACCAGATAGAGACTATTTCCGACGAGATAGTCAGAAGGAGCATGACCCTTGCTGCGCTTACTACGGTTGTTCTTGCCGGTGTATTTGTCATGATGCTCATACAGACCCGCAGAGCAACAAGACTGGCACTTGAGAGAGAAACTGCCGAGGCCATGCAGCAGGAGATGGAGGAGCGTCTGGCACTTCAGGATGAGCTTCTTGAACAGGAGAAGAGGCGTGCCCAGCTTGACAGCATGATCACTGCCATGGCATCGGATTACAGGAGTGTATTCTATGTTGATCTGGACTCGGATCGGGCAGTCTGCCACAGAAGAGATGAGTCCGACATCAGGATCGCAAGAGATGATGAGTTCGTTTTTTCGGAAGCATTTACCCAATATGCAAACGAGTATGTGACAGAGGATTACCGGGAGCAGTTTCTTGATTTTATCAAACCCGAGAACATCAGGGAGGGGCTTTCAAAGAGTGTAATAATAGCCTTGCGGTATCTTGTCAGTAAAGACGGGGTCGAGAGCTATGAGATGCTGCGTATGGCAGATGTGAACAAGCAGGACGCAAATCGTGACGAGGTCATACATGCAGTAGGTGTGGGCTTTACGGATATTGATGAGGAAATGCGGGAATCGCTTGCCAGAAGCCAGGCTCTTTCCGATGCATTAAAGGCAGCAGAGAATGCCAGCAAAGCCAAGACGGTATTTTTGTCCAATATGAGCCATGAGATACGGACACCGATGAATGCGATCATAGGGCTGGATTCTCTGGCGCTTAATGAACCGGGAATATCGGATAACACCAAGGATTACCTTGAAAAAATAGGAAGCAGCGCACATCATCTTCTGAATCTTATAAATGATATTCTTGATATGTCCAGGATAGAAGCCGGAAGGATGACACTCAAAAATGAGGAGTTTGCTTTTTCGGAGCTTATGGAACAGATTTGTATGATTTTTGACGGGCAGTGTAGGGAAAAGGGGCTTGAGTATAACTGTCATGTGGGCGAAGGTATTAATGATTATTACATAGGAGACAGTATCAAACTGCGTCAGGTGCTCATCAATATTCTCGGCAATGCTGTCAAATTTACACCCGAAGGCGGACAAGTCAGTCTTGATGTAGAGAAGACAGGGGGCTTTGGTGGCAGATCCGTATTGCAGTTTGTTATAAAAGATACCGGAATAGGAATGAGCAAGGAGTATCTGCCCAAGATTTTCGATGCATTCAGTCAGGAAGATTCCGGAGTTATGAATAAATACGGAAGTTCAGGACTGGGCATGCCGATCACAAAGAGCATCATAGAGATGATGAACGGCGAGATAAATGTAGAAAGTGAGAAGGGCAGGGGAACCACGTTTACGGTTCGTGTTACATTAAGCGATTCCGACCGCAGAAAAGACGAGAACTCGGGCGCAAATGAAATACGGCTGCAGGACATGAAGGTGCTTGTGATTGATGATGATAAGGTCACATGTGATCAGGCCAAGCTTGTGCTTTCACAGGCGGGGATAGAGGCGAATGCGGTGGAGTCCGGGCAGGAGGCCCTGGAGGCTGTGAAGCTTGCATGTGCCAGACAGAAACCGTACAACCTTATTATCGTTGACTGGAAGATGCCTGAAATGGATGGTGTGGAGACTACCAGACAGATCCGTTCGGTACTCGGTCAGGATACTGCCGTGATACTTCTTACCGCATACAATTGGGAAGATGTGTACGATGAGGCAATAAGTGCCGGAGTGGACAGCTTTATTGCCAAGCCACTGTTCGCAGATAACCTGATAAACGAATTTAAGAAAGTGCTGGATAAAAAACATACATTGCCGGACGATAGCCGGAATAAGGCGGAGCTGGAAGGACGGCATATTCTTCTTGCGGAGGATATGGAGATTAATGCCGATATAATGACAGAGGTTCTGTCCATGCGTAAGATTGAAACAGATCATGCTGTTAATGGTAAGGAGGCAGTACATCTGTATGAATCCAAACCGGAAGGCTATTATGATGCCATACTTATGGATATGCGCATGCCTGAGATGGATGGTCTTGAGGCGACAAGAGTAATCCGCTCACTGGGACGTGGAGACAGTGAGACGATCCCTATAATTGCACTTACCGCCAACGCTTTTGATGAGGATGTGCAGCAGAGCCTTCAGGCAGGCCTTGATGCCCATCTAAGCAAGCCTGTTGAGCCGGATATCCTGTTTGAGACCCTGGAGAAACTCATCCGCTGAAGAGGTGAAGAATAATAAGATCCGGTACAAAGATCCCGCCCAAGGCGGGATCTTTGCTTGTGTTCAGGTTCGCGTATTTGAAAAAAAGTTGCATATATAGTAAAATATGTGCTTAGTTTATTTATATAGAAAATACGAAAATGGGGGTTGGTTTTTGAAGAAAAGAGACAGTATCGACACGTCGGGATACTCAAATCTGATTATGAAGAATGACAGTATTCCCGCTGATTATTACGAGAAATACGAAGTAAAAAGAGGCTTGAGGGACTTAAACGGTAAGGGTGTGCTCGCAGGCCTTACAAATGTTTCAAATATAGTTGCGAAAGATGCCGACGGCAATCCCTGTGACGGCCAGTTGTGGTACAGAGGATACCGGGTTGAGGATCTGATTAAAAAATACAGGGATACGATGTTTGGATACGAGAATCTTGCGTATCTGCTTCTGTTTGGCGACCTTCCGGGTAAGCGCGAGTCCAAAAAGTTTATCGATACACTTACCGATGCGAGAGAACTTCCTACCAATTTTACAAGAGATGTCATAATGAAAGCACCCACCAAGGATGTTATGAACTCAATGACGAGGGCGATCCTGACACTTGCTTCATACGACAGAAATGCATCCGAGATATCACTTGAAAACGTAGTCTCACAGTGTATGCAGCTTATTGCTGTATTCCCCATGCTTGCAGTGTACAGTTACCATGCATATAACCACTATGAGAACATGGATTCAATGTATATACACAGACCGCTCCCTGAGCTGTCCACGGCCCAGAATATACTGAATCTGTTAAGAGCCGATTCGAAGTTTACCGAAACGGAGGCAAAGGCACTTGACGTTGCTTTGATGCTTCATATGGAGCACGGAGGAGGTAACAACTCCACATTTACAACCCGTGTTGTAACATCATCGGGTGCCGATACATATGCAACCATTGCGGCTGCCATGTGTTCTCTTAAAGGGCCCAGACACGGTGGTGCCAATATCAAGGTAATGGAAATGATGGACAACATACGTGAGAACATCAGGGATCCGAAGGACGATGATGAAGTAAGAGATTACCTTACAAGACTTCTGAATGGAGAGGTCTTTGACGGCCAGGGACTGATATACGGTATGGGACATGCAGTGTATTCAAGATCCGATCCGAGAGAAGTGATATTCAGAAAATATGTGGAACAGTTATCGGTAGAAAAGGGAAGACAGGATGATCTTGATCTTTACCGCAAGGTGGAGTCGCTTGCTCCTGAAGTTATAGCGGCTAAACGCAAGATATATAAGGGCGTTTCTCCCAATGTGGATTTCTACAGCGGATTCGCCTATGAAATGATGAATATACCGAGAGAACTCTATACGCCTATTTTTGCCATTGCCAGAGTTGCCGGGTGGAGCGCTCACAGAATAGAAGAACTTGTCAGCGGCTCCAAGATAGTCCGTCCGGCATATAAGAGTATTGTTAAGAAACGCTGAAAATGATACAGGATATTGCTCCGTACAAACTTAATAATGAATACTGTCCGAGACCCTGTGCGGAAGGTGACCGTATCATAATATTTGATGAAGAAGACAGAATACTGGTGGCGTGTAATAATGAGGGTATTAAGTATCCCTCTTTATCGGATGTATGCACCGATAACCTTGTATACCTTTTTTCGATTGCGGAATGCGGATATTATATGTCGGATAACCGCGGAAGTATACCGGGTGATTATTCGTATTACACTATTAGGCAGCTTCGGGATCACGGGACGGGCTACGAACTGTTTGCAGCTTTTACGGCATATCACCTGCACAGATGGTATTCTTCAAACAGGTACTGCGGCTTCTGTGGGGCTCCTACAGAACCGGATACCAAAGAGCGTGCCTTAAGATGTGAAAAATGCGGCAATATAGTCTACCCGAGGATCAACCCGGCGGTTATAGTCGGTGTAATAAACGAAGACAGTATACTTATTACAAGATACAAAACCGGATATGCCCATAATGCGCTTATAGCCGGTTTTACCGAGATCGGTGAGACTCTTGAGGAAACGGTAGAGCGGGAAGTTATGGAAGAGGCCGGAATAAGAGTCAGAAATATCAGGTATTACAAGTCGCAGCCATGGGGCATGGCGATGGATATACTTGTGGGATTTTACTGCGACGCCTGTGATACGGATATCAAAATGGACGATAGCGAGCTTAAATATGCTCAGTGGACAAAGCGGGAGGACATAGTTCTTCAGCCCAATGATCTGTCACTGACAAATGAGATGATGCGTATGTTCAAGGAAGGAAAGATTACAAAGGTTCTGACATGATCGATAAAGAGGCGATAGAAAAACATATACGCGGTATAATAAAAGCTCTGGGCGATGATCCGACGCGTCCCGGAATTGCCGACACTCCGAAAAGAGTCGCAGCCATGTGCAGTGAAGTGTTTGAAGGAATGAATTACACAAACCGGCAGATTGCCGAAATGTTTGACCGCACATTCGATGATGACATAGACACCGATCAGGAGAAAATTGTGGTGATGCGTGACATAGAGTTCTTTTCGTACTGTGAACATCATATGGCACTTATGTACGATATGAGAGCGAATGTTGCCTATATCCCCAACGGGAAAGTTATCGGTCTGTCCAAGATAGTGCGGGTCTGCGATATGGTAGGCAAGAGACTGCAGCTTCAGGAACGCATCGGGCAGGATATCGCCGATATCATCAGCATGATAACTAATAGTGCGGATGTCGCCGTTACAATAGAAGCAAAGCATTCATGCGTTACCGCACGGGGAATTAAAAATCAGAATACCAAGACATACACAGCAGAGCTTCGGGGGAGATTTAGGACAGACCCTTCGCTGCAAGACTACGTTAAACATTAACCGGTTACAACTGGACAAACAGGGAGATTCAAATGGATTATGATGTGATAATAATCGGGGCAGGCCCCGGCGGAATATATTCGGCTTATGAAATAGTAAAGACGAGGCCGAATCTTAAGGTTGCGGTGTTTGAGGCCGGACAGCAGCTCCACAAACGCCATTGCCCCATAGACGGGGAAAAGGTCAAAAAATGTATCGGATGCAAATCCTGTTCTATTATGAGTGGATTTGGCGGTGCCGGTGCTTTTTCCGACGGAAAGTACAACATAACCAATGATTTTGGCGGTACGCTTTATGAGCATATCGGAAGAGCAAAGGCCATTGAGCTTATGGAGTATGTAGACAGCATCAACCTCGAAAACGGAGGTGAGGGCTGTAAGCTTTATTCCACAGCAGGCACATCCCTTAAGAAAACGTGTATGCAAAATAAGCTTAAGCTCCTTGAGGCATCGGTAAGACACCTTGGAACCGATATTAATTATGTGGTTCTTGAGAACCTGTATAATTATATGAAGGACTCCGTTGATTTTTACTTTTTGACAAGTGTGGATTCACTTGAGGTCATAGACGGAGGGTATAAGGTTACTTACGGTAAAAAGAGCGCAACCTGCAGACAGTGCATAGTCTCTGTCGGAAGAAGCGGTTCCAAATGGATGGAAAGTGTATGTGAGAATTTAGGCATAGCATCCAAGAGCAACCGTGTGGATATCGGTGTGAGAGTAGAGCTTCCCGCAGTGATTTTCTCCCATCTTACCGACGAGTTGTATGAGAGCAAGATCGTATACCGTACCGAGAAGTTTGAGGATAATGTCCGAACATTCTGCATGAACCCTCACGGCATTGTTGTTACGGAAAACACAAACGGAATCATTACCGTAAACGGACACAGCTACGAAGCAAAGGATAAGCAGACAGAGAACACTAATTTTGCACTGCTAGTTGCCAAGCATTTTTCGGAGCCCTTCAAGGACTCAAACGGATACGGCGAGAGTATTGCAAGACTATCCAATATGCTGGGCGGAGGTGTGATAGTCCAGCGCTTCGGCGACCTGGTACGGGGAAGGCGGAGTAATGAAAAGCGTATAGCCGAAGGTATGGTTCAGCCCACACTTAATGCAACACCCGGAGACCTGTCGCTTGTTCTTCCGAAGAGAATACTGGACGGCATTATGGAGATGATCCATGCGCTTGACAAGATCGCACCCGGAACCGCAAACGATGACACACTTTTGTACGGAGTCGAAGTCAAGTTTTACAATATGGAAGTACAGGTGGATGAAAACCTGGAAACCCAGTATCCGGGGCTTTATATAATAGGTGACGGCAGCGGTGTCACACATTCGCTTTCGCACGCATCGGCCAGCGGTGTGTATGTTGCAAGAAGGATAGTATCGCAGTTGTAAAATCACGGGGTAAAGATCCCCTACCGGAGGATAATTATAAATGATCTATATTATGTACAATCCGCTGGCGGGTAACAGTACATGTGAAGAGGCAAGCAAGGGTGTGGGTGAAATATTTGCATCCGATGAAAAGAGATACATCAACCTGCTTGAAGTGGAAGATTTTGAAAAACATATAAAGGAACTTGACCCTGAGGATCAGATTGTTTTGTGCGGAGGTGACGGAACTCTTAATCACCTTATTAATTCCGTAAATACAGTGGATCTTGAGCAGGATATTTTCTATTATCCCGCAGGAAGCGGAAATGATTTTTACCATGATATAGATCAGGACAAAACAAACGGAGTATTCCGTATTAACAAATATCTTAAATGCATTCCCAAAGTCATAATAGACGGTAAGGAGAGCTTATTCCTCAACGGGATAGGATTCGGTATTGACGGGTACTGCTGCGAGGAAGGCGACAAGATCAGAGTTAAAAAGCCCGGAAAGCGTGTCTATTATCCGCTTATTGCACTGAAAGGTCTTGCGTATGATTTTCACCGCGTGAACGCGAAGGTTACCGTTGACGGCGTTACAACGGAGTACAGGGATGTCTGGATGGCGCCGGCTATGAACGGAAGGTATTACGGCGGCGGGATGATGTGCGCACCCAATCAGGACAGACTGAATGAAGAGGGAAAAGTATCGGTTATAGTTGTGCACTCCAAATTCAGGATAGCGCTTCTGTGTGCATTTCTTTCCATATTTAAGGGAACTCATCTGAAATACAAAAGTCTTGTAACCGAGATAATGGGGAGCGACGTTACGGTTGAATTCGATCGTCCGACTGCTCTGCAGATTGACGGAGAGACTGTGACAGGCGTTACAAAGTACGAAGTTCACAAAGAGAAAAAAATCATCTGTTAACATAATATTTTTGTTGACATAATATATTATTCGCGGTACATTTAATGGTGTGTGCAGCACCATTTTTTGTTGCACGCATTTAATGGGGTAAAAGATTGAATCGAGTTAAAAAGGGAGAGAAAAAATGAAGGGATTAACAAAAATTTTGGTAGGAGCTGCGGCGCTGTGTTTGTGCATTACCACCGGCGGAACAAGCGTAAATGCCGGTACCGGCATTTATGTCGGCAAGGATGCAAGTGCTGATGGAACAACGCTTGTGGGGATTTCAACAGAAGCGGATACGGGTATGGCATCCATACCGGTTGTACTTGACGAAGGTTTGATACAAAAAGGGGAAGCTATCGAATCTTCTAACGGATACAGTTACGAAATGCCGGCAGATTCGGCCAAAATGACCATTGTTAAGATGATGGGCTTCACGGATTATGCGGGATGGACAAGCTGCGCATCAAATGAGTACGGTGTTTCCGTAGTTACGGGAATTACAACCGACTGCAATATTGACGCCCAGGCTGCCGATCCTTTTGTATATGACGGAATAAGCGAAGAAGTGATAGCGAAGGTTCTGTGCTCTACCGCGGGGACCGCAAAGGAAGCAGTGGATATTCTGTGCTCGATATATGATGAGACCGGAGCCGAGACGGCAGAGATAGTTTTCATTACGGATCCTGACGGAGCCTGGGTTGTGGAAAACTTTACCGGACATGAGTATGTGGCAAAGAAACTTCCGGATGACAAGATCGCTACTTTTTCAAACGATCCTATCATCAGGACTGCCGATCCGGAAGATCCCGACACAATCGTTTCGGAGAAATTACTGGCACTGCCTGAAGAAAATGATTTTGCCGTATTTGATGATGACGGCAATCTTGACTTGATTCTTACATATAATTACGACAACATTTACAATGACGAATCCCATTTAAGAGGATGGGTGGGACATGATGTATTTGCGCCCTCGGAGGAACTCGAATACGATCCGGAAGAGGGGTATGAAGTGTTCTTTACACCGGATAAAGAGGTTTCCGTTAATCAGGCCTTTTCATTTTTCAGGAACAGGTTTGAAGGAACAGCCTACGATCTTCGCGATGAAGACAACAGAGTATATTACGGTATAAATAATCAGATGGTAGGTAACGTAAACCTCGTACAGGTATTTGATGACGTGCCTGCGCAGATGTCGTCGGTAGTGTGGACTACCCCGTCTAATCCGACGGCTTCACCGTTCATACCTATTCCCGCACTTGCGGATACTCTCCCTGAAAATATCTCTACCGATATAACAGATGATGCATATACGGAAGGAATAGTACAGTTTGATTTTGCAAAGCTTAACAGTGCCATATATCCTAAGAGGGAAGTCTATGGCGCATCAGTAAGACATTACTGGGAAGGCGTGGAGGCTGCAAGTGCAAGTGATATCGAAGAATCCGTGCGCGGAGCATGGAAAGATGAGTATGAATCATCACAGGAAAATGCCGCTGCGGTAATGAATGATTTTATTAAGGAAACGGTGGATGAGTCTTCGGAAAACTGCATCAGGATATCGGACGAGCTGAACTGGTATCTGTTCAGAAAGGGAGTCAAGAGCGCTTCTGTACCTGATGATGAGATCGAACCTTTCCAATGCGACTTTGATGTAGTTTCCTTTGCCCGCGAAAACGGATGGGATACGACTGTCGAAGAGGGCGTCTTTACTGCAACAAAGGGTGACAAACAGATCGATATTGTTATCGAGGGTGACGATAAGGGAAGTGTTACTTTCAAGGGCTTTGATAACAATCAGCTCATTGAAGACTTCATGGGCGGTGAATCCGCAGACGCCGATGCTTCGGAGGATATCAATGAGGACAAGGAAAAGATTGAAAGAGAACTTGAAGAGATAAAGGAAGCAGACCAGATCTTAGAGGAAGAAAAAGAAAAGGCCGACGAAGAGGCTGCTGAGGAAGAAGCTGTAGAAGAGACTACCGAGAAAGAACCCACAGAGGAGACCACTGAGGAAGAAGCTGTAGAAGAGACTTCGGAGGAGGAAGCTGCAGATGAAGAAGCTGTAGAAGAGATTGCGGAAGAAACTTCGAAGGAAGAAGTAATCGAAGAGGTTACAAAGGAAGCGGCTGAGCAGATTGAGGTTGATACAATAGCGGCTCTTGGTGAATTCTTTGAAGAGAAGATCGCGAGCATTCCCAGAGACGGATGGGCCGAGGGAGAGATCGCAAAAGAGATCAATTCGGTATCTAAGGGTGTTGTGGACATTATCGGTAAATATTTTGACGGTGATGTTGAAAAACTTATAGATATGGATTATGAGAAAGTGGGGCAGGAGATTCTGACCGACGAGGACGTGGCAAAAGTAGGAGATCAGATCGTTGCAACTGGTATGGATCTTTCGGCTCTTCTTGAAAAGTATTTCCTGTCATTGTATGAGGATGTGAGCGGGGATATTGAGTCGGGAAGGCTTACACAGCAGGGTGCCGAGAAGATACTTACGGAAGCCCGGGGTGACATAGAGGGTATTGCAACACTGTATCTTGAAGGCATCGAAGGCAGGTTTGCTGAAGTATTCAATACGGAAATGTCCGACGAAGAACTGGAGGAGATCATCCGGGAACTGGGAGAAGGATCACTTCAGATCATGGAGGATTACGGCGGACTGGATCTTGACGCACTCGGGCTTGGAGATATTGATATTAAGGATTTGTCTCAGGCAGATATAGATGTTGTTATCACACTTAACGAGATGGATGACGATGTTATAAACGGACTTTCCGATCTGCTCGGAGTGGATGTCAGGGGTGTTCTCGACCGTTATATGGATGCCATAAATAATTCTGGATCAAATATTAAGGTCGTAGAGGAAGGACATGAAAGCGAAGAAGCTCAGTCTGCACCGGACCCTATTGTTTTGGCCGCAATAGAGCAGCAGGAAGCTCTTATGGGCGACGATTACGTTGTACCCCAGGAAGTGATCGATGCGCTTAATGAAGCCATAATTGAGGCGGCCGAAGAGCGTGGAGAGACCGTTGACGAGAGCATGCTTGCCGTCAGCCCCGATGAGGATACTTCAATAAATGATGAGGCTGAGGCGGCAACCGAACCGATATCCGAAGAGGAGACTTTGGCCGAAGAATATATGGCACACGTCGACGGAGTAAGGACTATTGACGGTAAAATCATGCTTCCCGCATTTATGTTAAAGTATTTCAATTAATTTTCTACTTGCTTTTTTGTTCCGATTCGTATAATATGGTCAAGTACGGCTCGTTGGTCAAGCGGTTAAGACGCCGCCCTCTCACGGCGGAAACAGGGGTTCGATTCCCCTACGAGCTGCTTACTGTATTATTTTACGAACGAAAGAGCCTCAGGGTTGCATGGCAAACCTTGAGGTTTTTTGGAATAATGACATAATTGATATCTGAAAGGCTAATTATAATGCTTAAACTGGAGAACATAACACTGAATCTTCCCGAGAAGGAAAATCTGCTCCGAAATGTCAGCCTGTCTGTCAAACCGGGAAAACTTACGGTTATAACCGGCCCTAACGGGGGAGGCAAGACCAGCCTTGCCAAGATAATAGCCGGGCTTTATGTGCCCACATCCGGATCTATATACCTTGACGAAGAAGATATTACAAAAATGTCCATTACAGACAGGGCAAAAAAGGGAATCGCATATGCTTTCCAGCAGCCTGTCAGTTTCAAGGGGATAAATGTCAGAACTCTTATGGAGATAGCCGCAGGCGGAGATATGTCTGAAATGCGTATGTGCCGTATTTTGGAAAAAGTCGGGCTGTGCGCAAGGGACTACATGAACAGGGAAATGGATTCCCATCTTTCGGGCGGTGAGATGAAGAGGATAGAGATTGCCACCGTTCTTGCAAGAGGAGCAAAGTACATTGTATTTGACGAGCCCGAGGCCGGAATCGACCTGTGGAGTTTTACAAGCCTTATACAGGCCTTTGAGAGCCTGAAAGAAGATGATGATGTTGCGCTTCTGATCATTTCCCATCAGGAAAGGATATTAAATATAGCTGATGAGATCGTGGTCATAAGGGATGGTGTTGTTTCGGAAAGCGGGACAAAGGACCGGGTATTTCCGGCCCTTATGAAGAATAATACCGATAATTATTGCCCAAAGGGCAAGGAGATGTTTTGATATGGACAAGATCACGGAAGAAATCCTTCGGGAGATAACCGATTGGGACGGAGTGTTCTCGGGCGCCTATTCCCTTCGTGAAAACGGAGAATGCATCAGTTTCCAAAACAGTGACCATATTCGTATAGTGAAGAAGGAAGACAAGCCGGGGATAGATATTTACATATCTGACAAGGCACAGCAGGAAACGGTGTACATACCTGCCTGCGTTACCAAGAGCGATGTTCATGACCTTGTATATAACGATTTTCATGTGCAAAGCGGTGCGGATGTAACGATCGTAGCCGGATGCGGAGTACATACGGACGCGGAAGAAGGCTCAAACCATAACGGCATTCACAGATTTTTCCTTGAGAGCGGATCCCATGTTGTGTATAAGGAAAAACACATAGGGATAGGCGAAGGAGGAGGAAAACGTGTGATCGATCCGGTTACCTATGCCGAGCTTGATGACGGGGCTGTGCTTGAGATGGAGACTCTGCAGTTAGGAGGAGTCGACGAGACTACCAGAGATACGACTGCAATCCTCAAGAAAAATGCAAGCCTGATCATCCATGAGAGTATTATGACGGACAATGATGAAACAGCGTCCACAAAGTTTTCGGTTGATATGGAGGGGGAAGATTCCAATGTGGATCTGATCTCCAGAAGTGTTGCGAAAGGTAACTCTTTTCAGGAATACACTTCGTCAATTAACGGAAAATGCAAGTGCAAGGGACATTCCGAATGTGATGCCATACTTGTCGGCAATGGAAGAGTCAATGCCTCTCCGGCTCTTAACGCATCCTCGGTCGATGCCAACCTCATTCACGAGGCTGCAATCGGAAAGATTGCGGGAGAGCAGATAATTAAACTTATGACACTGGGACTGACCGAAGAAGAGGCTGAGGAGAGGATTATAGCAGGTTTTTTGGGAGCATAGTATAAGTGGATGAAGGACATGTAACCGAACTTATACTTGATGACGGTGCGTTTACCGCCCTGTCAGAACATCAGAGCCCTGAACAGCTGTATCAGGAGCTTATTTCGCGTGTCAGAAAATATCACCCATCCGATGATATATCCCTTATAGAAAAAGCATATAACCTTGCCAGCATGGCGCACAAAAACCAGCTCCGCAAATCCGGGGAGCCCTACATCATACACCCGCTTTCGGTTGCCATCATACTGGCGGAGCTTCAACTTGACAAGGAAACAATAGTGTCAGGTATCCTGCATGATGTTGTTGAGGATACAGTGATTACCGACGAGGAACTCCGGGATCAGTTCGGCAACTATGTAGCCCTTATCGTTGACGGTGTTACCAAACTCGAAAAGATCAGATATAACGGTGATAAGCTTGAATATCAGGCGGAAAATCTCAGGAAGATGTTCCTGGCAATGGCCAAGGATATCCGTGTCATAATGGTTAAGCTTGCCGACAGACTTCATAATATGAGAACTCTTCAGTATCAGCCGCCCGAGAGACAGGTTGAGATCGCAAGGGAAACAATGGATATATATGCACCTCTTGCCCAGCGTCTCGGAATATCGAAGATGAAGGTTGAACTGGATGATTTGTCACTTAAATATCTTGAACCGGAGGTGTATTACGATCTTGCGGACAAGATCAGTATACGCAAATCAGAACGGGAAAAATATGTATCGGAAATTGTAGAGGATGTTAAAAAACATATAACCAATGCGGGGATTGAAGCGACTTTTGACGGAAGAGTCAAGCATTTCATGTCGATCTACCGCAAGATGCTTAATCAGGATAAGACTCTTGATCAGATATATGATTTGTTTGCCGTAAGGATAATTGTTAATACTATACCGGACTGCTATGCTGCCCTCGGTGTAATACATGAGATGTATAAGCCCATTCCGGGAAGGTTCAAGGACTATATTGCCATGCCCAAGCCCAATATGTACCAGAGCCTTCATACGACTCTTATCGGGCCTTCGGGAAGACCCTTTGAGATCCAGATCAGAACCAAGGAGATGCACAGAACAGCGGAATACGGTATCGCAGCCCATTGGAAATACAAGGAAAGCTCGGACGGTAAAAAGGTAGAGGAATCCGAGGCAGAGAAAATGAGCTGGCTCAGACAGATCCTGGACTGGCAGGTTAATCTGTCCGACAACAAGGAATTCCTTAATACTCTTAAATCAGACCTTGAACTGTACTCGGATACTGTATATTGTTTCACTCCAACAGGAGATGTAAAAACACTTCCGGCAGGTTCCAATCCAATCGATTTTGCCTATGCGATCCATTCGGCAGTGGGAAACAGGATGATCGGAGCACGCGTAAACGGTCAGCTTGCCACTATCAATTACAAAATACAAAACGGTGACCGTATCGAGATCATAACAAGCCAGAACTCAAGAGGCCCCAGCAGGGACTGGCTTAATCTTGTCAAATCCAACCAGGCTAAAACAAAGATCAACCAGTGGTTCAAAAATGAACTGAAGGAAGATAATATCCAAAAAGGCCGGGAACTTATACTGGGGTATTGCAAAAACAATTCCATAGATCCGGCACAGATAATGACGCCGCAGTACATGAATGCAATAATGCAAAAGTACGGATTCCGTGACTGGGATGCGGTCTGTGCGGCTGTAGGTCACGGAGGACTTCGGGAGGGCGCCATCATCAACAGAATGAAGGAGTTGTATGACCGCGACCATCCGATTATAATGTCTGACGAGAAGATCGTCGAGGATATTAATGTAGCAGGCAACCATAAGAGACTCATGGTAAGGCGGGGCGGCGGAGTTGCTGTCCAGGGAACCGAGGATCTTGCGGTAAGGTTCAGTAAGTGTTGCAGCCCCATTCCGGGTGATGAAATCGTCGGATATGTGACAAGAGGAAGGGGTGTTTCCATTCACAGGACGGATTGCGTAAACATCATTGCCCTTCCGGAAGATGAGAGAGCAAGGCTGATCGAAGCCGTATGGGAAAGAGAAGTCAGGGTATCGGATAATACCGAAAAGTTTGAAACGGGTATCCGAATATTTGCACAGGACAGGCACGGACTTCTGATGGATGTTACAAAGAATCTTACGGAGCGTGGAGTATCCATACTGAACATGAATGTAAGAACAAGCAAACAGGGAACAGTGACGATAGAGCTTTCATTTTCGACCTCCGGCAAGGAAGAACTTAAGGACGTTGTTCAAAAACTTCGTGCAATCAACGGTATCATAGACATAGAAAGGACGGCCGGCTGATGGGAGATATAAAAGTAGGGCGCATGGTACTTGGCGCAGTAGAAACAAACTGTTACATAGTATACGACTCCGAAACCATGGAGACGGTTGTTATAGATCCGGCCAAGAACGGTTTATACGACAAGCTGACGGAAAAGGGATTCAGAATATCGGGAATACTTCTTACCCATGGGCATTTCGATCATATAATGGGATGTCATGAGCTGACTGAAAAATCAGGTGCAAAGCTGTATGCCCTTTCGGCTGAAAAGGAAGTATGCAACAATTCGAATCTCAATGCATCGGATCAGATAAGACGCCCGTATACGGTTGATCCGGATGTACTTCTTGCCGATGGAGAAGAGATCGAACTTGCCGGAATAAAGTTTACGGTTGTTGCAACTCCTGGTCATACAATCGGAAGCTGCTGCTATTATGTGGAAAGTGAAAAATGGCTGTTTTCGGGAGACACCCTGTTTTGCGGGTCCATAGGCAGAACCGATCTTCCGACGGGTAGCGGAGAGCAGATAATGCAGAGCGTTGAAATGCTTGCACAAAGGTTTTCTGGTGATGTCAAAGTCTATCCGGGACACGGCGATACGACGACAATGGCTGAAGAGATCGCACATAATCCGTTTCTTGCCTGAATGATATGAAAGTACTTCTTAACAGTTCCGGATTTTCTTATGATGTTCATTCTCTTGTCAAAGCCTTCTATCCGGAAGAAGACGTAAGCATTACAGATGATGCGGAGGATTATGATATAAGCGTCCTTGTTACGGACGAAAAAATAGTTGTAGGTGCGCCCAAACTCGGCTTTGCGGGTCAAAGGGAGAGGTGTATATCCGTCAGAGAACGTCCTGCGGTAAAGAATGACCTGAAGCATACGCTCTATGATGTCTTATCCAATGTGACGAAAAAGAGCCTTCCATGGGGAACCATGACCGGTATAAGGCCTGTTAAGGTCCCGATGAAGATGATCAGGGAAGGTGCATCGGATCAACAGATAGCGGACTATATGAAGTCCGTATATTTATGCTCGGATGAGAAGATAAGCCTTGCAACTTCGGTTGCCCACAGAGAACATGAAGTCCTAAAGAGCCTCAACAAGGAGGGATTCAGTCTGTATGTGGGAATTCCGTTTTGCCCCACCACATGCCTGTACTGCTCCTTTACCTCGTATCCCATCGCTTCATGGGCAGGCAGAGTAGATGAATACCTTAGGGCATTAAAGCGGGAGATTGATTTTTTCGCGGAGTATTACAGTGGCAGATGTCCCGACAGTGTTTATATAGGCGGTGGCACACCGACAACCCTGTCGGCAGAACAGTTAAATGATCTCATCGGATATATAAGGGGTGCATTTGATTGCTCACTTTTACGGGAGTTTACCGTTGAAGCGGGCCGCCCCGACAGTATTACAGGCAAGAAGCTTGAGACGATGCGTGAATCCGGGGTTACCCGTATATCCATTAATCCGCAGACTATGAATGATAAGACTCTTAAGGTTATAGGCAGGAGTCATTCCACACAGGATGTTTACAGGGCCTTTGAGTCGGCAAGATCGGCAGGATTTACGAACATCAACACCG
This sequence comes from uncultured Lachnospiraceae bacterium, assembly GCA_902788755.1. Classification (GTDB taxonomy): domain Bacteria; phylum Bacillota; class Clostridia; order Lachnospirales; family Lachnospiraceae; genus UBA2868. The sequence continues at coordinate 8,622 of CADALB010000020.1, read as the reverse complement.
ATCTGATACTGGGACTTCCGGGAGAAGATGAAGAGGATGTGTCAAATACTTTCAAAAAGATATGCGACCTTAATCCCGACAGCATTACAGTCCATTCCATGGCCATAAAGAGAGCGGCAAATATGCACCGCTATCTGGAAGAACATAAGGATATTAAAAGCATCAATACACCGGGCATTATGGATATTGCCGATAAGAGTGCAAGATCACTGGGTCTTGTTCCCTATTATCTGTACCGGCAGAAGAACATGGCAGGTAACTTTGAGAATGTGGGATATGCAAGGGAAGGATGCTTTGGAATATACAATATCGTTATCATGGAAGAGGTAACGGATATTGCCGCAGCCGGTGCGGGAACCATATCAAAGAGGGTTTTTTCCGACGGACGGATCGAGCGGTGCGATAACGTCAAGGACGTTTCGCTGTATATAGACAGGATCGACGAGATGATCGATAAGAAAAGAAAACTATTTGTACATGAAAAGGGGAATTGAAATGGCACTTATCAAAAAACCTGTAACCGGAATGAAGGATATACTTCCCAATGAGATGCGTATACGAGACTATGTTACGCAGCTTGTTAAGGATACATATCAGACATTCGGCTTTACTCCGATTGAAACACCGGCCGTTGAGCATATAGAGAATCTCTTAAGCAAACAGGGCGGAGAAAACGAAAAATTAATATTTAAAATATTAAAAAGAGGTGAAAAGCTTGTCCTTGGTCCGGATACAAAAGAGGAGGAACTTGCGGATTCAGGGCTTCGTTACGACCTGACCCTTCCGCTTTCAAGATTTTATTCAGCACATTCGGCAGAACTTCCGGCTCCCTTTAAAGCTCTTCAGATAGGACCTGTTTGGCGTGCCGACCGTCCTCAGAAGGGAAGATTCCGTCAGTTTGTACAGTGCGATATAGACATACTCGGGGATCCCACCAATCTTGCGGAAATAGAACTTATTACGGCAACAACAACACTTCTTGGAAAGCTTGATTTTAAGGATTTTACGGTAAGGATCAATGACCGCAGGATACTTAGGGCAATGGCGGAAAGCTCCGGATTTGATGAAAAAGATCTTGATAATGTGTTTATAATTCTCGACAAAATGGACAAGATAGGCACGGAAGGCGTAAGGGAAGAACTAATATCCGGAGGCTATGAAAAGACGTGCGTTGATAAATACATCAGCCTGTTTGAGGGCGATGTAAACGGGGTATCTTACCTGAACGAACTATCACAAAAAATCGGCGGATTCATAGAAGACGGTGCGATCAGCGGCCTCACCGGCATAATGGAAAGCGTTGAAAAAGTAAAAAATGCGGATTTTAACATTATTTTTGACCCGACTCTTGTCCGGGGAATGTCCTATTATACAGGAACGATTTTTGAGATAACGATGAATGAATTCGGATCGAGCGTGGCAGGAGGCGGAAGATACGATGAGATGATAGGCAGGTTTACCGGAAATAAAGTCTGTGCCTGCGGTTTCTCCATCGGATTCGAGCGTATCATAACGATCCTTCTTGACAGAGGATTTACTCCGGCGGGAGCGGGAGAGAAGTATGCCTTCCTGATAGAAAAAGGTGCATCAAGTGATTTTACCGCCCGGGTCATCAGGGAAGCTACGGATCTTCGGGCAAAAGGTGCGTGCGTCCTTGTATCCATGATGAACAAGAACAAGAAATTTCAGAAAGAACAACTTGAAAAAGAGGGCTTTGCATTGGATAATATAAGGGAATTCTATCATTCCGAGTTTAAGAATTGACGTATATGTTTAATACGGAGGTTGTATGAAATATTGTAGAAAATGCGGGATGCTGCTTGAGGATACGCATTTAAACTGTATAAGATGCGGCGCTGATGTAACCAAGGCGGAAAATGTATCGATGTATCCGATAGAAGTTATGGAAACACTGGAGCAGGAAAGCCAGCGCAAGAAGGCCTCGGGCAAGATCGTTGCCATGATAATAGGACTTGTAGCTGTTCTTGTCGGCCTCGTTCTCTTTTTTATGAACGGATTGGGAGGCGCAGGTCTGGCTCTGCCTCAAACGGGCATAAAAAGTGAAACCGGGGAAGCCGATACTGCAAAAGCGGAGCCGGCGGTGGAAGAGTTACCCGAAGAGGAAGCAGAGCCTGTGAATGATCCGACGCCGACACCCGAACCGACGCCGGAGCCTTCATCAAAGGAAGTCAAGGACAGCAAGGGAACATACTATGATTATGTGACCGAGGCTGACGAAGCGGGAAATGTGATCCTGACAACAGTTCTTCCGAAAGAGCTTTCAACAAGGGAGTTATATACGGATTATGAAGTATATGATGACCGTTATCCGTTTTCAATAAACTTTACCGCGGCTGATCAGGACAATGCGGTAAGATTTACATATCTGTCTCCCAAGAGGTTGTGGTACAAGGTCAGTGAGACCGGTAAGGGACGCAGCGATGAGATGGATATGACCAACTACATGACGTATTTTAAGTATGACGGGGATAAGAGCTATCTTGAACCGCTTCTTAAGCAAAGTTATCCCGGTGCGAAATTCGAAATCGTAAACGAGTATGATGTTTCACAAAAAGCTGTTTCGAGGATCGAAGAGCTTGCAAAAGCCAAAAACAAAGAGCTTTTCGGAGACATCGGTGATTATGGGCATATCGGCGAGAATACCACATATGCGAACATGGATTACGAAAGCTCCGCCAAGGTTTACGAATATGAGATTACGCTCAAGGATAAAAATATTCTGTATTGCAAGTATTACATTCCGTCAATGGCGCTTAATCTTATGTATGCCAATTCGGACTCAAATGACCGTGGGAACCTTACGGAGTGGTATAATCTTGCGATCCTGTGCTTTGAGAGCGGGAATATAGACGATTATGATGACTATTCGGAGGCTTTTGATATATTTGCAGCAAATACGATACCTACGGATCTGTTCATGTATATATCCGAGAGTTACGGCAAAGAGATACAAAAGGGGATAGAAGAAGGTGTTCCGGTAGATCCTCTTGATAAAGTAAAGCTTGCGAAGTACGGAAACGAATACAGTGGGGATGCTAAACCGGACGAATTTGATGCTGGTGTACTCGAAGTCTTAAGATCCACCGGACCCCTGACTTTCTCGGGAACAAATGCTACCCTGTATTCTACAAAAAATAATAAGGTTGCTTTTTTTGACAAGGCAGCGGGACGGATCTTCTTCTCTCCCGAGGAGGATGAATATCCGGGAGATGAGTATGAAGAGTTGAAGCTGTCCGAAGCTGATACCGAAAGTAATGATACAGCGGACAAAGAGCCGGAAGCGACAGAGGAAGAGAGCAAGCCGGAGGATAAACCTAAATCGAAGCCTAAACAGAGCGGGGTAGAGTAAGATGTCAGAATACGAAGATGTTATGAATGCAAAAAAAGTTGACACGATGAAAGCAACCGACAGGAAGTGCCCACAATGCGGAGCGACAATGGATTTCGATCCGTCAACGGGGGGACTGTACTGCCAGTACTGCGGATATCGTGAGGAGATCAAGGCAGAGAACACCGAAGGTGATACCGTGGCCTCTGAGCAGGATTTTGCTTCTGCGGAATTTACGGGAAACTGTGACTGGGGAGTTTCCCAGAAAACCGTAACCTGTAAATCATGCGGAGCCGTATCGGTTTATGATGCTCTCGAAGTTGCAAATGAATGTCCATACTGCGGATCAAACCAGGTTATGGAAGCAAGCGATGTTAAAACACTGGCTCCTAACGGCGTTGTTTTGTTTAAGATTACCGCAAAGGAAGCAGGGGAGCGCTTTACGAGGTGGATATCCAAAAAATGGTTTGCTCCAAGGGAAGCCAAGAGAAGTGCCAAGGCGGACAGATTTAAGGGAATATATCTTCCGTATTGGACCTTTGATGCCGACACCCATACCGATTATACGGCGGAATACGGCATAGACAGAGAGGAAGGAGAAGGCGACAACAGACATACCGTTACCGACTGGCACCGTACCAGCGGGTCATATGATGAATTCATTGATGACGCGCTTGTAGCCGGAACCGGAGACCAGAATGTTAATATGTTAAAGCGTGTTGAGCCTTTTGACACCAAAGACAACAAGTCGTACAAGCCCGAGTATATGGCAGGCTTTCTGGCCGAACGCTATTCGATAGGCCTTAAGGATGCATGGGAAAAAGCAAAAGAGTTTATAAAAAACAGATTGAGGGCAGCTATAGAGAGTAATATCCGCAGCCGGTATAATGCGGATCACGTAAGAAACTTTAAGGGAAACACAGCATATTCCAATATAACCTACAAGTATCTAATGCTTCCTATATGGCTCTCAAGCTTCAAATACAGGGACAAGACATATCAGTTCGTAGTAAACGGTCAGTCGGGCAAGGTCGGCGGTGACTATCCGGTATCAGGCTGGCGTGTTGCTCTTGCGATTTTAATTGGTGTAGTGATTATTGCACTTTTGTATATGTTGACCCAATAAAAAATCTCTTTCCATTGTAATGCCGTTATGCTATAATTCGTTAGAATTATTCTCAGTAACATTTTGGAGGACGGAAGATGAAGCACATTAAATCTTTGAAGACAAGAAATCTTAAGAAGTCAATTAAAAAGGGCGGATGCGGTGAGTGCCAGACATCATGCCAGTCAGCTTGTAAAACATCCTGCACCGTAGGAAATCAGAGCTGCGAAAAGGCCCTCTAAAGGGCTTTTTCTAATGTAACAGGAAGGAAAAAAGTTGGTCCATCTATACAGAAATAACGGATATAATATCGTAATGGATACAGAGAGCGGAAGCGTTCATGTTGTTGATGATATCGTATATGACATGATAGCTTCTCTTAATGAGTATTCAAAATCATCGGATATAAGAACCGTTGTGGATGAGGATGATATCAAGGCGGTTCCCTACGGGGTAATAAAAGATTATCTTAAGGACAGACTTCCGGCATATGATGAGAGTGAGATCGCCGAGGCTTATGAGGAAGTGGCTTATCTTATCGAGGATGAGAGCCTGTTTACTGACGATCTGTACGAGGATTACATTTCAGATTATACAAACAGGGAGACTGTTGTAAAAGCCCTCTGTCTGCATATAGCTCATGACTGCAATCTTGCCTGCAAATACTGTTTTGCCGGCGAGGGTGAGTATCACGGGGAACGCGCTCTTATGACCTATGAAGTAGGAAAGAAGGCGTTAGACCTTCTTGTGAGAGAATCAAAGGGCAGAAAAAATCTCGAAGTCGATTTCTTCGGCGGAGAGCCCCTTATGAACTTTGAGGTTGTAAAACAGCTTGTTGAGTACGGCAGGTCGATTGAGGAAGCAAATAATAAAAAATTCCGCTTTACGCTGACAACAAACGGAATGCTCCTTGATGACGAAATACTTGAGTTCGCCAACAAAGAGATGGGTAACCTTGTTCTGTCGATAGACGGGCGGCAGGAAATACATGATCTTATGCGGCCGCGTCGGGGAGGACAGGGAAGCTATGAGACGATAGTTCCGAAATTCATAAAGGCGGCTAAATCCCGCGGCCAGATGAACTATTATGTCAGAGGCACATACACGCATAACAACCTTGATTTTTCGGAAGATGTAAAGCACCTGGCAGAACTTGGCTTTGAGCAGATATCCGTTGAGCCGGTTGTTGCACCTCCAAGTGAAAGCTATGCCATAAAAGAAGAAGATGTTCCCATTTTATGCGAGCAGTATGATATACTTGCAAAGTACCTTCTCGACAGAAGAAAGATGGGAAAGGGTGTTAACTTCTTCCACTTTATGATTGATCTTTCAGGGGGGCCATGTGCATATAAGCGGCTGTCGGGCTGCGGATCGGGATGTGAATATCTGGCTGTGGCCCCGAACGGAGATCTGTATCCGTGCCATCAGTTTGTGGGAATGCCGGATTTTCTTATGGGTAATGTGGATTCCGGAGTTACGAACACAAAGCTTCGGGATAAGTTCAAAATGTGTAATGTATACTCCAAAGAGGAGTGTAAGAGTTGTTTCGCTAAACTGTACTGCAGCGGAGGCTGCGCCGCAAACGCTTACAACTTTACAGGAGATATTAACGGGGTATATGATATCGGGTGCGCCCTTCAGCGCAAACGTGTGGAATGTGCCATTATGATGAAGGCAGCAACTGCCAAATAAAACCAAAGTTTTGAAAGGAAACAGAAGCAATGAAGAAACAAAATGCAATCATAGCGCTTGTAGCAATCCTTCTGCTTATCGCGGGATTCGGCTACTCGGTATGGTATGGGATCGGTGTTGACCGCGTAGGAAGTGCCGAAGGCATTCATTTAGGGCTTGATCTTGCCGGAGGTGTCAGCATAACATACCAGGCTGTAGGAGATGAAACACCTTCCGCTGAAGATATGGATGATACCGTATATAAGCTCCAGCAGAGGGTTGAAGGTTACTCAACCGAGGCGCTTGTTTATAAAGAGGGAAGCGACAGGGTTAGTATTGAGATCCCCGGTCTGTCCGATGCAAATGCGGTTCTTGAAGAACTGGGAAGACCCGGAAGTCTGTATTTTATTAACCATGTGGACTCAAACGGTAATACAAACTATGATGCATACGGCAATCTCTCAAAGAGTATAGATGAGCTTATTGCGGACGGTTCGGTTGTCCTTACCGGTTCTAATGTTGTTGAATCAAGAGCAGGTGCCATCAAGAACGATATGGGAACTACCGAATATATCGTTGAACTTACACTTGACGAAGAGGGTACGAAGAAGTTTGCCGCTGCAACTACAGAGGCAGCCAAGACTCAGGATACAATAATGATCTATTACGATGGTGCTCCCGTTTCTATTCCGGTCGTTAAAACAGCGATCACAGGCGGAATGGCTCAGATATCGGGTCAGAGAACCATCGAAGAAGCAGAGCAGCTTGCATCCACGATCCGTATCGGTGGTCTTAAGCTTGAACTTGAAGAGCTGCGTTCAAATGTAGTTGGTGCACAGCTCGGTACAGAGGCAATATCCAGATCCCTTAAGGCAGGTGCCATCGGATTCGCCATCATCGTAGTATTTATGTGTGCGGTATATTTTATTCCGGGACTGGCATCATCCATCGCGCTTATCCTTTACTGCCTGATCACACTATTCTGCCTCAATTTCTTCGATATGACACTTACCCTTCCGGGTATCGCCGGTATCGTTCTTTCGATAGGTATGGCAGTTGATGCCAACGTTATTACATTTGCGAGGATCAGAGAGGAGATAGCAGCCGGCAAGTCCGTAAGGTCGGCAATAGACGAGGGCTACAAAAAGGCTCTGTCGGCTATCATCGACGGTAATGTTACAACGCTTATCGCGGCTCTTGTTCTGGGAGTAATCGGAACCGGATCTATCAAAGGCTTCGCCCAGACATTGGCACTTGGTATCGTTGTTTCCATGATCACGGCACTGTTTGTTACGAAACTCATTTTGAGATCCTTCTATGCACTCGGAATCAAGGATGAGAAGTGGTACGGAAAGGCAAGAGAATACAGGAAGATTGATTTTCTGTCCAAGAAAACGGTCTTTATCGTTATCTCTGTAGCGGTTATTTTTGTCGGTATCGTTACTATGATCGCAAATTCGGCAATGGGACGACATGCCCTTAACTTCAGCCTTGAGTTCCTCGGAGGTACGTCAACAAACGTAACATTTAATGAGGATATGGCACTGGCCGATATTGATGCGAAGGTCGTACCTTCAATAGAGAAAATCACAGGCGATGCAAATGTTCAGGTCCAGAAGGTTACGGGATCAAATGAGGTAATATTCAAGACGCGGGCTCTTAATGTTCAGGAAAGAGAAGCATTCAATGATATGATGGAGAGCGAATTTGCCGTTCCGGCAGATAAGATAGTGGCAGAGACGATAAGTTCCACCATCTCTTCGGAAATGTCAAGAGATGCGGTGCTTGCCATCATTATTGCGACTATCCTTATGCTTATATACATCTGGTTCAGATTCAAGGATGTAAGGTTCGGTGCAAGTTCGGTTATCTGTCTGATCCATGACGTGCTTGTGGTTATTACCTTCTACGCACTCGCGCGTATTACGGTTGGTTCAACATTTGTTGCCTGCATACTTACAATAGTCGGTTACTCAATTAATGCGACGATCGTTATATTCGACAGAATACGTGAGAAGCTTAATGCGACCAAGGATGATCTTAAGACTATTGTCAATGAATCAGTCAATCAGACGCTTTCACGAAGCCTGTTCACGTCGCTGACAACATTTATAATGGTTGCTGTTTTGTATATACTCGGAGTAAGCTCTGTCAAGGAATTTGCTCTTCCGCTTATGATAGGCATTATCTGCGGTACATATTCGTCAGTCTGCCTTGCAAGTGCTATATGGTATCTGCTCAGAACCAAGGTGGGTGCGAAGAATTAAAACATATGCTGCGTATGAAAAAGGGACATTTATATGTCCCTTTTTTGTATGTATGACGGGCATGCCGTCAGTCTGTGGTGAAAGTCCACGAGGGGCGTAGTTGCCGACGAACCCCATAGTGACTCCCAAGATTTACATCGTGAGGTGTAGGCGAGAAGAAGGGATAGCGAAATCGTAGCCTGACGAACAGAAATCTGATACTAAGGCGTTTACGGTGGACAAGCTGACAT
>CADALB010000019.1:0-38275 GCA_902788755.1 uncultured Lachnospiraceae bacterium | reverse complement strand
TTATAAAGATTTTGAGGAGCGAATTGAAATTATTGATATAAAGGAACCTGCAATTGAACAGGTAAGAGCTGCCGTTTATAAAAAAATAGGCAAGTTTACAAAAAGTGAAATAATGGAAATGTGCCCAAAGCTAGGGCGTGCATCGGTGGAAAACTCGTTAACAGCACTTGTAAATGAGGATGTGCTTGAACGTCGAGGACGTGGCAGGGGCACTTATTACGTAAGAAAAGATGCACTTGTTTGATTATTGAACTTATTTTAATTGGAAGTAAGTCACTTGTGGTCATCGTGACCACAAGTTGAATAAGAGTGATTTGAAGATAACTTTTGGTCCGGTGGACTAGAAGTTATTTTTGTTTTGTCACGATAATTGTATAAGAATCGTGACAAAAGAGGGCGGAGTATGATATGGATTGTTCGGATACGCAAGCTCTGCGAAGCGTCGTAATAAACCAAGATTTGAACAGGGGTGGTTTTTAATTCGCCATAATAAAAACTTGCAAATAAGGATAAATGGTTGTATCATAAAGTTGAAATCAACGATTTCTAATTTGTGAGGTGAAACCAAATGGTATATGATTATATAATTGATAATTTCAAAAATGGTGAGCCAATATTTTTGACTGAGCTACCGGGCGATTCAAAGGATTATCTTCGTCAGGAAATGAAGAAGCTTGTGGATGAAGGTAAGTTAGAGCGCTTATATAATGGTGTATATTTTATTTCCTATGTTACAATTCTTGGAACGAAAGGAAAGGTTTCGGTGGATAAATATATCGAGAAAAAGTATCTTGGGTCAGAAGAAAAAGTGGAAGGCTACATAACGGGATTACAGCTTGCAAACAAATATGGATTTACAACGCAGAATCCCTCTTGCTATGAAGTTTGTAGCAATGAAGCATCAACTAAGCAGCGTAAGCAAGAGATAGATGGAAATACCATTGTTGTATATAAACCGGTTGCTGAGGTTACATCTAAGAATAAATCTGCATTACAGTTTCTGGATTTGATGTCTGTGATTGATAAGTATAGTGATATTTCCGGACAAGAATTTGCTTCAAAGCTAAAAGATTTTGTTAATGCTATAGGTGTGGATTTTTCGGTTGTAAAAGAATACTTATCATTATATCCGGATAAAGTTTATAGAAATATCTATGAAGGAGGCTTGATGGGTGAGTTGGTATAGAGATTATAAAGAGCAATGGAAAGAGATTATTGAGACGGTAGCTGCTGAAGAGCATCGTACGACACAGATGGTTGAGAAAGATACTATTCAGTCGATGATTTTGTCGGGTGTTTCTCAAAGTGATCTCCCTTTTGTATTCATCTTTATCAAAAACTCTGTCTTATTATGAGCGAAAAAGACTAGGTAGAGAAAAAATAATAAATATGGTACTATAGCGTAGGCTTTGTTCCAGCTTTGTTCCAATTATGTTCCAGCAATTCAATTGTAAGAAAAGCCTATAAATACGCCAATTTCACGGCTTTAAACGATTCGTTTTTGGACCTATTTGTAGCATAATTGGCACAAAATAATTTTGGAAAATGTAAGAAATGACTTAAAATCAATACTTTTAGAAGGAGATAAATAAAATATGAAGTTAGGAATCGTAGGACTCCCTAATGTCGGGAAGTCTACATTATTTAATTCGCTTACAAAGGCCGGCGCTGAATCGGCCAACTATCCGTTCTGCACAATAGATCCCAATGTTGGTGTAGTTGCCGTACCTGATGAGAGAATAAAACTTTTGGGGGATCTTTATAATACGAAGAAAGTCACTCCCGCCACGATAGAGTTCGTTGATATCGCAGGACTCGTAAAGGGAGCGTCGAAAGGCGAGGGGCTCGGGAACCAGTTCCTTGCAAATATAAGAGAAGTTGATGCCATCGTTCATGTTGTAAGATGCTTTGAAGATGCTAACGTTGTGCATGTTGACGGTTCGGTTGACCCGGTAAGGGATATTGAAACTATCAACCTTGAACTGATATTTGCCGACATAGAAGTGCTCGAGAGAAGGATAGCCAAGCAGCAGCGCGCGGCCAACAACGATAAGAAGATCGCGAAGGAAGTTGAATTCCTAAAAAGGCTCAAAGAGCATCTTGAAGGCGGAAATCTTGCTATAGGATTCGAGTGTGCCGATGAGGACGAGGAGGCATATCTTGCTTCGTATAACCTGCTTACGGCAAAACCTGTTATCTTTGCCGCCAATGTTGCCGAGGACGATCTTGCCGATGACGGTGCGGGCAACGCCCATGTAAATAAGGTAAGAGAATATGCAAAAGCAAACGGATCGGAAGTTTTTGTCATCTGCGCCCAGATAGAGCAGGAGATAGCAGAACTTGACGATGATGAGAAGGCAATGTTTCTTGAAGACCTGGGGCTTAAGGAATCGGGACTTGATAAGCTTATAGCCGCGAGCTACCGGATACTTAATCTGATGAGTTTTCTTACTGCGGGAGAAGATGAGTGCAGAGCATGGACGATAAAGGTCGGAACGAAAGCTCCGCAGGCTGCAGGTAAGATACATACCGATTTTGAAAGAGGTTTCATCAAGGCTGAGGTCGTTAACTACAAGGATCTGCTTGAATGCGGCAGCCTTGCAAACGCAAGAGAGAAGGGTCTTGTAGGAATGGAAGGAAAAGATTACATAGTTAAGGACGGAGACGTGATACTGTTCAGATTCAATGTATAAACTTCCATAATTTATATTAATAAAATGATCCATAATGCCGCGATTGTGGTTGGTAGTGAAAGGAGACACAAGATATTGTGTCTCCTTTATTTTTGGCCGATTTTTTTAGCAAAAAAATACAAAAAAGTGTTGCACTTGTGGGTGAAAGGGGTTATTATATCCATAAAAGTGGTGGAAAGTGGTAGAGAGTGGTAATTAAGGAGAGCACACCATGTTCATGGGTGAGTACAACCACACAATCGATACGAAGGGTCGTCTGATTGTCCCTACAAAGTTTCGCGAACAGCTTGGGGAAGCTTTCGTGATAGCGAAGGGAAACGATGGTTGTCTTGCAATCTATACTAATGAGGCCTGGGAAACCTTCATGAAGAAAATCCAAGCTCTGCCGGCCAATAAGGACATCAGAACTTATGTCCGTGCCGTTGCGGGATCAGCCACAGCGGTCGAGACGGATAAGCAGGGAAGAGTCCTTATCCCCGGCAATCTGAGGGAGTATGCCGGACTTGACAAAGATGTTGTTCTTGCCGGAGTTATAGACAAGATAGAAGTGTGGGACAAGGAGCGCTGGGGAGCGCAGACCAACATTGACAACATCGATGACATCGCTGAAGAAATGGCAGAACTGGGCTTCTCAATCTAGGAGAAGAAGGAGGAGGAGCCGGAATTGGAATTTAATCACAAATCGGTTCTGCTTCGGGAGGTAATCGAGGGACTCGCCATTAAGCCTGAAGGGACCTACGTGGACGGCACGTTAGGGGGCGGCGGACACTCGGGAGCTATTCTCGAAAAGCTAAACGATCAGGGGAGATTGATCGGAATAGATCAGGACGAGGCGGCAGTTGCAGCCGCAGGGGAACGCCTTGAAAGATTTACAAACGTTACGATAGTTCGTGACAACTACTGCAACATCAGGCAGATACTTGAAAAACTGAACATTAGCGAGGTTGACGGTATTTTGCTTGACCTGGGAGTATCATCGTATCAGCTTGATACGCCCGAGAGGGGATTTTCTTATATGAGCGATGCTCCTCTTGATATGAGGATGGATAAGAGGAGCCCGGTTACGGCGGCAGACATAGTCAATGGATATTCGCAAAGTGAGCTGACACGGATACTTAAGTTGTACGGAGAAGAGAAGTTTGCCGCAAACATCGCCAAGCATATTACAGCTGCCAGGGAAGGCGGTCCAATTAAGACAACAGGAGAGCTTGTCGAAATCATCAAGGCCTCGATCCCGATGAAGGTTCAGAAGACCATGGGACATCCGGCCAAGCAGACATTTCAGGCAATACGCATTGAACTCAATCGTGAACTCGGTGTTTTAACAGATTCGCTCGATGACATGATCGATCTGCTCGCACCCGGCGGAAGGATTGCGGTAATAACATTCCACTCGCTTGAAGACAGGATAGTTAAGAACATATTTAAGAATGCGCAGGAACCCTGCACCTGTCCTCCGGATTTTCCGGTCTGCGTGTGCGGCAAAGTGTCGAAGGGAAAAATCCTGACGAAGAAGCCTATTATTCCGACCGAAGAGGAAATGAAGGCTAACCCAAGGTCGAAAAGTGCAAAACTTAGAATATTTTGTAAAAAGCTTTGATATTGGACACAAGATATAGTATACTCGGAAAGAAGGTGTTTTAGTGGCCCGCAGAAACAATACTTATGTATATGGCAATACGGCAAGAGCACTAAGGCCAATCGAACAGGAAGTAAGATCACCCAAAAGACTTAGCACCAAATCCCGGAAGAATATAAAAAGGGATTCGGCGATGAATCCCGGCTTCATGATTTTTATGACGCTTGCGATGGTTCTCACGGGCATTGTATGTGTACAGTACATACGCCTGCAGTCATCGCTTACGACATATGTAAACACAATCTCGGCAATGGAGATCGAATTACAGTCTCTACGTGCTGAAAATGATGATTACGAGAGCCGCATCAAAGGTGCTATCGGGTTGGAGAATATTAAGAAACGCGCCATGGACGATCTTGGCATGACCTACGCAAGTGATGATCAGATCGTTATATATAACAGTGACGGAACAGATTACGTCAGACAGTTCGTATCTCTCCAATAAACCGGGGTGATCCCACAGGATGCAGGGGATCTTAGGTTTTGGCTAAACGGAATCAACAAAACGGATCAAACAGATTTACACAGAAGATGTCAATAAAGCTGGCAGTATTATTTGTAATGATACTGGTAGCTTTTGCTTTTTTGGGGATCAGACTGTTCATAATCAATCGTGATAACGGTGATAAATACAAGAAAAGAGTGCTATCACAACAGGCATACGATTCCGTAACAATCCCAGCCAAGCGTGGCGATATAGTTGATAGGAACAATACCAAGCTTGCCGTAAGCCAGAAAGTTTACAATGTCTGCATAGATCCCAAAACCCTTAATAAGGATGACGGAGCCTATCTCGAGAGTACCATTACGGCGCTGTACTCATCCACCATTGAATTTACATACACCAAGGATGAGCTCAGGTCTTACATCCTTGCCAATCCGGACAGTCAGTACAGGGTCATTGCCAAGAAGCAGGGATATGAGACTGTCAGTGATATTATGAATATGGTTAACAACCCTTCCATGTATCCTGATTTCAAGGGTGTATGGCTTGAAGATACATATGTAAGACAGTATCCCTACAATTCACTGGCCTGTGATGTTATAGGGTTTGTTCAGGGCGATAATGAAGGTGCATACGGACTTGAAGAGTTTTATAACAGTACGCTTGTTGGCACAAACGGCAGGGAATTCGGTTACCTAAACGATGACGAGAATCTTGAGAGAACTCTGAAACCGGCTCAGGACGGCAAGACGCTTGTTACAAGCATTGACGTTAATATTCAGAGTATTGTTGAAAAAAACATACTTGCCTTTAATGAGGAACACAGGAATGAGGCAAGAGAAGGCGCCGGATCAAGCAATACCGGTGTAATCATAATGGATCCGAATAACGGTGAGGTTCTTGCAATGGCAAGCTACCCCACATTTAACCTCAATGATCCGAGAAATACCGATAATCTTGATATCAAAGTAGAGCTTGATCCTGAGAAGTTCGGCCTTATGAACGGCATACTTGACGGCAACACAGACATAAGCGAAATGGATGACTCCGAGATTGCCGAAACCGTCAGAAAACTTGCAGAAGAGAACAGGGGCACAGAGGAAGCTTCTGATACCCCGGATGAGCAGCAGGGCAATACTTCCGAAAGTACAGAAAATCAAGGGGTCGAAGATGATTCATCAGATATCGAAATAAATGTCGGAAACAATGAGGAAAATGCTGATGCTGACTCTGCAGATCCATATGCCGGGCTTACTTATGCAGAAGCATATGACAAGGCTTACGAAGAAGCCAAGATGGAAGCACTCAATTCCTTATGGAAGAATTTCTGTATTAATTCCACATACGAGCCCGGATCGACAATGAAGCCTTTTACAATGGCAGCGGGGCTTGAAGAAGGAATACTTAAGGGAGATGAAAGCTACGTATGTAACGGTGTTACCGAGGTTGGCGGACACGAAATCCACTGCAGCAACCGTCTCGGCCATGGAACACTTACATTTTCCGGAGCTCTGGAGCAGTCGTGCAACGTAGCATTTATGAAAATAGGAACTACCATCGGCAAGACGATTTTTATGAAATATAATCAGCTGTTTAACTTCGGACTTAAGACCAACATCGACCTTACAGGAGAAGCGCTTACCAACAGCCTTGTCTTTGACATTAATACCATGACACCTACCGACCTTGCGATCAGTTCCTTCGGCCAGGGCTTTAATGTTACGATGATACAGATGGCAACCGGCTTTTGCAGCCTGATAAACGGCGGGTACTATTACAAGCCCCATATTGTTACGAAGGTTCTTGATTCCGCAGGCACAACGGTTGAGACGGTTGAACCAAGAGTTCTCAAGCAGACTGTTTCGGAAGAAACGAGTGAAAAGATCAGGGAGTTGTGTGTTTCGGTTGTCGATAACGGAACCGGTAAGAGTGCAAGACCTGCAGGATACCGGATAGGCGGCAAGACGGGAACGGCCGAGAAATACCCCAGAGGTACGGAGAATTACGTTATTTCATTTATGTCTTTTGCACCGGCGGAAAATCCGCAGATTGTGTGCTATGTGGTTATTGATGAACCTAATGTGGGATACCAGGCACAGTCAAAATACGCTGCCGTTTTATGTAAAGATATTCTGACGGAGGTTCTTCCGTATATGGGAATCTTCCAGACGGAGGAACTTACCGAAAAAGAGGCGGAAGAACTTGCCCAAAAGCAGCAGGAATTCTCAACGGGATCATCGGGAACCGAGACAGAGGAAGAAGTTACCGGGGAGATTATTGTTGATGCCGAGGGAGGAAACAGTAATTCAGAAACGGGCTCCAGCAACGGTGCGATAACATTTGTTGATGAGAACGGAAATGAACTTGATGAAGAAGACAGAACCGGAGGAAAGGTTGAGATAGATCCGGAGACGGGATATGCCATAGATCCGACTACAGGAATATTGCTTGATCCGCAGACCGGCGAACCTATAGATCCGACTGTTACCGACCTTCAATGACACAAACGATATGAGTGAACAAAACAGACCTAAAAAGAAAAAGAAATACTTTTTTGACTATACAATGCTTTTTATTGTGTTGTTTCTTGTGCTGTTCGGACTTGTTATGCTGTATTCCACAAGCTCCTATGAGGCAAACATCAAATTCGAGGATCCTGCGTTTTATTTCAGAAAGCAGGCAGTTGCATCTGCTATCGGAATCGGAGTTATGCTGGTTGTTATGCTTATTGACTACCATCACGTCCAAAGATTTGCATTTATAGCCTATGTAGTTTCTCTTATTCTTATTATTCTTGTCCTGACGCCTCTCGGTTACGAAGCCGGTGGTGCCAGAAGATGGCTTAATCTTGGTATGTCGCTGCAGCCTGCCGAGGTTGCGAAGCTTGCTCTTATAGTATTTTTTGCGTCTGTGGTTTGCAAGTTCGGAGATGCGATCAAGGAAAAGAGAGGTTTTTTGACTGTATTGGCACTGGCTCTTCCCCATGCGTTCTGCGTACTTACGATAACACAGAATCTGAGTTCGGCAATCATTATTTTTTCGATAGTATTTATGATGCTGTTTGTAGCAACGCCGCAGTATAAGGAGTATTTCATAATTGCTGGGGTTGCCCTCGTGTTTGCTGTCGGAATGGTACTTCTTATTAAATATGATGTTATACCGGCGAGTCTGTCATACCGGTTTGCTAGAATAAAGGCGTGGCTTGATCCCGAAGCCTATGCGTCTAATAAAGGATTCCAGACCCTGCAGGCTCTTTATGCGATCGGATCGGGAGACATATTCGGTAAGGGACTGGGAGAGAGTATACAGAAGCTGGGATATCTGCCCGAGGCTCAGAATGATATGATTTTTTCCATAATTTGTGAGGAATTGGGCCTGTTCGGCGCTATAGCCATTATTCTGCTGTTTGTTCTTCTGATATGGAGGTTTATGGTCATCGCAAATAATGCTCAGGATATGTTCGGAGCACTTATTGTTGTCGGCGTTATGGCCCATATTTCGATTCAGGTTATTTTAAACATAGCGGTTGTTACCAATACAATACCCAATACAGGTATTACGCTTCCTTTCATCAGTTACGGAGGATCATCGATCGTGTTCCTGCTTGCTGAAATGGGACTTGTACTTAGCGTGTCGAGAAGCATACGGGTGGAGGAATAGGATGACAAAACCCGCTATCTTTAAGAACAGTAAGCTTTTGAGGGTTCTGCTGATCGTTGTTATAGTAATGGCGGTTGCCTGCGGTGGACTAATACTCCTTTGGTACAACTATTCGATAACAAGCGTTACTGTTAGCGGTAATTCGCACTATTCGGATGATGAGATTAAAGATATGGTATTTACCGGCCCGTATTCGTACAACTCCATCGTGCTGTCGCTTATGTACCGGAATAAGAGTATCAAGGATATTCCCTTTATCGAGAAGATGGATGTTGACATACTAGATTCCAATTCTGTCAGGATCAACGTTTTCGAAAAAGCGGTTGCCGGTTATGTTGAATATCTCGGGCATTATATGTATTTTGATAAGGATGGCATAGTTGTAGAAAGCTCCAACAGGATAATAGAGGGGATTCCCTTTGTTACGGGACTTTCATACGATCATATTGTGCTGCACGAGCCTCTGCCTGTTAAAAAATCATCTGTTTTTTTGACGATACTTAATGTTACACAGCTTCTTGGTAAGTATGATATAGAGACTGACAGGATAGCATTTGACTCTGACGGGGACATTACGCTGTATTTCGGAGATGCCAGAGTATCACTTGGCACGGATGATTTTATAGATGAGAAGATTAATGAAATGCATCTGCTTTTGCCCAAACTGAAAGGCTATTCGGGAACGCTCCATATGGAAAACTATGTAGGAGAGGACGTTAATATCTCCTTCGATATGGATAAACCGGAGACAGCCGTGGAAGAAACCACCGAAGAAGAGGGAACGGATGAAACCGGTGAGGAGCCGGACGAACAATAAAAATTTTTGTAATTTTAAAAAAAAGTGTTGATTATTCATATAAATATATTTATTATATGTTTGTATGGGTTTACGTAATGTTGTTAACGTAACAAATTGTGGTCAGAAACTCAGCAGACACAATTTTGTTGTATATAGAATTCAGCAAAAATATATGAGGGACAGTTTAGTGATTGTAAGGAGGAGTTAAAAGTGCTGGAGATTAAAAACAATGAAGTGGAACCTGCAGCAAGGATTCTCGTCGTAGGGGTCGGCGGGGCCGGTAATAATGCCGTAAACCGAATGGTCGAAGAAAATATAGCCGGTGTGGAATTCCTGGGTGTCAATACAGACAGTCAGGCGCTTAAGATGTGTAATTCCCACAGGCTGCTGCAGATAGGTGAAAAGCTTACTCAGGGATTGGGCGCCGGTGCTGTGCCTGAGATCGGAGAAAAGGCTGCCGAAGAGTCGGCGGAGACGATTGCGACTGCTATCAAGGGCGCGCATATGGTATTCGTCACATGCGGTATGGGTGGCGGAACAGGAACAGGTGCAGCCCCTGTTATTGCCAAGATTGCCAAGGAGCAGGGAGCCCTTACGGTCGGCATAGTTACAAAGCCTTTCAGGTTCGAAGCACGAAAGAGAATGGAAAATGCCATCGGAGGTATTGAAAAGCTTAAACAGAATGTAGATACGCTTATTGTTATTCCGAATGATAAGCTTCTTGATATTGTAGACAGAAGGACCAGCATGGCCGATGCCCTCAAAAAGGCCGATGAAGTACTCCAGCAAGGTGTAAGAGGTATTACGGATCTTATTAATGTTCCTTCGCTTATCAACCTCGATTTTGCTGATGTTCGTACTGTTATGCAGGACAAGGGTATCGCGCATCTTGGAATCGGCATGGCAAGCGGAGACGACAAGGCGGTTGAAGCAGTTAAGCTTGCGGTTAATTCACCTCTGCTTGAAACTACGATTCAGGGAGCCAGCGATCTTATCGTTAATATTTCAGGTGATATTTCACTGTATGACGCATACGATGCCGTTGAGTATGTAAGAGATATAACGGGTGATGAAGTTAACCTTATCATGGGTGCCAGAGATGATTCGAGAGATACCGATACCTGTACGGTTACGGTATTTGCTACGGGCATTGATGAAAATGCGGTTAAAGTACCTGTACAGCCTCAGGCGGGTAACAAGTATGCTTATACGAGAAGACCCGGACAGCAGATGCCGGGTGGTGTAGTACAGCCCGGTATGCCCGTTGGTATGCAGGGAATGCCTCAGATGAATGGACTCGGTCAGATGGGCGGCCAGGGAATACCTCCGATGCCTAATATGCCCAATATGCCCCAGCCCATGTACGGCGCGCAGTCCGGTACAGGTTATACGCCGGGTGTTGCTCCGGCAATGGGAGGCACGATCGGTGCTGCAGGTGGTGTAGGAACTCTTACGGGAACACTGCCAACCCAGGGAACAGGAGGCCAGACTGGTCAGCCGGCTATCCCGACACCGTCGGCACCTACACAGCGCAGCGTAAGTTCTTTGTCCGGAATATCAAGACCTTCGGCTCCGCTTGAGAGCAAAGTTGAGGCCAAGGCCATCAAGATACCGGATTTCCTTAGGAATAATAAATAAAGAACAGGAGAGAACTTATGAAGTGTCCATTTTGCGGCCATGAAAACACAAGAGTTATTGACAGCCGTCCGGCTGACGATAATAATTCCATAAGACGACGCAGAGTCTGCGATGAGTGTGATAAGAGATTTACGACTTATGAGAAGGTCGAAACGATTCCGATTATAATCATCAAGAAAGACAACAACAGGGAAACATATGACAGATCCAAGATCGAAGCTGGAATACTCCGTGCCTGTCATAAGCGTCCGGTTTCCGCATCCAGTATCAACCAGATTGTCGATGAGGTTGAAACAGCTATTTTCTCATATGAGGATAAGGAAATACCGAGCAGTATAATCGGTGAACTTATTATGGCAAAGCTTAAAGACCTCGATGCGGTTGCCTATGTCAGATTTGCATCGGTATACAGAGAGTTCAAGGACGTGAATACGTTCATGGACGAACTTAAGAAAGTGTTAAAATAGCACTTTGACAATTTAATAGGCTGATCCACTCCGCGCATAGCGCGGAGTGTTTTATGCGAAAATACAATTCAACGAGAGGAGAACACACAAAATGAGCAAAAAAAGAATTATTGCTATTGCTCTGTGTGCGGCAATGACTGCGACTGTTGCACTGACAGGCTGTTCAGGTGACAAGTCGGATGCGTCTTCAAAGATTGTTGTTGGTATTCCGCAGGACCTGGAAGATAGTCTTGACCCACACGAAGCAGTTGCGGCAGGAACTAAGGAGATTTTGTTTAACATTTACGAAGGGCTTTTAAAGCCTGACGAAACAGGTGAACTTATTCCCGCCGTAGCAAAAGAGTATTCCGTATCGGAAGATGGATTGACGTATTCATTCGTACTTCGGGACGGAGTAAAATTTCATAACGGAAACCCCGTTACGGCAGAGGATGTTAAATACAGCATCGAAAAAAGCGCCGGTATGACGGGTGGACAGTCCCTCATATCGGCTTTTTCCAATATTAAGGAAGTAAATATAAGGGATAATTCAACAGTTGATATTGTGCTTAATGAAGCTGATATCGATTTTCCGGCATACATTGCAACTGTAACGGCTGCGATCATACCGAAGGACAATGATAAGCCTGCTACCGAACCTGTCGGAACAGGGCCTTATATGTATGTTTCCAGATCACCTCAGGAGAGCATTGAGTTAAAGAAATTTGACGGATATTGGGGCACGCCCGCAAACATAGAGAATGTAACGCTTAAAATCATTCCCAACGCGGATTCTATTGTAATGAACCTTAACGGCGGGGCTGTTGATATGTTTGCAAGACTTACATCAACCCAGACACAGCAGCTTTCGAAAAACTTTAATGTGCTTGAGGGAGAGATGAATCTTGTTCAGGCCGTTTATCTTAATCATGCTGTTGAGCCCTTCGATAATGTTGATGTTTGTCGTGCGCTGTCCTATGCGGTGGATGTTGACAATATCCTTGAGCTTACAAGTGACGGCAAGGGATTCCCTGTAGGAAGCAGCATGTTCCCGGCGTTTAAGAAGTACTATGTTGATCTGTCTGATACTTATCCGACAGATATTGATAAGGCAAAGGAACTATTGGAACAGGCCGGATATCCCGACGGATTTTCGTTCTCAATAACCGTTCCTTCCAATTATCAGCCCCATGTGGAGGCGGCACAGGTTGTATCCGAACAACTTAAAAAGATCGGCGTAAATGCAGAAATAAAGCTTGTTGAGTGGAATACATGGCTGTCGGATGTGTACTCGGGAAGGCAGTTTGAAGCTACGCTTATCGGGGTTGATGCATCATCACTGACGGCAACTGCGATGCTTGACCGGTTCAGAACAGATGCGGATAACAATTTCACGAATTATTCCAACAAGGATTATGATGATCTGTACGCAAAGCTATACACCGCAAAATCCGAAGAAGACAGAGTAGAGATTTACAAGTCTTTACAGAAGAACCTTGCGGATAATGCTGCCAACATTTATATTCAGGATATGGCTGAATTTGTTGCACTTTCCGACAAATACGAGGGATATGTATTCTATCCCCTGTATGTTCAGGATTTTGCGAAGCTTAAGATTAAAGAACAGTAATTAATGAGAATTATAGTAAAAAAGATTATTACCTTTATAGTGACCGTTCTGCTTGTAACCCTGTTTGTGTTCATAGCATTTGAACTGATCCCCGGGGATGCGGCAACGGCAAGGCTTGGTATTAACGCTACTCCTGAAGCGCTTATGGCGCTTCGGGAGGAGATGGGTCTTACCAGGCCGTTTTTTGTGCGGTATTTTTCATGGCTTGCTTCGTTTTTCTTCGGAGATATGGGTATTTCCTATTCATACGGAACAAGTGTACGGTCAATGCTTGCGTCCAAGCTTCCAATTACCCTTACTTTAACCCTTATGTCATTTATTATGATAGTCGTAATTTCCATTCCGGTAGGTTTGTTTGTCTCAAAATATGAGGACCGACCGGGTGTCAGAGTAATAGATGTGCTCGGACAGCTTACTATGTCTGTTCCGCCTTTTTTCCTCGGTATAATCGTAACATATGTATTCGGAATGATTCTTCACATGTTCGTACCGGGGGGATTTGTGTCATATAACGTTAATTTCGGGAAGTTTATCTCATATCTGTTCTTCCCGGCTATAGCGATAGCACTGCCCAAGGCTGCCATGAGCACAAAACTCCTAAAGACATCCATACTATCCGAGAGAAAGCTTGATTATGTAAGAACAGCTTTTTCGCGGGGGAATTCAACGATGGATGTGTTATACAGGCATGTCCTAAAAAATGCGATTATTCCGGTGGTTACCTTCCTGGGAATGACTCTTGCGGATATTGTTGCCGGAAGTCTTGTGATTGAGCAGGTATTTTCGATACCCGGCTACGGACGACTGCTTATCTCGTCAATAGCCAACCGGGATTATCCGGTAGTTCAGGCAATCATAGCGATAATTGCCATGATAGTGATAGTTATCAATCTGATCGTTGATATCCTTTATCAGATCCTCGACCCGAGGATGAGGGAGGGCAGATGAAGGAACTTATTTTTAAGATCAAGAAAAATCCCGAGCTTTATATTGGTGGTGTCATATCGGTGGTCATGATACTGATAATCGTATGCGGAACCCTGTTCTCGCCTTACGATCCGAATGCTATGAGTGCTGCTGACAAGTTTGCCGATCCCTCACTGGCCCATCCTCTGGGATGTGATAATTTCGGAAGGGATCTGTTTGCCAGGCTTTCGATAGGGGGTGCAACAACACTATTTGTGGCTCTTGCCACTGTGCTTATCGGAGTAACATTCGGGATAATAATAGGAGCTCTGACCGGATATTTCGGTGGAGCGGTAGATGAGATACTGATGAGGTTTAATGATGCTGTTCTTGCCTTTCCGAGTATACTGCTTGCACTTGTTTTCATCAGCCTTTTCGGAAGCGGTACATGGAAGGTCATAATCTCGCTGGGGATTGTTTTTGTGCCGAGTTTTGCACGAATAGTACGCGGTGAGTTTATGCGCTGCAAGTATCTGGATTATGTAAGATCGGCCAGATTGATGGGAGCCGGTGATTTTCGCATAATGTTTGTTCATATTTTGCCCAATACACTTCCTGTAGTGCTGTCATCGGCAGTTATAGGCTTCAATAATGCCGTTCTTGCGGAGGCAAGCATGAGCTTTCTGGGAATCGGCGTACAGCCTCCGTCGTCGTCACTCGGAAGAATGCTTTCAGATGCCCAGGCTTTTTTGTTTTCGGAGCCATCATATGCAATATTGACCGGAATTACCATTGCCCTTATAGTTCTTGGCTTTTCGTTATTAGGAGACGGATTAAAGAAAAATGCTTGAAGTAACCGACCTGCACATTGAAATAGAAGACAATATCATCCCTGAGACGGTGGTGTATGATTTTGACTTAAAAATAGAACCCGGAGAGATCGTCGGTATAGTCGGGGAATCCGGTTCCGGTAAGTCTATGTCAGCTCATGCGATCGCCGGATTATTGTCCAGAAAGGACATGAAAAAGAAGGGAAACATAGAGTTTAACGGCGAGGATCTCCTTTTGGCTTCAAGGTCACGGCTGCGCGAGATTCAGGGGGATGACATTTCCATTATATTTCAGGAGCCCATGACAAGCCTTAATCCGGTCAAGAGGATCGGATGGCAGATAGAGGAAGCACTTAGGATACACAGAAATCTGTCCGATGAAGAGCTTAAAAGTGCTGCAATAGCAATGATGAAGGATGTAGAGATTCCTGATGCGGAAAGTAGGTACTACATGTACCCTCATCAGCTTTCGGGCGGACTCAGACAGCGTGTGATGATTGCTGCGGCCCTTATATGCGACCCGAAACTACTGATAGCTGATGAACCTACAACAGCGCTTGATGTGACGATACAGGCACAGATCATAGAGCTGTTAAAGCGGATCAATCGCGAAAGAGGGACGGCTATACTGTTCATCTCACATGATCTGAGTGTTGTCAGATCCCTTTGCAGTCGTGTGCTTGTAATGAATAAGGGAAGAATAGTGGAGAGCGGTTCCGTAGATGAGGTGTTTGAACATCCCAGAGAGGAATATACAAGGAATCTGATATATGCGATCCCCAAGTTCCAGAAAATAGCGAATCCTGTAGATTGTCAGAACCGCAAACCTATTCTGGAGGTAAAAAATGTCAGCGCCCGGTATAAAAAGATCACCGGTTATTTTCAGCCTGGCAGGAAGCAGAAGGATGTGGTAAGATCCGCATCATTTACAATGTATGAGGGTGAGATTGTCGGACTGGTCGGGGAAAGCGGGTGCGGTAAAACGACCCTGGGAAAAACCATACTTGGAATGCTTGATGATACCGATGGCGAGATAGTTCACTATTCCCAAATGCCGCAGATGATATTTCAGGACCCGTACGGATCCCTTAATCCTTCCAAAACAATAGGCTGGATACTAGAAGAACCCCTTCGGATCAACGGAAAGTACACTCCGGATGAACGCCACGAGCGTGCAAAGAAGATGCTCGGGCTTGTGGGACTGGACGAAAGCTATATGTCAAGAAAACCGAAAGCGTTGTCGGGAGGACAGAGACAGAGGGTGTGCATAGCCCTTGCCCTTATGCTAGGCCCCAAGCTGATCATTGCCGATGAACCGGTTTCGGCACTTGATGTTACCGTGCAGGACCAGGTAATTAAACTTCTGATTAAGCTTAACAGGGAGCTTGGCATAGCACTTCTTTTCATATCACATGATTTAAAGGTTGTATATGAACTGTGCTCGCGAATAATAGTTATGAAAGACGGCGCTATTGTAGAACAGGGCACCGATACGGATGTATATAATAATCCGAAAGATCCATACACAAAACAGCTGTTATCAAGTGCAGGATATACAAAATGAAATTATATATGTTATTTTTGAATTTGCAGGTTAAGAATTTGTCACATTAGTCGATATAAATATTGCAAATAACAAAAAACATGTTATAATTTACCCTGTACTGATTATGTTAACCATTCGGTACGGGGGATGAGGAAAATAAAATGATGAAGGGAATCGACAGTTTACAGTTCAATAATTACAGTGCTTATAACAGGATAAACAATCCTGTTGACAATGCGGGACTTAAAAAGCTCAGCGAAGAAGCTGCTCAGGCTCCCAAGCAGGAAGAGCGTGCGGAAGTCAGGGATCTTGATTTAAGGCTCGATGATATAAAACCGCGGCAGAATGCAAGTCTTGAGGATATTTCTCTTAGCCTTAACGAGCCGAGCGGATTCGAGATGAAGGGCAGAGATTCCGATATTTTAAGTCTTGACATGGAAAAGGCTGTTTCTGATATGCAAAAAGATCAGGCGCTTATGCAGTATCAGTATTTTGTAGGCGATACAAATCTTCTTGGCAGTGAAGACGGCATAGTTATTGCAAAGTAATTAATACAAATGATTTTAACCCCTTGCAAAATGCAAG
Organism: uncultured Lachnospiraceae bacterium; assembly: GCA_902788755.1. GTDB lineage: Bacteria > Bacillota > Clostridia > Lachnospirales > Lachnospiraceae > UBA2868. The sequence continues at coordinate 21,458 of CADALB010000019.1, read as the reverse complement.
GGGTTTTTTTATACTCATTCCCATGAGTAAAAACAAGAAAAATGAAGTTCTTGCGTGTCTCGGTCTCCTGTTTGTGACAATATGCTGGGGGATGGGATTCGTATTTGTTAAATCATCCGTAGATGTGATGCCGCCATTTTACCTGCTGGGATTCAGGTTTTTTACCGGCGGTGTCATATTAGGTCTGATATTCATAAAGAAGCTGGTAAGGACAGGTCGTGATGTTCTGATTCACGGGACTGTTCTCGGAGTGGTGTTATTTGTTGCCATGGCTTTCCAAACCTATGGCTGTAAATATACCACAGCCGGGAAAAATGCTTTTATCACAACAATTTATGTTGTTCTTGTGCCATTTCTGCATTTTCTCATAAATAGGGTAAAGCCAAGTGCCAGGCATATAATAGCGGCATTGATCGGTTTTTGGGGCATAGGCCTTATATCCCTTACCGAATCGTTTACGATTGAACTCGGGGATTTTCTTACTCTTATTTGCGGACTGTTTTATGCTGTGCAGATTGTAATGATCGCAAGGTATACCGAATGTGACGATCCCATACTTCTTGTTATATGGCAGTTTATAGTAACAGGTGTTTTGTCATTTATGTTTGCTGTACCTGTTTCGGGAGGACTTGAGGCATCCATGTTCACGAGAGATTCGATTACAGGTGTTGCCTTTTTGATCGTGTTCTCCACCATCTTCGGGTTCGGTCTCCAGATAGTCTGCCAGAAGTACGCACCGCCTGCACCGGCGGCGATCATAATGGGAATGGAAGCTGTATTCGGAGCGATAGCCTCTTATGTATTCCTGCATGAGGTTATGACGGCTAAAACAGTAATAGGATGCGTTATGATGATCTTTGCCATGCTTCTTGTTGAAATAGATATCGTCAGTTATTTTTATCCCGACGAATATATCGGGAGTGCATATGATATTGATTACGATAAACTGTACGGGGAAGGTATAAGAGGTATCATATTCGATATTGACAATACACTTGTTATGCATGGATATCCGCCTGATGACAGATCCGTAAAGCTACTGACCGAGCTTTCCGACAAAGGATTTAATATTTTGTTTTTGTCCAATAATAAAGAGGAAAGAGTCAGAAACTTCAGAGACGGAAGTCTTCCCCGGGCTTTATATCTTCACAAAGCCAACAAACCATTGAGAACCGGTTATCAAATGGCGATGGAAAAAATGGGTAGTGATAATGAAACGACTGTATTTATAGGTGACCAGCTTTTCACGGATGTATGGGGTGCCAAAAGATGCGGGATCAGAAATATTCTTGTTGCTCCCATAGATCCGCATGAGGAGATACAGATAGTACTGAAACGTATACTTGAAAGGGCGGTTCTGTCATCATACAGACGCTCCGGACTCGACAAAATAAGACCACACGAGAAAAAAGAGTTGAATATTTGACAACTGTAATGTAAACTAGTGAAGAATCTTTTTACGGAAATCAAATGAACATTGTTTTAAGGAGGATTATCGGATGATTTCAGCTGGTGATTTCAGAAACGGAATTACTGTTGAGATTGAAGGTCAGATTTTTCAGATCATCGAGTTTCAGCATGTTAAGCCCGGAAAAGGCGCAGCCTTTGTCAGAACTAAATTAAAGAATATTGTCAACGGTGGTGTGGTGGAAAAATCATTCCGTCCTACGGAAAAGTTCCCCCAGGCACGTATTGATAGAAAAGATATGCAGTATCTGTACAATGACGGAGATCTCTATTACTTTATGGATAATGAGAGTTTTGAGCAGATCGCCCTTAATAACGATACTGTAGGAGATGCTCTTAAGTTTGTTAAGGAAAACGAGATGGTTAAGGTGTGCGGACATAACGGAAATGTGTTCGCTATCGAGCCTCCTTTATTTGTGGAGCTTGAGATTACCGAAACGGAGCCCGGATTCAAGGGTGATACGGCTACAGGCGCAACGAAGCCCGCGACTGTAGAGACCGGAGCAAACGTTAATGTTCCTCTTTTTGTTGAGATCGGTGATAAGATCAAGATCGATACAAGAACCGGAGAGTATTTATCCAGAGTTTAATTTGGTATTACGTCAAAGGACTGCGTAAGCAGTCCTTTTTTTGTGCTTCATCCGTCAGAGATCACCGAACAGTAAAAGGAGATCATAATGGAATACATGGAATTTTTGGACGAAGTACGCGATTATATAAACGAGGAGTCGGATAATATTACCGTTCACGTGCACAGTGCTCTGAAGAATAACGGGGTTAAGCTTGCGGGGCTTTCATTTGCCGAGGAAGGATGTAATGCGTCTCCTACAATCTATATGGAGGATTATTATTCAAGATACTTAAAGGGGGAGGATATTTGTGATATCGGAGACAGTCTGCTCAAACAATATCGCATGAACAGCCCTGCGGTAAGGCTTGATATGACCTTTTTCGACAATTTTGAATCTGTAAAGGACAGATTATATATCAAGCTCATAAACAGAGAGAAGAATGCTGATTTTCTCAAAGAGGCACCCTATGAAGAATTCCTTGATCTTGCCATAGTGGCATATGTCCGTGTGTATGACAGAAGGATAGGAAACGGCGTTATAATGGTAAGGAACGAACATTTGCAGCTATGGAACACGGATGGTGCAAGAGTACTTGAGGAAGCGAAGAGGAATACCCATGACCACGATGATTTTAACCTAAGGCATATTATGGATGTTCTTACCTCCATGGGTAATGGGAATTTAGTACAAAACGGTGAGAATGATGATTTTCCCATGTATGTCGCCACAAACAGGAAAATGACAAACGGGGCAGCCGTAATGACTATGAATGACAAGCTAAAAGAGTTTTCCGATGTTATAGGCGGAGATTTTTACGTGATCCCGAGTTCCGTGCATGAGCTTATACTGTTTGCGGATAATGATGGAATGGCATGTGATATCAATGAAATGATTAGAGAAGTAAATACTACGGAACTGAGCCCGGACGAGGTCCTTTCAGACCATGTGTATCTGTACAGGGCATCGGATGAAGTCTTGATATTTTAATACCCCTATGGTATAGTAAACTACGTGTGAAATTGGCTGTTTGCGCTAATTAACGTAAATGGCCGATGGGCACTCGTAGCTCAGTGGATAGAGCAGCGGTTTCCGGTGCCGCGTGTCGGGGGTTCGAATCCTCTCGGGTGCAGCTCACCTTCTGAGCAAAGACTCTTATAGAAACAAAGAGGATTATTTATGGCTGGAAGAGGTTTTAAGGCACATATGTCAAGATATTACCGCTATTATATAATCGGCGGTCTGTTCGTGGCACTTCTCGTAGTACTGATTGTCGTATGGTCAAGGGGCTCTCATGAAGAACCCGATGAAGAATCTAACGAATCGACGATCCCCGAACTGGAAACGACAGTGGAGGTGCCGAAGGATAAATACGAAGAAAATGCATATGATGATGTCAATTCGCTTGTAGCTTCATATCTGGGGGCGATGAGTACGGGAGATACCGAGACGATGGCTTCGCTGTCCTCATCACTTTCGGATGATATGAAAGCGTTCTATGAAGCACAGGCCAAGTATGTTGGCAATTATTCAAACTACAATGTCTATACAAAGAAAGGACCTGCGGAGAATTCCTACTTCCTTCTTGCAACCTATGACCTGACTATAAACGGACAGTCCAAGTCACTTCCGGCCCTGATTTCACTGTATGTGTGCAGGAACGAGTCGGGAGCCCTGTATATCAACTCGGAAAGCCTTACGGCTGATGAGGAAGCATATATACTTGAACTGGTTGCCCAGAAGGATTTTGCCGAACTGATCAATAAGGTAGAGATGGATTACAACTCGGCTCTTGAAGATGATTCATCACTTGCGGCTGCCGCAAATGCGCTGAAGGATGAAATCAACAAGGATGCGCAGGAGATTCTTGTGGCCAAGCAGCAAAAGGATCTTGAAGCTGCAGCCGAAGCGGAAGCAGCGGCCCAGGCTGAAGCACTTGCTGCCGCGTCCAGTCAGGTAAGATGTACAAGTGATAACGTGAATATACGTTCTTCCGCAAGCACTGATGCCGAGAGTCTCGGCAAGACCAAAACCGGAGATGTGTATACACGCTATGAGAAGATGGAGAACGGCTGGAGTAAGATCGACTACAACGGCAAGGAAGCTTATATAAAGAGTGAATTCCTTGAGGATGTTGAAGATACGTCAGCATCCGAGGGCACATCCGAGGGCGGCGAAACAGAGGCTGCATCAAGCTTAAAGCCCGGAGATAAGATCACTGTTAAAGAAAATGTCAATGTGAGAAAGAGTGCAAGTGAAACCGGCGAAAAGATCGCGACGGCTTACCGAGGAGAACAGTTTGAACTTATCGAGTTATCAAACGGATGGTGTAAGATCAAGTACAAAGGCGAGGAAGCATTCGTCAAGGCTGATTATGTTGAATGATATCTGAATCGATGATTTAATTCAAAGCCCCGTAAACACCGGTTTATGGGGCTTTAGTTTCTAAAATACAGGTTGAGTATGAGTGAAGAAATAAGAATAAACAAATATCTTGCCGAAGCCGGAGTGTGTTCCCGCAGAGAGGCGGACCGTCTTGTTGAGTCCGGAAAGGTTACAATTAACGGGATTCCTGCAGAGAAGGGCTCAAAAGTTATGAGCTCTGACAAAATATGTGTAGACGGTAAGCCGGTAAAGGGTTTGGATCCGAAGGTTTACCTGGCATTCTATAAACCCGCGGGGATCGTGTGCACAGCTGATAAGCAGGAAGATAACAATATAATGGATTATATTGACTATCCTGTAAGGGTTACTTATTGCGGAAGACTGGATAAGGATTCTGAGGGCCTGCTTTTGCTCTCCAATGACGGCGATTTTATGCAAAGCCTTATGAGAGGTGCAAACGGGCATGAAAGGGAGTATCTTGTCAGAGTCAATAAACCTTTGACCGAAGAATTTATAACATCCCTTGAGAAGGGTGTTTTCTTGCCGGATCTGAAGGTTACGACTAAAAAGTGCCGTGTTCGTAAAATATCAGATGTTACCTTTACAATAGTGCTGACACAGGGGTTAAACCGGCAGATCAGAAGAATGTGCAGAGCATTCGATTACCACGTAAGATTCCTTAAGCGTGTAAGAATTGAGAATATTCAGCTTGGGGATATGGATCCGGGTTCTTACCGGGAACTTGAAACGGAAGAACTTGCCGAGCTTAAAAGGAGAGTATATGGAAAAGTCCGCAAGGATTCATGAACTTGTAAATATATTAAATGCTGCCTCCAAGGCGTATTATGCCGAAGATGCGGAAATAATGAGCAACTTTGAATACGACAGATTGTATGATGAACTGTGTGGGCTCGAAAAAGAGACAGGCATCATTCTGTCCAACAGTCCGACACAATCTGTAGGATATGAGTCTGTAGATGAACTGCCGAAGGAGCGGCACGAGTCGCCTATGCTCTCCCTTGACAAAACAAAGGACCGTGAGGCGCTTCGTGACTGGCTGGGTGATCAGGAGGCTCTTCTGTCGTGGAAGCTTGACGGGCTGACTATAGTACTGACTTATGAAAATGGCTCCCTTGCAAAAGCCGTAACACGCGGTAACGGCGAAGTGGGCGAGGTTATTACCGCAAATGCACGGTGTTTTGTCAATCTTCCGGCGGCTATTCCGTTTAAGGGCAAATTGATCCTTCGCGGGGAGGCGGTAATAGGATACAGTGATTTTGAAAAGATCAATAATGAGATAACAGACGCCGACAGCAAGTACAAGAATCCGAGAAATCTGTGCTCAGGGTCTGTACGGCAGCTAAACAGCGAGATTACGGCAAAGCGTCATGTCCGTTTTTACGCCTTCAACCTTGTAACGGCTGAGGGGGTTGATTTTGACAATTCGAGAGCGGCTCAGTTTGAATTTTTAAACAGACTCGGATTTGCGGTTGTGGAGTATCATCGTGTTACAAAGGACAATATTCTTGAGCGTATTGAATATTTTGCAAAGAGCATAGAAAATAACGATATTCCCTCAGACGGTCTGGTTCTGACACTTGAGGATCTCGAATATGCAAGGTCCCTCGGAAGAACTGCAAAGTTCCCGAAGGACTCCATAGCCTTTAAATGGGCTGATGAGATCAGCAGGACTCATCTTAAATACATTGAATGGAGCCCGTCAAGAACCGGACTTATCAATCCTGTTGCGGTTTTTGACCCGGTGGAGCTTGAGGGTACAACGGTCGAGAGAGCAAGTGTTCATAATTTAAGCATGATAGAATCCCTTAAACTCGGTATCGGGGATGAGATCACGGTTTACAAGGCTAATATGATCATACCGCAGATTGCCGAGAACCTGACAAAAAGCGGCAATCTTGAGATTCCGGAAGTATGCCCGGCATGCGGGGGCCCCACCGCCGTAATGAACGACAACGGAACAAGGACACTTGTGTGCCCCAATAAGGACTGCAGTGCCAAGATGATCAAGAGTTTTACATTGTTTGTCAGCCGGGATGCCATGCAGATCGACGGAATGAGTGAGGCTACACTTGAGAAATTCATCGCAAGAGGAATGATCCGCGAATACGCGGATATATACAAGCTTGAGGCATTTAAGGGTGAGATATGCAATATGGAGGGCTTCGGCGAAAAATCATACGATAACCTTCATGAAAGCATAGAAAAGAGCCGCAACACCACTCTGGTACGTGTTATATACAGCCTCGGAATTCTAAATGTGGGGCTGTCCAACGCCAAGGTTTTATGCAGGTTCTTCGATCACGATCTGGACAGAATCAGAAATGCCAAGGTAGAAGAACTGTCAGCAATTGAAGGTATCGGCGATGTTATAGCAAAAAGCATCGTAAACTATTTTTCGGATCCGGTTAAGGCAAAGGCTGTTGATAATCTGATTGAATGTCTGCATATAGAAAAACCGGAAACTTCGGAAAACGCTGCAAAGCTTGCCGGTAAAACATTTGTTATAACGGGATCATTAAATAATTATTCGAGCAGGGGAGAACTTAAGGATATTATTGAGCAGATGGGCGGAAAGGTGGCAGGTTCAGTCAGCAGTAATACAACCTGCCTGATAAACAATGATGTCACTTCCCAATCATCCAAAAATAAAAAGGCCAAGGAACTCGGAGTTGCCATAATCTCCGAGGATGATTTTATAAAGGAATATCTGGAATAATCCACGCAAAGGAGGCAGCATAATGCCGATAAAAATACAGGATTCACTGCCGGCGCAGGCAGTCCTTGAAAACGAGAATATATTTGTGATGACGGAATTTCGTGCGATGCATCAGGATATCAGACCGCTGAATGTTCTGATACTTAACCTGATGCCGACGAAGGAGGTTACCGAAACCCAGCTTCTTCGTAAACTCTCGAATTCACCGCTGCAGGTAAACATAGAGCTGTTACAGACGGCAAGTTATACCCCGACTCATGTGGATTCAAGTCACCTCGACAGCTTCTACACCACCTTCGACAAGGTGCGGGCAAGAAAGTTTGACGGTATGATAATCACCGGTGCGCCGCTTGAGCATGTGGCATATGAAGATGTGGCATACTGGGACGAGCTGTGTACAATAATGAAGTGGAGCGAAAGTCATGTGCACTGCACTTACTATCTGTGCTGGGGTGCATTTGCCGCATTCTATTATTTTTACGGGTTGAAGCATGAGTTCTATGAAGAGAAGCTGTCGGGAATATACAAGCATAAGGTTCTAAAGCCTACATCTCCGCTTTTCCGTGGCTTTGATGATGAGTTTTATGCACCCCATTCGAGGGAGATCTATATAACAAGGGAGCAGATACTGTCAGTTCCCGGACTGGAGCTTATGGCCGAATCGGATGAGGCCGGAGTTACCATTGTTAAGACAGAGGATTCGAGGAAGTTCTTTGTGACCTGCCATGCGGAATACGATTCGGATACATTGGCGAATGAGTACAAGCGTGATCTGGATAAGGGGATAGATCCGCATATTCCAAGAAATTATTTTCCCGACGACGATCCGTCACGGGATCCTGTGGTCAACTGGCGTTCGACCGGACAACTTCTGTATACAAACTGGCTTAATTATTACGTTTATCAGTCTACACCTTATGATGTTGAATCTATAGGTGACCGTTGACGGTTTTTGTATCGGCCGATGCCGGTATATGATATAATTTAAAAGGCTAAAACTTATAATGAAAAGGAGGGTTTACTATGGGAATGAAGTTTTATCGCTGCGCACATTGCGGACAGATCGTTGCTATCGTCAAGGAGACGGGAGTACCTGTAATATGCTGTGGAGAGGCTATGCAGGAAATAGTACCGGGCTCGGTTGATGCGGCGGTTGAGAAGCACGTGCCGGTATACGAAGTTAAGGATAATAAGGTAATAGTTACGGTTGGCTCTACGGAGCACCCGATGCTTCCCGAACATTACATCGAGTGGATCGCACTTGAGACAAAGCAGGGTAATCAGAGAAAAGCGCTTAAGCCCGGTGAAGAACCGAAGGCATGTTTTGCACTTTGCGAGGGCGATGAGGTTGTAGCTGTTTATGCATACTGCAATCTGCACAGCCTTTGGAAAGCCTGAGGTAAAAGTGTAGACTTAACAATTATTGAAGTAAAGGAGATAATATATGGCTAATAAGTATGCGGGTACACAGACCGAGAAAAACCTTCAGGCTGCATTTGCGGGAGAATCCCAGGCAAGAAACAAATATACCTATTTTGCTTCCAAGGCCAAAAAAGAAGGATTCGAACAGATATCGGCTCTTTTCCTTAAGACTGCGGACAACGAAAAAGAGCATGCAAAGATGTGGTTCAAGGAGCTCGACGGAATAGGCTCGACAGCTGAAAACCTTGCTGCAGCAGCGGAGGGAGAGAACTACGAATGGACCGATATGTATGAAGGCTTTGCCAAGACCGCTGAGGAAGAGGGATTCCCTGAACTTGCGGCAAAGTTCAGAGGTGTTGCTGCGATTGAAAAGAAGCATGAAGAAAGATATCGTGCACTGCTTCATAATGTTGAGGCTCAGGAAGTATTTGCAAAGAGTGAAGTCAAGGTTTGGGAGTGCAGAAACTGCGGGCATATCGTTGTAGGAACAAATGCACCCGAGGTCTGCCCGGTATGTGCACATCCTCAGAGCTATTTTGAGGTTCACGCCGAGAATTACTGATCATTACAACTGGAGCATTATATGAAAAAACTTGAAGAATATGTTACAAGCATTCCCGATTTTCCGGAGCCGGGCATAATATTTAGAGATATAACCAGCGTTTTGCAGGATGCGGACGGACTGCATCTTGCAATCGACTCGTATGTGAAGATGCTGGAAGGTGTTGATTTTGACGTTGTTGTAGGCGCTGAATCAAGAGGCTTCATTTTTGGGGCGCCCATAGCATATCTGCTCGGAAAGCCTTTTGTTACAGCCAGAAAACCAGGGAAACTGCCCCGGGAGACTGTATCGGAGGACTATGAGCTTGAATATGGTACAGCATCCATAGAACTTCACAAAGATTCGATCAAGCCCGGACAGAAGGTTGTCATAGTAGATGATCTGATAGCTACCGGGGGTACGGTTGAAGCTATAATAAAGCTTGTGGAAAAGCTTGGCGGAGAGGTTGTTAAGCTTGTATTTATGATGGAACTTGCGGGCCTTAAAGGGCGTGACAGGCTTGCAAAATACGATGTGGAGTCCGCAATAGTCTACGAAGGTAAATAAGGCACTCAGAACTGTGAGTAGATGAATGCCCCGTTTCCGAAGTAAGCAAACATTGCCGTTGTAATAATGAGCACACAGAAGATGACCTTGGCATAGAGCTTATCAAGAGAAAGAGGCTTTATGGGATCGTTCCCGTTGTTAAACCTTGCTCCGATAAACTGGATGGCGAGCATTGCAATGCCGAAAATGAACGTATACACATAATAATATGATGCTCCGGGAGCAAATGTTATTATTCGTCTAAATATCGTCCATGCTTCATAGGGCGTCGATACTCTAAACGGTATCCACAGGAAGTTTATAAACAGAAAATTGATGATCATTGAAAAGATGCGGCTGACGGTCGCATCTTTTTTGCAGGATTTTGCTACCCCGCGGTGTATGATCTGACCTATGCCGTGAAGCATGCCCCATATGAGAAAATTGATGGTGGAGCCGTGCCACAGACCGCTTACGACCATAACAAGAAAAATATTGATGTATGTTCTAAGATTCCCCTTACGGCTTCCGCCGAGAGGAATATATACATAGTCCCTGAGCCACTCCGACAGGCTGATATGCCATCTTCTCCAAAATTCCGACGGATTCGTTGCAAGATACGGGAGATTAAAGTTCGGTGCGATGTCAAAGCCGAGAAGGGTGGCGGCGGCTATTGCCATATAGGAATACCCCGCAAAGTCAAAATACAGCTGAAGAGTATATGTAACGGAAGTAAAGAATAAGGTCATTCCGCTAAATGCAAGGGGAGTTGCGTATACTTTATCGACAGCCACCGACAGTCTGTCGGCCATAACGAGTTTGAAAAATGCACCAACCGCGAACATGGTCATGAATGAATACAGACGTTCTTTGGTAAAAGTGATTTTCTTGGATAACTGAGGGATAAAATCCTTCGCCTTTAGTATCGGCCCGGAAATAACGGTAGGAAAGAAGCTTATATACACAAGGGTCTGTGTAACAGTGGGCATTTTATCGAATCTTGCGTTTGCGCAGTCGGCGATAAAGCCGATAGCCATGAGCATATAGAATGACATTCCTACAGGCATGGGAAACAGTCCGGAGTACTTAAAAAAGCATAAAACAGCTATTTCAAAGATGATAAATGCTGCGGATATATATTTTGCGGCGTTATCATTTTTCTCTTTATATGAATAGGCAATCTTTCCGCCGCAGTAAGTAATCAGAGACAATGCAACCAGAATACCGAGAGCTTTAAGATCAAATAATCCGTAGAAAATATATCCGGCAATAAGCAGAAGTATCAGTTTCATCTGAGCACCTCCGCGATTTTTTCGGCTATCATTTCATGAGCAGCGCGGTTGATGTGACCGTCTCCGGGAGTCGTATTGGAAAATCCGTACGGGATTATGTAATCCTTCTCATAGGCTTCGGAAAAAGTATCCGTCATATCGATAAAGTCAATGTTATGATTTTGGCATACCCGTTTGTAGTAATCCTCAGCATTGTTTGAAAGACAGGTCATACTACCGTCAGCTTCAAGTCTTACGGCAGGATGGAAGAGGATGATTATCCGCTTATCGGTTCTGCTTCGAATATATCCCATCAGCGTATCAAGAGCTTCTTCAAAATCACCGTCATATTCGGACTGCCAGAAGTCGGGATCGAGAATGTCGGACTCGGACGGAGCCTTTTTTGAATCAAGGTAAGTAAAATACTGTTTGTGGAGCTCGCGGATGAGGGGCAGGGCCTGCTTTGTTCTGATCACAGCCTTTTGCTTTGCGGAATATTGAGACAGAATTGAGGATGCCGTCTCATCAGGATCATACCCGGCCTGAATCATTGAGTCATACAATGCTTTAGTGTCATACGCAAGGGAATCTGTCTCGATTATGATGCCCTTAGCGTCGGGAAATTCACCGAGAATTCCGTCAAGGTGCTGCAGAACTACTGAAAAATAGTTCCCGCTCTTTCCGATATTTACGAAGTGGAGTTTATCGTCATCATACAGAATATCATTCAGCCTGTCGCTGAATCGGTATTTAAAAGGGATGAACAGACCTTCGGTATGGGAGGCTCCTGCCACAACGTAATAGTCGTCTGAGCGCTCCATATCCCGATTAACGTAACCGTTTTCGTCAACATGTGCTATACAGTAGCCCTCAAGTCCGTAAACACCGCCGCTTTCAGGCAGAAGATAACCGGTTGTAGAACCCTGTGAGCGCGGAATGTCCTGACATGGGTTATAAAATGCAAAGCATGCTGTATTACAAATGAAAGCGGCAATCAGTATTGCCGCAATCCAGCCCGCTGTTTGCTTTAAAATCGTGTTAAGATCATGCATGTGATATATTTTATCAAAAAAAACTTGAATATGAAACGATTAAGTTCTATTATATAGAAAATCAGATGATGTAATGTTTTATATTATATGCATAGGTTGAGGGAGAGTATATGAGCGCGGACGAAACACTTAATGCACTTCTTCCTTTATTCACTAGTTATTACAATGTAACCACAGAAGGAGTCGAGGAACCGTTTGATGCCGAAGCGGTTTTTGAATCCCACAATGAGCAGTATTATCTCGTAAAGGCTGCGAAGGTTGCGGATATTGATACAAAAGAGTATGTATTCTTTGCAAAGCGCGATAATCTGTCGGCGGATGATTTTGCGAAGCTTGACATGGTTGCGTGGGAGAGAGGAACATCAAGGGCAAAGCCCGGATACAACCACAGAAGTACGGATGTTACGCTCGTGATCATTGCGGATACTATCGAAGATGCGGCAAAGAATATGATAAAAAAATCGCGCCATTATAAAAGCTATAAATGGGGCTTTTACGGATGGAGCATTTACAGACTGGTTGCAATCGAGTCTTCTTGCGGCAAGGCCTATTATAACCACCGGGGCAAAAGCCTTAAGAAACTCGTGGGCAATATAAAATGAAAAGAGTAATAAGGGAGGAGAAATCATGACAGCATTACTTATTATCATTGCAGCTATCATTTTGCTTGTCATCGGCTATGTTTACTATGGCTCCTGGCTTGCAAAGCAGTGGGGCATCGATCCCAGCAAAAAGACTCCGGCTGTAGAACTGGAGGATGGTGTTGACTATGTTGCTGCGAAACCTGCAGTACTTATGGGACATCACTTCTCATCAATCGCCGGTGCAGGCCCTATCAACGGACCTATTCAGGCAGCGGTATTCGGATGGGTACCGGTATTTTTATGGTGTGTAATCGGTGGTATTTTCTTCGGTGGATTACAGGATTTTGGTTCACTGTTTGCTTCCATTCGTCATGAAGGTAAATCAGTCGGCGAGATCATCAAGGATTCAATGGGTCCCCGTGCCAAGAAGCTTTTCATAGTATTTGCACTTCTCGTGCTGATCCTTGTTATTGCGTCCTTCGTTAACGTCGTAGCAGGTACATTCTTTACGGCACCGGATGCGGGACAGTTCGGATTTGTATCAAATCCCAACGGTAACCAGACAACAGCTATGATCTCATTCCTGTTCATCATACTTGCGATCATCTATGGTCTGCTTACAAACAGGGCAGGTGTCAAGACACTTCCCGCAACAATTATCGGTATCGTAGGTATCGTTATTTCAACTATCATCGGTCTTAACTGTGGTCTTGCTATCGGACGTACAGCATGGATTGTTATAATCGGTATTTATATCGCTGTAGCATCTCTCGTTCCGGTTTGGATTCTGCTTCAGCCCCGTGATTACCTTTCATCATTCCTGCTTTACGCTATGATGGGACTTGCTGTTATCGGTATTTTAATTTCAGCATTCACAGGCAGCACATCATTTGACCTTCCTGCATTTACAGGCTGGTCAACAAAGATCGGTAACCTGTTCCCTGCACTGTTCATCACAGTTGCGTGCGGTGCTTGCTCAGGTTTCCACAGCCTTATTTCAACAGGTACATCATCAAAGCAGCTTGATAACGAGAAGAATGCAAAGGCTATCGGTTATGGCTCAATGCTTATCGAATCAGCCCTTGGTATCATCTCACTTATTGCTGTAGGTATGGTATGGGCTAAGTACACAAACGGTGATTTCGGTTCACCTTCCGCAGCATTCGGTGCAGGTATTGCATCAATGTTCGGCGCAGAGACCACCAAGGTCTACACAACGATCTACGCACTGTTGACACTTGCGGTTTCCGTATTTGCTCTTACATCACTTGATACAGGTACAAGACTTTCAAGATTCATGTTCTCTGAACTCTTCCTTAAGGATGATGAAGAGACATGGAAGGATGCAAAGGGTATCAGAAAGCTCCTTGCTCATCCGCTTTTCGGTACAACTCTTATGGTTGTCATCGGCTGCGTACTCGGCGGATTGTCACTGTCACAGATTTGGGGACTGTTCGGAGCAGCTAACCAGCTCCTTGCAGGTATAGCACTCCTTGCGGTTGCTACATGGCTCGGTGAAGTAGGCAAGAACAACAAGATGTTCTACATTCCTATGTGCTTTATGCTTATTGCAACACTTACATTCCTTGCACAGAAGATCATCAGCCTCTTCAAGACAATTGCAGGTAAGGCAGAAAATCCCGCAATGTGGGGTGATTACTTCCAGCTTGTATTTGCTGTAGCAATGTTTGTACTTGCGATCATCCTGATCATTGAAGGTATCCAGACATTCAGAAAGCAGGCTGCAGACAAGGCAAAGGCTGCATAATTAAAAATCACTTGCAAAATACCGTTCAAAGGTATATTATGCAATAGAGCAAAGGCGCTCGAGGTTTTCCTTGTGCGCCTTTTTTTATTCAATAATTTATATCAAATATGGAGGATGAGAAAATGTCATACGTTGATGAGGTTTACGAAAGAGTAGTAAAGCAGAACCCCGCTCAGCCCGAGTTCCATCAGGCAGTTAAGGAAGTTCTTGAGTCACTTCGTGTTGTTATCGAAGCAAACGAAGAGGAGTACAGAAAGGATGCACTTCTTGAGAGACTCACAACTCCTGAGCGTCAGGTACTCTTCAGAGTTCCCTGGGTGGATGATAAGGGACAGGTACAGGTTAACAACGCAATGCGCGTACAGTTCAATTCCGCTATCGGACCTTACAAGGGCGGTCTTCGCCTTCACCCTTCGGTAAACCTTGGTATCATCAAGTTCCTTGGTTTTGAGCAGATCTTCAAGAACTCACTTACAGGTCTTCCCATCGGCGGCGGTAAGGGTGGTTCGGATTTCGATCCCAAAGGAAAAAGTGACCGTGAGGTTATGGCATTCTGCCAGAGCTTTATGACAGAACTTTTCAAATATATCGGAGCAGACACAGACGTTCCCGCAGGTGATATCGGAACAGGTGCAAGAGAGATCGGTTTCATGTACGGACAGTACAAGAGACTGACAGGCCTCTATGAAGGTGTCCTTACAGGTAAGGGACTTTCATACGGCGGATCACTTGCAAGGACACAGGCTACAGGTTACGGACTTTTGTACATGACAGAAGAGATGCTTAAGTGTAACGGCGTTGATATCAAAGGCAAGACATGTGCAGTTTCGGGTTCTGGTAACGTTGCTATCTACGCAATCGAGAAGGCTCAGCAGCTTGGTGCAAAACCTGTTACCTGCTCGGATTCAACAGGCTGGATCTATGATCCCGAAGGAATTGATGTTGCTCTTCTTAAAGAGGTCAAGGAAGTTAACCGTGCAAGACTTACAGAGTATGCTGCAAAGCGTCCTTCAGCACAGTACCATGACAAGGCAAAAGAGGGTACAAACCAGTGGGAGGTTAAGGTTGATATCGCACTTCCCTGCGCAACACAGAACGAACTTGATATCGAAGATGCCAAGAAGCTTGTTGCTAACGGCGTGATCGCTGTTTGTGAAGGCGCTAATATGCCTACAACTCTTGAGGCAACAAAGTACTTCCAGGAGAACAAGGTTTACTTCGTTCCCGGTAAGGCTGCAAATGCAGGCGGTGTTGCTACATCGGCACTTGAGATGAGCCAGAACTCAGAGAGACTTTCATGGACATTCGAAGAGGTTGATTCAAAGCTTAAGGGAATTATGGTCAACATTTTCCACAACCTTGATGACGCTTCCAAGAAGTATGGCATGGAAGGGGATTATGTTGCAGGCGCAAACATTGCCGGATTCCTTAAGGTTGCCGATGCAATGAAGGCTCAGGGTATAGTTTAATATAACCCGATCTTTGATCGGCACATATTTACGGTCTGCCGGGAGGCAGACCGTTTTTATGTGGATATCCCCAATATATGATATAATTAGCAAAAATCACCCACAGAGGCTTTATCATGGTATTTGCTTATTATCTTACATGTTTTTTTATATCGGTAGCATTAACTCTCGTTCTGGCGTGGAACTGGAGAAAAAGGTTTGATGTAAACTTTGCACTCATATTTATTGTTGTAGATGTGAGCAACATGGGATACGTGTTCCTTCAGATGTCCAGGAATCTTGAAGAGGCACTTATAGCCCAAAAGATAATCTATCTGGGCGGAACATTTTTGCCCATGTTTTTGTTCTTCGCGGTAATAAGACTATGTAAGACTGATGTGATGAAGTGGGTTAAACCGGCGATGATCTTTTTATCCATGTTTTTGTATGGACTGATCATGACCGCCGGGACTTATCCTTTGTATTATAAAAGTGTAGATTATACCATAGAGAATGGTATCGTAGTTCTTATAAAGGAATACGGCATATTCCACACCTTGTTCTACTTTATTCTCATTGCCTATCTGCTGACAGGTGTTGTGGTTGTTGTATACACATATTTTCGAAGGATAGATGTTTCCGCAACGATTCTGGCAATGCTTCTGATTCCTTTGCTGCTTTGTGTTGGTGGATTACTGATCGGAAAGGCCAGTGATCATAATGTTGAACTTGTGCCGATCCTCTATGACATTACCCTTGGTGTATATATTGTAATAATCAGAAAGATCAGTCTGTATGACGTAATGTATACCGGAATAGAAGCACTTGCAAGGGAGGGCGATACCGGGTTTATATCTATTGATAATAAATTCAGTTATCTCGGCAGCAATGAGGTCGCAGGCATGATCCTGCCTGATATTAAAAGAGTAAGGGTTGACACCTGTATAAGAGATTACAAACTCTTTGACAATAGTCTCATAAAATGGGCCGATGATTATGATAAGGATATGCTTGACGGGGTAAAGAACGATCAGCATATATGCCGGAGTGCAGACGGCAAGAGCGTATATTACGTTAATATCAGTTACCTGTATGAAGGGAAAAAGCGGTGCGGTTATCAGTTCTTTTTTATCGATAATACAAAAGAATACAATTATAACGAGCGTCTGAAAAAAGAAGTCAAAGAGAAAACGGCTCATATCGAGGATATGCATAACACTCTTATCATGGGTATGGCAACGATGGTTGAAAGCCGTGATAATTCGACGGGAGGCCATATCAGAAGGACAAGTGAGCTTGTAAAAATGCTTACTGACAGGATAAAGAATGACCCGGACAATGATTTTGACTTTTCTGATGAGTTCTGCGAAGCGCTTATCAAGGCAGCTCCGATGCATGATCTCGGGAAGATAGCGGTGGATGATGCAATACTTCGAAAACCGGGAAGGTTTGAGCCGGAAGAATTCGAGAAGATGAAGAGACATGCGCCCGAGGGAGCACGTATAGTCCATGAGATATTAAAGGATACGGATGATGAAGTGTTCAAACAGGTGGCAGAAAATATGGCTCATTACCATCATGAGCGCTGGGACGGCTCAGGGTATCCGGAAGGCAGGAAGGGTTGCGATATTCCCGTTGAGGCACGGATAATGGCCATTGCGGATGTGTACGATGCTCTTGTCAGCAAGAGAGTGTACAAGGATAAGATGAGCTTTGAGAAGGCCGATTCAATCATAATGGAAGGCATGGGAACACAGTTTGACAAAGGTCTTGAGCAGTATTATGTAGCTGCAAGGAGTGATTTTAAGAATTTCTATATCAAGCTCGAAGAAGAGGAAGAAGAATAAAACCGGAAGGTTGGATTAAACAATGATAACGGATGAAGAAAAAGTCATAGTCATAGATTTCGGAGGACAGTATAACCAGCTTGTTGCAAGGCGTGTGAGAGAGTGCAGCGTTTACTGCGAAATATACTCGTATAAAACGCCGATCGAAAAGATCAGGGAAATGGCGCCGAAGGGGATTATCCTTACCGGTGGGCCGAACAGTTGCTACGAAGAAGGTGCTCCGACGGCTCCCGCAGAACTGTTTGATATGGGAATTCCCGTACTGGGGCTTTGCTACGGGGCCCAGCTTATGCAGCATGTCCTGGGTGGCCGCGTTGAACGTGCGACAGTAAGGGAATACGGTAAGACGGAAGTGTCGGTCAATACAAAAAGTCCGCTGTTTAATGGCGTTTCGGATGTTGGATCGGGTACGGATCATGCGGCATCCGAAGAAGTGTTAACAGTATGCTGGATGAGTCATTTTGATTATATCAGTAAGACCGCTCCCGGGTTTGAGATCATTGCCCATACGAAGGACTGTCCGGTTGCGGCGGCACAGGATATGTCGAGAAATCTGTATGCGATCCAGTTTCACCCGGAAGTGCTGCACACTATAGACGGTAAGAAGATGCTGTTTAATTTTGTCAGAAATATATGTGGCTGTGCCGGAAACTGGCGCATGGATTCCTTTGTGGAACAGACTATCCGGCAGGTCAGGGAGCATGTGGGTAGTGGACGCGTGCTATTGGCTCTTTCGGGAGGTGTAGACTCATCTGTTCTTGCGGCACTTCTGTCACGTGCGGTAGGACGCCAGCTTACATGCGTTTTTGTTGATCACGGGCTCCTTCGGAAGAACGAAGGTGACGAGGTTGAGGAAGTGTTCGGCAAAGACGGAGCTTTTGACCTTAATTTCATCAGAATCAATGCCGCAAAGCGTTTCTACGAGAAGCTTGCCGGTGTATCCGAGCCCGAACATAAGCGTAAGATAATAGGCGAAGAATTTATCAGGATATTTGAGGAAGAGTCGAAGAAAATAGGCTCCGTTGATTTTCTGGCACAGGGAACCATATATCCGGATGTGGTCGAGTCCGGACTCGGAGGAGAGAGCGCCGTCATCAAATCACACCATAATGTGGGAGGGCTTCCTGATTATGTTGATTTCAAGGAGATAATAGAGCCTCTGCGTAATCTGTTCAAGGATGAAGTCAGGAAAGTTGGTCTCGAGCTTGGAATTCCGGAGAAAATCGTTTTTCGCCAGCCGTTCCCGGGGCCGGGCCTCGGTATCAGGATAATAGGAGAGGTTACAGCCGAAAAGGTTCATATCGTGCAGGAGGCTGATGCTATATTCCGCGAGGAGATTAAGACGGCGGCAGATATCGAAGGTGGGAGCCCTTCATGGATGCCCGATCAGTACTTTGCGGCACTTACCAATATGCAATCCGTAGGCGTTATGGGAGATGAGAGGACATATGACCATGCGGTAGTACTGCGTGCAGTCCGTACCGTTGACTTTATGACTGCGGAGGCGGCTCCGATACCGTGGGATGTGCTACAGAAGGTTATGAGCCGCATAGTTGGCGAAGTACGTGGCGTAAACAGGGTGCTGTTTGATTTGAGCAGTAAGCCCGCAAGTACGATAGAACTGGAATAAAGCCGCATATCCCCCAAAATACCACTAATTAAGCTATAAGTGTGAACATTTGCCAATGCTGAATTTTAGTTTTTTAAAAGCGGGGTGATGTCAATGGAAAAGGGCAGGATATTAAATCTGATAAAGAAACCGAAAAATGGCTTGCTGAGGATCGTATTCAGCCGCCTTATGATCGTGTTTCTGATGCTTGGATTACAGATATTCCTTTATATTGCGTTCTTTGCACTGATCAGTCAGTTTCTTCCGTATTTTGCGGTGTTTCAGTCGGTTTTCGCATTTGGAATGGTGATATACCTTTTTAACAACAAAATGGATTCCTCAGCAAAGCTCACATGGCTTGCACTGATCGCTGTGCTGCCTGTTTTCGGTGCCTTTCTGCTTGCCTTTACACAGCGAAACCTCGGTCATCGAAATATGCAGAAGAATATGGAAAGGATCATAAAGAATACGAAAAAAATGCTCCCGCAGGATAATAAAGTAAACGATGAGCTGTCAGACGATCTGTACTGTACGAATAATCTGCATCGTTATATGAACCATAGCGGAGCATATCCGATCTGTGACGGCACGCTTGTGAACTATTATCCCATGGGTGAAGATGCCTTTCCTGTCATGCTGGCGGAACTTGAAAAGGCAGAAAAGTTTATTTTCCTTGAGTATTTCATCATACAGGAAGGTTATATGTGGGGACGTATCCTTGATGTGCTTGCCAGAAAAGCAGCAGAAGGGGTTGATGTGCGTGTATTGTATGACGGAACCTGCGAATTCTCCAAACTTCCATCGCACTATCCTCAGTTGCTTGGCAATCTTGGTATCAAGGCAAGAATGTTCGCCCCGATCAAACCGTTTCTGTCTTCCCATTACAATTATCGTGACCACCGCAAGATCATGGTGATCGACGGAAAAACTGCTTTCAGCGGTGGCATCAATCTTGCAGACGAGTATATCAACCATACGCACCCTTGCGGACAATGGAAGGACACGGCGATCATGCTCAAAGGAAAAGCTGTCAGCAGCTTTACGCTGATGTTTCTGCAATTATGGGAACTGCCGAACCCTTATCCCGAATTTGACATGGATCATCTCGAAACCGATGAATACTCCGAAGCAGAGGGCTTTGTGATGCCCTTCGGTGAATGTCCTCTGACAGAGAACAAACTGGGTGAAGCGGTCTATATGGATATTCTGAACAGAGCGAGAAGCAGTGTGCATATCATGACACCCTATCTTATTTTAGATGACGAGTTGAAATGTGCTTTGAAATATGCCGCACAGCGAGGTGTCGATGTGAAGCTGATACTTCCGGGTATCTCAGATAACAAGACAGCCTACGCCCTTGCACGTTCACATTACGGAGAACTGATAGACGCAGGCATCGGGATATATGAATACACGCCCGGAATGGTTCACGCAAAAGTGTGTGTCAGTGATGAATGCCGTGCCGTTGTGGGTACGATCAATCTTGACTACCGCAGTCTGTATCATAATTTTGAATGTGCGGCGTATCTTTACAAAGCGCCTTGTATCTCAGAGATCGAACAGGATTTTCAGCAGACACTGGCAGTCTGCCGTAAGATCACAAGAGCTGAACTCAAAAGCGAACGAAAGCTGTATAACCTTGCCGGTGCATTTCTGAAAGTGGTCGCACCGCTGATGTGAGTATCATCACTGTAAAAAAGGTGATCTTGAATGACGAAATCACAAATACAGTGCAACCAGTGGTTGTGATGGGTAGAGAGGCGGAATTAAAGGATTATTTAGGTGACAAGATGTATGTGAGCAGACAGCATTCAAAATCAGTATGATTTGGATATGCTTAAGGTATCTGGTAAGATTGTCGATATGTCAGATATCAGACCTTACAATCTGATGCAAGGATAAAGGGATGCATTTTGGTTGTAAAAGTCATAAAAGGAAAGCGTGAATTTACTTTCGAGGGTAAAGATTGATGATAATCTGATGCGTGTTAAGAGTAAAGATGCAGCTCAGGAATTATTGGAAATGACCTTTAGTTAGTTTGTGTGTGGGGATTTTTTTGGATTCCTATTGATGCAATGCGTTAAAAGCGTTATTATAGTATTGCTAGGAACGTGTGATACGATATGGATACAGCGAATGAGATAAAAAAATTACGAACAGATATGGGAATGAATCGCAAAGAATTTTGTGATTATTATAATATACCGTACAG
>CADALB010000018.1:0-41233 GCA_902788755.1 uncultured Lachnospiraceae bacterium | reverse complement strand
GATAAATCAAGTGTAAAATCCGAAGCATCGCTGCCCTGATCGCCACAGTGCTTCAAGGCTTCGATATTATCCGGTTCCTCGATCAGGTCATATTGCGTAGTCATATTCGAGCTGAAGAAAGATTTCATCAGTCCGTCCTCCGGGCTTGGGTCATTCAGAATACTCGCTATGTGATTGCTACCAGCCGGGTCCACATATAACTCACCCATAAAGAGAAAATCAACTGCAGCGTACGATTCGGATCCATCATTTGTAATTTTCCGGTTGTAGTACCTGAAAACATCATCTTCGGAGGAAAACGGATTCCCGGTAATTGGATTTTTCAGCCTTTCAGCCCATCCGGTTACCCAGAGCGCATCGGCAGCGGCACCCGCCCAGCATTGTTCGGAATCATTATCCTGTTCCGGATCCATTTCAGCATAAGAGACAACAGTATCCGAATCGGCATAATCATCATACTTTTCCGCATCGGCAAAAGCATCATCATAGATCGTAAGTCCATCTTCACTATCCACATCGTAATACAACGACAGGGCATGAAGCATGGCATCCTTGTTCTCATCCTTCAGCCCGTTCATGAAAAGATTATACTGATTTCCCTTTTGATCCGTAAAAGTGTCATTTACCGAAATATATCCCGCACCTCTTGTTGCCTTGCTGTTAAGATGCACGGTATGTGCTTCCGTATCCGCAGTGATCGCGGTATCCGATGCCTCATTTTCAGATCCGGCTTCTGTTTCGTCATCTGAGCCGCTCTCCGGTGCCGTACTTGGCTCCTCGGTCTTATTTAAATTAACGTTCACGCTTGTGCCGCATCCCGTCATTGAGAGGGTTGTCAGCATCATTGCTGCTATCAATGACAATACGCATCTTTGTTTCTTTTTAATACTCATGGACCATTCCTCCAGTTTTTATAGAAATCTTTACACCGCTCTTATTATGACGGTAAATGCTTGCTTTCAATATTCACACGCACAAGAACAAATTCCGTTCCTACAAGTGCATCCTCAAGTGTAAAACGAACGGTTCCGTCATCATCCACAACTGCTGCCATCTCCTGATACGACAAGCCTTTGTCCCGGTACATAACATAGATGTTGTCTCCCTTTTGGGCTCCGGTCTCCTTCCACAGATATGTACGTACCAGCCCGTCAAATTCCTCGGGAGGCTCTGTGTATATGGCAGCAACTATTTCCGAGTCATACCTCTCGCCGAACTTGTCAAGACTAATTGCCTTGGCCGAATTCATAAGAGCATCTATATCCTTGATCTTCTCTAAGGGAATTACTTCACCCTTTGTTGTGGTTAGAATTCCTTCTGCAAGGACTATGTCCGATGCCGAAAGCTTCCTGTCAAAATAATCCCTGACTGATGCTACGGCTCCATATGAGTGAAGTCCCGGGAGATCATTGGCGTTTCGCAGTTTGTCATAGGATACCGATACTGCCGCCAGGTTTTCCATCGTCTGTCTGGTAACAGTGTAGTTCGGTTCTGTAAATGATCTCTTATCGTTGTAGAAGTGCTCGTCCACAAGGTCGGTCGTAGCCCTGTAGTTCTCGTCCTTTTCAAAAACTCCCACATAGGTTACACTCTCATCGGCTACCGTTGCTTTTTTACTCTTGGAGAAAATCGTACCGCCATCCTTCTTCCAACCTACAAAGTTCCAGCCTCTGTTCGGGTAAGCCGTGATGTCCACCATTCCCGTTGTAGCACTTGCCTTCTTGCGTACATGGCCGCCGCTTGCAGGCTCTGCCACAACCCTTAGGCCCTTCGCGTCTTCATCGGAACTCTCGCTTGCAAAAATCGCAGTGTAGGTTCTATCCTCCGATAGCCCAGAAATCCCGATCTCCTTACTGTTAAACACATTACCTACACTGTCCTCCCAGTTCAGGAATTTGTATCCCGTTGCCGGAATTGCGGTAAGTGTAAATGCTGACTCACTGCTCGGTTTATATGTATATGTTCCCGATGATACTGCCGACTCGCTGTTATATTTAACTTTGCCGCCATTTTCTGGAGATGCCTGTATGGTAACATTCACAGGCGAAGTGCTTTTATACTGGGCGGTTATAGTCATATCCTGCGATACATTTTCAATAGTAAGAGTATACCATTGCGGATCACTAGTACTATTCGGCACCCCTGATACTCTTGTGCCACCTTGAGTTACAAAGCAGTCGAATTTATATCCATTAGCCGGTATTGCGGTAATTACCACAGTATTGCCGGAAGTGATCTCCGCCTGTCCGGATAGTTGGCCTCCCACATATTCTCCTGTACTTTTATCCTTTTCCTGAATGGTCGACCTTCCTCCCGAAGGTGGATCGTTAACTACTTTTACCGCATATGCACCCTTTGGTTTGAAAAAAGCAAAACACCAAGTGACAAAGACAGTATCTTTTTCTTGTGTTTGATAGATGGTTACTGAACTTGAGCTCGCATTATAATCTCTGATAAATCTCTTAAATGATTCTCCATCGTTTAACGCCATATCTATAATACGCCAGTGATCGAATTCATATCCCTGACTTGGTACTGCATTAATTACAGTAGCATATCTGTCACCTCCTATATAACCTCCGCTTACAGTTCCCTTTGACTCTTCGCCCGGGGCAACATACACAAATATTCGATGAAATGCCTCCCCAATGTAATTCCCGGTAGGCTTCGGAAGCTGATTATATGCTTGTTGTGCGTTACCTGTTGTAATAGGTTGGTCCGGGAGCGAATTTGTAGCAGGTGCACCAAGTAGCCCGGGTGCCCGAAGTGACGGTATCATGGAAAGCAGCCTTTGCTCTTGCGAAAGCCCGGAATCCGGATCCACAAATACCGCCACAAGATTTATATCCCCGGTAATATCCGTTACAGAAACCGACTCATTATCTCCAAGTTCTGTTGCCTCTTCTCCGTTTACCATCCAGCAGTCAAGTACATAGCCCTCAGCCGGTGTTGCCGTTGCAGTAACCGTCTGTCTGCCGTCCGTATATCCGGTCTCGTATTCCACTGTTCCGAATGATTCATCATTTGACGATACACTCACATTGTATGAGGTTATCTCGTCTGCCTCATAAACAGCCTCATCCTCTCCGGCATAATATATCGGAATCTCTACGCTTGATTCCACCTCAATGGACTGTTCATATTCCGCGACATTCTCCTCACCCTGCACTTTCCCATCTGCAATCGAAACAGGGCCGCACGATGTAAGCGACCCTGTTATGATCGTCAGGCAAAGGAAAACCGCAGTTACATATGTTACCTTTTGTAACCTATTCTTCATTGTATTATTTCCCCTATTATTCCCCTTCAATGATATTCTAATCCTTTACCCAAGACTGGATAATCTCTATTTTCAATTTGTAACAACGTTTGCAGCAGTGTTGATATGTGTTGCGTCAACAGTGATAAACTCCCCTACTGCCTCCATATTAGCTGTGACGGCAGCACTTACAGATGCCACAAACGACCATCCTTCAATTAAGACAACTGCTACTCCTACGGAGATGGCAACTGCAATACTCCACGCAGCTACTTCTTCCAGCACAGCCACAGTACTTCCCAGTGCAACTGATTCTATGATGAAGACAAACGCCAGGAAGAAACAACCTCCGTTTACCATCTCAAGTTCCTCGGGAGACAGATTGTCCGGACTATGAGGGATCGCAATATAGAATTTATCCGGTGTGTTCTGGTATATCTCATATTTCCATCCATCAAGGAGTATCTGACGTCCACCCTTGTCGTCAAGATCTTCAACTTTCTTGGCAAGCATCTGCCCAAAACCATCTACGGCACTCTTAATTCCGTCATGAGGAAGAACATGGACAATGGTTTTGTCAGGAGAATCAATGACAACATACTCCTTCTCTTCATTATAGTTAACCCCATATTCCTTAAAAATTGCTTTGGGATCCTTCATGAACGCTTCCTTGAAATCATCGGACTCCCAGCACTGCGAAAAAACTTCCCCCATGCGGTTCATCTGATCCTTAATAACACCTTCCAACTCTTTCTTCTGCTGTTCAGTAAGTTCATAATTGTCTGCCATATCAACCTCCTATCATGTTTGCCATTAACAACTCAAATACTATTTTACATCATATGTTATATTTTGTAATTAACATTTTTACAGTTATACTGCCTTCAATCATTTAGCTGAAATATATTCTCAACTATGCATCCGTTATCCCACAGACGATTCAGATACCAATAGGCATTTTCCGCCGCTGTCAGCCCCTCGTCTGTTACAATTTCAACAATCTGACTGCGCGTGTAGTCTCCTGCTTCAAGCAGCCGGGCAATCCTCTCCATGTACTTCTCTTTCATCGGGATTGCTAAGCCGTACTTACTGATCACGGCACTATTACCCTTATATTCCCCAACTGACATATAATTATACAATCTAAGCGGCCCTTCTTTCGGAATGTCCTGTTCCAGCTCATCATCAATATAATCTCTAAGCTTTTGCTCAAAATCATCCGCATCGGCAAATGTAACCCATTCCGATTCATATATCCCCTTTGGAAACGTCTTGCCGGTTCTTGCGGGACTGATAAGTCTGAATCGCCTATCGGGAAAGTTGATGCAGAATCCGTCTACGCAGCATATGGTTCCCTGATCTGCATCTGTCATGGCATTACCTGCCTCCGCCTGCCGTCCTGTCTTAACATACGGAACAAATGCCGGTGCCTCAGGAAACTGGGGAAGGAGTTCTACCTGCAACAATTCCTCCGGGGAGAAGCTCTCAAGAACCTTTCGTGCCATCTCCTCCGATCTTATAGTGAAGCGGTGAATAAAACCCCGACCGTTAGTTATTTCGCGAATAAAGTAACGTGTTCTTTCAATATCCCTGTCCGGCACGGCAGTTGTTATCTGTGGTATAATATGAAATTCTTCATAATGATCAGCCTCAAACTTCTCATAATCAGGGTTATCAAGTGGCTCCGTAGCAAAATACATCATTCCATGTCCCGCAGCATCTCCAAGCACCCTGTGGCACGCTCCCAAGACACCCCTGAACAGCTTTGCATTTTCCGGTGTATACCTGAATATCTTGCGAAGCGGTCCGGCATCAAGCCCGCAAAAACTGCACCCGACAGAGCATCCTGTATTAAGTTCATACGTTACCACCGTATGAACAAAAGAATCATTGAGACCACCCAGTGCTCCGTCACACCTTTTGATCTGTCTCCGTCTCCATTTCTTCATACGCTCATTCTGAGGCTCGCATAATTCCTTGATCATCCTGTTCCTGTAAACTATCTTATTTCCCGTAAACTGCCTGAACCTGAAAAAACTCTCGGGCATTTCTGCAAGTCTCTTACCATCGGATATTATGGCAATCTTCTCATCCGGATCAGATGGCGCTATGAGGAAATCCGATTCCTTCACAGACAGATTGACATTGTATTTGTCGATAAACCCTTCCTTATCATTCAGATACTCTTCCCTTGATCCCGGTATAAGACTGATTATTTCAACCAGCCTTTTGGCATTGCTCAGCCCAGTCATTACCCTTGCGGCATCCTCAGGGGACATCTCATCAAGATTCTTTTTAATTAGCGACAGTTCGTGTTCAGTCATGTCACAGCCTCCCGCTTTCACATTTGATAAATCCCAGATTCCACCATCTGTTCAGCGCGTGATACAAAAACTCGGTTGAAACAACTATTCCCTCCTGATCCTGACAAAGCTTTGATATGATCTCTCTCTTGGTCAGGAACCCGGAAGACAATAAATCGACCATTTTCCTGAACACGGACGGATCACCCTTAACCCCTATGGTAACCTCCATGCCCCTGTCTGATATAAACTTGACCTCATTATCATTCATCTCAAACTTCACATCATCCTCCAATTTGATCTTATCGTCCGGTGCAATCAGATTGCCCATATGGCGTTTTATCATTCCAAGTATAAGTTTCCTGAATTCTTCAGCATTTGTAAAGCTTCCAGTCTCAAGTATCGCCTCCCCCGTGGGATGCTCTTTTGATGACCAGACAGGAGTAGTAAGCTTGACATCACGTCGCGCCATATTAACTATAAATCCCGATACACACGATATCGTATTCTCATATTCATCACCATCTGCTCCTCTTCCACTCTTGATAAGAGACGACGAAGGAGCCTCCTCGTATTGAGGCAACAGTTCAGTCAGAATCAGTTCTTCCGGTGTGAATGCTTCAAATACCTGCTTTGTCATTTCTTCCGAGAGGAGGGAAAACCTGTAAATAACCTTCTGGTTTTCGTTGATCTCCCGAAGGAGCGGCCGGAGCCTCTCTATATTCATGGTGGATCTTGCGGTTGTGATCTGGGGTATCGTACCGAAACATTTTGTATAATCTTCCTTGAACAGCTCGTAATCCGGATCATCAAGAGGCTCGGATGCAAAATAGAGTGTTCCCATTCCCGCTGCATCACCTATGATCTCTTTTGCAATAGTGATAACCTCGTTGAACAGTTTCGCATTTTCCCCTGTATATCTGAATACCGATTGCAGTCTTGCGGAAGCAAGTGCACAAAACTTGCACCCGACAGAGCATCCATCGGAGAGTTCTATGGAAAATGGAACATGGATCAGGGCATTGGATCTGGGACCAAGTTGAATCATACATCTTGATATCTGGCGGGCGCGCCATTTCTTCATGACTGCATTACCCGGCTCACACAGCTGCCTTGTTATATTTCGATATTTCAACTTGTTATCCATAAACTCTGCATACTTTTCCGCGGGAGTTCCCGAAAATGATGCATGCATCCTGATTTCACCGTCCTCAACGGTATTCGGAGCAAATGACACATCTTCAGGAGTATAATCCATTCCAAGTTCAGCGAGGAACCGTTCCGGCTCTTTAATATAGCTGTCATAAAAACCCGGAATCAAAGCCTGATACTCCATAAGTCTCTTGACGTTTGCTATATCCTTCATATCCTTCGGATCAAAAAATCTATACTGCTTCAAGTTCCTGCCTCCTTACCAGTTCGTAGAACAAACCTTTATTCTCCATCAGCTCCTTGTATGAGCCCGTCTCTTCAATCCTGCCTTCATTAAATACATATATCCTGTCACAGTTCATAACTGTTGTCAGCCTGTGGGCTATCATCACCCTTGTCATATTTCTGTGTGCCATATTCTCGCACACCTTCTGCTGCGTAATATTATCGAGAGCGCTTGTTGCCTCGTCAAGATACAGTATCACCGGGTTATTTGCCAGTGCCCTGGCGATAAGTATCCTTTGCTGCTGCCCACCTGATACGGTTCCGCCTCCCTCTGAGATTGTCGTGAACATTCCCATGGGCATCCTGTCAATATCGTCGGCAAGCCCTACCTCTTCAAGGAGCGGTTCCACATCCGATGGCTTCAGGTGCGGCGCTGAAAGCGTGATATTGGTGTATATATTACCAACCACCATTTCGCCGTCCTGCAGTACAACACCCATCTGCCGCCTCATTTCGGTCTTCTCAAGTGAGTCCAAATCCCTGCTGTCATAAAATATATTTCCCGAGGTAGGTGACTCAAACCCGAGCAAAAGCTTTAGGAGGGTTGATTTTCCGCACCCGGACGGTCCTACTATGCCGATATACTCTCCGGGCATGATATGCATGTTGATATCGGTCAGTACGTCAGGCTCATTTTCCTCATATCTGAAGCTTACATGATCTACAGATATCTCTCCTTTAAGTGCCTTGGCAGTAGGGGACAGGTCGACCATCTCGGCAGATTCCGAAAATATCGGTCTGATACGGTCCATGACGGGTATAAGACCCGCTACCGTAATAAAGAATGATACCAGCTGGGATACCGCAGACGTAAACATGCCGTATACGCTTGAAAAAGCTGTATATTCACCTATTGTCAGTGTCTGCTTCTTCTTGACTACCGTATAATATATTATCCCCGTATACGCAACAGACATAAGAGATGAAAAAACGGTTCCCATGTTTGATATTCTGGTGGACCTCATATCATAGCGCATGGAGGCCACGTTCGCCTTCTGGAATTCATAAAGGCTCCTGTCCTCAAGACCTGAAACCTTAACCTTGAGTATTCCGGACAGGAACTGGTACAGTAGTCCGTTTGCCTTGGTGCTTGTCTCGATACGAGCTCTTTCCTTGGAAATACGAAAGTACCCGAAGGCAAACATGATAATTCCTGACAGAATGGCCATTATCAGCCCCCGCCATGCAAGAGTCTTGCTCTTATCAAACATCCTGTACAGGTAGAACAGAGACAGTATGAATCCGAGGGTTGCCGTCACACCGCTGGTTACTGTCGTCGTGAATACCCCGGTAACGGAGCTTACACGGTTGACCAATTCTATGGTTCCGAACTTTTCGATAAACTGCTGCGGAAGCTTGAATATTCTGTCAATAGTTGCTCCTACAATGGTATATTCCATTGTCTTGACGCCACGGAAATTTGCCAGATTCTTCACAAGGTTAAAGAACATATTACCTACCATGATGATGAAGATCACAAAACCAATCTGGATAATCGGTTCGAATACCCCCAAAGGGATCAGTTCATCATACAGCTTCTCGTTAAGATATGGCATGGCCAGTCCGATAAGAATTGACAGGGTGTACATTACAACAAACAGTACCACATCCCGAAGTCTAACCGTCCTAAGTCCGTACAACAGCACATCCTTCAGCGACAGCTTCCCGTCCGGAAGGTGCCTGTATATCACGTATGCATTTTGTGAAAGTGATGCTGCCTCCTCTTCCTCTACTATCTTCTCGGACTTGTTCTCCACATCATACATCATGTATGTACGGTGGTTCTTCGGGATTAGTAGAACAGGTCTGTTATCATCGGCCGTAAAAGCGATAAATGCACCCGCATCCTTTTTGTACCACTTCTTTTCCAGTGTGACCTGGCGTATAACAAAATGAGACAGCCTCGCTATGTCCTCTATCGTGTAATCCTCTCCCCTGACTGCCACCAGTCTCTGGTGGGCAACAAGAGGAATATTCATATAATCACAAAGTACACTTACTGTATTGTACAGCGGAGAGTCCGATGAGAATTCATACTTAAGCACACGCTTGTTTTTGAAGAGGGATTCCATCAGGTCATGATTGGAGCTTATATCCTTCTTCTTCTGCTCGCGCATTCTGTGTATGCCTGCAGTCTCGCTCTGCATGACTGCAATATACCATCTGGCAAACCTTTTCTGATAATCCTTCTCCTCACTTTGGGGAAAACCTTCGATACTGTCAGCAAATTCATTACCGAGTGCGGCATTTGCATCCTCCGACATGAATCTCTTAAGTGTCACTTCGCTCTTGGGGATTATAACAAAGTGCCACTTATTCTCAGACTCCGGAAGCAGGCATGCAAGTCCCGGAATAAGTTCTCCTGCCACTGCACTTCGAAGAAAGAGAGACCTGTCCGGTACATCCCCTTCATTAAACTGCATATAGACATTGGCTTCACCCTCTGTTACCTCAAAGTATTCCTTCGAATCCGGTGTCATGAAGGACTCAGAGCCTTTTAGTTTTATCAGTCCGTAATCTTCCGCCATTTATTATCCTGCTTCCGATACAAGTTTTCTGTACAAACCCGGGTACGATATAAGCTGGTCATGTGTACCCCTCTCTTTTATCCTGCCGTGTTCCATTACTATGATCTCATCACAGTCACGGATGGTGGACAGACGCTGCGCAACTACTATGCAAGTGCAGTGCCGTCTCTTGATATTGTCAAGTATCTTTTTCTCTGTAGTTGAATCAAGTGATGAAGTAGCCTCGTCCAGTATGAGAACCGTCGGGTTGACGGCAAGTGCCTTGGCAATCTCAATCCTCTGTCTCTGACCGCCGGAAATGTTAGATCCGTTCTCCCGAAGGACATAGCCGTATCCTCCACTCTTCTGAACGATTTCATCATGGATGCACGCATCCTTGGCTGCAGCTATTACCTGTTCCTGCGTCAGCCCGGCATTCCACCCGCTTATATTCTCATATATAGTTCCATCAAACAGTGATATCTGCTGGGTTACAACTGCTATTGAGCTTGTGACCACTTCTGCGGTAATGTTCTCAATCTCTGTTCCGTCAAACAGAATACTTCCGCCCCATGGCTCATACAGCCCGCTCAGCATTTTCGATATGGTTGATTTACCGCATCCGCTTGAACCTACAAGGGCTATAGACTGTCCCGGAGTAGCTTTAAGATCAAAACCCTTAACAAGAGGATCATCAAGCTTGCTGTATCCGAAGGAAACATTTTCCATGGTGACTTCTCCTCGAAGTTTCCTTCCCTCCATATCCTCATCCTTGACTGTGATGTACCGGTTTTCTTCCTTGTAGTTCATTATATCGTCAACACGCATCATATCATTTTTGACCTGCTGAATAGAGCGGACAAAACTGACTATACTATCAAAGGGTGAGGAGAATGCAGACAAGAATCCATTAAAGCACATAAGCATACCCGGAGTCATATCCCCGTTTATCACTTCCATACTTCCGAATATCAGCATAACAACGGTATTTACATGTCCCATGGTCTGAGGGATAACATCAAGCATGGACTGCATTCTGCCAAGCTTCTGGTCATTGTTGTTGACCTCGGAATAATATCCCATTATCCTCCCGACATATTCACCCTCAGCTCCGACTGCCTTGAGGCTTGCCGATGAAGCGAGACCGTTATAGAGAACACCCTGAAGTTTTCCGTTGTCCATCCCGAACTTCATAGTCATTGTCCTGATCTTCGATGATGTCCGTATGGCTATTATCACGGAAATCGTTGATGATATAACTGCGATCAGTGACAGTCGGGGAGAGTATCCGATCATCAGGATCAGATATATTATGCTGGTAACTGTGCTTATGAGGACAGATATCAGGCTTCCGGACAAAAACGTTGCGACTGCCATGTTATTGTACACTCTGGAGACAAGATCACCCGCATATCTTTGCTCAAAAAACACCATCGGAAGGCGCAGCATATGGGCGATCATTGTATCGGTTGATATAAGGCTTGTTTTGACGCGAAGCAGGAGCGATATTTTGGAATTAAGCCAGTTAAAGTACGTCGAAAATACAGCTGTTGATATCATAAACAGTAGCAGCCATTTCATCCATGTAAGGTCGCGCTTGATGAGTATATCATCAAGAAATACCTGGGAAAATACAGGCATCAGAATGCCAGGGGCAATAAGAGCAACACCTATCAGGAACAGCGCTAAAAGTGTGCCCCCCTGTCCTTCAAGCCGCTTTCTCATAAAATTGAAGAGGGTTCTCTTCTTTCTGGATCTGACAAATCTCTTCGTAGGCTTGAACTGAAGAACCGTCCCCGAGTACCCTTCATCAAGCTCTTCATAAGTGAGCTTTCTTCTGCCCTGCTGGGGATCGTTGATATAGTACTTTCCGTACTTCTTGCCTTCGAATACTACAAAATGGGAAAAATTCCAGTGCAGGATGCAGGGTGGATGATTCTTGGCGAGCATACGATCCAGATCCCTGCGGCTGGCCGTTACTTCAAGATTGTACTTCTCTGCTGCATAGTATATGTTCTTGGCATTACATCCGTTTCTGGATACACCGGTTTCCACCCGAAGCTCTTCAAGAGGCACATATCTTCCGTAATACTGGAGTATCATTGAAAGGGATGCTGCACCGCATTCATTGACCTCCATCTGGTATACGGTGGGAGTCTTGGCATACTCTACGTGCGCCTTCCTCTTCTTCTCTTTTTCGCTCTCCTTGTGATATCTGCGCGCGATCTCTTCGGGGGAAGCCTGCTTGGCCTGCTTAGGTTGTTTCATCTTCTTCCTCGACAAAATCAAGCTTGTTTTTCAGATACGGAATCAGTAATTCTATGGGCTTCTTGTTCTCTGTAATGATAGTTGCGGACACAAGCGTGCCTGTGGAAAGCTTGATATCTTTTCCCTTTTTGGTGCTCCATGTATACCCGCTTGCAGTCATGGGGTCACGCTCTAAGCGGCATCTGACCTCCACAACCGATCCTTCCTTCTCTATATCCCTTATTACTTCATCACTTGCAATCTGCATTTTCAGATCTTCCTCGGAGGCAACATGACTGCTGATAGTATCAACAACACCCTCTATATGCCCGTACTCCTGCTTATCAACCGTGGAAGGATAAATGTATGCCTTCATACCCGGCTGGAGCTTGAATGCATCAGCAAGCTTTACATAGCAGATAGCCTGATCATCGCTTAAATTCCCCGACAGCAGGGATGCAACCTTTCCGCCTGCGCTTATTGCCTGCCCTTCGGAAATTGCTACATCATATACTTTACCGTCCACGGTAGACTTGATCTCACCCTTTGCCGCCTTATTCAGAAGAGCCTCCCTTTGAGCCTTAAGGTCGATAAGCACCGCGGACTTCTCATTATTAAACTGCTGCTCATAGTTCTCCGCATCGAGCTCTCCCTCGCCCTCTGCAAGAACGCTCTTAAGCTCCAGTTCATCTATCTCGTCCTTCAACGACTTATAAGCTGCTTTGGCATTATAGTAATCCTGCAAAACCTCGGAATACTCGGTTGAAGCAATTGTATTTTGAGCCGTTGTAGCGGACAGTCCGTTCACGTATTCAAGGTATGATTTTCTGGCTGCGTCAAGGCTGGTGTTTGCAGACCTTACATTCTCTTCTTCTCTCTCCATAAATACTCTTGCATCATTGGCGGCCGCTTCCTTGGCTTCAAGATCTGCAAGACCTGCATCGTATGCGTTTCTCTCCTCTTCGGTATGCTCAAGGGCATCGAAGTTGTAGTACCTGGCATCAAAAGCCTCCTGCGCCGAATAATAGGCTTCCTGCAAGGAAATATAGTTATTCTTGGCAGACTCGTATCTGGAGTAATATGTTTCGTAATCTGTATTGGCTTCATTATATTTAAGCTGCGGCTCCTGATCTGTAATACTTAATGTAGCAAAAAACTGCTGCTTGTATGCAAGCATCTGTGCTTCCTTCTCCTCGGCAACCGCCTTGGCCTCTGGAAGTTTTTCCTTCTTGAGCTCAAGTTCTGCCTTGGCACTTACGGCATCCTTATCAGCATTTTGAGCCGACAGCTTGATCTGTGCCATATTTTCGGTATCCGTTGTCACAACGTCCATTTCGGAATCAAAAGTCATATTCTCAACGTACTGGATCCTTGTATCAAGCTGTTTGATCTTGAATATATCCTCTTCATCCCCTATGGTTGCTACCACATCTCCGACATGAACAAAATCCTCGTCATTTATGTTTACAGAGACAACAAACCCTTCGGTCTGGGAATATATATAACCCGCTCCCTCTGCATTAAGATATATCCCGCTTGTATCAACCTTGGTGGGAAGCGATCCGAAATTACCCCAGATCAGCAGTCCTAATATAATAGCAAAAGCACCGATAATAGAGATCCACGCCGCAGGTGAAACAAGGATGATCATACGATCAAGCTTGTCCTGTGCAGCAACTCTATTCAGTGCTTCTTTGTTATATGCGCCCTTCAATTATATTCCCCTTATTTTCCCCTAAACTTCTACTCGCCGAACTTTTCCTTGAGCTTCATCTCAGTCGGTACAATCATAGCTATTGTCATCGTTACCATCTGCACAAGCATAACAACGAGCAATGCGGTCTTCTCTCCCCAGGGAGCAGATACTGTTAACAGTGCATAGATAGCTATGCTTACCGGAAGAGATACGATACCATAGATAAACGTATTCTTACCGCAATATACGTTGGCAAAATCCCAGGCCTCCTGACTCGCCTTGGAGCGTCTGGTTCTGTAGCCCACAGAGTTATTAATCTCTTTGGGAGGTCTTGTTTTCATAATATATCCGGTAATGATCATAACAACAGGAATAATCATCACACAAACCACAAACTGTATATTAAGCCCCATTAACATATTTCGCCTCCACCATGTTCACAGCAAAATAATCACACAAAAAAACCGTCCAGGCACTATATTGTGTCCTGCACGGGTTATATATTACCATATGTTGTGTCTTATTGTAAAGATATTCAATGAGAAAAATAGTCAATGCGGATTCTCTTACGGCTCTTTATTTCCCTGTAACTCTTCGAGATATCCTGCCACAATTATACTTGCCGGAAGCGTTATTAAGGCTATTCCAAATAGTGACGACAGCATTGCTATGATCTTGCCCGCAACCGTGACCGGGCAAATGTCTCCGTATCCTATCGTGCATAATGATATGACCGACCAGTATATTGCATTAAAGAATGTCCCAAAGGTTTTGGGTTCAATACTGTATATCAAAAACGCCGTAATCAGTACATAGAACGCAACAAACCTTAATATTGTAAGCAGCACCCTTTTCTGTCTCTTAAGAACACTGACAAGCAAGATCACATCCCTGG
This sequence comes from uncultured Lachnospiraceae bacterium, assembly GCA_902788755.1. Lineage (GTDB taxonomy): Bacteria > Bacillota > Clostridia > Lachnospirales > Lachnospiraceae > UBA2868. The sequence continues at coordinate 26,889 of CADALB010000018.1, read as the reverse complement.
AACGAGAAATAATCCTGATCAGTTTGAAGTATCTCAAAAGAGTAATTATCCTAAACGCATTAAGAAGCCTGATGCTGCTGTGAATAGGTCTGATAAGAGGAATGATAGCTACCAGATCTATTATCGACATAATGGTAAACGGATATAGAGCAAACGATTTTCTGCCCTTTTGAAGGCTGTAGTCGGCAACACTCCACTTCAGCAGATAATCTGCCAGAAATATTCCCGCCAAAACATAATCCACATAATCAAAATAATATTCGACCTCATAAAGTGCGATTGGTACAAGTGCCAGTACAATCGATATAACCATCAGGCCAAAATAGCATTTTGACGCAAGCGAATCATTTTGGGGATCGTATATAAGATCATAAATCTTCTTTCTGCTCATATCCGTTACCAATCACACATTACTCATCATCTCCCGAGTCGGCGTCCGAGCTATCATCCGAACCATAATCCGAGACGTCATCCGATACATCACTCGAATCATACGAAGTATCCATATCATCTCCGGTATCACTCATATCTGCCGGTACATCCATTCCATCTCCGCTATCATCTATGGTATCCGGTACATCAAGTCCATCTCCTGTGTCATTTATATCATCAGGCGCATCAAGTCCGTCTCCGCTATCATCTATGATATCCGGTACATCAAGTCCGTCTCCTGTATCATTTATATCATCAGGTGCATCAAGTCCGTCTCCGCTATCATCTATGATATCCGGTACATCAAGTCCATCTCCTGTATCATTTATATCATCAGGTGCATCAAGTCCGTCTCCGCTGTCATCTATGGTATCCGGTACATCAAGTCCATCTCCTGTGTCATTTATATCATCAGGTGCATCAAGTCCGTCTCCGCTGTCATCTATGGCAGCCGATACAAAAGTTCCGTCTCCGCTATCATCGAGACTGTAATCCACGAGATTGTTGTTTTCTGTATTTTCGCCTAATTCCTCCTTATCTTCAGATTCATATTCTCTCAGCATATCACACGTATTTGATCCACATGCTTCTATAACGCCTCCACGATACATACTGCATGCGTCGGCACCGCATGCTGCTATAGCACAGAAAGTATGCATTGCACAAGCATCGGCACCGCATGCCGCTGCTCCACAGGGACCATCGAAAGGGCATGCTGCAGCAGCGCATGCTTCTGCTACACAAAGCAGATTAGCAGCGCACAGATCAGCTCCGCATAGGTCATCACCACATGCTGCGCCTAAACATACACCTATACCATTGGCAGCGCCCAAGCATGCATCAGACGCGCATGCTTCCACCGCACAAGCTCCCGCACCTGTTACGTTCATACCGCACGCATCTGAGCCACATGCCGCGGCACCACAAGCATTTCCCAGACATGATCCGGCTCCATCCGCATGTCCGCCACAGGCTTCACCCGCACAGGCTTCAGCCCCCTTCGCGTCTGCAGAGCACGCATGTCCGCTACAGGCTTCACCCGCCGAAGCGTGAGCAGCGCATGCATGACCGGCACAAGCCTCGGCACCTGCCGCGGCAGCACAAGCATCTCCTCCGCATCCTCCGACAGAAACCGCCGCGGCACAGGCACTGACAATAAGCGCTACTGACAGACCTCCAGACACCTGTTTGAGTTCTCTTGTATTTAATTCATCCGAAATAAAATCAGGAAGAACGAATGTTCCTTGGTAATTAGAATCTTTCTCAATAAACTTAAGGTTAAGCCCTTCCGGAATATCTGTTCCGGCAAACTCCGACAATGCCGCTCTCGAATCCGTCAGCAGCTTTTGTCTGAATTCGGCATCTACCATAGATTTCTGCATTGCCTGTTGGTACAGCTCTTCAAGTTTTTCCTGCGTCCACTTCATTTCATCTCTCCTTTTCTCTTCTTAACCCTTAAACCATCCTCAAATAGCCTCTAATATACAGATCCTGCATTCTTCCCAATGCCACCTTATACAACTCACCAAACAATCCCAATTCTGATACGATCTGTAAAAAGGTTTCATGTCTGTTAACCCGCTCTATTATGTCAAACATCAGTTTTCCCCACGAGACCTTAAATCTGTAACCTTTGCCCTCAAAAATTATATAATCCTTATCCTGACAGAGTATTCTGATATTCTTGTTCCACGCCAGATTCCTATCCTGACAGAAAGAATACTTGCCATACTTATCAATAAGCGTCCTCATGCAAACTTCAAATTCGTCCGGATCCGAAAAAGTCATAACATTCCAATTCCTGTATCCGAGTGGAAATTCATCATCCGGAAGCTCCGGTTCTATGAAAGCAATACTCTTTTTTACCATATTAACATATAATCCGGCGATACATGAAATACTATATTTAATATTTTTGCCCTGAAATTTTTCAGGTTGCGTCATGCATCTTCCCGAAGCGGATATTCGGTTTATGGATTCCGGATTATTGCAGAGCAGTTCAATATCCGCCAGTTCATCCTCACTGTATTCTTCCATGATCTTGTGGAATTGTGCCAGCGAATGTATGGATATTCTGACAGAGTCTCTCCGTCTCAGATTCTCCTTCCCCAGTACCCGCGTAAGTCGCCTGAAGCGGGCCGGATCACGCTCACATACCGCTGTCGTCGTCTGAGGGTACTCTCCCAAAACATCATAAAAAACCTTCATGAACTTCTCATAATCCGGATTATCAAGAGGCTCAGTTGCAAAATAGCAGGGGCACGCTCCGACAACCGTTCCTATCAGCGCCCGAGCTTTTCTCAATACACCTTCCCAAAGAGCTATATTCTCTTCATCAAATGCAAATATACCTTTAAGTTTGTCCGCTGAAAATCCGCAGAAATCACACTGTACACTGCATCCGTCCGTCAACTCAAATGCGATCGGAAAATACCGGATCAGATTATGCTCACGTATATCGACAGACTCCATGCGGCAACGATTACGTACTATCTGCCCATAGTAGCAGAGGTTTCGATCATTAAAACGGGATTCTGCCACGGCATAAGATACATAATCCGCAATTTCACTTATCCTGTTCACATATTCACTGATATACTTATTATTAATACTGCCGGCTCTTTTCCTGCCAAAAGAAATATACTGTATCGCCTCAGGCAGAATGTTGCAATCAAGCAATCCCTCATACCCTAGCTTCCTTACAGCAGTATCCGGAGACTCTTCCATCAAAGTGCGGAACTTAGGATCCGCATTATAATTATCATAACATCTCTTAAAACAGGCATATTCGTGTTCTCTGGTACTCATATCCTTATTACTGCGTCTGCTGTTTCAGATGCTTTCCGCATTTTATCTCATAATACAGTTCGAGCATATCTTCCAAATTGTTTTTGAAGTACGTACATGAACTGTGCTTACACTCGGAGTGAAGATTCTTCTGTCTTATCCTATGACACCCTCCATTGCACACAGGCATGTAATAGCAGACTTTGCATTCACTGTCATCCAGGTATGAACAACCAACCATACATTCCGCAAGCAAAGGCATATTCCAGTTATCAAACCTGTCAATATGTCCTACAACCATCTTTTCATTTCCAACATCGTCCCAACACTTATATAATTCACCCTCAGGTCCTACCATGAACCCATTCTTCTTCGACAGTATACATCCTTCGCTGCTTTTTTTGGGATATAGTGAAAGAGGATTGATGCCATACTTTTCAACCATTTTGGTAATGAATTCCCCTTGTGCATCAGGCTCGAAAAAACAGCTCACATCAGGATGCTCGTCACCTTTTACAAACCCAGGGTAAACGGTAATCCGCTTTCCGAAATCCCGGGGGAATTTCTTTCTTATCATATTATAGACCACAGGAAATTCATCTTCATTTCTCGAATCTACATTGACCCTTATATGAAGTCTGCCCTTAAAATCCGAACTGATAATCTTTTCCACATTACGCAGTATCTTGTCATATGTAGGCTTCCCACCCTTCAGATAACGTCTTGCGTCGTGGGTTTCTTTTGTTCCGTCAAGCGTGATCTGCAGATATGAAATATTCAATTCGTTCAGCTTAGCTATTTTCTCATCATCAAACAGATATCCGTTAGTAATCATAGCGGCGGTATATCTCTTTCCCATTGCAACGATCGCCTTATTGATACTGAGTATCCTGTCAAAGGCAAGAAGTGGTTCTCCCCCGTACCATGTAATATTCAATTGATCACATCTGTAGTTTTTTATGAAATCGATCAGTTTTTTTTCGGTTGCAATATCCATGGACGCCCCGGTTCTGTTACCTTCAAAGCAATAACTGCAATCAAAGTTACATGCTCTCGTAATTGCTATCGTAAGCGACAACGAGGAATTGGAATACAGCACCGTCAATGCATTCATCTTGGTGATATTGTAAAAATCATCATCCTGCGTGTCTCCCACAATAAACCCAAGGGAGCGAAGCTGCATGTACAGCATGGGGCTTTGTGAGAAATCAAAAGATTGAAAATCTTTCTCCATCTGTTTAACAGATGGCAATACATCCTCCTCAATTAGCATAAAATTCCTCGATGCACTGTTAAATAACAGCCATCCGTTCCTTTTTGATTCAAATAATCTGTTGTACCTTGACCACTTCACGCTCCGATCATCCTCCGTATAGCATTTGATTTTCAACAAGTTGTCTGAACAACCCGTTCTTTCCGGTCAGCTGCTCATATGTTCCCTCTTCAACTATTCTTCCCTGATCTAAAACGATTATCCTGTCACATTGCATAATAGTCGACAGGCGGTGTGCTATGACTACTCTTGTAATCTTCCTCTTGCTGACCGCATCCGTTACTATTTTTTGACTGATGTTGTCAAGAGAACTTGTTGCTTCATCAAGGAATAATACCCTTGGATTCTTGATAAGCGCCCTCGCAAGCAATATACGCTGAATTTGACCGCCGGAGATCGTATGAGCATCCTCGGATACCGGTGTGAACAGTCCCAGCGGCATAGCCTTGATATCTTCAAGTAAGCCGACCTCTGTCAGAACATTTACAACATCTTCCTCAGAATAATTCCCATTGGACATAACAATATTCTTGTATATGGATCCCATGAACAGACCGTCCTCCTGCAGGACCACCCCGAAGAATCGTCTCAATTCAGGTTTATTAAGCCAGGGTAACGGCTTGTCATCATATCTTATCTGACCTCCTTTGGGCTCTTCGAAGCCAAGAAGCAGTTTCAGCAAAGTTGATTTGCCACATCCGGAAGTTCCGACTATTGCCACATATTCTCCCGGGGTTATATGAAGACTGATATCCCTTATGATCGGTTTTCCGGGCTCGTATGAAAATTGAACATGGTTTAATACAATATCTCCTTCCAGAGACCCCAGTACTTCACCACCATCGCTTTGCTCGGTAGCACTCTTGAGAATCTCCATGGAATTTTTCATCATGGGGATCATTGAATAAACCATTGCAACACCTGAACCTACCGCATTCATCGCAGCTGTATAGCTTCCATAGATCATGGTAAACCCAAAGAACATTCCGGGAGTAAGACCTGATATGCCATCCACCATATCCTTGTATATGATCACAGTTGAAATGCAAGTGATACCTACGCTGACCGCCTCTGTCATGCGGTTACTGACACCGTATTTGAAATTTGTAACACTCCATGCGGCAGATTGATCCATATATTGATAAAGCGCGGTATCTTCTGCTCCGACGGCACGTATTGTATCAATTCCAGAAAATACCTGATAAAGGTAGGATTTGATCTTACCCATTATCCTGGACTGATCTCTGCGGTATTTCAGGAAAAGCTGATTGATCAAAACAGCTGAAACGACATTTATAATCGCAAACAATGAGCCTGCCGACGCAAGTCTTGACGAGAAAGAATTCATCTTGTTGAAATATATTATGGCAAACATCAAATGTAATACCATCGTAGTAATGGTATGATACAAAGAATAATAACTTGATGCGGCGGTTCCGGCACGGTATGCAAGTTCTCCGGACTCATGCTTTCTGTAGAATTTCTCCGGCATATGAAACACACGGTTGTATATAGCCGCCTGAAGAGAATATTTGATCTTGTTGTCCTGCCGGAAAGTTGCGATGTTCTGCGAAATGGAGAACATCATGGAGCCCATGGTGCAGCCTGCCATTATCAATCCAAAATTCAGCAGATTATTAACACTTCCCTGAGGAATGATCCTGTCATACAGGATCGTATGAAGATCGCTGACCTCTATTCCCAGTCTCGTTACGAGAAACATAGCAATAAGTGATATGGCAAGATCGCGGACGGAGAACTCCTTGGCTCCAAATCTGAATAATGTTTTTACATCCAGTTTCCTGTCATTTAACGGTCTGTGGATACAATATGCATTACTGTCAATGTTTTCGGCAATGTCAGCCTTGAGTTTTCCGGATTCATGAACTACGGGATCAAAATAGCATTTCCGTCCGAATACATTTTGATACAACACTATTGGCCGATGATCATCCTTCGTAAAACAGATCAGAGGCGATATTTCCTTTTTGTAAAACTTCGGATCAAGATCTATCTGCCTGCACAAAAATCCTGAACATCTCGCAATTCCTTCAACGGTGACATTACTGTCTGAAATCGTTCTGATATCGGATAACGGAGCGATAAATACACCCATCTTTTCGCACAGATATTCCATCGCAAGATACAAAACATCATCTGAATCATTATTATGGTCATGTTTCAGACTAAAGGCCGAAGCTATTATATCTTCCTGCATTTTTCTGTTTTGTCTTCGATGTTCAAGATTGTTTCCGATCAGGTTATTCCTTTTTTCCTCGTCAAGGTAATACTTTCTGATAAGATAGCCAAACACATCCGAATGATCTGACCCACTATCATCCGGTTCATATCCGATCCGGTCAAGAAATTCATCTCTTTGTTTCGGTTCATACGGAACATCCTCTATTCTGGCTGCTCCCTCCGGCTCTATTATGAGATGGGCAATGATTCTTCTGCCGTTATATTCAATTTCGTCGCTGACACCGGGTACTACAGTTCCACTTCCGACTACACCAATTATTTGTCTGGTCACACCTGTTCCATCAAAAGAGGCTATCAGCAAAGATACGAATACCTTTCCTGATCTGATGCAGTACGATATGCCATTGTTTTTGGTCATTATCTTATGACCGGGTTTTAGTTCGTAATTGTTCATTTATGTACACTCTACTAACTTCCTGTACAGCCCGTTTTGCGAAAGTAACTGCATATGGTTTCCGTTTTCGACTATTCTTCCATTATCCATTACAAGGATCAGATCAGAATCTTTAATTGAACTCAGTCTGTGAGCAATTATGATACAGGTACAATTACTGCATCTGATGTTTTCCATGATCCGTTGCTCTGTTATTGCATCCATTGCGCTCGTAGCTTCATCCATTACCAGCAACGAGGGTCTCTTCAATAAGGTTCTTGCAATCTGGATCTTCTGTCTCTGACCACCCGAGAGGTTGGTTCCACCCTCCTCAAGCCTGTAGTTCAATCCTCCCGGCAAGCTTTCGATGAGGTCCTCGGCATCGGCAGTTCTAAGTGCATTCATTACCTCCTCCTCGGAATAATTGTTATTCCAAAGTGTTACGTTGTCTTTTACTGTTGCCGAAAAAATCACAGCATTTTGATTAATGACGCATACATTTTCACTGAATATACTCTGAGGAATCTCCTCTATAGGATAATCGTATATAACTTTCCCGCTCCAAGGCTCTATCAGCCCGGATATTATCTTGCCCAGAGTACTTTTTCCACAGCCGGAAGCACCGACGATCGCCACATGCGATCCCGGTGTGGCGTGCAGGCTTATTCCCGAAACAGTCGGTGGGCGGGACGGATTGTAGCCATATTCAACATTACTGACCGTAATTTCTCCGCTTAATCTGCTATCCGGAAAATCTTCATCTGAAATCATGAAGCGATGTTCGGGTTCGGCATACATTATATCCCGTACTCTCCCGAGATTGGCTTTCATAGTCTGGACACTTTGTATCATAGATATCATATCGTTTACCGAAGTTGAAAGTGATCCGAGCACCATAATAAATGCTGCCAAAGTACCTGTGGTACAATCCCCGTTAATTATGAAGTACCCTCCCATTACCATTATCAGTACGCTTATCAAATCAGATACAGATCCAGGAAGGATGCCAAGAATCTGCTGCGCTCTTCCCAGCCGCTGATCGGATCCTGTTGTTCTTGAATAATTATTCAGCATACGCATCGCGCACTCATCTTCGGCGCCATTTGCCTTCATAGTTGAAGATACCGATAAAGCGGCACAAAGATAAGCATTTAGCTTGCCCTGATCGATCAGATATTTAGTATTCATATTCTCAAGGGGTCTTGAAAAAAAGTGCGAAATAAGTACATTTAATGCCACACCGGCCATACCTATCATTGTCAGAGTCCGGCTATAGGAAAACATTAATCCGAAATAAAAGACAGATTCGAGAATATCCACCAGTACCTTTGCAAAATTACCGGCCAGAAACGTGTTCACATCATTGTTATTATCGGTCCTGTTTGCAAGTTCGCCGGCTTGTCGCTGTTCGTAAAAATTCCCTTTCAGGTGCAGAATACGATGAACGAGCTGATAATTGGTGATAAGCGACATTTTGAGTTGAAGCTTTGCAAGTACTGCAGATTTCAGATAAGTAAATACTATCTTGTAAATATAGATCAAAGCTATGGCAGCTATTATCCCCGCGCTTAATGAGGCCTCTTTTCCGAGAATGACCGTATCGATAAATGTCTGAGTAAGCATAGGAATAGCAATGCCAGGGATAGCCAGCATTAAACCTGCTAAAGAAATATATGCGGTCGCTTTGCTGTCCATGAGCAGTCGTTCACGAATCATCTTCGAAACAGATTTGGGTTTTCTCTCACGTACAAAATCCGGTTTTTTTTCAAATGTAAGTACTACACCCGTAAATGAGTCCTCAAGTTCGGACCATGATATCTTTCTTCTCCCACAGGCAGGATCATTGATATATACAGAATTAATTCCAAAACCTTCAAGCACTACAAAATGTATAAAATCCCAATGAAGTATTGCCGGAAGGGTTATGCTTTTAAGTTCAGATGCACTTTTTCTGAACCCTTTGGCCTTTAATCCATAATTATCGGCAGCTGTCACTATATCGGCAGCATCACATCCGTCACGTGTTATCCCGCATTCATATCTGACATCTTCGATCGATCTGTATTTTCCAAAATATGAAAGGATCATTGCCAGAGCCACCGCCCCACATTCACAGGTCTCAACCTGCATAATTGACGGAACTCTCTTTCTCTTATACAATACCATGCGTTTCACCATAATAATCTATAGTTCAGTTATACTCTCCGATATCCGGAAATGCATATTCCAGGGGACTTAACGTGTTTGTCTCAATAGATATGGACATCCATGTTCCATCGTTCATCGTGACATCCCCACCTCTTTTATTACTCCAGTAAAATCCGTTTGTGGTTGCTTCATCCTTGGTAAGGTCAATAACAACCGTCATGACAGGTCCGTTTCCCAAAAACACATTTACGACGGAATCATCCCCAAGATAGCCTCGCATTCCCTCCACGCTACACACATACGGATCAACATACGTAATGGTCCCCTTCATATGACCATACTCCTGCTGATCCTTTCCGGAAGGATACAGAGTTGCGTTCATTCCTACTGACAGGTTTTTCCCCTGCACTATCGGAACAAAAGATATAACCTCTCCGCATGTTGCAGCTCCGGGATGATAAATACCATTAGCACTTATCGTCTGAGTTATCTGACCCTTAATGGCCCAAATAACAAACATGACGAGCAGAATAATTCCGGCTGTCAGCATCAGCCAAAGAGCCGACGGCACAACCGTAATCATTTTTTTCATATTCTCGGTTCCGTCATCCGGAAGCTTATAATCTCTTACAAAAATCCGGTCGTTTTTCTTTAATCCATCTGTCATACTAAGTTCACCGCCTCATCCTCTTTCCTGATCATAAGTCCAACGTGATAGAACTTCTTTTTGCTGTTGTCCAATAGTTCTTTGGGCATAGCCAGAAACAATACTTCATCTTTAATCTGTATGAGTATTCCCGACGTTTTCAATTCTTCGATCGCCTTGTCCGTTTCGCCCTTGTCATGATCAGGTATCAGCTCATATAATCTCTGAATCTTAAGTGCGCTCTCAGATAATTCGCATATTCTTTTTTTTAATCCCGTCAAAACTGTTCTTTTGTTTGAAGCGCACGGTCTGCTATCATATATTCCCATATAGACACCATCTGTAAAATAAGTCATTATCGCACCGGCTTCCCACGAATGCCTCCAGTTGTCTATCGTCTCTTCAAGTTCTGAATGATAAGGCATCTTCCTGTCAGGATCCTCATAGAATTCAGCAAACTCCTCGTGAAAATTGTCATCCTTGCCAAAATAATACTTATAGAATTCTGCCTTGTGGATATCGGATCCGTACTCCTCATGATGCATGGTAAAATACGAATTGCGCTGATAAATAAAAGTATTAAGTCTTGGCGGATTAAGATGATGAAGCAAAGGTATCATGGCAATTGTTTCTTCATACCAGGATATTTTCTCTCCCGGAAATCCTGTCATCATATTCCAGAAGCACGTCAGACCTATAGTTGTTGCCCACTTTAGAAATTCAATATGCTTTATTCCACGATTTCCTTTATTGATGTGAAGCAGTATCTCATCATGTATTGATTCCAACCCCGGCTGAAGCCATATAAATCCGGCCGCCTTCAGGCTTTCCAATTCCCGGAGCGAAATATTGGTTTTTACTTCTGCGTAAGAGTTGTATCCTCTTTCACCGATAAGATCAGGAAATTGTGTGATATCATTCTGATCCAGGATACAATCCGTGAATATAAATTCTTTAACGTTATATCTGTTCGACAGATAATCAAGTTCATCCGCTGACCTGTGTATATCTTTCTTACGGTATGCAATCGAATCCCTGCTGTTATGAAGACCGCAAAAATTACATTTTTTCTTACAGCCCCACCAACATCCCCTGGATGTTTCGAACGGAAGTACCACGCTTAGCACCCGGTCAATGCCGAACTCCTCAAGCTGCTCAAAATAATCATCATAGTCCGGATATGGTATATCATCCATAACCCTCATAACATGAGTATCTGCCCTTCCGCCTTTCATAAGAACGCTGGGGTACTTTTCCCGAAGCATATCATTATTTCTGTCAAGCATATACATAAGAGCCGGTCCGAAAATATCATCTGACTCCCCGCAAAAGACATAGTCCAACTGCGGCATATGATCCACCAATGCCTGACCTGCGTATTCACTGCAACTGCTTCCTCCGATAAATGTGACGATATCCGGGCACCGTTCCCGAATTCGCTTTAGTATTGCAAGACTGGAGTTTGCCTGTTGCAAACCATAGGAACATCCGACAGCACGCGGATTGTCCGCGAGGACCCTCTCGCATACCATGTCCAGATATTCATCCATGCCTGACCACGCCTGCAAAACCGCCTCTTTAAATCTCTCAAAACCATCCCTGTAATCATTATATGAGTGGAGGAAAAACTGCTCTATTTCATCCATTGAGGCGTAATCTTCATAACCTGCATATGGTTGAAACAATATCTCTATCAGTTGCGTTGCCGAATTGGCCCAGATGTTTAATGTCTCATATATATCAATTCCTACGTGCTTTGCGAACAAAAGGTTGGCATACAATACCTTTGTAGTCAGCCCCGCCTGTATTGCTGCAGGTTTCAGGATTCCGAGCGCCAGTGACGGAACGTTGGGGATTCCTATAGGCGGATTGACAAGATAAACGTCTGTATTGCTCTTATGGCATATTTCATTTTTCATGTTTTGAATATTACACCTTGCATCATCCAAATTCAACAAAATTTATGACAGCGGAACTAACTGCGGTTTATCCTTTTGTCCTTTGGCTTCCCGGATGAATTCATCAATCAGCTCTTCGATCAGTTCACCCGCCGCTTCATATGTTGCATCATCAAGAGGATCCACTCCGGCAATTGCAAGTAATTCCGAAGGAGGGGCTGAATTACCGGCCTTAAGGAACTGCATATACGCATCACACTCTTCCTGCCCCGTCTCTTCTACCTGTCTGCATATTGATGCAGCATATGTTATGGAAGTTGCGTATTTGTACACATAATAATCGTAATATAAATGCGGTATCCTTGCCCAGCCAATACCGGCATGATCCGGAATCGTAACATTGTCCCCATAGTACTTACGTTGCAGCTGCAACCATTTTTCGCTAAGGTCGTCAGCGCTAAGGGAGCCTCCGTTTTCAATCACCTTGTAACAGTAATCTTCGAATTCGGATATCTGGGCCTGAGCCATAAGGGTTCCCCAGAAAAGAACGATCTCCTGGTCAAGCCAATACAACTTCTCCTCTTGTGTGGTTGCCGAATCCGCCATATGCCGCGCAAACATTATCTCATTAGCCGTTGAGGCGACTTCCTGGGTGAAAATCGTGGGATTATTATTGTATACATTCTGGTATTGGGCGGACATTTGGCTGTATACGGCGTGTCCCATTTCATGAACTACTGTTGAAGTATAGTTTTTGGTCCCATCAAAGTTAAGCAGCACATACGGAAGAGTCTCGTTTCCCATCAGCGTCTCAAATTCACCCGTAGTTTTTTTATCCGCAGGATATACATCCACGTGAGGTGAAGTTATTATTTCATCAAAGATTTTTACATATTCATCTCCCCATACCGAAACAGCCTCTCTTCCCATTGCGGCAGACTCATCATATGATACTTCCCCGGGGCTGTATTTGGTTACGGGATAATCTGTATCACAGGGCATGAACTTATCAAGTCCGAGCATCTCTTTTTTGACCCTGTAATACTCGCTAAACTTCGGACACATAGAATTGGCAAACTGTATGATCTTGTCATATACTTCCGGCTCTATAGCTTCTTCTTGAAGATCCATATCAAGCGTAGACTCGTAACCGTATATTTGTGCCCGTCCCCAGTTGAATTTCATCTGACTGTCAAGAAGTGCCGCATATGTGTTTTTGTACTGCTGCCTTGACATGGAACGCAGCTTGTACAGCCTCTCTCTGAAACTCTGATCATATTTATCACTGCTTACAACTCTGGAATAAACCGTATCTGACAGCACTCCGCGCGTACCGTCCGGGTATGTAAAATAAGGCTGTGGTCTGTCTATATAATCCAATATTCCATAAATAGATGAATTGTTATCTGCTGTCGACAAAACAGTAACAGCCCCTGCCTCCTCTTCACTTGGAACCGTGTAATCATCGTCGGTATAATTTCTGAAATAAAAGCTGTAATCAGCAAGACGTTTGTCCGAGAAAATGCGCTTCCGCTCATCAAGAGGCATTTTCATTATTTCCGGACCATAGAAAGAAAATGCCAGATCATATTCCGTGGATACTTCACTAAAACGGCTCGATACTCCTATAACCATAGGATCGGATGCATCAAGTGATTCCAAAAGTTCCGAGAACATTGCTGCTTTGTCAAGAATGGCTTTCATCTCGATTATCTTGGGATTCTCAACGGAATTAAGTATTCCTTCGACAGAGTTTAATGTCCCCCGCAGTTTATCAACCTCGGGAAGAAGCTCCTCTACACGTTTCATATCCTCCTCAAAAACATCAAGATTCTCATAAATTTCAGTTAGATCCCAGTTTGTGGGAAGCTTGGCGGTCGCACCTTCAGTGGTCGATTTTTTTGTTTTAACCTCCTCGGCCGAAACCGGTAGTGCATTTATAGTTGATGATAATAAGGTAATACATAAGGCTGATGTCAGAAGTCTGTGAATGCCCGTGATTTTATTCATCGATAATCTCCCGTTACCTGGAGAGCCACGCCATTAAGAGCATGCTCCTATTCAAACTTATAATCCGAAAAATCAAATGTTGCAAAATAATCTTTCGGAGTTTCTGCGCGTCGTATCATGTCAAAGCTCTTATCGGGATGTACAAGCACCTCCGCGCAGCGAAGCTTTCCGTTGTAGTTATACCCCATTGAGTACCCATGGGCACCCGTGTCATGAATGAACAGGTAATCTCCCTTGTCAATCTTGGGGAGCTTCCTGTCAATTGCAAACTTATCGTTATTCTCGCACAGTCCGCCTACAACATCATAGGTTTCGGTACAGGGATCATCTTCCTTGCCGAGCACAGTAATATGGTGATAGCTTCCGTACATTGCCGGACGCATGAGATTAACCGCACACGCATCAACACCTATATACTCTTTGTAAATGTGCTTTTCGTGAATAGCCTTTGTAACAAGGGCTCCGTAAGGTCCGAGCACATATCTTCCCATCTCGGTATATATGGCAACATCCGCCATGCCGGCAGGTGTAAATATCTCCTCATAAACCTTCCTTACTCCGTCTCCTATCACAAAAATATCGTTAGGTTCCTGATCGGGAGTGTACGGAATTCCCACGCCTCCCGACAGATTGACAAATGCAATATGTGCCCCGGTTTTTGCATGGATATCTACAGCAAGGGCAAAAAGCTTCCTTGCCAGCATAGGATAATAATCGTTTGTGACAGTATTGCTTACAAGGAACGAATGAATACCGAAATGCTTCACGCCGCGGGACATCATAATCCTGACAGCTTCATACATCTGCTCTGTCGTCATTCCGTACTTCGCATCCTGCGGATTATCCATTATTCCGTTGCTTACCGTAAACACTCCGCCCGGATTGTACCTGATGCTCATAGTCTCATTAAGACCGCAGATGTTGTCGAAATAATCAATATGTGTGATATCGTCAAGGTTTACAATCGCTCCGAGTTCCTTGGCAAGGCGGTAATCTTCCGCCGGGGTTTCATTTGATGAAAACATAATGTCATCCCCCGAATATCCCACTGCTTTTGAAAGCATAAGCTCCGTAAGGCTTGAGCAGTCAACTCCGATCCCATGATTTTTGAGAAGGGTAAGTATATAGGGGTTGGGCGTTGCCTTAACGGCAAAATACTCCTTGAATCCCGGATTCCACGAAAAAGCGGATTTGATGTTTTCAGCGTTTTGAACAATCCCGGCCTCATCATATACATAAAATGGGGTCGGGATTTTCTCATCAATTGTCTGCGCTATCTTTTTGTCAATAAACGGTGCTTTTCTCATCAGCTCTCTCCTTGTATTCTCTACTCCTCAATAAAGCCTTCAACTCCTCGCTTTGAGCCGTCGCTTGTAAGGCTCTCGCTCTTGTCATCCGTCTGGGCTATTATATACTGGCCCTTGACGCCGGATGATTCATTGCTTGATTTTGCGGCAACGCCGTCCGCTGCCGTATATTTAAACGTTCTCTTCTCTCCGTTTCGCTTTACTCCCGTAAGCGTCATTGTGCCGTCTTCGAGACCGTTCGTGTAATTACCCGTAATCTCCTTGGTGGCAAAATCCGTAGCCGAAATCCTGTCCTTGAAATAATTGGACTTGGCTGTTCCGTTCCCGTTCGGCTTGTCGTCAGCCCACTCTCCGTCAAACAGGAAGGAACCGATAGATGAGGATTCCGGATAGCTTGCACGCATCAACACTCCGTGTCCGCTGCGAACATCTTCATGGAACTGTCCGTAATAGTAATAACCATTCTCATATACGGCGATTCCGTATCCTTCACGGCGCCCGTCAATATCATAGTCGCCGGAATAATATGAATTATCTCCGATAACCTCCTCGGAAAATGCAACGTAGTCATCCTCGCGTAGCTTGTCCTTGAGGGCATCGTAATCCTTGGCTTCAAACAGTTCCTTGAGAGGATCAAGCTTTGCGGCTCGTGCTTCTTCTTCGGCACGCTTCGCCTCTTCCTCGGCAATTCTTGCCTCTTCTTCCGCCTGTATTCTGGCACGTTCTTCCTCTACGGCAAAGACCTTGGCATTCATTGATTCGTCGCCCGTATCATCAAAACCCTTATGAAGTACTTCAAGCATAGTGTCTTCGTCGCCACGAGCTTCGTATATGTTTGCTATACTCCAATATGCTGTTTTATTGTCAGGATTAATCTCTATCGCCTTCTGATAGCACAGTATCGCTTCGTCGGAATCTCCGTACTGTGGAGCCATGGACATATAAGCCACAACAATCGCCGAACGAATCCGCTCGTCGCCTTCCTCCCTCTCAAGTGCTCTTTCGTAACACTCAATCGCCTCCGGATAGCACTCGGCTTCCATATATGCATTTCCCTTATTTATCAGATCAGCGACCTCATTTGCGGTGGACTTGTAGCTTGCGTAGTAATATGCTCCGAACAACAGAGTTGCTACAAGTACTACACCAACAAAAATTTTGAGGATAAGGGCCTCTTTTTTAGTCATTTATTAACGCTTCCCCCTAATTATAGCTGCCAATCAATAGGAGTTTCCCCGTTGGCAACGAGAAAATCATTTGCTTTTGAAAAATGTCTGCACCCGAAGAATCCTTTGTATGCAGACAGCGGGCTCGGATGCGCGGCTTCCAGTACAAGATGCTTGGGATTGTTAAGCATTGCCGCCTTTTGCCTTGCAGGTCTTCCCCAAAGCATATACACGATCGGTCGGTCCTGTTTGTTAAGTGCCGCGATCGTAGCATCCGTAAACTGTTCCCATCCCTTGTTGCTGTGGGAATTGGCATAATGTGCTCTTACGGTAAGAACGGTATTAAGAAGCATAACACCCTGATCTGCCCATTTGGTAAGGCATCCGCTTTTTGGAATCGTAAATCCTATGTCATCATGCAGTTCTTTATAGATATTTACCAGACTGGGTGGAATCTCTACTCCGGGATTAACCGAAAAGCAAAGTCCGTGTGCCTGATTCGGTTCATGATACGGATCCTGTCCCAGAATGAGAACCTTAACCTTGGCAAGAGGTGTCCTTGAATATGCCGCAAATACATCCTGTTTAGGCGGATATACCGTATGAGTATTGTACTCATCATTAACAAACCTGTATAAACTTGCGTAATACGGCTTCTTAAACTCCGGGGCCAGCGGCCCAAGCCAGTCGTTATCTATCAATTCAATTTCTCCTTACGGATATTCCGTTATCGCTAAGATAATTTTTAAGATCGCTTATTTCCAGCTCTTTGTAGTGAAAAAGCGATGCCGCAAGCGCCGCATCGGCAGCCCCTTCGGTCAGGACTTCTTTGAAGTGTTCTTTGCTCCCTGCTCCTCCGCTTGCTATGACAGGAATCCCCACACTTTCGGAAATGATTTTTGTTAATGCGATATCGAAACCTGCCTTTGTTCCGTCGGCATCCATGCTGGTCAGCAGTATCTCGCCGGCTCCCAGTCTCTCAGCCTTCATGGCCCACTCAACGGCATCAATTCCCATATCAACTCTGCCGCCGTTCTTGTATATATTCCAGCCATTCCCGTCGGGCCTCTTCTTGGCATCTATCGCCACTACAACGCATTGGCTTCCGAATTTGTCTGCGGCATCCGATATGAGCTGCGGATTCATTATGGCAGCCGAATTAACCGATATCTTGTCTGCACCTTCCCTGAGCAGTCGCTTAAAATCATCAACACTTCTGATCCCGCCACCCACTGTAAATGGTATAAAAATAGTTTCGGCAACAGCTCTCACCATTTCATCCACCGTATTCCGGTTATCGCTTGATGCGGTAATGTCAAGGAATACAAGCTCATCGGCGCCTGCTTTGTCATAAGCAGCCGCTATATCTACCGGATCCCCGGCATCCCTCAGATTAACGAAATTCACTCCCTTTACTACCCGTCCGCAATTAACGTCCAGACAGGGGATTATCCTCTTTGTATACATATCACTTACAAGTCAATAAAATTTTTAAGTATCTGCAGTCCTACTGTTCCGCTCTTTTCAGGATGGAACTGACACGCAAAAATGTTTCCGCACTCAACCGAAGCATCGATTGACACATTATAATTACAGGTGGCGGTAACAGTATCTCTGTTGGCAGCCTCCAGATAATAGGAATGCACAAAGTACACATACGCGCCTTCGTCTATTCCCTTAAATAGTCTTCCTTTATTGGGAAAGTCAAGAGAATTCCATCCCATGTGAGGGATCTTTTTGTATTCACCCGTCGGGATTTTTTTGATTGTACCCTTAAGTGCTCCGATACCAGCAATCCCGGGGGATTCTTCGCTTTCATCATACAAAAGCTGAAGTCCGAGACATATTCCGAAAAAAGGGGTTCCCTTTGCGATCACTTCTCTTATAACACCGGTAAGACCATATCCGTTAAGCCTGGTCATTGCATCACCGAACGCACCCACCCCCGGCAATATTACCTTGTCGGCCAAGCAAATGGTTTCCCTGTCTCTTGTAATAACAGGCTCCTGTCCCAAATGCCCCAGCGCCTTTACAACGCTTAACATATTACCGGCATCATAATCTATAACAGCTATCACAAGTTGTTCTCCTCTGCATTTATTACCGAATCGGGGTTCCCGGTATTCTCACCGAAAAGATCCTCCGGCAAAGTCTGCTCATCATGTACTGCCGATGTATCAAGAAGGCACTCATAAAGTGCACGGGTGTACTCCGGTGTTCCCTCAAGTGCTATCCATGATCTTGCCCGTTCCACGGTTACTCCGAATGTGTTGTAGAGTTCATCGTAGATCAGCCTTGACTGCTTTGAATACTTGTCGTTAATGCCAAGGCTTGCAGCATCCTCCGCATAGGTATCAATCATCTGAACACCCTGAACGAGAGCGTTTAACGCCTCCATTCTATAGCCAAGCTTCATATAGTTCTGATATGAATCGTACGGTCTCTTGATCCTGAGAAGTGTGGTTGTTCTGTCATATAGAAGCTTATCCTCACTTGTCAGTTTGTGGCCTCTCATATATTCATATGTTTTCTGATATTCCCCGGTAGTGTAGAACTTCTTGGCCTTCTTGATATCCTGGGAATAGGGAAGAAGGAATGCAAGGAGTGTAATAACAACTCCTATAGTAATACAGAACAGGGCAATTGCTACAACCTTCTTTCTTGGTAGTTTTTTACCGGGAACTTCCGGAAGCTTTTCTTTCTTTTTCTTTTCTTTTTTCTTTTTCTTCTTGGAATCGTCGGCAGCTTCTTCTCCTTCCTCTACTTCGGAATCGCCGCCCTTACCCTTCTTTTTCTTTTCTTTCTTCTCTTTTTTCTTCTTCTCTTTCTTGTCCTTTTTCTTGCCGCCGGCTTCTTCTCCCTCAAGTTCGGAAAGGATTGCCTCATTCTCGGCAGCGCCTTCCTGGGCGATATCCACGGCACTTTGTTCTATGCCGGAGACTCCATCCTCATCCTCTCCCACTTCTTCAAACAATCTGGCAAAAAGTGACGCAAAGAAACCGGGCTTCTTCTCTTTTCTGCCTTCCTCTTCCGGAATATCAAAGAGCTCGGGATCGACAAGCATCTCGCCGTCTCCCAGTGTTTCAACATTTCCTTTGTCTTTATTCTTCTTGCCGAACAGGCTGAATTTCTTTTTCTTCTTGCCCTTTGTTTCCTCTTCCTCTTCATCTATGAGATTATTGATATCAAACAACTCATCTTCCGAATCGGAGGCAAATAGAGCTTCTGCGGTTTCGCTGTTCGGGTCCACAAGTTCGGAATTCTCGTCCTTGCCAAGCATATCTCCTATATCGGACAGATCGCCTGAGCCGTCATCAAGTGATCCAAGAAGATCCGTAAGATCAGAGTCTTCTGATGAGACATCGGAATCCGCTGTTTGCTCACTGTCCACAGAACTTGTGACATCATCAAGCATAGCCGAAAGATCAGTGTCAAACAGATTTATTCCGCCAAGGTCTACTCCGGAATCCTCATCACCGGTAGCATCCGCAGATGTATCATCTCCGGATGGTTCGTCAGACGCTGCCTCATCTACCGTACTA
Source organism: uncultured Lachnospiraceae bacterium (assembly GCA_902788755.1). Taxonomy (GTDB): domain Bacteria; phylum Bacillota; class Clostridia; order Lachnospirales; family Lachnospiraceae; genus UBA2868. The sequence continues at coordinate 7,045 of CADALB010000018.1, read as the reverse complement.
TCATCGGCAACAGGCCCTTCTTCTGCCTCTGCCTTAGGTTCTCCTGACAGATCATCAAGTGCGGACAGAAGGTCACTGATCTCCTGGTCCGGCATAAGGGGCGCATCCTCTTCCTCGGATTCAGGGATACTGATCTCTTCAAGGGGAGTATCTCCCGCAAGAAGTGCGGCAATCTCTTCCGGACTTAGATTATCATCATCGGATTCTTTCGCAGCCGCAGGTTCTTCTGCTGCAGGTTCTTCAACTGCAGTCTCCTCAAGTGCAGGTTCTTCTGCTTCAGTTTCCTCAATTATTGGCTCTTCAGCAGCCGATTCCTCAACTACAGGCTCCTCGATTATCGGCTCTTCTATTATCGATTCTTCAATTGCCGGTTCCTCAGCAGCAGGTTCTTCGGTCGAAGGTTCTTCGGTCGCATTTGCACTCGCGAACAAAGCTGCGATCATATCGGCATCAAGTGCTTTGTTGGCATCATTGGGATCAAGGTCATCTACTGATAACGAGGGAGCAGCCTCTGCCTCGGTCTCCGGCTCGTCGATTACGGGCTCCTCGATTATTGGTTCTTCGATTATCGGTTCTTCTATTGCCGGTTCCTCGATTACCGGTTCTTCGATTACCGGTTCTTCGATTATCGGCTCCTCGGCAACCGGTTCCTCAATTACAGGCTCCTCGATTACCGGAACCTCAACTTCAGGCTCGGGAAGTATATCAAGGTTTCCGTCCGGCTCTATGACAGGCTCATCCGGAATTACAATCTCCTGCTCCGGAATAATTACCGGCTCCTCGGGGGCAATAGCATTCTCCTCGGGAATAACAACATGATCCTCCGGCATCACCTCAGAGGCCACCGGCGCATCTACATCCGGCAGCATATCCTGCAATATTTCCGGTTCCTGAATCTCAACGGAAGCAGTATCCGGTTCTGCGCTAACAGGTGTCTCGGTCGGAATCTCGATTTCCCCTTCATTGGTAAATGAAGCATTCTCATCATAAGCATTTCCGAGAATAGCCGAGTTGGAGCCTGTCAGTCCATCAATTGTCGCTAATATATCTTCTCTTTCGGGATCGGGTTCGGGAACCACAGGCTGCGGTTCCGGGTCAGGCACCCCCATTGCCTGTCTAAGTAAGCTGTCCAAATAATCTTCGGTTGACTGTGCCATATATCCTCCAAGACCGAATAAAACATAACATATGATTTTATCGGTCAATAATTACACAAAATATCAACTTATACTATCATATTTTACAGTTCCAAACAACCGAAAAATAGAAAACGGAGCCGATAACCGGCTCCGTTGATCATTATTAATATCATTCGTTATTTATTCTACATTCGCAACCTTTCCATCGGATACAAGTTTGTCAACTATACGAACAAGATTTCCGATCTCAGGTTTACTCAGCTGAGCGTCTGCGCCAAGCGCTTCACCCTTGATCCTCATTTCCTCATTAACAAGTGATGAGAAGATAACAACAGGAATATCCTTGAGCTTGTCATCCGTCTTGATCATATGAGTAAGTCTGTGACCATCCATCTGAGGCATCTCTATATCCGTAATAACAAGCTGAACCTTGCTGTCAAGTTCACCCTTTTCCTTGGCTTCGACAATATAATTCCATGCCTCCAAGCCGTCCTCGGTTCTCTTGATATTAACGTATCCTGCTGCAGTAAGTGCATCATTTATGAGCTTGTTAAGAAGGTGTGAGTCTTCTGCTATAACGATCGGCACCGAACTTCTCTCTCTTTCGCCGAGAGACTCAATCTCAGTCATACGAAGACCTGTCTCGGGACTGATATCGGATACTATCTTCTCGAAATCAAGTATGATAACAAGTCGGTCATCAAACTTAACGATACCGGTTGATACACCCTCTACCTCGTTATTAACGGTCGCATCAGGTTTGATAATCTCTGTCCAGTTAACACGGTGAATACCCATAACGCGGTCTACATGGAAAGCAACATCAAGTTTATTGAAATTAGTAATAATAAACAGTCCGTCATTACTCTCGTCATCACCCATCTGCAATGCATTCTTCAAACTGATGGCTGTTATCATTTTATCACGCGGCATAAATATTCCTTCTACCGAAGGGTGCGCGTTGGGAACCGGGGTGACCGGCTGATATGTGATGATCTCACGAATCTTGGCAACGTTAATTCCGTAGGAATTCTCGCCAAGCTTGAACTCGAGTATCTCTAACTCGTTAGTACCGTTTTCCAATAAGATTTTGCTATCCATACCTTCACCTCATATGAAATATTTGCATATGGGACCCTTACTACCCAATCAGCGAAACCATTATATCATAACTTTTGGGAAAAAAATACAAAAAAGTTATATTTAGTATAACTAATATGCCAGAATCGTCAGTACAATATTGGCAAGTATCATTCCCAGCAGTATAACTGCCTGTTTTACGCGATGTTTTGTCAGAAGTCCTATGAACTCCCGCACCGCAGCATTCGGCCAGAAATACCATTTTGTATCGGCTCCCATTCCTACCGCCCGCATCTTAACACGTCTGGCAAACAGGCCGCTTCGGAATACATGATAATTGGTTGTTGAAAAAGCCACCTTGCCCTCCGGATCAATCTCCCAAATCTTGTCCTTTGAATAAAGCATATTCTCATATGTGCTTGTGGATTGATTTTCTTCTATTATCCTCTCTTCCGGTATGCCGTGCTCAATCAGATAACGTTTCATGGCACTGCTCTCCGGGATGACCTCATCCGCTCCCTGTCCGCCGGATGTTATGAACACAAGCTCCTTGCCTGTTCTCTCCTTCTGCTTGTTATAAAAATCAATGGCACGGTCAAGCCGTCCCTGCAGCAAAGGAGTCGGTGTTCCGTCCTTTTTCAGTGCGCACCCCAAAACAATAAGAAAGTCTTTATCCTTATCCGGCTCATGCCTTGCAACTATTGCATCCGCAACGATAGTTCCTATCAGCATACATTCAAAATACAGATATACCACGGAAAACAGATTCTCTAACAAATACCGGGGCATTGTCTCATTTCCGCTCATAAGGTATTCTTTGTCGAGGGCAATCATAACAAGTGCGCCTGCAAGAAGCAGCATACCAAGAATACTTCCGAGAGTATTGGTAAAACGTCTTCCCTCATAGCGTATAAGCGCTATATTCGATATGAATAAACCTGCCGAAAACATCAGAATAAACGGTGCAGACAATCGAATGTAGTTTTTTACGCTGTCCAAAACCGTATGAACTATAGTATTCCCCGTATATAACTCAGGATATATTTTCATATTGATATACAGATACATATGGGTGATCATTACTGACAGCGCAAAGAGTGCAAATCCCAGATAGAAAATCGCATTGTAAGAATACGGATTGTACCTGAGTTGCTCACGAAAAGCCCACAAAAGTGAAAGCACTGCGACAAGAGAATGCACAGAAACTATCAGGCAGCAGGTTGCTGCATATTTTGATCCGTCAATAACGGAAAGCACCGTTATGGTCGCAATAACTGCTACCGTCAGGGCAAGTAGAGAATATAGTTTTGGTTTTTTATCACGTGTGTTAAATTTCATCTATCTTTTATTTCCGATACAATCTGATCAATTTCCTTCCATGGTTCTTCGGCATACTGAACCAGAAGAGCCGCTGATTTCATTATCATATGGCGGAATCTTTGAATACTCTCATCCTTGTAACAGGAAGGTAGGTAGGTCAGAACAATCTCTGTTCCCTCTTCTACATCATAGATTTCCATATCCATAAGATTTTCATTGGTATTAAAAGGATTGGGCAGTTCTTCTTCATAGTAACTTACTTCGTTATTCTTGTTTTCACTGATAAAATCTGACTGGTATATGATACACAAGCTCATATTAGGTTCTTTAATCAGATTCGTATGGGGATAACAGCTATAAGATAATCCCTGCATCATTTGTTTTCTGACTTCCTGAAGAAAGTTTTCGACAGTCATACCCTTCTTCAGATCAATATAAAAAGTGATATCCCTTATGAGCATTCCCATTATATTATTCTCTATGGCGCTCTCCCGGCCATTATAGGTCCACTGCAGGGATATGTACCTGACATCATTATAGGCTGCCAGCGTAAGTACAGACGAAGCAACCATAAAGCCATTCTTTCCTACAGAATAGTGCTCCATAAGCTTTGCAAATCCTTCATCATGGACGGGTAACAGGAAAGATAGCTGTCCTAATCCTCTGACAACGGGTTTACCATCCAGTTTGGGATGTTTTGACCAGGTATGTTCTGCTTCACGAGTCGTATAATACTCTTTGGCTTTCGCATAAATCTCTGTCGCAGCCTCATTCTCAAGTCTTGAAAGGTTCGCATAATACTGGTCTTCTTCCAGTGTCTTTCCTTCGTAACTGTCGATCAGATCTTTGAAAAAAATATCACCTGATGCTCCGTCGCTTATAATATGATGCATATCGATAAACAGGTATCCACCGTTTTCCGTCTCAAATAACCTGACTCGGTAAAGCGGATTCCCAATCAGTTTATAATAAGTGATCAAATGTTCACGAATATCAACAAGTTCTGCTTCTGTGACTTTCTCAACAACGACCTTCTTATTTATCTCCTGATCATATTTCTGAACAATTTCTCCATCCTCATTAAATGACAGAATCGTTGAAAATACACCGTGCGCACGCAGGACATTTTCAAGTGCTGTTGCCACACGAGGAATATCTACATCGCGTCCCAATCTGAAGAAGCAAGCCAGATTGTTCATTGTAGAATGCGGAGCATTCAGCTGCCAGTCAAAAGATGCCAACTGTGACTTAAGCAGGGGATGTTCTCTTTTGCGTGATTCATACTCGCCTTCTTCAATAATTCTTTTTTCATCTTTGAAAGCTTCTGTTTGATAAATATTTGCAATTTCTCTCGGAGTCAGACCGCGAAAAATCATCCCCACTGTCAACCCATCCAATTTTGTCAATGATAAAAACCGGATCGTGCTCAGCGAATCCAGGCCAAGCTCATACAAATCATCCAAAGCTCCGACTTTGCTGATATTAAGAATCTTTTCTGCCGCTTCACACAGACACTTTTCAATATCATTTTGCGGTTCGATATATGGCGCATATCTTGCGGCCATGTCAGGTTTCGGAAGATCTTTACGACTGAGTTTCCCGTTGGAATTCATCGGAATATCAGACAGTTTTATGAAGTGGGTGGGAACCATATATGCAGGAAGCTTGCTGCCAAGCTTATGCTTCGCCTCAAGATGATCAAGGCTTATATCATCCGTGTAATACCCGCAAATTGATACTCTTTCTCCGTCAACAAAGGCTTTTGCAGCAGCCCAGGACAGATTAAGAACATCCTTCATCGCTGTCTCGATCTCTCCCGGCTCAACCCTGTTACCATTGACCTTGACCATATCATCGGAGCGTCCCAAAAGCACCACGTTTCCATCCGGGAGCATCTTCCCTATATCACCCGAGTGGTAGATACCTCCCATAAAAGCTCTGGTATTTTCCTGCGGCAGGTTCATATAGCCTCTAAAGTAGGGATTTTCAAAGCATATCTCTCCTGCTTCACCGTCCGGAACCCGTTTGCAATCTTCATCCATGATAAAAATCTCCCTGCCGGGACACTGGGGTTTTCCGATAGGTGTTAAATCATAGGCTCGCTCCAGTTTGAAAATAGTTACTAAATAGCCGCTCTCTGACTGTGCATATACATTAACGATTGTCACATCGTCTCTGTAATAATCTTTAACCGGTTCACTTGAAAGAATGAGCAGCCTCATCTCAGGATTGAATACAGGATCTAACCTCAGAAGCGTTGGTGTAAAAAACGTAGTGGTAATCCTGTATTTAGCCATACAGGATGAGAGTTTGTCTTTATCCCTGGCAACCGAGAAAGGCGCCAGGACAAGTACAGTACCGAGATACGACAACAGATTAATAGCTTCAGATCCCACAACAAAGGACAAGGGTGATAACAAAAGCATTCTATCATCCTCATTGAATAAATACTCTCCATTATACTTAAAATGAGAGAGATTATCTTCTAAAGTGCCGTATTCATGGATTACACCTTTTGGATTCCCGGTAGTCCCTGACGTATATATAGCATAGCATGCATCATGAAGTTCAGTCTCGGCATAGCCTCCTTTTACCGGAGATTCCAGTATTTTCGAGTACACCTTTGAATCTATATGAAGACAGCAGCCGCAGTCATTATAAATGAAATCTTTTTTCTCGGCGGGTGTCTCTTCTTCCACGATCACATAAGCAGCTCCGGATCTCCATACTCCAACAGCTGTAACAACAGGGCAGATCCCTCTGGGAAGATCGATCATAACAAAGTCCTCTCTTCCGATTCCTTTATCAGATAGATATGCATATACCTTTGATGTCAGTTCGTCCAGTTCTCCATAGGACAGTGTTTTATCCTCAGCTGCATCTATTAAAAATATCTTGCCGGGATCTTTCCTGCAGCGTTCCATTACACCTTCCATGTATCTCATAATAATTCATTCCTCTCCAATCTTTATTCCCTATAATTCTCTAAGCACAAGTTCCGTTATTCCAGGATTGCTCCCGGGTTTAGCCCTGATAACTTTGTCGCATCTGCCGTAGGAGAATTCATCCATTATGGCACTACGAATACTCGTACCTCCGTGATACCCGTGGATAACGCGTATGGTATATACGGAACGCGGTGCTTTATTAACCTCGTTCTTGACTTTTCGTATAGCTTCATCTGTTCTAAGCCCGTGAAGATCTATTTCTATTACAGCTGATGAAAGCATGACACGTCACACCTCATATTTTCAAAATATTTCCGGTAAATATTTTATCCCAGATTTTGTGGTCTGTATAGACATTGCAATAAAAAAAGATTGCAGTATAGCAATCCTTTTTATGTCTTGACGACTGAGTACTGATAATGATCTATGGAAACAAGTCTTTCTCAAGATTCATAAAAATTGATTGCTTCGCAATCCTTGCCCTCCATTCGCAATCCGCACTTCGTGCTCCTTGCTCATAGAGGTCAGGTTCTCTAATGTCCAATCGGAGTAGTCCGC
>CADALB010000017.1:0-42991 GCA_902788755.1 uncultured Lachnospiraceae bacterium | reverse complement strand
CATCTTCTCCTGTTTCTATAAATGCCGACACCATCTTCCAGTTCAAACACTCTTGTCGGCTTTATGTATTTTTCCTTAACATCAATACTACGCACTCCACATATCTTATGTAAATCACTTACATAATTCTTCATATCTCGGATCGTTATGCTTAACAATATCGGTAACTATTACTGTTTTACCATTTGTAAGTCCACCTAGATCTCTGAAAAATATCCTACTCGGATATCCGGAACGAGTAGAAAATCCAACATGGAATCTACCTCCCCCCACCTTTCCTCTATTATCACTAATATTTCTTTTATCCTTTGTCTGATCCAACTCTTTTATCTTTTCTTCAATATCAAGGAATTCATTATATTCATAATTCTTTACAACATCTTTATATACCGTAGAATCAAAATCAAGTGTTGTATATAGCCTTGTCCATCTTTTCTCTAATTCAGCTACACTCTTAGTTCTGCTTTTTTCAGTAGTTTTCTTTTTGTTTTCCAGCTCCTTATTAAGCATGTCTATTTCATCATTTTTCTCTTCTATCTTTATCTGATATTCTTGATTACTATTCTCTAATTTCTGTATTTCGATTTCATTTTTTTCAAGATCTTCAATTAACTCAGAGATATCATTTTCCCTATTTGCAATATCTTTTTCTAATTTTTCTACCTGCGTATTTAATCTGTGACGCTCTTCTTCAGATGATTGAGCATCATTTTTCATTTCTTCCAGCTGTATCAGAGCATTTTTACGTTCTTCCTCCAGATGCTTATTCTTACTTTTCAGATGCTCTATCCTATCATTCGCAGAAGCAGAATCATTTTTATAACGATTTATTAGCTCTTCATTATCTTTAATCTTCTTTTTAGAATCATCTAATTCCATCTTTTGATTTTCTAATTCACGCTTCAGGTCTTCATATTGCAAAACCATTTCATGTAGAATTTTTATCTCTTGAAGTATCTGATCACCTTCCATACCCGTAAATATATTTTTAGGCGTAATCGGCTTTATATTATATATAATAATTTTCCGAACATTATTTGGCTTCTTATCGTTTTCGTGACACAAATCTACCAGCTTGTCTACATATTTTTCGAACAATTCCTCATCTGATACACGATACTTTTTACTCATCTCATGAATGCTTATCCAAATATCTTCATCATCCAAATTTGCAAATATACTTTCATATACTGAAACAATTTCCTCTGTAAGGGGTAGATCCTCCAGATCGATTTTAATCGTTGCTTCAAGCGATTTTTTCTCAAGTGCACTCAATATATGATTCTTTATATTTGAACAGAGTATATCTCTATAATCCATCAATTCATTCTCCAGTATTCAATCACTTCGTTTATTCCATACCCTATTATAAGCACATCCTTTGAAAGTAGGATATCTCTGACTCTTATAATGGCCCTACCCGGAATATAGAAATTGGTGTTAATATATCGGCAGCAATAAACCATAATAAGAGCTATCACAATAGATAAAATAACTGTTTTTTTCTTCAAAACCAATATACTTATCTGTTTAGCAAACATCAAAACGATTGTTGAAAGTATTCTAAGAAATAAGAGTATCTTCAATAGGTACGATGCTACAAATATCATAAAAAGACAAAACTTCCATGCAATACCCAATACTTTTACTGTACCAAGACCCATCCCCTGGTACTTCCCACTTATCATAACATAAGACACAAGCACAAACAGAACCATAAGGGTTATCAAAACAGCTATTATCATTCTTTGATATTCGTTTTTTCGTCCAAACCGATATTTCTCAGTATACATCAGTACTGTTGATATATACTGCGAATGTTTTGCTGTTTCTTCTTTTTTGTATGTGGCTGTTTCTCTGTTATTATTTACAGATCTATAAATAGTACGAGGTTGTTTAGGCAGTGTTTTTTCAATAATATCCTTTACACCGGAACGGATATCTGTTCCTTCCTTCTTCACCTGCTCAGCTGTAGTAACTATTTTCTTAAACAGTTTTTTTGTTGCTTCTCCAAGTTGGCTGTATATCGGCCTGTTTGCTTCAATAAATGATGCTACGCATTTAACCGTCTTCTCTGTATAATCGCGAATAGTGTTCTGACTATTATCTCTTTCAATATTCAGCGCATCAATTTTCCTCTCTATAGCATTAATCTGCTGATCGAATTTTTCAAAGTTACCATTCGTTGAATTAATTAATTTTTCCATTCTGGATAACTGCTCCATTATCGAGCTTATATCCTGTCGAAGCAAAGTATTCTCCTGCTTTAAGGAATTATTCACGTCTTCCTGAACATGTTTCAATAAATCTATTACTTCACTTCTTGATATCCGTCCATCTTTTATAGAACCAATATCTGCACAGATAGAGTCAACTTTTTTATTGACCTCTGATAAACGATCATTTATAAAATCTTCTACTTTTTTGTCAACAGTAAGAAGACTTTCCATTTCATTTTTCACAGCGTTTAAAGCGTCTAATCCTATTGCTTTATCTCTGATTATCTTTTTGTCCATATCGCAAACCTTATTTAAGTAATATTTCTTTCATATTCCTTGTCTTATCTGTCCAGTTCGCATAATCAAAGCTACTGAACACACCAGAAAGTCTATCTGGATTGGCACGCTCTATTCCGTACATAGCATTTACAATAGCTGTACCAACGTTTTCACTTACTTCACGGACATCTTTCCAATGACAGCCCTCCGGTATCACAAAACTATGATTCTCCAGGAATGCTGCATACTCTTCGTCACCATCTGACTCATCCAATGCACGCTGAGTCTCCTCATCGTAAACATCTGATAATCTCTTAAAAAAGAGTATCGGTGTCACATAGCTCTTATATTCGTCCTGGTTAATTGGCCCGCGCAGAATATTGCACGCTTCAGATAGATGCGAAAACAACTCCTGGCTGGTAGTATTCTCTGTGGCCATTTATCTATTCTCCTATCGCGTTTTTATCCCTAATTCTAATTATACTCAAGTCCAGTCCAATACAAAGGACTTATTCCTTGTCCGCCTCATTATATAAATACATTTTCGCGAACTGTTTTTTAACATGTTTGCGTACATTCAAATCATACTTTTTTGACGGACAATGTTCATGTCAGCGAATAAGTATTTTGGCCTATCCCCCTAACAACATTGTTCGCTATAAGTACATAATAAAATCCTCTATTTTAGTCGATATATTTCCTCCAAAAATGCCTGCAAAGCCCGTAAATACGCTATTCTCGCGTCAGCAAGCAGACAGTCTCCACATGCACCGTTTGCGGAAACATATCAGTACACCTTATCCTCTTTACCTCATACCCACGGCCTGTCAGGTACTTGATATCCCTCGCAAGTGTAGCGCTGTCGCAGCTCACATACACGATCCTGTCTGGTGATACATCGGCTATGGCGCAAAGAGCTGCTTCATCCATACCTTTCCGTGGAGGGTCCAGCACTATCACATCCGCAATAATATCTTCCTTGTGTGCCGGCAGATATTCTTCCGCCGCGGCACATATGTAATCCGCATTTTCTATCCCGTTTAGCTTTGCATTCTTTTTTGCATCTTCTATTGCTTCGGGAACTATTTCCAGGCCGTGAACAAGCTTTGCATTATCCGACATGCATATCGAAATCGTACCGATTCCGCAGCATACGTCCCATACTTCTTCGATTCCGGACAGATTTGCATATTCGATAGCGGTACTGTACAGCTTCTCAACCTGAACAGGATTTATTTGGTAGAATGACAGAGGGGATATCTCGAATTTCTTTCCGAGCAGAACATCGTTTATCTTGTCGCTCCCGAACAGTGTGTGAATCTCATTTCCCATTATCACATTTGTGTTATCATTGTTGATTGATACACATACCGACGTCATTCCCTGAACTGTGCAAAGTTTTTCTATCAGTTCGGTCTGCTCGGGAATAAATCCATCCTCAATAGATAACCCTTTTTGCGTATGCCTGATTACCAGGCACACCATTATTTCGCCGGTCCTATAGCCTTTGCGGACCATCACATGTCGTATTATTCCGCTGCCCTTTGATTCATCGTATGCGGGTATTTTATATTGGCGCATATGATCCAGTATGATCCCAAGTATCATACTGTTTTCCTCGGGGGCAAGTCCGCAGTCCGTACATGGTATGATGCTGTGGGTTCTTCCAGCATAGAATCCTGCGACCGGATTGCCATTTGCATCCGTTCCTATCGGGTACTGCGACTTGTTGCGGTAGCGCTTTGGCTCATCCATGGCTATGATCGGCTCAAATATCCCTTCAATCACATCCGCCGGAATACCGCCTATTCGTGCAAGGTCATTCTTAACTTTGTTTACTTTGAACCTTAGCTGTTCCTCATATGACAGTGCCTGTATCTGGCATCCTCCACACCTTCTGTATTCCCTGCAAAAAGGCTCGGTACGCTTTTTCGAAGGTGTGATTATCTTCTCACATCGCGCATACGCATAGTTTTTTTTGACCTTTGTAATCCTTGCCTCCACAACATCACCGGGAACGGCATCTTTAATAAAAAGGGTATAGCCTTCAAATTTGCCTATACCCTCTCCGCCTGCACCTATATCATCTATAGTGACCGTTAAGATCTGATTCTTATGATAATCCATATATCCCTTTCACTATATATTAAACCGCAATCAATCCGACGTTTTGCGGATGTTGGAATCTATGAGTCTGTTAAACCCGAGCCACCCGTCATCCGTCGTTGATTTGAATATCTCCTTCATGGTCTCCATTTTTGCATCCGTATTATCCGCAAAATGAAGCGCAACCGCCTCCATGATGGCAGGCTTTTTCGGCGATCCGAATTCGTATTCCCCATGGTGCGCCAGAATGCAGTGTGTCACTTCCGAATACAGCTTTTGTGGGAATCCTGATATCGCATCCATCTTCTCCATCGCCATATGGGCACCTATAACTATATGTCCCATAAGCTGTCCTTCGTCAGTATAATCATTCTGGGGAAAATCAGACAATTCTCGCGTTTTTCCTATATCATGGAGCATCGCTACTGTAAGGAGCAGATCCTTGTGGAGCATCGGATAGGCCTTCGTATAATAATTACACAGATTGGTAACTGAAAGCGTATGCTCGAGCAGTCCCCCGACGAACCCGTGATGAACCGCCTTGGCAGCGGAACTCTTTTTAAACTTCCTTGCAAAATCATCATCGCCAAAAAATGCTTCAAGGAGCTGCTTGAGATATTTGTTCTCAACACCATTAACATATGCCATCAGCTCTTTCCACATATCGTCTATGTTGCGCTCCGAAACAGGCAGATAGTCTGCAGGATCATACTCTCCCTCACTGCATTTTCTGACCCGCTTGATATTTAGCTGATTGGCCCCCTGATAGCTGTTAACGACAGCATTTACACATATATAATCGAGAGTGTCAAAATCATCTATTCCGGCTGAATTGGGATCCCATATCATTGCATCAACGCTTCCGGTCTTGTCCGCAAGAACAAGTTTATCGTAAGGCTTACCTGTCTTGGTAACATCGGACTTTTTTGATCTGACCAGATATATATCGTTTATTCCCTCGCCCTCTTTAAAGCTGTCTATATATCTCATCTGAGTTCCTCCAAAGTCACTTCATATGTAAGTTCCGTGTACTGCTCGCGTCCCGGACGCTGAAGGGTAACGGTAACAACGTCCTGCGGATGATATTTGAGAATCGCCTGTTTATAATCATCAAATGATTTTATCTCTATTGTTCCGATCTTCACTATTACGTCACCGATCCTGATTCCCACATTCATTGCCGGTGAATCCGCAACAACCTCTTTGACAAATGCACCGAAGGGAACTCCCCTGTCCTCATTTGCCTCCTCTGTCACATCGGTTCCGATGATACCGAGAGTTGCAAGTGCCTGTCCGTTTGATATCTTCTCAATAGTTTCGGATATATCGGAAACCGAATATGCCCTTAGAAGGTTTGGCATATTTCCGGACATGTCTTCGTGGCATATTATCCCGACTATACGTCCGTTATAATTAACAAGAACTCCGCTTGCCGCCGTGCTCGCATATATATCCGTGGACAAAATCCTTACGTTGGAATCCTCTTTATCAAGAACAACCGAATTGGATGTTATCTGACCCATTCCGACCGAGCCTGCTGCACCATACGGTGCTCCGACGGCAACAACCGGAACTCCCACAGCCGATGTCGCAATACTTCCGAACTGCGCCATCTCAATCTGCTCAATAGTCTTCTCATCAAGGCGCTCAAGATCTATGGATACTATGCACAGATCCGTGTTGATGTCCGAATTCTTGACACGTGCCGCATAAGTCTGTCCGTCGGAAAAAGTAACCCTCACATTTCTCGCATTGTGAAGAATGTCAGAGGGAGAAATTATAAGAAGCTCTTTTCCGTTGTCTGCAATTATCAGTCCGGTTGTGGAATTGTTGTTCTCATATGAATTGTTGAACCAGTCCGTATTGGAGCTGATACCCGCTACGGTAACAAGGCTCTTCTGCGTTGTCTCCGCGATGGCGGATATCTTACGCAGAAGTTCTCTGTAATCATCAAGTTCAAGGTCTTTTTCTATAGTCTCAACTATATTGTTGACAACGACATCATTTCCTTTTTCCGGAACGTCTTCTTCCGAATTATTCGCTGTTTCTGTTTCAGTCCCTGTCGGATTCGCATTTTTCTGATCATTCTCCTCAGGTGTTTTTTCTTCCTCAGGTACTGTTTCCTGTCCAGATCCGTCTGCGGCACCATCACTCTCCGGCGGAACAAAAGGCTCTACCGGAGCATCCTCTCCTGTCACTTCGTCCACCGGAAGCATAACCGGTCTTGTTTCATCCTCCGGATACAAATAAGCCTGTAATTTCGGAAAACACATCACAAATACTACCGATGCTACCAAACCGAACAAAGCCCCCAGAAAGATTGTTAGAAATATCTTCCTAAAAAGCTTGCGCTTGTTGACCGGCGGCTTTTTTATCGTTTCCGTTATAAATTCGTAATTGTCTCCGCTTTGTCCGGAAACCTTGTTTTCGTCAGCTACAATCTGTTCTTTTTCGTCCATTTGATCACCTGATTTTACATTTGAAGTTTATTATACAAAATATCATTTGAAACCACAACTTAAACCAAGCCGTTTCCCCATACCGAATTCCCACGTTCATTGCCTGTTATCCCTTTTTCTGCTATCATTAGAAAGCTATGAATAAAAAGAGTCTGCAAACACTTGAATTCAATAAAATCACCCAGATGCTCGCTGACAGAACAAGCACCGAACTCGGCAGGAAAAAAGCATTATCACTTGTTCCGTCGGATAGCCTGTTTGATATAGATTTGTGGCAGCAAAACACAGAGGATGCTCTAAAGCGGATTCTTCGCGACGGAAACATATCTTTTACCGCCCGCCGCAATATGTACGAATCTGTTTCTCTCCTCAAAAAGGGGAGTTCCCTGTCCGCACATGACCTTCTCGAGATCGCACTTCTTCTTGAAAACGTCCTGCGCGTAAAATCATACGGCACAGGTGATGATGAATCCATAGACTCTCTTTCGGATTACTTCGAAGTTCTTGAACCTCTTTCACCTCTGTGCAAAGAGATCAGAAGATGTATCCTGTCCGAAGATGAGATTGCGGATGACGCAAGCAGCAATCTCCACAGTATCAGAAGAAAGAAAAAGAGCGTTAACGACAAAATCCACACACAGTTATCCAAAATGGTGTCGGATACATACCGCACATACCTTCAGGATGCAGTGATAACGATACGGAACAACAGATACTGCATACCGGTAAAGGCCGAATATAAGGGCAGTGTCCCCGGAATGATCCACGACCAGTCAGCAACCGCATCAACCTTTTTTATCGAGCCTGCTGCCATAGTTTCATATAACAATGAACTCCACCAGCTCGATCTTGAAGAAGCAGCCGAAATAGAAGCGATACTTGCCGCATTGTCCGCAAGCTGCCGTGGAGATTCCGATAAGATCTCTGCCAATATCGATACGATCGCGGAACTTGATTTTATATTTGCAAAAGGTTCCTTTGCTCTTGAGATCAATGCATCCCGTCCCATCTTCAACGAAAACGGAAAAATAGTTCTCAAAAAGGCCCGCCATCCGCTTCTTGATCCGAAGACTGCGGTGCCCATTAACGTTACCCTCGGTGACGAATATAATCTTCTCATAGTAACCGGTCCCAACACGGGCGGAAAGACGGTATCCCTCAAGACGGTAGGGCTCCTGTCTCTTATGGGGCAGGCAGGACTTCACATACCTGCTTCCGACAGAAGCGAACTGTCTGTTTTCGAAAACGTATTTGCCGATATCGGGGATGAACAGAGCATTGAGCAGAGCCTGTCAACGTTCTCGTCTCACATGAAGAATATTGTATTTATCTTGAAGAAAGCAACCGAAAAATCGTTGTGTCTCTTTGATGAACTGGGCGCCGGAACCGATCCGACAGAGGGTGCCGCACTTGCAATTGCAATACTTGACACACTTCACGAAAAAGGTATCCGTACTATGGCAACCACTCACTACAGTGAGCTCAAGATATATGCATTGAACACTCCCGGTGTGGAAAATGCAGGATGCGAGTTCGATGTTGAGTCGCTCCGTCCTACCTACAGACTTCTTACCGGCATTCCCGGAAAGAGTAATGCATTCGCCATCTCCCAAAAACTGGGGCTGCCTGAGGACATAATAGAAAGCGCCCGCCAGCAGATCTCCTCCAATGATTCTTCATTTGAAGATGTGATCTCCAAGCTTGAAAAGGACCGCATCACCATGGAAGAAAACCGCAGCGAGATCGAAAAATACAAACACGATATAGAGGTTCTGAAAAATACTTACGAACAGCGCAGGGAAAAGATTGATATTTCAAAAGAGAGGATATTAAATGAAGCCCGGGAGGAGGCCCGCAATATTCTGAAAGAGGCAAAGGATCTGGCCGACTCCGTTATACGGGACATCAATAAAGGGGGCAGCGGTGATATCAGAAAACTCGAAGGTGACAGAGCTGCTCTTCGTAAGGCAATGGATGACAACCGGTCCGGTGATTCGATCAAACAGCCCGGAAAAAGTTCACCAAAACACAAAGCTGCTGATTTTACCGTAGGGTGCGATGTCAGGATAATATCCATGGATCTTACAGGGCATGTTCATACAAAACCCGATCAAAAAGGAAATCTTTCCGTACAATGTGGTATTATGAATATAAACACAAATATATCCGACCTTGAGATCATAGCATCATCGGACGATATAAGCGGAAAATCATTTGCAAAGAAATTCGCCGCATCTTCGGGAAGCTTATCGAAATCCCGCGATATTTCTTCGGAGATTAACCTTATAGGCCTTAAAGTGGACGAGGCAATCCCGAAGCTGGACAAGTATCTTGATGATGCCTATCTGTCTCATCTGTCTACGGTAAGGATAGTTCACGGAAAAGGAACAGGTGCACTGCGCTCAGCGGTAAATGCGCATCTGAAAAAGGTATCCTATATTTCATCATACCGGGCCGGAGAATTCGGCGAAGGAGATGCGGGTGTTACAATAGTAGAATTCAAATAGGTAACAAAGGAGTTCAATCATGGCTGGAAAACAGAAGATTCTGATAGTTGATGATGATGAAAACATTGCCGAGCTGATCGAGTTGTATCTGACCAAGGAGTGTTTTGATACCAAGATCGTAAATGACGGTGAGTCGGCTCTGGCGGTTTATGAAACATATGAGCCAAACCTTATCCTCTTAGACCTTATGCTGCCGGGAATAGACGGCTATCAGGTCTGCAGGGAGATCAGATCCAAAAATCCCACGCCTATAATAATGCTCTCCGCTAAAGGCGAGGTATTCGATAAAGTTCTCGGACTGGAACTTGGAGCGGACGATTACATGGAAAAGCCTTTTGATTCCAAAGAACTTGTGGCAAGGGTCAAGGCTGTACTCAGAAGATGCACGCAGACCAAAACTCCTGCACCTACTTCCGATACAAAAGTTGTCGAATATCCCGACCTTGTTATCAGTCTTAACGATTACTCGGTAATGTACAACGGCAAATACCTTGATATGCCTCCCAAGGAGATTGAGCTGCTATTCTTCCTCGCTTCACAGCCTAATCAGGTGTTTACAAGAGAGCAGCTCCTTGATCATATATGGGGATATGAGTATGCGGGAGATACAAGAACAGTTGACGTTCACATCAAGCGTCTCCGTGAGAAGATAAGCGATCACGCACAATGGAGACTTCATACCGTATGGGGTGTAGGCTACAAATTTGAGGCCCGCTCATTATGAAAAAAAACCGCAAGTTATACTACAAGTTCATACTTGCCTATGTATTCTTTGCGGCTCTGTGTGTTGGTGTCGTTCTCGTGATCACTTCCCCGATAATGTACAACTTTCTCGTCAAACAAAAGGCTGCAGAACTGTACAGATCAGCAAATGAGATCTCAAATACATATGCGGCATACTTCTATAATGACTCCCTTTCCACGGATGATGTAAGAGACCAGTTGAAGGCGGCAGGTGATTTTTCGGGCCTTACAATCTGGATTATAAATACCGATGGTAAGGTCATATACAATTCCGCCACAAACGGCGAAAGCGGTACCGATTTTACAATTGACGGTTTCATTGAAGAAGACACCGGAAAAAACTTTTATCGTGAAGGCACTTTCTATAATTATTTCAACGAAGAAATGCTGTCCGTTTTGTCTCCGATAACCTATAACTACAATCTGAAAGGATATGTTGTAGTACACTCTCCCCTTGTGAGGATACGTGAACAGCGTAACGACCTGAACCTGCTGATCCTTGCTACAGTCGCGGTCATATTTGTCCTGTCCACTTTCATACTCGTTGTTTTTACCGATATCGTATATATACCCATCAAAAAGATTACCAAAGCAACCGAAGCATATGCAGAGGGTGATTTTTCATATCCTATTGACGTTGAAAAAAATGATGAGATCGGATATCTTGCGGCTTCGCTTACATATATGGCCGACAAGCTGTCACATTTTGAGGACGACCAGAAGAAGTTCATTGCAAACGTATCACATGATTTTCGCTCTCCCTTAACGTCCATGAAGGGCTACCTTGAAGCGATGGCAGACGGAACGATTCCGCCCGAACAGCATGAGAAATACTTAAATATTGTTAAGAACGAGACAGAACGTCTGACCAAGCTTACGAACAACCTGCTAACCCTCAACAACCTGAATATTTCCGGGATGAATCTTGATATCACCGACTTTGATATCAACAAAACAATCAAGAATACTGTCGCAACCTTCGAAGGGACATGCAAGAACAAGCATATCTCGTTCAATCTTGTTCTGCTCGGTGAACAGCTCCTTGTATCGGCTGATAAAGGCAGAATCGAGCAGGTACTGTACAACCTGATCGACAATGCTATTAAATTCAGCAAGCCCGATTCGGTTATAAAGCTTGAGACAAGTGAAAAGAACGAAACTATATTCGTATCGGTCAAGGATACGGGAATAGGAATTCCCAAGGAAAGTCTGAAACTGATATTTGACAGGTTTTACAAGACGGATATATCACGTGGTAAGGACAAGAAGGGTACCGGTCTCGGACTGTCAATCGTCAAGGAAATAATTAACGCTCATCACGAAAACATAAACGTAATCTCAACGGTAGACGTCGGAACCGAATTCATATTTACCCTT
Organism: uncultured Lachnospiraceae bacterium; assembly: GCA_902788755.1. GTDB lineage: Bacteria > Bacillota > Clostridia > Lachnospirales > Lachnospiraceae > UBA2868. Next base: position 31,300 of record CADALB010000017.1, on the reverse strand, counting down.
CCCAAATCCAAAAAATCGGATGATGACGATTGATTATTTATTCCTGAGACCTTCTATAAACAAGGCTATTCTACCCATTGCAGTCTTGAGCTGCTCTAACGAATATGCGTAGGAAATCCTGAGGAAACCTTCTCCGCAGTCCCCAAACGCAGTGCCCGGAACCACCGCAACGGACTGGGCATCAAGAAGCGCAAAAGCAAACTCCTCACTCGTCATATTAAACTCCCTTATATCAGGAAACACATAAAACGCTCCGAAAGGTTCAAAGCACGGAAGTTTCATCTCACGGAAGGCATTCATCAGATAATTTCTTCTCTGATTGTATGATGTCCTCATTTTCCTGACATCCTCGTCCCCGTTCCTTAAAGCTTCAACTGCTGCATACTGGCTCGTTGTAGGTGCACACATGATCGCAAACTGGTGGATCTTGGTCATCTGGGCTATTATCTCTTCGGGCCCGAGTGCGTATCCGAGTCTCCATCCGGTCATTGCGTATGACTTGGAGAATCCGTTTATGACAATAGTTCTCTCTTTCATGCCCGGAATGGATGCAATCGATACATGATCGTTCTTAAATGTCAGCTCAGCGTATATTTCATCTGAAAGAACAAAAATGTCCTTCTCTATACAGATCTTAGCGATCTTCTCAAGGTCCTCCCTTTCCATGATCGCACCGGTAGGATTGTTGGGAAACGGAAGCACCAATATCTTCGTCTTGTCAGTAATAGCCTCTTCAAGTTCTTCGGCAGTAAGGCGAAAATCATCCTCATTTTTAAGCTCAACGATAACGGGCTTGGCTCCGGCCAATATTGCACACGGCTCATATGAAACATAGCTTGGCTGCGGGACTATAACCTCATCACCGGGATCTATCATTGCACGAAGAGCAATATCTATAGCCTCGGATCCTCCGACGGTTATTATTGTCTCATGCTTCGGATCATATGAAATATCAAATCTTCTTGCGTAATAATTGCATATCTCGGTTCTAAGCTCCATCAGTCCCGAATTGGATGTATAGAAGGTCTTCCCCTTTTCAAGGGAATAAATACCCTCATCCCTTATATGCCAGGGTGTGTCAAAGTCAGGTTCTCCCACACCGAGTGAGATCGTATCCTTTCTCTCGCTTGCAAGATCGAAGAATTTTCTGATACCCGACGGTTTGATCCCGACTATTGTCTGTGACAGAGGATTTCTCATGGCGTCATTATCATCCTTTCATCTTCGCTCTTGCTGTTAAGGATCATTCCGTGATCCTTGTATTTGCGAAGTACAAAATGCGTAGTCGTGCTCAGGACAAAATCCATCGTCGACAGTTTTTCATACACGAAAGAAGATATCTCTTTAAGGGTCTTACCTTCCATGAATACAAGCAGATCAAAACCACCGCTTATAAGGTATGTCGACTGTACCTCGGGATATTTGTATATACGTTCTGCTATCTCATCAAATCCCTTTCCTCTCTGGGGTGTTACACGGACTTCGATAAGCGCATGTATTCTTTCTTCGGTGACCTTGTCCCAGTCGATAAGGGTATGATATCCGCAGATTATTCCTTCGCTTTCCATTGCAGCCAGTTCATTTGCCACTTCAACTTCGGTAATATTAAGGCACGCCGCAACCTCTTTAAGATCGATCCTGCTGTTTTTCTCGATTAAACTCAATATCTCTTCTCTCATGTCAATTCCTTTCTATCTTGTAGAGTTCGTCTGATTTCGGCGGTTCTAAGAATCTTTTCTCATCGCCGGAAAGCAGTACCCTGTCATTTCCTTTCGTGACCTTTCCCACAACAGCAGCATTAATGCCTGCTTTTTGAAGCTGTCTTACTACTCCGAGTCCGTCAGGTGTTGTAATAAGCATTGACCCGCTTGAAATCAGTTCATACGGATTGATCCCGAATTCCTCACATACCTCTACGGTTTCCTGTCTTACCGGGATATCAAGAAGATTGATCTCAAGACCGCATCCGCTCCCTTCGGCAACCTCCCACAGGGCTCCGAATATTCCGCCCTCGGTTACGTCATGCATTGCCGTAACTCCAACGGATACCGCAATCCTTGCATCTTCAACAACGGACAGATAGTCCGAAAATCCCATTGCCGTCTCAACAAAACGAGGACTAAAACGGGTTAAAAGCTGCTGCTTTTTTTCCTTGGCTATTATGCTTGTTCCCTCAAGACCTATCCACTTGGTAATAACCACATCATCTCCGGGCCGTGCTCCCGATGTTGTGATAAGCTTGTCTTTTTTGACCTTTCCTATACCGGTAGCCGTTATCACAGTCTGGTTAACTACCTTTGTGACTTCGGTATGGCCTCCCACAGTCTGGATATTAAGCTTGGAGCAAACCTCCTCGGCCTGTTTCATTATAGTCTTGAGTTCATCTTCGTCTGTTCCTTCCGGAAGAAGGACCGAAAGCATGATACCTATGACCTCGGCACCGGATGAAGCTATATCATTGGCAGTAACATGAACCGCCAGAGCTCCGATATCATGATTTGTTCCGGTTATCGGATCGGTTGATGTAACAAATATCTCATCATCGGCAAGTTCGATAGCGGCGCAGTCTTCGCCGACTCCGGCTCCTACAATGATCTCGCTGCGCTTTGTCTTGATCTGTTTTATTATGGATCTTTTAAGTACACTTTCCGGTACTTTACCTATCTTTAACATATCTATTTCCTAAAGCATCTCTCAGAGTCCGAAGGCCTCTGCAGCGGCTGCAGCCGCTTCGGCAGCAGAATTAAGCTCTCCGACAGTCGCTTTAACTGTATCTATACTTCCTGAAGCAATTGCCGCCTGCACCATTGCAAGAGCAGCCGGATTATCAGTCGCGGTTCCGACAGTCGCTGTCCTCGGCGTAGGCAGATATGTGCTCTTGTTTACCTCAACTCTCTCTGTTTCTTTTCCGTCAACCTTGACTATCTTCCACAGTTTTCCCACATAACCTGTATGTGCCGATTGTGTTGAAATTGAACCAAGCGGAAGAGAAGGGTCTGCGATTATCTTATCTCCTTCGGGTACGGTTTCGGAGATCTTTTCACTCTCATATGAAACCTCACGGTTGGAGGGCCTTGTTTCTACACCGTAGATCGTAAATACTACCTGCTTATCCTCGGTTGTGATTCCCTCTATGTATATGGGATATTCTGTATTATTGGTAAATTTAAAATCCTTGCTCGTTCCGGATATTGCAGCATCACTTGAAAGATCAACGTATGAGACGATCATGGAATGATTGTGTCTCTCATCCACCTGAAGCTCGGCACGAAGCACCGCGTTGTACAACGTCGAACTTACCTGACAGATGCCTCCTCCAAGGCTCTCTACCACCATACCGTTAAGGTACGATCCGGCAAGATAATATCCGTTCTCTTCGGTAAACGGGCTTACTGTCTGATACATGGAAAAAGAATCTCCCGGCAGCAGTACCGTTCCGTTTACAAGCCTTGTTCCGTTCCTGACATTTCCGGATCTGTCGGCATTTGAAGTCTTGAAACTGGTCTTGTATCTTCCTATAACATCATGAACCTTTTCAAGATCCTCTGCCGTAGCTTTCGGAATATCCTCAACAACGACCATATCTATCGTAAGATCCGACCCGGTGAAATTATCAAGATTCGACATTATCCGTGATATGGATGCATTTGCATCTATCTTCTCACCCTTTGTTCCGGGTGTTACTACAAAATCTCCGTCTGACTTTGAGAGGGTCGCGTTCTTGGCCTCGACATTATACCGGTCTCCCTGCTCATTGACGATCGCCTCAACGGTTGCTCTGTCAAATTCCACATTGATGGGATAGACCTTCCTGTCATGCTCAAGATCCTTACGTTCCTTGTACCTTTCAACTATGTTTCCGCTTCTTCCCACATACAGGGCATCCGCAACCAAATTGGTATCATTCCATGCCAGCCCCAGTTCCTGCGCTGTCACACTTACACTGTTACCTCCGATGGAATTAAGTGTAATATTTGCTTCGGACATTGATCTTACTTTGTCTCTAATAAGCTTAACAGCCTCGTCATATGTTTTGCCGGACATATCGATATCATCAAAATAAATACCGTTCATTATAGTTCCGGATAAGTCTCTTTCAACCATGGGCTCGATTTCCATGTTAAAAGATGCGCTCAGGTCTTCATCCCCCGGTCCGTTCTGGACCTTCTCAAAAGCATCCTTAATAAGCCCGGTTGCTCCTGCAAATACGTTATCCCCTGAAAAGGCATATACATATCTGCCGGAAGCTGCAAGAACAAAGCCTGCCGCAAGTACGGTCAATATTGATTTTTTAACGATCCTACCGTATATCGGTTTCATCTCGATTGACACACTTTCTTATTTTGATTATGATACTATGTAAAGCAAAGTAGGTACTACCATTGCAAGTACCAGAATAATGATGATTACCGCCGATACTGCCTGCTTTGTTTTTTTGTTACGAAAATTCATCATGACTTTGTCCTCGTTTGTTCTATCGTAAACGAAATAAGCAATTTCGTTATTGAAGAACCTAACATAAATAATAGGTAATTATATATGATATCTCCGCTGTTTACAACCATTGTGATAGTTGCCGGATTCATCTTTGTCTTTATGAAGATAACTTCCGAAAAACCCGGTGACGGCATCAGAAGTTTCCGCGAAAGGGAACGTCGTGCCGACAGTACGCTTAAACAGCCTCTTGATAATCTCCCGTTCATTCAGGTGCCCCTTGACAGTATACCCTCACCTGAGCCGGCGATTAATGAAAAATGCGCCGCACTCCTTGCCGAACTGAACACCCTTGCAGGTAAGAAAATCGTCAATCTGACCGGTATATCCAACACGGACCTGAAACTTACATACGGGGCTCCAAACCTCCCGATACTGACAGAGTACGATCAGAACTTCACTTCCCTTTGTATGAATCTCCATGAGCTCGGATGCGAATACAAACTTACCGGTCATGAAGATGAAGCAATCACCACATTCAATGTTGCAGTAAACGTAGGAACAGATATCTCCGGAACCTACACAACTCTTGCCGAGATGTATGCCGAAAAGGGTCTGTATGTCGAGATCCAGCGACTTATCAACTGTGCTGACAATATCCGTTCACTGACACGTACTTCTACGATCAAAAAGCTTCAGAACATACTCGACTCACATACATCCGCTGTTATCAAGCTTTCCGGGGACGAGACTTCTTCACAGCCCGATCCCGACAGTATTTTACCAGCGGACATTCTTGACATTTTGGAGACTGTGCCTTACAAATCGTCCGACCAAACGTGATAAACCAGATATTAATAAGTATCCAGTACTCTCTGGGTATGACTTTCATAAGGTCATACTCTATCTTTTCGGGATCCTCTTCTTTGGTCAGCTGCAGCCTTCCCGATATACGCTTAACGTGCGTATCTACAACTATACTGTCTATCCCGTATATATTCCCCCGGATCACGTTTGCGGTTTTTCTTCCGACTCCCGGAAGCCTTGTAAGGTCCTCTATATCGCTCGGAACCTCTCCGTCATAGTCAGAGAGTATCATCCTCGCGCTTCCGATAATGTTCTTGGCCTTATTATGGTAAAACCCTGCCTGCTTAATATCCTGCTCAAGTTCTGCAAGATCGGCATTCGCGAAATCTTCTATCGTCCTGTACTTTGCAAACAGATCCTTTGTAATGATATTAACTCTGGCATCAGTACACTGTGCACTGAGAATTGTAGCCACAAGAAGCTCCCATGCATCCGAATGTGTAAGGTAGCATCTGACCTCTTCGGAGTACATATTTTTGAATATATCGATAATCTCTAACGTTCGTCTGGTCGCCATAGGATCTCTTATTTCTTCCTGCGATTATGTAAAAACTCTGCAAGCCTTGCCCCGGGATAATTCTTCAGATATACGTTCCTGATATAGCTCTCTGTAACTTCCGGTCCGTTCGATGCAAGCATCTTGAGCAGCCTTTCAAGATCCTCTCTTGTATGCTCTTCCATAAGAAGTGTGTAATCGCCCTTCTGGTAATACTTAAGCGGCATATCGCATGTATAGTGACCCTTGTTATAGATGGCGGAAGCGGCAACCCTGTCCACATACATCTCAACCAGATATCTCTTGGGCATTCTGACCGGAATGATTGCGTGTTCCTCTCCTTCCCGGCTAGCCTTGTAGTCCGTCCAGTACTCATAATGGTGCTTGTTTCTTCCCTTATGATGGATCCACGCCTCCGAATACCCTTTCTTCTCCCGTTCGGCATTGTTGGGACTTCTGTATCCCTGATAGTATTTAGCTCCGGTCATAAACTCCGAGGGACTGTACTTGCTAAGATCGTGAGTTAAGCCCTGAAAATACAGTCCTACCCTGAAACACCCCTGTCTTACCATCCTTCTGTGTTCTCCGACGGTCTTAAAATGTTTCAATATCTTAAGCATCTACTGCCTCCGTTTCATTGTCTATCAAAGATAACAGACCGTAATATTCCTTCTGTACCCGGTCAAATTCCCGGTTATATAACTCATTCTTGCCCTGCCGTATTGAGGCAGTGTACGAATGTGCATGGTTGTCAACTTCGGAACTGACTCTTGCAATAGTTGCTATTCCTATATTGGAACAGGTTTTGGCTATCCTCTCAATATTTGTAAGAATCTCCGAGAATATAACACCGCCTCTTACTGTACACTGACCCTCACGAAGTCTGATCAGATGATTGTCATGAAGTGTCGTTACAATATCCTGAAGCACACTTACGCAAGGTTCTATATGATAAGCTGCATTTATGTCCCTTTTCTCAAATGCCTTGTCGGAATAATCCAATATCTCATCTATAAGCTTTTCGGTAAGACTGATCTCATTCATTGCCGTTTGAGACAGTGATACGTTTTCTTCCTTGAGTGTCGTTGCTGCATCCGCCATCTTGTCGGCATAATCTCCTAAATGTTCGAATTCGGATACAAGTTTATGATACTGTTTCAGTATTCTGATGTGCATATCTTCGCTGACATAAGGCGCCAGCTGTATCAGGTATTTGTCTACACAGTCTGTCAGGTAATCTATATTCTCTTCTTCTTCATGAATGGTTTCGATCACAGTTCCGTCATATTTTGCTATGGCCGAGTATGCTCTTGCGATATTTTCTTTCGCAATCTTGAACATCACGTTCAGAACATCGTAACAACCTCCGAATGCGATAGCGGGGGTTCTGAAGAACACCGGGTTGAGAGCCGTAACCTTGTCTGCATATTTACCGCGGGCTTTCTCATCATCTTTAATAATAGTACCTGTCGCCTTCTTGATCGCCCAGCCAAACGGAAGCAGCACAACAGCGCTTGCAAGGTTAAAAATAGTATTGGTGTTCGCTATATCACCCGAACGCATTGTCTTGTGCCACAGTCCATCTATCATTCCTGTCTGCTTAAGAGCAGTCACCGCTACAATAACAAGTATTGTCTTGGCCAGATTATACAGTATGTTCATCATTCCGACTCTTTTGGAATCCGCATTGGCTCCAATGGAACAGACTATTCCGGTGGTAACGCAGTCGCCAAGATAAATACCCGTTATAACAACGTATACAACATTAAACGGAATCGTTCCTGCCTGTGAAAACGCCTGCAGCATACCGACTGTAGCGGATGAGCTCTGCAGAACAAACGCAATCGCTGCACCGGTTATATAGCCGATAACAGGATTTTTCCCCATGTTTTCAAACAGAACATCTATTATCCCGCTTTCCGAAAAGGCACTCACAGCGCTTGTCATATTCATCAGTCCGGTGAAGAGAATACCAAAGCCTATGGCAATATTTCCCACATTATCCGCTCTTTTGAACTTAAAGCCCATCAACAGAACTATTCCGATTATCAGGGCTATGGGCGCAAGAGTTGACGGTTGGAAAAACTTGAGAAAAGAGCCGTTTTCAGCGTTTATATCCATAAGTCTGATTATCTGACCGGTTATGGTAGTTCCTACATTTGCACCAACGATTATACCGAATGACTGGTCAAATGAAATGATCCCTGCAGCCACAAGACCCGAAGTAATAACGATAGTAGCTGTTGAAGACTGGATTATAGCCGTCATTATCATTCCCACAAAGAATGCTTTGACTGCATTGTCCGTTAGTTTTCCTATAACGATCTTCAGTGTTCCGGATGAACTCTCCTTCAGATTATTACCCATAAGCCTCATTCCATATAGGAACAGAGCCAATCCTCCAAACAATGAAATCGCACTGAAAATATCCATTTTTTATTCCTCTTTTACCTTTTAAGCCACTTTCAGTATAGCAAAAATCCCACTAAATAGCAGGGGATTTTGGCATTTTGGACATTTTCGACCTTTTCAACAATTTTTAACTTTGAAGCAGCACTTCCTTTGTCAAAATTAATATGATAGAATTCGGTTTATGAAAATAAAAACCGTGGAAAAATCATACAATGAAGTGCGTTCTGTTACCCCACCCGAACACATAAGACCTAAAAAACCAAGCCCCGCTCTCCGGACTCTTATGAAAGCCTTATCCTCTTTTGATCTTAAGGCGGTTGATTTTTCGTATACTACCGAAAACATGGAAAGAGCCGGTAAGGGACCGTGGCTTATTCTTATGAATCACTCCAGTTTTCTCGATCTTGAGATCGCATCACGGATGATACCTATGCCCTACAATATTGTATGTACCTCGGACGGTCTCGTGGGAAAAGAAAGTATTATGCGTCATCTAGGATGCATACCTACACAGAAATTCGTAACCGACGTTTCTCTCATTTCAGATCTGAAATATGCGGTAAATACAAATAAAACAAGCGTCCTTATGTACCCCGAAGCAAGCTATTCCTTTGATGGTACCGCAACAAGGCTTCCTAGAAAACTCGGAGTTCTGTTTAAAGCTCTTAAAGTTCCCGTAGTCATGATCACCACATACGGATCCTTTGCAAGAGATCCTCTGTATAACAACCTTCAAAAGAGAAAAGTCAAAGTATCGGCCAAAATGGAGTGTCTCCTGACTCCCGAAGAGATCAAAAGCACTTCTGTTCCGGACATTGATAACATACTTGATAGGGCATTCTCATTTGACTATTTTAAGTGGCAGTTAGAAAATCATGTAAGCATTACGGAAAACTTCCGGGCCGACGGACTGAACCGCATACTGTACAAATGCCCTCACTGCCTTGCGGAAGGTAATACCGAAGGTGTCGGAACCACGTTCGTTTGCCACAATTGCGGGGCACTTTACGATATGGACGAATTCGGAAGGCTTTCCTCGAGAGCGGACAATACCATCTTCTCACACATACCCGACTGGTATTCGTGGGAACGGGAAGAGCTAAAAAGGGAGATTGAAGAGGGGACTTACAGCCTTGATACCGATGTGAAGATCGGAATGATAGTTGACTACAAGGCTCTTTATATGGTCGGAGACGGTCATCTTCACCACGGAATGAACGGATTCGTTCTCGACGGATGTGACGGAGCCCTTCACTATGAACAGGGACCGAGAAAGTGTTACAGCTGCTACAGTGATTACTTCTGGTATGAGATCGGCGACGTTATATGTATAGGAGACAAAGACGTACTGTATTACTGCTTTCCTGAAAAGAAAGATGTCGTGGCAAAAACACGGCTTGCCACGGAGGAACTGTTTAAGCTCTCTTCCTAGAATAAACTATCTGTCCGAAAAACAATATGATTCCGATTATGCTTACTGCGATACCGGCTCCCGTCCCTTTTGGAATATATTTCATTTCTATGATATGCCTTCCTTCGGGAACCTGAAAGCTCATAAGCTGTTCAATTACCGGTTCGGACTTAATCCTTTTTCCGTCACAGGTAATGCGCCATGAATCCTCATACGGTATCGACATTACGATGGTCTCTTCCTTCGCGAAATCTGTTGAAAACATAAGATCCGAGCTTGTGATCTCATTTACGGCTCCCACGGATTCATTAAGCTTTCCCGCCGCATCTGCCCACTCCCGCAGAGCATCCGGATCCTCGTAGTAGAAGCAGCTTTCGGTAATCTCCAGCTCATCCTCAAGGATCTGCATTTTGATCTCAACCTTATCTTGCGGCTCAAATACTCCGGCGCAAAGTGTATTCCAGTGATTGACCGTAAAATACACATCTCTTGATTCTCCGTTTACAAATACTTCCCCGTTTTGTCTTCCGGGTGCATAGAAATAAAAGTACAAGGGCATTTTTTCTGTTATGGTTATATCGTAAATAATATAGCCTTCCTCATCCGTCCGCACATAACGTCCCTCTTCCTCTTTCGCACCTGAGAGCGACACCTCCGGATCTGCCTTGATAAATACAGGCCTGTCATTCCATAGTGATGCAAGTCTGTTTTGTTTTTCAAATGTATTCCCTTCGTTTATATCGTAATCCGAAAGCCCCTCGGGAGCTGTAAATGCCATCGGAAGAGCATTCCCGTTTCTGTATGCGTAATATTTCCCGTCATACAACATACTCTCATAAGGTTTATTAACGGAATCAAATTGGGAGATGTAATACTTTATTCCGAAAAGATTATCAACAAACGAAGTACTTCCACCGTTATAGTACGTAAAATAAACGGTCTTGCAGAATCCGAAATTTACCAGCCAGTCAAGTATCTCATCTTTCTCACATGAACTGTCGTGTGACAGTCCGATATAATCAAACATCGACGGATCATTTATTGCCCTGTCGAAATCCTTCTCTATTCTGTAGAATCCGTCATCCTGTGATTTTACATATGAAATGACATCGCTGATGTTGTGATAATCGTCCTTAAAATCAGCCATCAGCGGGAGATCCCTTCCTTCGGAATTAAGACTTATGTAGGCTGTCTCGGAGTTATAGAGCATATCCCCTATCGATAATCCCATAAGGAGCACAAACCCGATCGTCCTGAACCTTACACTTTTCACAAGAATACCGAGAAAGGCTGTCATAATCACAAGGCACACATTTAATATCAGTCTGGGGCGGTCAAGGTAGGGATTGTGCATTATAGTAAGCCATCCCATATACGCAAGTAAGATAACAGCAGCAAGCATTACCGGACGCTTTGATCTGTCCTCCCTGTCACCGGTAAATGATATAAATCCTTTATAGGCCATAACGATCACAGTGATGCTAATATAATATGCATATCTCCAATAGAATCCTTCCGGGTTATTGAATCCGTGCCATACGGCATCAATGCTGTTTATCCACATGCTGACGGCAACAGCGGCTATAACAAATACATTTGCGATCTTTTCTCTGATAGGTATGCGCTTTTGCAGAAGGTAGACAACCGCGAAAAACAGGGCGGCAACAGAAGCATATATAAGGGGGCGAAGATCGTTTCTGGCACATCCCGAGAACATTCCCGCGAACAGCTGGTTCATCGGAAAACGTCTGTAAAATCCATAGTCCGCACCTTCCGTTGTCTTCTCTCCCATAAGCGACAGGCCGGTTCTGATAAGAAAAAATCCATCGATCAGAAGAGTTGTCACCCCGGCAAGTGCCAGCGACGGAAGACGGCGTATATACGAAGTGTCCGCTATGATCCTTGAAATATAAAGTATTACAAGGAAAATGACGAGCATAAAGCCCATGTGATAGTTTACAAAGATATAATATGCAGCCGAGATAACGAACCCCACAAGGGATTGCCCCTCGTCAAGGAATTTCAGGAAGAAAAACAGAACAAGCGGAAGAACTGCCAATGCTCCGAAGTAAATCGTAAGTACCAGGTAGCCGAAGAAAAATGATGAGAAAGCATACGCTGTGGAAAAAAGCAGAGACATCCATGACCTCTCATATCTTTCATTGAGAAGGATCGAAGCTGTCAGTCCCGCTATTGATATCTGCAGAGAAAATACAAACTCTATCCCCACGGCAATTTTGTCGCCGGGAAAGAAAAACAGGAGGAGTAGAAGCGGGTCATGCAACTGGAACGCTGCAAGTCCGGGATAATCTCCTCCGATAGTCTTCGTCAGCATATATGACCAGTCGTTTTTGGTCTTAAATGTGTTGATAAAATACGTGTAAAAATTAACAAACTCAACATCCATATCTCCCGTAAGTATTGAGTGCTCTCCGAAAGGATAGATACCGCATATCTTCCAGAAGATCATCATCATTACAAACGGGATAATGAATGCACAAATATATAGAACAATTCTGCTCTCTTTGACCTTTTCAAACTTCATCGGTTAAACAAAGCCTTTCTTAGCATTATGACAATACCAGACCATTCTATATCATTTGATAACATTAGTACAAGTATATTCCTACAGAAGATCAGCTATTTCATATATGAGCTTTTCTGTCTTCTCCCATCCGAGACACGGATCTGTGATCGACTTGCCGTAACATCCTCCGCCGGGTTCCTGCGCTCCGTCTTCTATATAGCTTTCGATCATAAACCCTTTGAGAATGGCGGCAATGCGCTCATCATGTCTTGCCGAGTGAAGGACTTCCTTGATTATCCTCCTTTGCTCAAAAGGATTCTTGTTGGAATTGCAGTGATTGGTATCAACGATAAGCCCCGGATTATCAAGCTTCATCTCGTCATAGACGTCACACAGCCTTACAAGATCCTCATAATGATAATTGGGTTTCATGGATCCGTGCTGATCCGTATATCCTCTCAGTATTGCATGCGTATGTTTATTTCCGTCGGAATGCACCTGCCATCCGCGATAAATGAAGGTGTGGCTGTTCTGAGCTGCGGATATTGCATTCATCATAACCTTGTAATCACCCGATGTGGGATTCTTCATCCCCACCGGAACGCTGATTCCGCTTGATGTCAGCCTGTGCTGCTGATCCTCAACCGAACGTGCACCTACCGCTACATATATCAGCAGATCATCAAGATACGCATAATTTTCGGTATAAAGCATTTCATCAGCGCAGGCAAAACCGGTCTCCATAACCGCTCTCATATGCATATGCCTGGTCGCTTCTATTCCCTTGAACAGGTTGGGCTTTTCGGTCGGATCGGGCTGATGAAGCATACCCTTGTAACCCTCTGCAGTTGTTCTCGGCTTGTTTGTATATATCCTCGGAACGATAAAAATCTTATCAACAACATTTTCCTGTACTCCCACAAGTCTTCCTATATAGTCCATTACCGAATCTTCATTATCCGCGGAACACGGTCCTATTATCAGGATAAGCCTGTTATCTCTCCCTTCAAAGATAGACTCCAGTTTTGCTCTTCTCTCCTGAATTGCAGCATTCATTTTGGCGGTAAGTGGATACATCTCCTTAAGTTCGGCAGGTATCGCAAGTTGTCTTTCATAATTCATTCCCATCTTTTTGTCTCCTTTTTGTCTCCGTTTTTACTTTCCGTAGTGAGGACCGAGTGCTTTTGCAAAAGAGCAGGCACTCTCAAGTTCCGACATCATTTTCTGCCCCATTTCGCTGGTGACATCTCCTTCTATCTCAACATAAAAATAGTATTGCCATTTATGGCTCTTAAGCGGTCTTGAGTGAAGCACTTTCATGTTGTAGCCGTAGTCTGCTATGATCTGCAGCGGCACAAGCAATGCTCCCGCCACATTATCTACAGTAAATACCGTTATAAAGCTTTTGTCCTGTCCGGGAATATCCACGCATCCCTTATTCCGAGACATAACAACAAACCTTGTTGTATTGTCATCCCTTTCATTTATCTTCTCATCCAGAACCTTGAGTCCGTATATGGCTGCCGTTTCTATACTTGCTATTGCAGCCACCGACATATCTTCCATCTGGGCAACCTGCTTTGCGGCTACAGCGGTGTTGGTAGCCTGCAATGCCTCAAACCCTTTACTCCTGATATATTCATCACACTGCTCCAACGCCTTGGGCTGGCTGATGACCTTTTTGATATCCTGTATTCTGCTGCCTCTTACTCCCAGAAGGTTCTGGACAACAGGCAAACCGTACAGAGCATTGACGTACAGCTTACCATCAAACAGCATATCCATAACGTCATTTACCTCTCCGGAATAACTGTTTTCAATGGGCAGAACCGCCATGTCACATTCGCCGGACTCTACAGCCTCATACGTTTTCCTGAAGCTTTTGTATGAAAAAAATCCTTCCTCGGGAAACAGCCTTCTTGCAACTATATGCGCAAAAGCACCTTCTATTCCACTGTATGCTATCTTTAGTCCGCTCATTTTTTACCTCCTGATTTAAAAGAGCCGCACCTATTTACAAGCAATAAAAAAGCGGTCCGGTTTGATTTCCGGACCGCCTGCAAGTGCAATTTCTGATCTGCATCACAAATTACCCTTACATCGGTCCGACGTAAAGGCAAAAAAGAAAAATGCAGATGCAATTATATCTAACTGTCTGTTGATCATCATACTTCCATCTCTTCGAGATTCATTTCCGTAACTATACTCCGCAAAAAGCTATCCTGTCAAGATAAATATTTCTTAATAAGCTTCACAGTATTTCGAATGTTTATCGGTTTGGCTATATGTTCGTTCATACCGGATTCTTGTGCTTTAATCTTGTCATCCGCAAATGCATCCGCAGTCATGGCAAGTATAGGGGACGATGCCTTGGAAAGATCCTCCATCTCCCTGATCCTCTTTGTAGCCTCATATCCGTTCATCACAGGCATTTGCACATCCATAAGTATAATATCGTATCTGTCATCCGCCGACTCTATTTTTCGTATGGCATCATTTCCGTCTTCGGCTTCATCAACGATCACTCCGTACCGGTTGAGCATCTCCTTAACTATCACTCTGTTGACCGACTGATCATCAACTACAAGAATCCTTTTTCCTTCAAGGATAGTATCATCCGCCTCATTCTCCAGTGCATCCCCGGATGTATTATCATCAAGTATATCCCGCCTCTTCAGATCCAGATCCACAACGACAGTGGTGCCCACACCCTGCTCGCTTTCTATTTCAATATTTCCGTCCATCACATCCACAAGACATTTTATAATAGCCATACCGAGGCCGGTTCCCATCACTTTGCTCATGGTTGAGTTCTTCTCACGTGTAAATATTTCAAACGCGTGAGCAAGAAATTCTTTGCTCATTCCTATCCCGTTGTCTCTGACAGTGATGGTATAACGGTTACAGCCTTCTCTGTCAGAATCCGACTGAGTTATGGAATAACGGACATGTCCGCCTTTTTCGGTGTATTTGATTGCATTCGATATTATGTTCATCAGGATCTGATTGAGCCTGAGACGATCTCCGTATATTCTGAAGTCCTGTACCTTGCTGACATCATGTGTAAGCTCTACTCCATGTTCCTCAGCAAGCTTTAAGAATATCTCATCGATAGCTTCAACTTCCTTCCGAATGTCAATCTCATCCTCGGTAAGAGTAATCTCCCCGCTTTCGATCCTTGTAATATCAAGAATATCATTAAGTATTCTAAGCAGAAGATTGCTGGCATTTTCAATCTTCCCAAGATACTCAAACGTCTTCTCTTTGTTATCAATATTCAGCTTTGCAAGTGATGTGAATCCGACAACGGCATTCATCGGAGTCCGTATGTCGTGGGACATATTACTCAGGAATTGTGTCTTGGCCTGATTTGCCTCTCTGGCACTCTCAAGAGCCTTCTTAAGCTCTTCTTCCCTTTCCTTCAATATGTCTCTCTGTTTCTCAATCTCCTCTGTCTGAGCTGCAAGTCTCTCGGCTGATGCGGCTCTTGCGCGAAGTTCATCATCCGTGACCAGAGTCGCCGATCCGTAGGCTTTATACGGTTTGCCATCCTTGTCGTATTCTGCCGTGTATCTTACTCGGAAAGGTATTCTGTCACTTGTAAGAGGTATTATTGTCTCCAGTTCCTTTTCACCCATGTCCAGGGCTTTGTGCCACTGACGGAACATACCGGCATAGTTTTCGGGTATTATCCCTCTTTCTATCGCCGACTCGGGGTAGTTCTCCAGTACCGGCGGAAGACCCAAATCTCTCATACAGCGAAAACACGGTCGCATCGAATGATCCGCGACGGTATATTCCCATGAATATATATTGATCTGGTCATATGCGATCCTGAACTTTCTGTCGCTTTCGGCTAACGTTTCAAGATTACTTGTATGCTTGTTGTTATTGTATATTTCCTCAAAGAAGTAATAATCGTCCTCTATCTTTTCAATAAAGACGATACGACTCGTCAGATGCATTTCTTCGCTGCTTGTACAATCTGATATGCTTCTGCATCTGTAATCACACTCCGTTGTTTCGCCCTTTTGGGCTGCAACCATTGCTATCTTGCAGAAATCATCCTTCTCGGCATCAGTGATGAATTCGAAATAATCCTTTTGCAGAAAATCACTCACACTGACATTAAGCTCCAGCTCGTTAATATATCTGTCATTTACATTTACAAAGCTGAACCTGTCTTTGCTGTTTTCATTTATCGCAATTATTGCGGCAGCCCCTATATAACGATTATTCAGTATTTCGTCGTACATTCTTTTTCCTCTTATTTAAATGCAACTGATATATGAACGTTATCAAAAAACGGAATGCTGATTATTAATTTATGTTATCATCAGGAAGTCTTATTTACAAGTAAATCCGATTATTATAAAATACTTCTCAATCGCTGCATCTGACAGGGTGGCGAACTATAAATGGCGTGGCTCTCACGTAATTAAGAGGCTGGTATTATGAAAGATCATACAACCGACATGACCGTCGGAAGCCCGGTAAAACACATTCTTCTGTTTGCGCTTCCCGCTCTTGTTGGTAACATTTTCCAACAGATATACAACATTGCAGATTCGATAATCGTTGGCCGCATTGTGGGACCTGATGCTCTTGCGGCTGTAGGAGCATCCGCTTCCATTACATTCCTATTCTTTGCTCTTTGTAACGGAATAGGCGGAGGCGGAGGTATCGTAGTGTCCCAGTATTACGGAGCCGGTGACGATAAAATGGTTAAAAACTGTATCGTAAATACCGGCATGATAATGCTTGCCGTTCCTGTGTTTTTCGGAACGATAGGTTATATCATATCCCCTTCATTGTTAAGGCTTCTTTCCACCCCTGCCGATATTCTTCCCGATGCGAGCATGTATATCAGATATATGTGTCTGGGACTGTTGTTTGTCTCTTTATACAACTATCTCTCATCCATGCTAAGAGCTCTGGGGGATTCCAGGTCACCCCTTTATTTTCTCATACTGTCAACTATTCTGAATGTAATACTTGATGTGATCTTTGTCTATAATTTCAAGATGGGAATCAAAGGTGCTGCGATTGCTACAATAATCGCCCAGTTTACGGCAACCCTGACATGCGGCATATATGCTTACAGAATCAATCCGTATTTCAGATTGAAAAAAGAAGATTTTGTATTCTCGGCGCAGACTTCATATAAAGTCATCAGACTCGGAGTACCCATGTCTCTTCAGTTTGCCCTCATATCTATTTCGTCAATGGCGGTACAGCGTGTTGTAAATGCATACGGAACAGTCGTTATCGCCGCATTTACCGCTACCAACAGAATAGAGCAGCTTATTCACCAGCCCTACACCACACTGGGAACGTCGCTGGCGACATACAGCGGGCAGAATTACGGAGCCGAAAAATACGACCGTGTATACACCGGGTACAGAAAAGGTCTTCTGATAATGGCTGTAACTACCGCAATTATGATTCTTGTAATGCAGTTTTTCGGCGGTACAATCACAAGTCTGTTTGTTACCGATGACAGAGTTGTAGCTCTCGGTGCAATGGGTCTTCGTATTACATCCCTGTTCTATCTGGCGCTCGGGCTAATATACGTTGTCCGCGGTGTACTGACGGGAGTCGGCGACGCATTTTTTGCTCTGTTTAACGGGATCGTGGAAGTTATCGGAAGATTTACTCTTCCGATACTCATGACTAAATATATGGGAATGGGCGAGACCGGTATTTGGGTATCTGCCGGTGTCGTTTGGGTTGTCAGCGGAGTAACCGCATGGTACAGATACAGAACTTATCTGTATGACAGGATCAAACCCTTAAAGGCATGATTTTCCAACCTATAAATCCTACTTAAGTGTTTCGAGCAGTCTTCCGACATGACGCGTCTCAAAGAACATATCCTTCTCCCGTATAACTATGATCGCTGCCGCAACGGTAACAACAATAGTTTCCACGCATTTGGTCTCGGGAGTCATCGCTATCTTTTCCTGCATGAAATTCACAAACAGATGGAAAATCATACACGCAAGTATTGATCTGTCGCTTGCAAGGTACACCCATGTAATTATGAATCCCAGGGGTATACCGCTTACAAAGAAATTGATAACGTAAAGCGGATTGACCATCAGACCCGCCTGATACGTTCCTTTGATAAATATCAGAGGAAAGTGCCAGAATGACCACAGCGCACCGAATACCATGGACTCCCAGAACCAGTTCATATATTCTCCGATAGAATCCTCACAGTACCCTTTCCAGCCCACTTCCTCTATTATCGAGGCAAGAGTTATCGTCACAAGTGCGCTCCCTATTCCCACACCCGTAAACGAAAAATCATCCGTGAAAGAAAACTGGTCCAGAGACTGGCCGAACGCAAGAGACAGAAGGATCGAGCACACAATTATTACGGCAAATACCACTATAGATATTGCAACATTACCCCATTTAACCCTATAGAAGCCGATAAGTTTATTCTTAAGATCCCGCTTCAGAACATCCGAACCGGACGCAAGAACAAATACGGTTGATACGACAGGGGGTGCAAACAGCCCCAGAACCATCAGAACCGATCCAAGTGTTTCGTTAACAAATATGGCCGGTACCCAGAATATCCATGTGAAAAGGTATGCCATCAGAAAAAACAGCACCGGTCTGTATTTGTATTTTTCGTTATTTGCTGTATTCATATTCTTCTCCTCCATATGTTGCTGCAAGTCACGCCGTTAGATTCCCTCTTCTCCCGGCACGTTCTCAAGTTTCCTGATACTTCCTGTAAACAAAAAACTAACTGAAGTGATTGCAAGGCAGATACCGGCTATTATGATCACATATGCCGATCCCCTTCCTACTCCGGCACCCGTAACACTTCCGAGAGTATCGGCTGCCACACCCGACACTGCATAAGCAACCACATATCCCATTTGGGATATGAACCCTATCATCCCCCATGCTCTACCCTGAACCTCATCGGCTATGTTTGTCCTGACTAGATAATCAAGACAGTTGTTGGCAAAAGGCAGAGCCGTAAAGAACAAAAACCCGAAAATGCAAATGACATATATGTTCTCCACAAGGCCAAAGCCGGACATGAACAGGCCCGCAAGCATCAATGCCATTCCAAGTACAGTAACAAAATGATTTTTGATCCCTCTTACTCCCAGGTACAGGCCGCTTGCAAGCATTCCACACGCACAGACCGTCTCCGCTATCCCAAGTGTTTTTGCATCCGCGAAGGACAGGACAAGGGGCTCAACCAGTATCTGCAGTACACCCATAAACATCGTTATTGCCGATGAGATGGCTACAAGAACGATCACGCCTCTCTTTTCGTTAAGTGCCTGCCAGCCTCCCCTGATACTCTGTGCAAAAGATTCTCTGTTCTCTGTGATTTTCGTCTCAAGGCCTTTTCTGACAACAGCCGCGGCTGTTACCGTAATAATGAAGGTGCATATATCTATGACAAGCAGAAGCTTCACATCAGAAACCGCCAGCAGAAATCCCGCTATCACAGGAGAGAAGAGGTATCTTGAGCTACCTGCAAGAGATACAAGTCCACTCGCCTTTGAGTATTCATCTTCTGTGAGAAGATCCGTTATCGTCGACCGGAACGCCGGTTCAAGAAGAGCCGAAAATACAGCACTTATAAACACACCTGCACATATCTGTCCAAGCGAGGCTTCACCCATTATCATGCAGACAAGAATGTATATGACCCCGATCGCGGAACAGCCGTCACCGATCATCATAAGGAGCCTTCTGTCGTATCTGTCAGCAAGAACCCCCGCAGGGACACTCAGTACCAGTGTCGGCAGGAATCCAAGCAGCGTAACTATCGCCATACTTGCCGCACTTCCGGTTTCCCGGAATATATACACTCCGAGTCCAAAGCTGGTCAGACCTCCGCCGATAGAAGAGATAAGCTCTCCAGCCCACAGTAGTATGAATTTGCCGAAATTACTCTTATTGTTCAACGCGGCCTCCTACCTGATAAGTGCCCTTACAAACGCCATCGTTCCCGGCTGTGCATTAAACAGCTTTTCCGTGATTTCTATAAATACATCAACATCTGCGTCTGTATACTCTCTGTCGTTAAACGTCTCATTACTTATTACCAGAAGCATTCTTACACGTTCCGGTATATTATCACAAGCAAAAATCCCTTCTCTTGCTCCCTCGCTGACAGCCTCAGACAGAAGCGGAACGGCCTTTTCCACTATCATCCTGTTAATCTTGTCATGCATGACTATGTTCTCCGGTCTGTTTAAGGCATTCTCTATAGTAGATTCATCCTCTGCGGGGCGAAGTGACGCTATGATCCCGGCAATCTTTTGCGGAACACCTGCATCGGATTCAAGTACAAGTTTCGCATTGGACACCTCTTTGTCGATCATCATCCCTATCACTTCCTCAAGCATCGCTTCCTTGCTCTCGAAGTAATAATAGTATGTACCCTTTGCTATGCCTGCTGCCTCAATGATCTCGTCAACGCTTGTGTTCTCAAATCCATTTGACAGAAACATTTTGTAAGCAATATCCAGAAGCTCCTGCTTTCTTTTTTCTCCCTTTTTCATGCTATTTTCTCCGTTTAGCAGTTATCTCGATCCAGTTTTCGACTACCGGTCGGTTTTTAGTATACAATCTGTTTTTGGTCATGTCAATACAATTTTCGACTTTTGGTCGGTTTTTTGTAAAACTACACAAAAAAATACCCTCAGGTTTATCCTGAAGGTATTCTGTAAAGCAGGTGATGGGAATCGAACCCACGTCACCAGCTTGGAAGGCTGGTGTTCTACCATTGAACCACACCTGCAAGGTGCCCAGAACCGGAATCGAACCAGTGACACGAGGATTTTCAGTCCTCTGCTCTACCAACTGAGCTATCTGGGCGAATAAATATCGCTAATCCGCGTCAGCAAAAGCCATTATACACGTATTTCAATGCTTTTGCAACACTTTTTTCTAGAGAACGCCCTTGATTGCGGATACTATCTTCTCTACATTGATAGGTTTACTTATATGCCCGTTCATTCCTGTTCTAAGAGCTGTCTGTATATCATCAGGCAGAGCTTCTGCCGTCATAGCGATTATAGGTATTGATTTTGCCTGCGGATGGCTTCCGTTACGGATAGCGTCGGTTGCTTCGTATCCGTCCATTCCGGGCATATTGATATCCATAAGGATTACATCATATGTTCCTGTAACGGACTTGTTGAACAGATCCACACCCTCTTTTCCGCTGTCACACACCGTAACGATGGAGCCCCGGGATTCAAGCATCTCCTTGGCAATAAGCTGGCTGACACTGCTGTCCTCAACTACCATTACACGAAGATTATTTAGTATACTGCTGTCTACTTCCTCTGTATTCGTTCCGTGAAGAGCCGCATAGTTTCCCGTTTCGAAACACTCAAAGAAATGATCTATCGTCTGCTGCAGTTCCGTCGCAGCATCCCCAAGAATATCCACATATGAGAGCAGCGTATCCTTGTCACAGTCATTCATAATGACTTTCTTCGTGATCTCGGTAATCCCGCATATTGTATTCAGCGGATTCCGGACATTATATGACAGTTCGGATACAAACCGTCTTTCCTCTTCGATCTTATCGCTGTTCTTATCGTCCTTTTTCTTTCCAATGCCAAACATAAGTCAATCCTCCGGAAATTCTACCGTAACATAGAATCCTGCAGGTCTTTCTTCGACACTCTTTACGACTCCTTCCCTGCTCTTTAATCTCTGCCTGAACTCGAAATTTCCGCTCATGGCAAGCGAAGGATCTATCGTATAGTAATAGCTTGTCGGAAGCACTCCTTCGGTAACCGTAACGCTCTCTCCCGCCGCAAGCAGACCGGGACGCTCCATTTTGAATTCCATTTCACGCATGTAAAATCACTCCAAAACAACCTTTAATGTAGCAGAAATTCAAGCTTCTGTAAAGGACTTACCTTCTTTGATTCATCAGGTTTTTCTTCTTTTTCTTTCTTTTCCTGTCTGCCTTTTAAAACTACAGCCGATGTTTTGGGAAGAGTTATCCTGAGCCGGCCGTTTTCGATCTCGTATTCCTCCGGATCTGTCGTAAACCCATCCGCATCAGTCATAATAAGTCTTGTGAGCTTTGATTCTCTTGGTATTCCGGTCTGCCAGACTCTCATTTCAATTTCCTTGTCACAGTCATTATTGTTGACTATGAC
Organism: uncultured Lachnospiraceae bacterium; assembly: GCA_902788755.1. GTDB lineage: Bacteria > Bacillota > Clostridia > Lachnospirales > Lachnospiraceae > UBA2868. Next base: position 8,987 of record CADALB010000017.1, on the reverse strand, counting down.
AATGATTTCATTATCCCTGAGAAACCTTCCGTATGCTATGACATTGTAATCCTTATGAAGTATAATCCCCGCTCCTGTTATAAGCTCGTGATTTTCTTTGTGAATCCGTATTATTTCCTTGTGAAAACGGATAAGCTCCTTATCTTCGTTACCCCAGGGATACGTCCTTCTGTTATCCGGATCCGTAAACCCGCACACACCGGCCTCATCACCGTAATATATAGTCGGGGCTCCCGCCCATGTCATCTGTATGACAACTGCTTCTCTCATTACTGCTTTGTTGATTCCGGTGCTTGCAGCCTCATATCCTTTGTCGGCTACACGTCCGACTATATGATTGGTTCTAGTCAGGAATCTCGAATGATCGTGATTCGACAGCTCATTCATAGTCGTAAAAAGTGTAGGAGCCGTAAATTTAGCCACTCCGTCACGCATCATGCCTTCAAATGCATCCGCATTTCCGAGAAGATCCTGTCTGAAATCATCGCTGTGCTTCTGCATTCCGGTAAGAAACCACGTAACAGGCTCCATGAACGCATCGTAATTCATTATGGTATCCCATTCATCACCGGCCAGCCAGCTTGAGGGATCTCCGTAATGCTCGGCAATTATTATCGCATTCGGATTAGCCTCTTTGACGGCTCTACGGAAATCTTTCCAGAACTGGTGATTGAATTCCGGACTGTGACCGAGATCCGCGGCAACATCAAGTCTCCATCCATCAACGTTATATGGCGGAGAAACCCATTTTCTGGCTATTCTGAGAACATAATCCCTAAGTTCTCTTGATCCCTCGTAATTAAGCTTCGGAAGGGTGTCATGGCCCCACCATCCGTCATAGGTTCCGTTATAAGGCCATTTATCCTCAAAGAATCTGAAAAAGTCATGATAGGGGCTGTTTTTATCAACATAAGCTCCCTTCTCATAGCCTTCCTGTTCCTCATATATCCTCTCTCTGTCCATCCACTTGTTAAATGACCCGCAATGGTTGAACACACCGTCTATAATGACCTTGATCCCCCTCTTGTGGGCTTCATCCACAAAAGAGGCAAAATACTTATTCGATGCCTCAAGGTTAGCCTTGTTGGTTACCCGGTTTATGTACCTGGTCGCATCCTTGTTGTCCTTCTTGTCCCCTTCAAGCAGCTCGCCCTTATCGTCAACAATCTTACCAAAATGAGGATCGATATAATCATAATCCTGTATATCATATTTATGATTCGAAGGCGACACGAACAGAGGATTAAAATATATGGCATCAATACCGAGATCCTGAAGATAGTCAAGCTTCTTCATGACACCTTCAAGGTCACCTCCGTAGAATTCCCTGACACCCATATATGCCGGATTCTTACTCCAGTCATCCACCTTTGTAACATTTTCGCCTATGTATCTGTACTCATTTGTAAGGACATCATTTGAAGGATCACCGTTATAAAATCTATCCGTATATATCTGATATATTACGGCGCCTTTTGCCCAGTCGGGGGTTTTGAATCCGGGGCGTATACGGAAATCAAAATAGTCATTTGTGTCCTTTACAACACCCCTTGTGTCATAGAAACATTTTGTTCCGGCAGACAAAACCTCAAAATGATACCGTATTATCTCATTGCTCAAGCGGTAACTTGCAGAGTAAAAATCAAACTCTTCCGTTGTTTCGGTAAGCTCCATAAGTATGTTCTCGCCATTACACACAAGCATGGCAACATCTACATTATTTCTGATGCTGCGGAGCTTTATCGTAACAATACCGTATGCATTTGGTTCAAGTGGAATAATGTAGTCCTCCGAATAATCGGAAAAGATACCCCTTCTGTTGAGAACGGGCTTGTAGTTTGTAATAAATCTGCCCTTCTGCAAAATCTCGCTGCTGTTTCCCAAATCCATTTAAAATCCCCTCGCTTTTACAATCCTTAATTCCCTATTATACCATAACAAAACAGCTCCTAAAAAGGAGCCGTTTTTGGAGAAGGTATTTCTTTCTTATGGGGAATGATTCTAAGAATCATCCTCTTATTGGGGGGTTACAATGGAATTATATCCCCGGGCATACACAAAATCTATCCATTAAATTCACAAATATTACAAATATGCCTACGTTTGTTTGTGCAATTTCACATATGATTATTGCGTTTTATTGTGAAAATCACTATATATTGGGCAGTTCACTCATCAATCTGCTATGTCTACACCGTCCATAGTCTCGGAATCCGGATCGGGAGCTCCGAACAACGCCTCAAACTCGGCACGATTGATTTTCTCTTTTTCTAGGAGAAGCTCGGCACAGGCATCAAGCTTATCACGGTTTTCATTGATAAGATTAACTGCCTTCTCATAGCAGGTGTCTATTATGTATTTGACTTCTTCGTCAATCTTCGAAGCCATAAGCTCACTGTGGGCTTTGGGATGCGCAAGATCACGACCGATAAATACTTCATCACCCTCGTCATCATAGCAAATAGCCCCGATATTATCGCTCATTCCGTATCTTGTGACCATATTTCTGGCCATATGGGTTGCTCTCTTGATGTCGGAAGAAGCACCGGTCGTAATGTCATCAAGAACTATAGCCTCTGCGGCTCTTCCGCCCAGGATCGCTACAATCTCGTTGAGCATTCTTCCACGGGTCTCAAACATAACATCCTCTTCGGGCATTGCCATGGTATATCCGCCCGCTCCCAGCCCCGTGGGAATGATAGAAACCGTATTAACAGGGTCTATATCCGGCAGGATATAATGAAGAATTGCATGTCCGCTCTCATGAAATGCCGTAATACGCTTTTCCTTATCCGAGACAATCTTGCTTTTCTTCTCGGTTCCGACGCCAACCTTTAGGAATGATTCCCTTATATCAGTCATTTTAATAAATTTCCGGTCATCTTTGGCTGCCCTTATAGCCGCCTCATTCATAAGGTTCTCAAGATCGGCACCTGTAAACCCGGCTGTCGATTTTGCAACCTCATCAAGATCCACGTCATCGCCCAGCGGTTTGTTCTTGCTGTGTACGTTAAGTATCTCCCGGCGCCCTTTAATATCCGGCGTACCAACCGCCACCTTTCTGTCGAATCTTCCCGGACGCATGATGGCCGGATCAAGTATATCCACACGGTTTGTTGCGGCAAGAACGATGATTCCCTCGTTTTCACCGAAACCATCCATCTCCACAAGCAGCTGGTTAAGTGTCTGTTCTCTCTCGTCATGTCCGCCGCCCATTCCGGTTCCTCGCCTTCTGGCAACAGCATCTATCTCATCAATAAATACGATACAGGGAGCATTTTTCTTGGCTTCCTCAAACAAATCTCTGACACGGCTGGCACCGACTCCGACAAACATCTCTACAAAATCCGATCCCGAGATCGAGAAAAAGGGTACACCCGCCTCACCGGCTATAGCTTTCGCAAAGAGTGTTTTACCTGTTCCGGGAGGTCCCACAAGAATAACGCCCTTCGGAATTCTGGCTCCGACATCGGCATATTTTTTTGCGTTCTTCAGGAAGTCGACTATCTCCTCAAGATCTTCTTTTTCCTCATCAAGGCCTGCAACATCACCGAACTTGATCTTATTATCACTGCTGGACAGTTTGGCATGGCTCTTTCCGAAATTCATCATCTTGCTTCCGCCGCCTGCCGATCCGTTCATATAGGTAATGAAGACGATCATCATCAGCCCTACGATCAGTGCAGGGAGTACATATGCCGTAAACCAGCCTTCTCTCTTGACGTCCTCAATAGTATACGCAGGGAATTTCGTATCCAGTTCATGCGCAACCTCGTTAATATCCGAAGTATACATGAATACCCTAACACCGGATTTAAGAATAAGCTCAACTTCTCCGGTAGGTACTTCCGCGTTCTGGATCAGATTGATCTGCAAAACATCATCTGACTGAAGATATGACTCAAACTTTTCGTGATTGATCTCCTGCATAGCGCCGCTTTGCATTCTTGACCATACAAGTGCAAGAACTACAAAGATCAGCAGTATCATTACGTAAAAACCGATTCCTTTATTTCTGTTACTCAATGATTGCCTGTATCCTCTCTGTTTATTTGGTTTTTATTCTGTCTCAACTATTCCTATGTAGGGAAGGTTTCTGTACTTTTGCGCATAATCAAGGCCATAGCCGACTACAAATGCATCGGGAATAACAAACCCCGTATAATCTACATTAACTTCCTTAATTCTCCTATCCGGCTTGTTTAGCAATGAACACAGTCTGACTGAAGATGATCCGCGCTTTTGTAAATTATCAAGCAGATAGCTCAGTGTATTTCCTGTATCCACGATATCTTCCACAACAAGAACATCTTTTCCCTCCAAGGGTTCATCAAGATCCTTTGTGATCTTAACAACTCCTGATGATTCCGTTGCATCACCGTAGCTTGATACACTCATAAAATCAATCGTTACAGGAACCGTAATCCGCTTTGCAAGTTCACATGCAAAGAAAGTCGCTCCCTTAAGAATACCTACCAGATGAAGCGATTTTCCCTCATAGTCTTTGCTTATCTGTTCACCCATTTCCCTGATACGTGCATTTACTTCTTCTTCAGTAAAAAGCACCGATATCTTATCAGCCATTTTCAACTCCTTCTGTCGCTTCAGATACTACGTTTTCTTCCGACTCTGTATTTGCTTTTTTATAAACAAATTCAATTACGCAGGTTGTATTATCCGTTACCTTAACATCCTCGGATATCCTGTGTCCCATTACCCAATAAACTCTTGATCCGCTTGCAAGAATAGGTACTTCGTCTCTTTCACTCTTCGGGATCTTTTCATTTATCATGTAATTCTTCAGATTCCCTTCGTTACCGTTTTTGTTGATAACAAGAAAATCACCCGACTTGCGCGTTCTAATGCACAAATCTTCCGACATTTTAGCATAATCCATCCATTTCGTATAGGTATCTTCCGGAATCTCGCTTTTGTCAAATTCATTGAGAATTCTGCACGAAACCACACTGCCATCGGGGAGCATATAGTTTCCTTCTCCGATGATCGGATAATAGAATTTATAAGGGGAATCCGGCTTTTTATCAGATTCATTTGCAGGACTCTCACTGACAGTCGGCATAACAACCTCGGGAATGTTAATAACTTCCTGTATCTGTGGCTCAAAATCTTCCCGGGGCTTGATATAAACAATCCCCGACTCCTTAACAACCGTAACTCCCTTCGGAAGATGTATCTCCCCGCTTTTGGGTTTTGCTATCATTTCACAAAGTGCGTCAACATGATTTCTTGTAACATCCTTAATGGAAACTCCTGCCTCCGTAATTAACGCCCTAACTGCAAATTTCAGCAATATCGGCTCCGCCCCCGATAAAATATCCGATTTGTATTTCGTAGTCAGTCCCTTTGTAATATATTTTCTGTCGGCTTCCTTTGACGCTTCTTCTAAAAGCTCAAGCGCCTTCTTCTCCATAAAATCATTAATGTCCGCTGCTTCTCCCGACAAGGCATTAATGTGCTCGACAGCATTCTGGCGAACATTTTCAAACTTCGGTATTATCTTCTTGCGTATATAGTTTCTGCTGTATTCAATGGCGTTATTTGTTTCATCGGTCCGGTATTTCTGACCCGACTGCTCAAGATACTCTTCTATCTCTTCCCTTTTAAGGCACAGAAGCGGGCGTATTATATTATCTCTTTTTGCTTCCATACCGCCGAGCCCCTTTATTCCGCTTCCTCTTATTATGCGGAAAATAACTGTCTCAGCCTGATCGTTCATATGATGTGCGACTGCAATTTTGGCATTTTCATACTGGCTGCACACCTCATCAAATATCTCATATCTGATGCGTCTGCCGCACTCTTCCTCAGATTCTTTGGTAATCTTACATATCAGAGGAATATCTTTTTTATATGATTTTAATTCTACACCTTTTGATTCGCATAACTTCTCAACAAACTTCTCATCCTTATCTGCGGTCTTCTTCCGTATGCCGTGATTTACGTGGACAGCAACCGTATTGAATCCGACCTCTTTTTTGTACTCCTCAAGCATAATAAAAAGGCACACCGAATCGGCACCGCCTGAGATTCCCTCAACAATCGTATCCTCTGGACTGATCAGGTTGTTTTCTTTGATATAGGAAATGACTTTTTCGTAGATTGCTTCCTTCTCCATTATATGTTCCTCTTGTGCACAGTAGGTCAGTGGGTCCCTTCTATCTACATTTAACAATGTCGCTCGGGCATTCTTGTCGACTTCGTCGAAGGCCCTCGCGGTGTAGACAGACTTCTTCCCACCCTCGCCGGGTGGCATCTCGTACTTCGTACGAGATATCTGGTGGACCCCTTCTATCTACATACTATCTTATCTTATCTCAAATAAAAAGCACAGGAATTGTTTTCCCCGTGCTTATTTATTGATATCGGATCTGAACAGGATCTCATTCTCATACAGCAATCCGAGCTTCTCTTTGGCTATTTCCTCAACAAACTTATCGGTCTTGGTATATTTCTCATAATCCGTAAGTTTCTGGGTACGTTCATGCTCTTCTTCGATCTGAGCCTGCAATATTGCTTCCTTTTGCTGATAATCCGCCTGCTTCTGCTTGAGTTCATGACTCTTAAACAGAATAACTGCCATGAGAATCAGGACAACAAAGGAAACAAGCGCCATACCCAGCCGGTTTTGCCGTTTCTTTCGAAACGCAACTCTTCTGGCCATATCATACTCCCCTTATTATTAAACTTCTTACAATCAAACATACCGCCCCTTGATATGTCTAATTGCCGCTTGTTAACATAATATATTATATATAAGTATAATAACCTTGTCAAATACTATATATTGTGTCCTTAAGGTTACATAAAATCACAGGACTCTGTACATTTCTTTTGCTTCGTCTTTTTTTACGGTATCCTTAACGGAAAGAACCTCTACTTTGAGCGGATTGGTACCGAACATAATCTCAAGTACATCGCCCTCCTTGACCTGGGCGGAAGCCTTTGCGGGACGTCCGTTAATCGTGACCCTGTCGGCATCACATGCTTCATTTGCAACTGTCCGTCTCTTTATAATTCTTGATACTTTTAAATACTTATCTAGGCGCATAGTTTTTCCCTCACCAAAACTATTTACAGTTAAAAAAAGAACTCCGAGACTTCGGAGTTCTTTTTATGCTTAAGGTTAGTGATTATCTCTTGTTTACAAGATCCTTAAGAGCCTTACCAGCTTTGAACTTAGGAGCCTTAGAAGCTGCAATCTTCATTTCCTTACCTGTCTGAGGATTTCTACCTGTTCTAGCTGCTCTCTTTGAAACCTCGAATGTACCAAAGCCAACTAACTGAACCTTTCCACCCTTCTTAAGTTCTTTTGAAACTGCATCTGTGAAAGCCTTAAGAGCCTTTTCTGCATCCTTCTTTGATAATCCAGCACTTGCTGCCATAGCAGCTACTAACTCTGTTTTGTTCATTTTGAACTCCTCCTTAATATCATGAGTACTGACGCCCTCATTTAGCGCCTATACAAGTTATAATCGTTGAACCGTGAAAAGTCAAGGAATTTTTGGAAAAAACGGCGCTAATCGTTGAATTTTAGGCAATTTGCACTTTACATAACACATTTTTTCGCGCCATTGACGCACTTACAGAAACCGGGTTATGAAAAATAGCAAAATAAATATAATTATCGGATGGATTAAATATATGGGCAGCGAGTATCTTCCTATTATTCTTATACCCGGAATTCCATTCTCTAATAATGACTTGGCTTTCTCAGAACTGATCGCTATTTTATGAAGGAAATACCCCGATAAATACAGGAACCACCATGGAAACAGCGAAAAATAATCTGTAGAATAGAAACCCGGATCCATAAATCCGAAATACGTCGCTATGTATCCGTTATATATACTTCTTGGAATCTCTACACAAAAAGCCGGATAGAACCCCAGATACCCTATGTTTATTTTGTAAGTAACCAGAAACAGAAGAAACGATACTGCAAATAAGAGCACTGATACTTTTTGGGTTAAAAGATTATGATTCCTGAGTACGTTATCAATGGGAATGGTCAGAAGGATTGAAGATCCTATAAGAGTTAATACTCCGAATATAATCCTGATATCATACAAGAAAATGCATGTTACAGCTGTAATGGTCAGTCCCCAACCAAATACAATGAGACCCGACCTCAGATGATTATGCCCAAGCGAGAATGAGAATCCGGCAATTATGATAAAGGGAATACAAATAAATCTTTCCCATACAGTAAAAATCGTACCATAAAGAGTTTCGGATGTAATAAGGATACCGAAGTAGTTCATGATCCAGCATGCATGGAAGCCGATCATACTTATGATGGCCAGACCCCTTAATGTATCAATAAGATCATATCTTTTTTTCATATACACCTGCTCATAGTTTATAAATAAGAAAAAAGTCCGACATCATTGCATAAACAACAACATCAGACTTTAAGAGGCGACAACCAGATTTGAACTGGTGATCAGGGTGTTGCAGACCCACGCCTTACCACTTGGCTATGTCGCCATATGTCAGGATTGCGAAGCAATCATGACAGGCGGAGCGCCGTTTGAGCGGGTACGGCTAACTCCTCGCTCCCCGAGTTGGGCTCGAACCAACAACCCTTCGGTTAACAGCCGAATGCTCTACCATTGAGCTATCGAGGAATAATTATACTATTTAACTGACTCCGACGGGAATCGAACCCGTGTTACCGCCGTGAAAGGGCGATGTCTTAACCGCTTGACCACGGAGCCAATGTCGGGATTGCGAAGCAATCATGACACGGCGACATCCGTTGTCAAACGGATGTTGGTTCTACATCGAACCAATACCGTAGTTGTACTTTGACAACCAAACACTGATAATGATCTATGAAAACAAGTCTTTCTCAAGATTCATAAAAGTTGATTGCTTCGCAATCCTTGCCCTCCATTCGCAATCCGCACTTCGTGCTCCTTGCTCATAGAGGTCAGGTTCTCTAATGTCCAATCGGAGTAGTCCGC
>CADALB010000016.1:0-44884 GCA_902788755.1 uncultured Lachnospiraceae bacterium | reverse complement strand
TGTTGGAGACCAACTCCATGGCAGAGTAGCCAAGTCCGGACGGGATAAACGCTGAAGGCATCTAAGCGTGAAGCCCCCCTCAAGATGAGATATCCCTCATTGATAAGACCCCTTGAAGACGACAAGGTAGATAGGGCATAGGTGTAAGTGCAGTGATGTACTCAGCTGAATGCTACTAATCGGTCGAAGGCTTTTTTCAAAGATAAAGGTTTTGGCTTGTTCAAGTAGGAGTGTCGCGCATTAGAGTCGCCTACAGCGACAGGGCGCTCCACGTGCAGACAGGGTCCCAGCCGCAAAGCGGTTCCCCCTATCAGCATAGATCATTATCAGTGTTTGGTTGTCAAAGTACAACTACGGTATTGGTTCGATGTAGAACCAACATCCGTTTGACAACGGATGTCGCCGTGTCAGGATTGCTTTGCAATCCTGACATTCCTCGATAGCTCAATGGTAGAGCATTCGGCTGTTAACCGAAGGGTTGTTGGTTCGAGCCCAACTCGGGGAGCTTATGTAATTGAATATGGACCTTTAGCTCAGTTGGTTAGAGCAACCGGCTCATAACCGGTCGGTCCTGGGTTCGAGTCCCCGAAGGTCCATGCTGGAGGGATCCCAATAAGGATCCCTTTTTATTTGGCTCCGTGGTCAAGCGGTTAAGACATCGCCCTTTCACGGCGGTAACACGGGTTCGATTCCCGTCGGAGTCATCATTTTCGTCAGTTCATTGGCCCAGTGGCTCAGTTGGTTAGAGCGCCGCCCTGTCACGGCGGAGGTCACGGGTTCGAGTCCCGTCTGGGTCGTTATATGTTGTGAGGTGGTTGCGAAGCAACCGGAGTCCTCACTACACCGCGAGGCTCATCGCGAAGCGATTTAGTTGCCGAGCGACCAAGTATACGGCGACGTTTCCGAAGCGTTAGCGAAGGAAAGGACGCTCGCCCATTAGGAGTTCGCCTGACGGCGAAGAAGGCTCGCGGTGAAGACAGACCTCTTCCCGATCCACTTCGTGAATCGGGCCCCTTCTATCTTCATTGGCCGCAGTGGCGGAATTGGCAGACGCCCGGGACTTAAAATCCCGTGGGTAGTAATACCCGTGCCGGTTCGACCCCGGCCTGCGGCATCATTGATTAAGTGTTTGGATTATGATAATCCGAACACTTTTTTATTTGCACCGTTGCCCGGCAGTATGCGATAATCATATTATGCCGCTCTTTATTAATGAACATCTTCAAAATATATATGGTGAGAAGGTTTACAAGCTTGCGCTTGATGCCGGGATGACCTGCCCTAACCGAGATGGCACTAAGGGTGTCGGAGGCTGCATCTTTTGCTCTGAGGGCGGATCGGGTGATTTTACCTTCGGGGACAAGGAGCCTTATTCATATACAGCGCAGGATATTCATGATCAGATCGAACTGGCCAAGTCACTGATCAGCCAAAAATCAGGCTGCCATAAGTTTATTGCTTATTTTCAGGCCTTTTCCAACACATATGCACCAATTGAGTACTTAAGGGAGGTTTTTCTTGCAGCGGCAAATCATCCGGACATTGTGATAGTTTCGATAGCCACAAGGTGTGACTGCATATCGCAGGAAGTCATTGAACTTCTTCGCGAAGTGAACCGCATTAAGCCCGTGTGGGTAGAAATGGGGCTGCAGTCCGTTCATCCGCAGACTCTCGAATTCATCAATTGTAAATACACGTATGAGGAGTTTGTCGAAAGCACCAATCGGCTCAGTGCTGTCGGAATAGACGTGATTGCACACCTAATACTGGGACTTCCCGGAGAGGATTACAGAATGATGGAGGAATCTGTGGAAAAAGTATGTGCCCTTCCGATTAAGGGGATCAAACTTCAGCTTTTGCATGTCCTCACGGGAACGAGGCTTGAACAAATCTATACAAATGATCCTTTCCATATAATGAGCATGGAAGAATATTGCGAACTGGTTGTTTCCCTAATCCGAAGGATTCCCGAAGGAATTGTCATACACAGAGTTACGGGAGACGGGCCAAGAATACTGCTGATTGAACCAAAGTGGAGCACAGACAAGAAAAGAGTGCTAAATACTATTAACAAGATGTTGAAAGAGGAGTAATTATGCCACCTGCAGGAGGAAGAGGAGGTCCGGGGGGACACTATATGAGCGAAGAGGAGATGGCCTCTGTCCCCAAAGTAACATCAGCCCTGATAAAAAGAGTATTTTCATACCTGAAACCGTATTGGAAGCAGCTGATCATGGTGCTTTTGTGTATTGCGCTGTCATCGGTGGCATCACTTATGCCCTCGATCCTTACGGGAAAAATCATTGACGAAGGGCTTATCGGCCGCAACATGAAGCTTCTTATCATATATATAGCGGCTTCATTCGGCGTGACCGTTCTCGCCAGTCTTATAGGTGTGGGAGAAAGCTATATTAACAACTGGATCGCACAGCACATTACCTTTGATATGCGAAATATGATGTATGAGCATTTGCAGCGTATGTCACAGCGATTCTTTACCGCCAACAATCAGGGCGACATCATAACACGTATGACCTCAGACATAGACGGGGTTGAATCTGTCATCACGAATACTTTTAAGAGTATTTTGTCTAATTCCATTACTCTCATTTTTGCAATTGCAGCAATGTTCCAGAAAAACTGGATACTTGCCATTCTCGGGATTCTGATAATCCCGCTCTTTGCCATTCCTACAAGACGAGCCGGAAAAACAAGGTGGAAGCTTACAAACGAAGCACAGCAGTGCAATGACGAAGTAAACGGGATATTAAACGAGACTCTTTCGGTTAGCGGACAGCTCCTTGTCAAACTTTTCGGAAAAGAGAAAGAGGAATACGAGCGCTACAAAGCCGTCAACAATAAGATGATTAATCTGAATATCAGGGAACGCATGGCGGGACGCTGGTTTTTTATGGTGCTTAATACAGTAACCAATATCGGGCCTATGCTGCTGTACCTTGTGGGCGGAATTCTGATCATGAAGTATGACAGTACGATCACCGTCGGTGATATTACGGTGCTTGTAGCGCTCCTCGGCAAGACCTATATGCCTGTCAACAGCCTTCTGAACATCCAGGTTGACTGGATGAGAGCTATGGCACTTTTCTCGAGAATCTTTGACTACTATGATATGGAAATCGAGATAAAAGAGCCCGAAAACCCTATAACACCCAAGGAATTTACCGGTGAAGTCGAGTTCAAAAACGTTGATTTTTCCTATGACGGTTCGAGGCAGATATTAAAAGATGTCAGCTTTAAGCTTGAGAGCGGGAAGAGCATGGCAATTGTCGGCCCGTCGGGGTCCGGAAAGAGTACGATCATAAACCTTATCCCGAGGCTGTATGATGTGGGCTCGGGTGCCGTGTTCTTTGACGGGGTGGATGTGAGGAATCTAAGCCTTGCCGAGCTTCGGAAATGCGTTGGTGTTGTATCTCAGGAAACTTATCTGTTTAACGGAACAATAAGGGATAACCTCAGGTATGCCGCGCCTGAGGCTTCGGAAGAAGAGATGGTAGCTGCGTGCAAGAAGGCAAACATATATGATTTTATAGAAAATCAGGAGTTGGGGCTTGATACGATGGTGGGAAACCGCGGTCTCAAGCTGTCAGGAGGAGAAAAACAGAGGATATCCATCGCCAGAGTCCTGTTAAAAAACCCGAAACTTCTCATATTCGATGAGGCTACGTCGGCACTTGACTCCATATCCGAAAGCAAAATACAGGAGGCTATTGATCCGATAATCAAGGAGCGGACGAGCATCCTGATTGCCCACAGACTGTCAACGATTCTTGCCGCGGACAAGATCTATGTACTCAAGGATGGGCAGATTGTAGAAAGCGGTCAACACAAGGAACTGGTGCGTGCAGGCGGCGTTTATACGGAGTTATACGAGACACAGTTCAAGAATTCCGACATTCCCGGAGGAAATCCGGATGATCATGGTATGGCACCTTTTCCCAGCGATGAATACTAATGGTAATGATTTTCGTTGTCTGGCCAGTGTTTTTGGTTTATAATCACTGTTGCGAATTATTGTTTTTATGAAAGGAAAAATCATGGTTAATAATCCTATAGTTACATTTACGATGGAGAACGGAGATACGTTCAAGGCTGAATTGTATCCGGATGTGGCTCCGCAGTCGGTTAACAACTTTGTTTCATTAATTAAGAAAGGTTTTTATGACGGTCTGATCTTTCACCGTGTGATCCCCGGATTTATGATTCAGGGAGGAGACCCGGAAGGAACAGGAATGGGCGGCCCGGGATATTCCATCAAGGGCGAGTTTGCAAGCAACGGATTCAGGAATGATCTTAAGCATACAAAGGGTGTGCTGTCGATGGCGCGCAGTATGATGCCGGATTCTGCGGGATCGCAGTTCTTCATCATGCATGAGACGAGTCCGCATCTTGACGGTGAGTACGCTGCCTTCGGTAAAATCACTGAGGGTCAGGAGGTTGTCGATGCGATAGCGGTTGTAGAGACTGATTATTCGGACAGACCCAGGACTCCCCAGGTTATGAAGAGCGTTACCGTAGAGACATTCGGAGTGGATTATCCCGAACCCGAGAAGATTTGAAACAGATAGAAGAATGGAGATAAATATCAGATGGATACAATAGAATTTCGTTATGACACACAGTTACTGCTTGATAAATACGCAGCAGACGGAGAAGATCCGGATGATCTCGCAGATGACCTTGTTGATGAGATAAGGGATCATATCCTTGAAACCTTCAAGGGTGACAGCATGGTAGTAGCCGGAGACTCGGGAGAGGATGAAAACGGTGAGAAAGCCATTGTAAAGCTTCATTATCATACTAATGAGCCGTGGCTTGTTCTTGAGTATTGCAGGACTTTCGGAGAAATCTACGATATAGTTGTTGAAGATATGGATCGTCAGTCAAGAGGTCTTAAAGGCTGACAAGGAAAGGCGGTATACGAATGGAGAGGAAAGGTTTAAGGCTGTTATCTGCAATTGTTCTTGCGGGCGCATTAAGTGTAGTAGTTGCGATTCCGGCAAAGTGTGCAAGTTATGTCAACCAAACAATTCCCTTTGTAAATGACGGAACGATGATCAGCGTTGATATCGGTAATGAGATTCCCAAAACGGTCAAAATAGGGGGCCAGGTAAAAAGCGTACAAAGTGTTTATTATTGTGACCATTACGAGCATTGCCACAACACGTACTATAACGGTTGCAATCAGTATCTGGCAACAAATACGAGTGTTAACGGGCCTGAACTTCCGTATTCCAAGTTCCTGACAGCCGGTCCTGCCGCACGTTCGGTGCTTGCAAACGCTGCGAATTCTTTGGGATTTGTTCCGGGAGATGCGTTTGAAATTGAGATAGGAAAGCTCACAAACTATAGCGGATACAATCCGTGCAGCTCTCTTACGATTCCTATGAATTATCAGATATACTACTATCAGCCGGAGGGTTATGTTCCGTCTATGCTTGCTCTTTTGCCCGGCGGCGCCGTAATGCTGCTTGACGATACAATGTTTGACAGATCCACCCAGAACATGTGGTTCGTTGACGGAACCCATATGTTCCATCTTCATACGATGTACCCCAAAGCGGTTTACATGATGGTATTTGCACCTGCAAAATAGAAAATCGTATATTAAGTCATAGAAAATGAACAGGGTGTTAACTTCGGGTTAACACCCTGTTCATATTTTGTTAACGAAAACCTTTAAGGACATTAAGTGATTTTCTTGAACAAAGTTGACAAATTCGGGAACAGAATCTTGAAAGTTTTATCCAAAATGTAAATATTGCCCAATAATTTATGACAAAAAGGGTTGCAAAATTATAATTATTGCAATATACTACACTTACGAAAACGATTAAGGAACGCTTTAATCGTATTCAACAAACATTTTCATTCATTAAAAGGGAGGAAAAGAAGTAATGAAGAAGAAAGTAATTAGTACTTTACTTGCTACAGCTATGGTTGCTACATTATTAGCAGGCTGTGGTTCATCAGCAGCTCCTGCAGCAGAAGCATCTGCAGAGCCCGCAGCAACAGAAGAAGCAGCTCCCGCTGAAGAGACAGCAGAGCCCGCAGCAGAAGAGACAGCAGAAGAAGCTCCTGCAGCTGACGAAGGAAAGGTTCTTAACATCTACTGCTGGAACGAAGAGTTCAAGACACGTCTTACAGATCACTATCCCGGATACGAAGAAGTAGACGGAACACATGGTAAGATCGGTGATGTTGATGTTGTTTGGAACATCACACCTTCAGATAATAACGCATACCAGAACAACCTTGATGCAGCACTTCTTAAGCAGGCTGACGCAGCAGCAGACGAGAAGATCGATCTCTTCCTTGTTGAAGCTGACTACGCTCTTAAGTATGTTGACACAGATTACACAATGCCTGTAGCAGATCTTGGTATCACAGATGCTGATCTTGCAGAGCAGTATGATTACACCAAGAAGATCGTTACAGATTCTAACGGAGCTCTTAAGGGTGTTTCATGGCAGGGATGTCCTGCGATCATGTTCTATAACAGAGACATTGCTAAGGAAGTTCTCGGATCAGATGATCCCGATGCAGTTCAGGAGCAGGTCAAGGATTGGGCAGCTTTCAAGGCTACAGCTGATAAACTTAAAGATGCCGGATACTATGCATGCTCATCAGTTAACGACACATTCCGTGTATATTCAAACAACGTAACATCTAAGTGGGTTGAGGGAAATAAGATTAACGTTGACAAGAACCTTGAGAACTGGGTTAACGATTCTAAGGCTCTCGTAGATGCAGGCGAAGCAGGAACACATGATCTTTGGTCAGATGACTGGAGCAAGGGCTTCTATCCTGAAGGAAAGGTATTTGCATACTTTGGACCTGCTTGGTTGATTAACTTCTGTATGGCAGCTGATCAGGATGGTTCAGTAGCTAACCTCGGTAAGTGGGGCGCTTGCGTAGGACCTCAGTCATTCTTCTGGGGCGGCACATGGATCTGCGGAGCAACAGGTACAGATAACGCTACACTTGTAGCAGACATCATGAAGAAACTTACATGTGATGCAGACATCATGAAAGAGATCGTTGAGAAGGACGATGACTTTGCAAACAACAAGAAGGCTATGGCTGAAATGGCTTCTTCAGATTACAAGTCAGCAATCCTCGGTGGACAGAATCCTCTTCCTATGTACATGGAAGGTGCTGAGAAGATAGACCTCTCAAATCTGTCAGCTTACGATCAGGGATGTAACGAATCATTCCAGAACGCTATGAAGAACTACTTTGAAGGTACAGCTACATACGAAGAGGCACTTGATCTCTTCTACACATCAGTAATGGAGAAGTATCCTGAACTTACAAAGTAATTTAAGCATTTAACTAATGATCTTGGATGCGCCTGCCTATTGTAGGCAGGCGCATTTATTATCAAAAATTCACAAAAAAAATCAAAATCAAATGATATTAATGAGCAAATGTGATACAATTAATCCCGTAAGGTTTATCCGGACCGGTTTGAGCTTATATATTCAGGCAGGTCTTAATAAGCTTTAACGAGCTTAATTACAAGGCGCCTAGTGCGCAGGAGAAGGAGGAAGTGCTTTATGGCAAATGTGCCGAAACAGGGTAAGAGTCAGGTCGTAAAGTATAACAAATGGGGTTATATTTTCCTGATTCCGTTCGTTCTGGTTTATCTGGTTTTCCAGATGATACCGCTCATAACAACAGTCTATAACAGTTTCTTTGAAAACTATCTTTCGGGTCTTAAGCAGATAGGTCCCAATTTTATCGGGTTTGCGAATTACAAAGATATCATTAGCAACGGTGATCTTATCAAATACACACAGAATACGCTTATCATGTGGATTCTTGGATTTGTACCACAGATATTTTTCTCGCTGCTTTTAGGTGCATGGTTCTCTGATCAGAGACTTCGAATAAGGTGTGCGGGTTTTTTCAAAACGGTTATCTACCTTCCCAACCTTATAATGGCAGCATCTTTTGCAATGTTGTTCTTTACATTGTTTGCGGATTCCGGGCCCATCAATACAACCCTTGTTAATCTTGGGTGGATATCACAGCCGTACAAGTTCCTAGGACATGCAGCCGGCTCCCGCGGACTTGTTGCTTTCATGAATTTCCTTATGTGGTTCGGTAATACGACGATACTTCTGATGGCAGGTATGATGGGTATAGACGGGTCGCTGTTTGAAGCAGCACAGGTTGATGGCGCTACATCCACGCAGGTGTTCTTCAGGATCACGCTCCCGCTCCTTCGTCCGATACTTTTGTATGTTATGATCACATCACTTATCGGTGGCTTGCAGATGTTTGATGTTCCTCAGGTCTTGACAAACGGAAAGGGTGAGCCTGTAAGAATGTCGATGACGCTGATCATGTACTTAAACAACCATCTGTATTCCAAGAACTTTGGTATGGCCGGCGCTCTATCGGTATTCCTGTTTATTATCACAGGTATCTTAAGCCTCATCGTATACAAGTTCTCGGTACAGGATAATGTTGATGAAGTTAAGCCCAAAAGAGACAGGAATAAGAGATAAGGAGGTGAACCTAAATGAGACAAGACAGAGAATATGATGTTGAGGGCGGTTTAGGTTTAACCGTCAGAAGAATAATTGCCTATATAGTACTTATATTATTAACGGTTCTATGTTTGTTCTGGTTCTATATACTGTTTATTAATGCATCCAGATCACACTCGGAACTTACACGAGGTTTTACCCTTATCCCGGGCAAGTATCTCATAACGAACTGGTTAAATGTTATGCACGGAACGCAGCCTATCGTACGCGGTATGCTCAATTCATTCATAATTGCGGCGTGTGCTTCGATACTGTGTGTATATTTCTCGACCATGACTGCTTATGCCATTCATGTATACGATTTCAAGGCCAAGAAGGCGATATTCACATTTATCCTTGCAGTCATGATGATCCCGACCCAGGTTACCGCACTCGGTTTCATCAAACTTGTTCAGGGCATGAAACTTGAGAATAGCTTTATTCCTCTTATAATTCCTACAATTGCGGCTCCCGCAACGTTCTATTATATGAAACAGTACATGGAGAGCGCACTGCCCCACGCAATAGTTGAAGCGGCAAGAATCGACGGGGCTAACGAAGTCCGTACGTTCAACACGATATCGCTTCCGATGATGAAGCCCGCTATTGCGGTTCAGATGATTTTTACCTTCGTGTTTAACTGGAACAATTACTTTACTCCTGCACTTATCCTTCATGATGAGAAGAAGAAGACGCTTCCCATACTTATCGCCCAGTTGCGTAGTGCAGACTTTCTGAAGTTTGATATGGGTCAGGTTTATGTAACAATCGCATTCTCGATCTTCCCGGTAATCGTTGTTTACCTTTGCTTATCGAGGTTTATCGTAGGCGGTGTTGCACTTGGTTCCGTTAAGGGATAGGTTGTGAAGGTGTCTGTGAAGCAGACGGATTCCTTACGACATGGCGACAAATTACCCTCACAGATTTCTGTGAGGGTAATTTGTTGTTTGTATATTAAGAAATAACATCATCTATAAATCGGGTCAGGCCTTCAGGCCATTCGCATTTCTCCGGAAGGTTGTTGTCGCCGAGAGCGATGAGCTTGTTCTTCCCGTGGTAATCGCTTCCTGCGGTAACGTACAGATCGTACTTTTCCGCAAGCCTTAACATCATCTGGCACAGCTTCGGGGTAAATCCAGAGTAAAAGCCTTCAACACCCTTTATTCCGAAGTCCATAAGCCTCTTAAGCCGTTCTTCCATTTCGTCGCCGAGGATCAGCTGATCGCCGTCTCCGTAGGGAGGATGGGCAAGAACCGGAATGCCTCCGCTTCCGAGAATCCCTCTTATCGCCTCTTCGGGGCGGACATACTGATCTTTGAAGCGAAGCTTATTCAAGTATTTATCAAAAGCATCTTCCTTGGATTCGGCATACCCGTACCTAACCATAAGATTAGCAATATGGGGTTTTCCGGGATTATTCAGAGCAAGCAGAGCGTCGATATCTTCGGGTGAAAAATCAAATCCGAAAGTGTCTTTTATAAAATCAAGCCGTGCCGTAACTTTTTCCATCCTGTACCCGTGACCGAGATCAACAACATCGCCTATAGATTTGCCATCCGGATCGTAATTGTATCCGAGGATGTGATATTTGCCGTAATCATCCTTGCAGGAAAACTCTGAGCCGGTGATAAATAGCGGATCGCCGCCGGAAAGGCAGCCAAGTATAGTCTTACAGCCTTTTATCGCATCATGGTCGGTAAGAGCGAACATATCTATACCGGCATCCCTGACCTTGGTGATCATTTCTTCCGGGTTGTCGGTCCCGTCAGACACAACAGAATGCATATGAAGATCTAGTTTTTTTATGTTATTCATAATCTGCTAACAATCCTTACTAGTCGTGAGTTGGAATAATTAAAAGAGCAATGTATCGTATTTTCCGAGAAGTTCAATAAGCTCGCTCTTCCATAATTCTATCTCAGCCCGGCCTTTTTCACTCTCGAGTCCCTTACGCCTGATCGAACGCCTTATCATACGCGTATAGCCTATAATACGTGCTTTGTCGGCAACTTCACGGAGCCTGTCTTCATCATCGGTATCAAGGTATGCTGCCAATGATTTTTCCCAGAATGTTCTTCCTGTTACGTCATCAAATCCTTGGAAATTGAGAATGAGATTTTTATCGTATTCACTGTAGCCCACGAATGAATTGAAGATCGATCCGAGCTCGAAAATCGGATGTCCGATCGAAAGCGTATCCATGTCAATAAGCAGAACCTCATCATTCTGAAGCTCGAGATTCTTGGTATGATAATCGCCGTGAAGCATGTGATCATCGTGGGGAACGGCGTTCACAAGATCGAGAAGTTTGTTACCTTCCGCCTCGGGAAGATAATCTTTCATGAAGTTCGCCCATCCTACGGCCGTTTGCTTCTGATCGGGGAGTTTTCCTTCGGGAACCAGGGTTGAGTGAATTTTCTTGAGCATATCCACATATTCTTTGACACACCAGTCCATCTTATCCGGTTCATTAGCGAGTATCTTGGAGAATGATCTGGCATTTAAGAGCTCAAAAACAGATCCGTAACTGTCACCGACCTTTACGACATCATAGGAGATCGCTGTGGGGATTCCGAGGATAAGGGCAAGTTTTGCAACTTCACGCTCGTGCTTTATGTCTTCAAGGGCATCGGCATTGTTGTAAACCTTGACTACGTTATCCTTATCGATTCTGTATATAGTACCGTTAGCGCCTTTTCCGATCTCTTCGCACCCCTCGATGGAAACCACCCTATACGCTTTTTCGACGTTCATCATTTCGGTAAAACCGGTCATATCGAATATTTCGTATATTTCGGGAGAAACATTGGAAACGGTTATATCGGGATACTCCTTTTTAAGGCGAAGTATCACACGAAGACCGGCGCTTGAGATATATTCGAGAGACGATGCGTCAAGAATGATTGATTTTCCGTTATAGTTTTCGAGTTTTGACATGATCTCCTGCTCAACGGCAGCCGAATTGTCGGAATTGATCCTGCCCTGAAGGGGTATTGTAAAAGTATTGTCAGCCATTTAATTACCTCCGTAAAATTGATTTATAGTAGAGTTTTTTATTCGTTATCCCGCAGCAGATACAGATGTCCGGCCGGATTGTCATATATACAGTCATATTTGTTCATGACACTGTCATAAATCTCGGGGAGATTATCCGGGAAGTTATCTCCTATTATGAGCCATTTAGGGGGATTGTTGTCAAGCATTTCCAGAATATCAGTCAGAGCCTGGGGATACAGGTCTATGAAATAGGGGAGATTAACCACATATCTGCAGCACGGCATCATATCATTGGCCTCAAACATTTGCATATCTATCATAAATGAAAAGACGCTGTCCCTTTCGTATTCGGGTATAAGAGATGCTATACTTTCGGCGTTTTCCTGGTATTCTTCCGCATTTTGAAAATCTCTGCCGTAAAGTAAGGTTCTTACCGTATCAAGTCCGGAAGGCACATAGTAACACAGATATATGAAAAACAGCGCAAAGCACAGAGCCTGTTTGTAGTTTTCGAATAGTATTATAGGGTCATATACTTTGATAAACAGTATGATCGCAAGGAGAAGAGCGGGATAAACGGTGGTAAAATAGTAGTAAAATGGTGTACCCAGATGGAGAAGAAGCCAGATTGCAGCTGACATTGCCATGAGTGTTATGGACAGCTCCTTTTGGAGGCGGTCGCGATGAAGGACGGCGAATATGAATGCGGCAACGCATCCGGAAAGCTTAAGCTCCCATGTAATGCAAAAACTTTCATAATAGTCGGTGGAACGGGAAAAGCCCAGCTTAAACACGCAAAACAGCATATCCGAGAGGGATGAGTTCATTCCGAAGTACACAATGACCGGAAGCGCCGAAATGGCAACACCGAGGAGGATATAAATGATGTTAATGATCAATTTTTTAAAGTTTTTTGTACTTATATCAGTATACAGAATTGCTGCAATAATTCCGAGAATCGGTGCAGAAACGCTTATCTTCGAGAAAATATCCACACCTAGGGCAAGGCCCAACACAGTGATTACCGAAAACGGAAGATCCAAAAAGGACTTTTTCCTGCGTACTACGTGGTTTAACACTATATACAGGCATCCGAGTGAGAGGGGCAGTGCAAATTCTTCAAGGGTATTGCCGCCCCAAAGAGTCGTAATATTCCCCCATAAATACACGATCATAACAAAAATCGCCTGTTTTTTCGTGATAAACAGGAGGCATAGTTCGTATACAAGTACAAGGGATGCAAATGCAAAAGGGATCTGAATGATAAACGCTCCGAGCCTGTCGTGGGCAAACAGTTGGCCGAGAGCTTCTATGAAGAAGAAGTACGGACCTTTCAAGTCGAAAAAATCACGGTACGGAACCTTTCCTTCGAGGATTCCGCGTCCGACGAGGGTAAAAAAGCTTGCATCACATCCGTACCAGAGTCTGTAGAACGGGCTTGTCCATAGCGAAAACAGAAGAAGATGCGTTGTGCTTACAATAAAGAGTCCTATGTATTCGGTTATTCTCTGCTTAATCGGAAGATCAGCTATGGAAGGATCTATGGATGCGCGTAACTTCAAGTCCGAAACCTCTAATTATTTTGACATTTGATTATTATATAATTATAATAAGAAAGATTGATAATTGCAATAAAATCAAGGATTTGACAGCAGATGCGGCTCTTGGGAACAGATGACTCTCAGAAAAAAGAGGCGGAGGATCAAGGTATGTACGGACAGGAAGTAAACTTAAGAGAGATGACCATTGAGGAGTATAAGGATGACCTTACAAAACTTCTCAGATACCTGCCGTTTTTGGAGAAAAAGGGCGGTGAGGATGTGCAGAATTACTATGAAGGCGAGGGTGACAACAAAGTAATTCCCGTTCCGGTTTATGACTCAACACTTCTTGCTTTCATAAAAGAGGCAAAGAAGACAAAGTTTATGAACAAAAACTACCCGTACGTGTACCGCAGATGGAACATGCCAGATCCCAAATCCGAGAGGATAGCAATGGAATGCGCTACGCTAAGAGATATGGAGCTGTTTAAGGGAATAATAAGCAAGTATGTGCTGGGAGGCCAGACCAGGGCAAGCGTATGGACAACGGCCGTTGAGGAGAGGATATTTGTTACGGCTCTGACACGGCTTCGCTCTCTGATATTTGATTACAGCAAAGACCCTGCGGAAAAAAGACCCAGGTAAGATATATTATAAGATAGGGGTAAACAGATGATTTCACGTAAAATGGAAGGCCTTGTGAAGGGCAGCTCGGTAATCCGGGCAATGTTTGAAGAAGGAAAGCAGATGGCGGCTAAGTACGGAGCCGAGAATGTGTTCGACTTTTCTCTTGGAAATCCGAATGTTCCCGCGCCGAAGGAAGTAAATGAAGCCATTATAGATATAGTCAAAAATACGGACAGTGTTAAGCTGCACGGATACATGAGTAATGCTGGACACGATGAGGTTCGGGATATTATTGCCGGATCCCTTAACAGAAAATACGGTACGCATTACGATAAGTCCAATATAATCATGACAGTCGGTGCGGCAGGGGGTTTAAACGTAGCCTTAAAGGCAATCCTTAATCCCGGAGATGAAGTTATCGCATTTGCACCTTACTTCGGAGAGTACAATAATTATGTGTCTAACTTCGATGGAGAAATGGTTGTAATAACACCTGATATTAATACGTTTCAGCCGAATTTGACTGAGTTTGAGCAGAAGATAACAAATAAGACGGCGTGCGTTATTGTAAACTCGCCCAATAACCCGACAGGTGTTATTTATTCAAAAGAGACACTTGAAAAGATGGGAGAAATACTTGAAGCAAAACAGAAGGAACTCGGCAGGACGATCTATCTGATAACAGATGAGCCTTACAGGGAGCTTGCATATGATGGTGCTGTCGTGCCCTGGGTTCCCGATCATTACCGCAACACGATAGTGGGCTATTCATACAGTAAATCTCTTTCGCTTCCGGGCGAGAGAATCGGATACCTTGTGATTCCGTCCGAGGCGGATGATTTTGAAGATCTTGTATCGGCGGCAGGCGTGGCAACGAGGATACTCGGCTTTGTAAATGCGCCTTCGATCATGCAGCTTGTTATAGGTAAGTGCATAGACGCCGCTACCGATATATCCTATTATGACAGAAACAGAAATACGCTTTACGATGGTCTTACGAAGCTTGGATTTGAATGCCAGAAGCCCGAAGGAGCCTTCTATTTGTTCATGAAATCTCCTATCGAAGATGAGAAAGAGTTTGTGAATATAGCCAAGAAATATAACCTTCTGCTTGTTCCGGGATCGACATTTGCCTGTCCCGGCTTTGTAAGGATAGCTTATTGCGTATCATACGAGACTGTAGTTAATTCGCTTCCGAAGTTTGCCGAGCTTGCCCGCGAACTCGGATTATGACAGGATGACAATACAATTTGGGAAATTGGGAAGAAAACGTCAGGCGTGTGACCCCGTATGTTCCGGGAGAGCAGCCGCGTGACGGTAAAAAAGTAATAAAACTTAATACCAATGAAATGCCGTATCCGCCGTCGCCTAGGGTAAAAGAGGCGCTGGCGGCATTTGATTATGACAAACTCCGGCTTTACCCGGCGCCTGATGTAGCACCACTTCGCGATGCACTTGCAAAGAGGGAAGGTGTTGCGAGTGATGAAATGTTTGTAGGTGTCGGCTCTGATGACGTTCTGTCAATGGCATTTCTAACCTTCTTTAATTCAGATAAGCCGGTGATCTTTCCGGATATCACCTATTCTTTCTACGATGTCTGGGCGGATGTTTACAGGATACCCTATGAAACAAAACCGCTTGATGATGATTTTCACATTGTAAAGACCGATTATATGTGTGAGAACGGGGGGATTGTCATTGCCAATCCGAATGCCCCGACAGGAGTGAGTGAGGCGGAGGACGTTGATTTTATAGAAGATATCGTATCGGCTAACCCGGACAGTGTTGTTATTGTCGATGAGGCATATGTGGATTTCGGTGGAGTTACGGCTCTTCCCCTTATCAAAAAGTATGATAACGTCCTGGTTGTCAGGACTTTTTCCAAATCACGCGCTTTTGCCGGGATGAGGATTGGTTATGCCATGGGTAACAGGAAACTTATAGGCTTTTTGAACGATGTCAAGTATTCGGTCAACTCGTATACAATGAACCGTCCGGCGATAGAACTCGGGATTGCAGCACTCTCTGATGAGGATTACTTCACTAAAACAGTTGCCGATGTCATAAAAACAAGGGAATGGACGAAAACGGAATTAAAAAATCGCTCCTTTTACGTTACCGACTCCAAAACAAACTTTGTATTCGCATCCCCTAAGAGTGCCGGATGTGAAGCAGGAGAGCTGTTTGCGGCTCTTAAGGATAAAGGAATATATGTCAGATGGTGGGATAAGGACAGGATCCGCGACTGGCTGCGCATCTCGGTCGGTACGCAGGAGGAAATGCATACTCTGATCCGCACGATCGATGAAATCATGCAAAAATAGAAAGGAATAATATAATTCATGAGTACATTTACACATTATCTGATGGTGTTTTTCATATCGATGGTTCCGCTCATTGAGCTTCGCGGAGCCATTCCTTATGCGGTAGGATTTATAAATGCGGGAGTGCCGCTTTCTCTCCCGCTTTGCTATTGTGTGGCGATTCTCGGAAACATGCTTCCGGTACCTTTCATCTTCTTTTTTGCAAGAAAGGTTCTTGAATGGGGAGCCGACAAGCCGGTAATCGGGAAATTCTTCACATTCTGCCTTGAGAAGGGGCATAAAGGCGGTGAGAAACTTCAGGCAAAGGCCGGAAGAGGTCTGTTTGTGGCGCTTCTCCTCTTTGTGGGAATCCCGCTTCCCGGGACAGGCGCATGGACCGGAACACTTGCGGCAAGCCTTCTGGATATGGACTTCAAATCCAGCGTTATCGCGGTAATGCTTGGAGTTGTTCTGGCCGGGATAATTATGGGAATTGTTAGTATGGGAGTGTTTGGGGCGATTTTTGCTCTCTGATTGGGACAAAAAGAGTGAGTGATTATATAGTGCGCGCAACAGCTGCAAACGGAAGCATCCGGGCTTTTTGCGCAACGACAAGAGAATTAACCGAATATGCCAGGGCATGTCATGAGACATCGCCTGTTGTAACTGCGGCGCTGGGGCGACTTCTTACAGCCGGAGCCATTATGGGGAGCATGCAAAAGGGCGAAGATGATATTCTGACATTGCAGCTTCGCGGTTCGGGGCCTATGAAGGGAATAACCGTGACTGCGGATTCGAAGGCACGGGTTAAGGGTTATCCGATTGTAAATGATGTGATTCTTCCGGCCAACAGCAAGGGAAAGCTGGATGTCTCGGGTGCCATAGGGCAGGGATATCTGTCGGTTGTTAAGGATATGGGACTCAAGGACCCGTATGTGGGACAGGTAGAGCTTATTTCCGGTGAGATAGCCGAAGATCTTGCATACTATTTTACGTCAAGTGAGCAGGTGCCGTCGGCAGTTTCACTCGGTGTGCTGATGGAGAAGAACAATACGGTAAAACAGGCCGGTGGCCTGATAATACAGGCTCTGCCGGGGGCCGTCGACGAAGAACTTACAATGCTCGAAGAGAGGCTTACACAGCTTCCGTCAATGACACAGATGCTTGAAGACGAGCATACTCCCGAAGAGATACTTGAAAAAATCCTTGGTGATATGGAACTTCAGATACTTGACAGGATAGACACTGCGTTTTATTGCAACTGTGACCGCCAGCGGGTCGAAAAGGTGGTAATCAGCCTGGGCAGGGATGAACTTGGGAAAATCATTGCCGAGGGCGAGCCGCTTCAGCTCAAGTGCCACTTCTGCAACAAGGCCTATGATTTTTCGGACGAAGAGCTTAAGGCGCTTGGCCGTAAACTTGGAATTAAATAGCCGCACAAAGGGGCGCGGCATATAGATAAGAGGGGAGAAAATCATGAAATTCACGAAAATGCACGGATGTTCAAATGACTATATCTACGTGAACTGTTTCGAAGAGACGGTTGCGGATATGGGAGTATTCGCGAAGGAATTTTCCGACAGGCACAAAGGGATAGGGTCAGACGGAGCGATCTTCATATGCCCGTCCGAGGAGGCGGATTGTGAGATGAAGATGTACAATGCCGACGGGTCTTATTCGGAAATGTGCGGAAACGGTATCAGATGCGTTGCCAAGTATGTATATGACAATGCCATCGTTGACAAGAAGGATATGAACATCTTATCCGGCGGACAGATCAAGAAGATCAGGGTCGAGGTCGGGGACGAAAGAGTAAATGACGTGACCGGAAAGAGCTTTTCGAAGCGTAAGGACGGTCTTGCCGTAAATAAAGTGCGGGTTGACATGGGTGAGCCCATTCTTGAACCCTACAGGATACCGGCAATGTTTTCTGACGGCTGTGATGCGATAATAGCGCATGATCTGTATGTAGGGGATGCCAACTATAAGGCAACATGCGTATCGATGGGTAATCCCCACTGTGTGATAAAGGTTCAGGAAGTAGACAGGATACCGGTAGAAACACTTGGGCCGCAGTTTGAAAATCATGTGTGCTTTCCTAACCGTGTGAATACGGAATTTGTACAGATAATCGACAGAAACAGCGTAAGGATGCGTGTGTGGGAGCGAGGCGCGGGAGAGACACTTGCCTGCGGCACCGGTGCCTGCGCAACTGTTGTGGCATGCGTGCTTAACGGGGAAACGGACGAAAAAGTCACCGTGCATCTTCTTGGAGGAGACCTTGAGGTGTTCTGGGACCGTTCGGGAGATAACCATGTGTATATGACCGGCGGTGCCGTGACCGTTTTTGAAGGAGAGGTTTAAAGCTATGATAAATGTTCCCGAGATATTTGGCAGTATGGTATTCAATGATGCCGTGATGCAGGAGAGACTCACAAAAGAGACCTACAAGTCGCTGCATAAGACTATAGAGGACGGCAAGGAACTTGATATCGCCGTTGCGAATGCAGTCGCTCTTGCCATGAAGGATTGGGCTGTAGAAAAAGGTGCTACCCATTTCACCCACTGGTTCCAGCCTATGACGGGAAGAACCGCGGAAAAACACGATTCTTTTGTTTCACCGCAGCCGGATGGACGGGCTATCATGGAGTTTTCGGGCAAGGAGCTTATAAAGGGCGAACCGGATGCATCAAGCTTTCCGTCGGGCGGACTTCGCGCGACTTTTGAGGCAAGAGGCTATACTGCGTGGGACCCTACAAGCTATGCATTTGTCAAAGACGGGGTTTTGTGTATTCCTACGGCGTTCTGCTCCTACGGAGGAGAGGCTCTTGACAAGAAGACCCCGCTCCTTCGTTCAATGGAAGAGATCAACACACAGGCAATGCGTATATTGCGTCTGTTCGGAAATACCGAGGTAAAACATGTCCTGACAACTGTCGGTGCGGAGCAGGAGTATTTTCTTGTTGACCGGGAACTTTACAACAGGAGGGAAGATCTGATCTTCTGCGGAAGGACGCTGTTTGGCGCTCCGGCTCCGAAGGGACAGGAGATGGATGATCATTATTTCGGCGCCATCAAGCCCAGAATATCGGCGTTTATGAAGGAACTTAACGAAGAATTGTGGAAGCTCGGGGTATATGCGAGGACCGAACATAATGAGGCGGCTCCCGCACAGCATGAGCTTGCACCTATATATACAACGACCAACCAGGCCACTGATCAGAATCAGGTTATGATGGAGATAATGAGGAATGTGGCCAGAAAGCACGGGCTGGTCTGCCTGCTTCACGAGAAGCCTTTTGCGGGTGTGAACGGAAGCGGTAAGCATAACAACTGGTCAATATCGACGGATACGGGAGTTAACCTCTTAGAGCCCGGAAAGTCACCTCATGAAAACGCACAGTTTCTGCTGTTCCTTGCGGCAATGATAAAGGGAATAGATGAATATCAGGAAATGATGCGGGTTTGTGTGGCATCTGCAGGTAACGATCACCGTCTCGGGGCAGCCGAGGCACCGCCGGCGATCGTATCTGTCTTCATAGGAGACGATCTTGCGGAAGTACTCGATTGTATCGAAAACGGAAAATCATATGCCGGGTCAGACTCAGGCAAGATGGAGATAGGAGTCTCCGTCCTTCCTGCAATTCCCAAGGATTCAACCGACAGAAACCGTACTTCGCCCTTTGCCTTTACCGGAAACAAGTTCGAATACAGATCTGTGGGAAGCTCACAGTCAATAGCCGGCGCAAATACGGTAATCAACACGATCATGGCCGAGGAACTGAAGCAGTTTGCCGATGAACTTGAGAAGGCAGGGGAGGAGAATTTTACAAAAGCTCTCAATGAACTGATCAAGAAGACTATCAGGGAACATAAACGTATCCTCTTTAACGGTGACGGATATTCGGAAGTCTGGGAGGAAGAGGCAAAACGCAGGGGACTGGCCAATCTCAAAACAACGGTTGATGCACTTCCCGCATTTTTGCTGGAGAAGAACATTAAGCTGTTTACGAGTCATAACATATATACGGAAAAAGAGATGCGCAGCCGTTATGCGATCCTTCTTGATTCCTATAACAAGATCATCAATATAGAGGCTCATACGATGATCGATATGGCGAGGAAAGAGATCCTTCCCGCAGTCAGTGCATATGTGGGAGGGCTGTTTGCCGATCTTGAGACAAAGCTTTCCGTGGCAGAGAAACTAAAGTCTCCGATACCTCACAATATGGAGGAAGAGACAGCAGTCAATCTTTCAACGCTCTGCGACGAGGCGCTGACTGATGTGGTTCTTCTCGAAACGCTAATAGCCAAGAGTGATTTTAAGGATGATCTTGCCCGCGGGCAGTATTACAGGGATTCGGTGATCCCTGCAATGAATGAGCTCCGCAAGACATGTGATGCCATGGAGAAGCTTACGGCCAAGGAAATGTGGCCGCTCCCGCAGTACGGTGATATGCTGTTTAACATATAAACTGCATACTTGATTGCTTAAGCAAGAGTATTTTTGACGCGGTTTAAGGCATTTATTACAGCAGGTATAGCCAGGATTATTAGCGTGATGGCTGCTTCGATGTAGATATAGGCACCGTTATAGCACAAGCTGTAAATAAGAGGATTCCAGCCTTCCGGAGCGTATTCGCCAAAGAACACGAAGCCCGAAATAGTCGCAAATATGAATCTTCCGGTAACTCCGGCAAGATATCCGAGCTGCAGGCCGTGCTTTTGATCCTTGAAGAATCCTGAAATTCCAAGTGCCGTAAATGCACATCCATAGTCAATGATCACCTGGAGCGGTGTATATATCTCAGGCTTCTGGACAAACTGAAGAATACCGTATGCCAGTGCTGCGGTAAGAGAATACTTCCATCCGTAGAAATAGCCGATTACGCAGATGAAGAACATTGACAGAAGTGTTACACTCCCTCCCAGCGGTGCGGAAAAGAGCTTGATGAAGGATAAGACATAAGCCAAAGCAATGCACACTCCGGCAACTGCCAATCCCTTGACAGAAAATGATTGTTTCATGATTTTTACCTCGCTTCCTTACGTCGGTATCAACCGAAATCAAGTTCAAGGGGTTTGATCTCAGACCGCCTGCGGTCACCCCCAGCTACACAACGTAACGTAGTATATCACTAAAAATATTTATTTACAACTTATCTATGTCTCTTAAGTTTTGGCTTGGCGGCGCAACAAGCGATAAATCCCGTCAAATGATGAAGTTCATACTGGAAGATGCCGAACGTAACCCGGGCAGGCAGTATCTGGTGGTCGTACCCGAACAGTTCTCGCTCTCTACCCAGAGAGAGCTTGTTCTTAATTCCCCAAACCTTGGCATACTTAACATAGATGTTCTTTCATTTACACGTCTGGCGCACAGAATAAGTGACGAAGTCGGATCATTTGCGCCCGATGTGACCACACTTGATGAGATGGGAAAGAGTCTGATCATCGGCATGCTTGCAGCCGCAAACAGGAAAGAACTGACGGTGTTCGGAAACGATCTTGATAAGCTTGGGGTTACAGATAAGTTAAAATCAATCATTTCGGAATTCATGCAGTACGGAATATCTGTGGAAAGAGCGTATGAGATATCGGATCTGGCAGCGTCGGACGGACACAGCCTTCTTGCCGGAAAGCTTCATGATGTTGCATTTTTATACGACAGATTTAAAGAGTACATTAAAGATAAATATACTACGGTGGAGGATACGCTTGATGCGGTAAGTGCTCTTGTGCCCCGTTCTGATACGATCAAAAACAGCGTGATAGTATTCGACGGCTTTACGGGATTTACTCCTGTGCAGAATAAACTGATAGGAGTGCTTCTCGAATATGCCCTTTCGGTAAATGTGGCACTGTTGTATGACGATTGTATACAAGAAAACAATGCCGGCACGCCGATTAGAGAACATGAGTTATTTTATCTGTCCAGACACACTATGGATCAGCTGGGGCGTATGGCCGATGAACGGCACGTGATCATAGACGATCCGTACAAAGCCTGCAATTCCAATAAAAATAACATACGCAATTCAAATAATGATATTGTATACACGGACAAAATAACAACCCTTGAATTAAATAACATAGAAGTTTCACTTTTTGCCGGGCGCAATCCTGACGAAGAAATACAGATGGTATTTAATCGTATAGTAAAACTGGTCAGGGACATAGGCTATCATTATAAAGATGTGGCTATCCTTACCGGTGACATGGAAAGTTACCGCCATCCGATAGAAAGGGAGTTTACCAAACACAACATTCCATACTTTGTAGACAGGACCGAGCCGGTACTTCTGAATCCTTTCATAGAATATATCCGGTCTTTTTTGTCAATATTTGCAGACAATTATGAGATTTCTTCGGTATTCGGCTTTTTAAAGTCCTATCTGACTGATATATCCGACTCGCAGATCGACATTCTCGAAAACTACTGCATTGCTGCGAATATCAAGGGATACAAGGCGTGGCATCAAAGATTTGATGTTCACACGCGGACAGTGGGAGCGGATGAGCTGCTCATCTTAAATGATATCAGGGAAAAGCTTGTGGCAAGATTTGATGATTTTACCGGATCCCTCGGAGCTGGACGGCAGATTAATGCCGGAAGCATCTATAGCGTAAGGGATTTTTCGACGGCTCTTTATAAAATGATCGAGTCCGACGGAATCGAGGATAAGCTTAAAACGGGTGCAGAGGCCTTTTTGGAGGCGGGAAACCGTAAGAGTGCCACCGAATATGAAAAGATATATGTTCAGATAATGAATGTACTTGACGAACTATGTGAACTTATTCCGGACGAGAGGACGGACATAAGAGGTTTTGCGGCTCTTCTTGATGCCGGATTTGACAGCATCAGGATAGGGAGTGTTCCTATGGGAATGGACTATATCCAGATCGCGGACCTTACAAGAAGCCGTCTTGGCAATATAAAAGCCCTTTTCATAGTCGGTGCAAATGACGGCGTGATTCCCAGGGCAGCCGTCTCATCGGGTATTATCAATGAAAGCGAGAGAGAATATCTGGTCAGTTCCATCGATAAGCTCACGCTGGCTCCGACAGCCAGGGAAGATATTTTCACTCAGCGTCTCTACATATATATGGCAGTTAATAAGCCGACACAAAAGCTGTTTGTGTCATATTCGAGAATTTCCTCAAGCGGAAAATCACTTCTTCCTTCGTATATCATAAGAAAGCTTAAAAGTGCTTTTGATGTGCGCGTTGAGACAAAATCCGGACTTTGCGACAATTATCCGGATGACGTCGAAGCTTTTGATGACCTGACAGATATGCTCTATCCGGCTCTTCGGGGGACGATAGATGTCCAAAAGGGTGCAAGGGTAAAGGAACTTCTTAAATACTTTATCCGAAAAGGAGAGTATAAAGAGCGACTGATGCGTATGATCAGAAACGGGCTGCTGCAGGAAGGTGGCAGAGGCGACTCTATTGGCTCGGCGCTAGCACACGCACTGTACGGAAAGCGTATAGTAACAAGCATTACAAGGCTTGAAGCATACGCAAACTGTGCGTACAGATACTTTCTCGAGTACGGGCTTACACTTCGGGAGCGGGAGGTATTCTCTTTCGAAGCAAGAGATATGGGAAATATCTTCCATGATTCCATGAAAACGTATTCGCAAATGATGCAGGAAAATCACCGCAGCTGGGCGGATATATCCGAAGATGAGATAAATGAGACAATGGACAAGGCTGTTGATGCGGTAATAGAGAAATATCGGGAAGAAAAATTGTCCACATCGGCAAGATACGCATATATGGAAAACCGTATCAGGAAGATTATGCGAACAAGTGCATCGGTTGTAAGCAAACAGATCAGAAAGGGAGAGTTTACGCCGAAGTACTTCGAGGTTGATTTTGACGAACTGACAGATAATGATACTCTTTCGGTCAGACTGTCGGATGAGGACATAATGCGTCTTCGAGGCAGGATCGACAGGGTCGATACATGCGAGACAGACGACGGAATATACATAAGGGTCATAGATTACAAGTCATCAAACCATGAAATGGATCTTGCGGCGGTGTACGAGGGCAGACAACTCCAGCTTCTTGTGTATCTGAATGCAGCGATGGGGATGGAGAAAAAAAGTGCCCAAAAAGCAGGAAAAAGTCCAAAGATAATCCCGGCGGGGGTTTTCTACTATCATATGGATGATCCGATAGTCGGGGCAAAGGAGGAACTTACCGAGGATGACATTAAGACGCTGATCATGAAGGATCTTGCACTTAAGGGGCTTGTTAACAGTGACATATACGCCCTTCAGCTTATGGACAGGGATCTGGCGACGGATTCCACGGTTCTTTCGGTATCGCTTACTGCAAAGGGCGAATTGCGCTCTACAAAGCAGGCAGTATCGGCAGATGATTTTGATGTTCTGTCAGAGTATGTGACGCATTGTATCCGTAATATGGGACGAAACATTGAGGAAGGTATAGTGGCTGTTCCAAAACCCGACGGGAAGGTAAGGTTTACCGGCCCGGACTGCGCATATTGCCCGTACATGTCCGTGTGCGGTAACAAAGCAGATTCCGGGGAAAAAAAGGCCAAGAAGGCAGGGAGCGGAAGGACAAACGCCGAGTGGATCGAACTCATGAGGGAAAAGGATGAGTCTGACAGGTAACCAAAAACTGGCAATTGAAACAAAAGATGCGAATATCCTTGTATCGGCAGCCGCAGGGTCGGGAAAGACCATGGTGCTTACCGAGAGGATAGTGGGACGCATTGTAAGCGAAAACGATCCGGTTGACGTGGACCGTCTGCTTGTCATGACTTTTACGAACGCCGCTGCGGCGGAAATGCTGGACAGAATAAGGGATGCGATAGATAAGAGGCTTGATGCGCTGCGGCATGACCCGGATGCAGCCTCCGAAACGATATCCAACCTTGAAAAACAGAGCGTTCTTGTGCATACGGCTGCGATCACGACCATCCATGGGTTTTGCAAGAAGGTTATATCCGATCACTTCGAAGTAGTCGGGCTTGACCCGAACTTCAGGGTTGCGGACGAGAACGAGTGCAGTCTTATCCGTCAGGATGCCCTGGATGAATGCATGGAAGCGGCATATGATGCAGCTGATCCTGATTTTCTGAATGCAGCTTTGTGTTTTTCAAATGCGAAGAATGATACGGGAATCGCAAACCTTATCATTCCCATATATGAGTTTATCATGGCGAATCCGGAACCCGAAAGCTTTGCAAAGGAGTGTTTAAAAGGGTATGAGTCCGGATCTTTTGAAGAATTCACCTCATCTTCTGTTGTAAAGAAATTTGAGGAAGAACTCCTCAGAAAATATAACACCGCCAAAAAAGCGGCGGATTCGGCGATGGAGCTTATTGAGCAGTATGAGGAGCTTTTGCCGTACAAGGCAAATGTCGAGGCGTATACCGATGCATTTTCCCGGACGGGGGCGGAAATGGAAAAGGCAAAGTGCGGCATCTACGATATACTCCGGTCTGGCCTTATGGGCATCAAGGCCCCGGCCTTTGGCAAAATATCCGACAGCAAGCTGCCCGATGACGCTATTCTGGCAAAAGCGGAGGTAAAGCGCCTGAGGGACGCCGCAAAAGACGGTGTTACAAAGATTCTTGCGATGATGCCTTTTGATCTTAAGACCTCATATGAGCATATGCGTCTCATGGAGCCGTTCATCAGGGCAGTTGTAAGAACTGTACTGGATTTTTCACGTATTTACGAAAAAAAGAAGCGCGAGAGGAACATAATCGACTTTAACGATATGGAGCATATGGCGGTTAGCATCCTAAAAAACCCCAGGATAGCCGAACTTTACCGGGAAAGGTACGCTGAAATATACGTGGACGAGTATCAGGATTCCAACATGACACAGGAGATGCTCGTATCTCTCATATGCCGGCATGATCCGGGAAATGTATTTCAGGTCGGGGACGTTAAACAGAGCATATACAGGTTCAGGCAGGCCAGACCCGACATTTTTCTCGCAAAATATAATACATACAAAGATGACGGGGGTGACCGCCGTATTCTTCTTAATGACAATTTCCGCTCCAGACGGGAGGTCATCGACTCGGTAAATGAGGTATTTTCGAAGATCATGACGGAGGACCTCGGAGGTATTAAGTACGGAGATGACGAAAGGCTCGTGTGCAGCGCAGACTGCTACGAAAACAGTATACCCTGTGAAGGGGATTCGTACAGGACCGAACTTATCCTCGGAGAAAGCGGGGAAATGTCCGACGAGGAATTCGAGGCAAATATTGTTGCGGACCGGATAATGACGATGATCCGTGGAGGCTTCCTGGTATATGATAAAAGGGAGAAAATCACACGTCCGGCATCATTCAAAGATTTTGTGATCCTCGTCCGCTCGATCAAGAAATATGAGAGCGTGTTCCGAAATGTTTTTACATCAGCAGGGATACCTCTTGCAGTTACCGGCCGTGAAGGATACTTCGGAACAATTGAGGTGCAGACGGCACTTGCCTTTCTTTCCGCCATTGACAATCCGCTTAACGACATTCCTCTTGCGGCTGTAGCCAAAAGCCCTGTCGGGGGATTTTCCGATGAGGAACTGGCAAGAATAACGGTTGCTTCAAAGGAGGATGAAGAAAAAAGATGCCTGTATGAGAGGATAAAGGCTGTCGCAGAGTCCGGACAAGACGGGGACAGGACAGAACTTGCTGAAAAATGTGCTGTGTTTATCAGATTGCTCAAGGATTACAGAGTTATGTCAACCTACACCCCGGTGTATGGGATACTGGCACGGTTCATCGACAGACATTACGGTGATTTTGTTAAATGCATGGACAAGAGTGAGCAGAGGATGGCAAATCTGTCTATGCTTTTATCAAAGGCGGAAGACTTCGGAAAGACCAGTTTTAAGGGATTGTACCAGTTTGTAAGATACATGGATCAGATTCGCAAGTATTCAATCGATGACGGAGAGGCGCAGACGGTGGGGGAGGCCGATGATGTGGTAAGGCTTATGACAATGCATGCCAGCAAGGGTCTGGAGTTCCCGGTATGTTTTGTGACCGGTGTCGAAAAGCGGAGGAATGCAGCAGACGAGGCCGGAGGGCTTATATGGAGCTCAAACTATGGTTTCGGTGCCGATTTTACTGATCTTGAGAGAAGAGTCAGCGGGCTGACACTCCCTAAAATACTTATCAAAGAAGATAACAGGCGTGAGAGTATCGCTGAGGAGATGCGTATACTCTACGTAGCCATGACAAGAGCGAGGGAGAAGCTTATTCTGGTGGGAAGCGACGGGCCGGACGGATTTTCACAGATTAAAGCTGCGGAGAATGCGTCATCATATCTTGATATGATAAAGGCTGCATACGATGGCAGGTTTGATAATATTGACATAATATACAAGACCGATGAGGATCTGGTAAATGCCAGGTTTGAGGACAGGATGGAAGAAGAGTCGGCAACAGATGAGC
Source organism: uncultured Lachnospiraceae bacterium (assembly GCA_902788755.1). GTDB lineage: Bacteria > Bacillota > Clostridia > Lachnospirales > Lachnospiraceae > UBA2868. Next base: position 17,412 of record CADALB010000016.1, on the reverse strand, counting down.
TTCTGGCTATCGTAAGGTCCGCAAATAGAGAAGAAGGCGGGCTCAAAGAGGCTGACAGTGAGGTGAATGCAAATGAAATTCCGGATTATCTTGCAAGGGTAAATGAGCCGTACCCCTACCCGATCAATCCCAAGCTTCGTGCTAAGCTGTCAGTATCGGACTTAAAGCACCAGGCTATTGAGGAAGAGATCGCAAGAGGCCTTTCGCTTGCACCTGAGGGAGAAAAGCTGTTCGGGGAGACTGAGCCTGATAAATACATTCCGAAATTTATGAGGGGTGAAGGTGTAAGTGCCACAGGAGGGACCTTCTACGGAACTGCATTCCACAGGATCATGGAGCTGTGGGACTATCCGGAGCCCGGTCCGAGCGATGGAGACGTAGATAACACAAGAGACAACGGGAAAAGTGAAAGCGGCAGAGGACAGAAGGTAACCGAAGAGGCAGTAAGAGAATACGTCGAGAAAATGTACAGCCTCCACCGTATGGACAGGCAGCAGGCAGATGCGATAAATACGGAGGATGTGGCGGCTTTTTTGAATTCGCCTCTGGGAATTCGTATGAGAGAGGCAAAGGCAGCCGGTATGCTGTTTCGTGAGCAGCCCTTTGTGATCGGAATCAGGCAGTGCGAAGAGACTGTACTTGTACAAGGTATAATCGACGCATACTTTATTGAAGATGAGGGCATAACGATCGTTGATTACAAAACAGACCGTGTTGACAGTCCGCAGATGCTTATGGACAGGTACAGGGCGCAGCTTGAATACTACGGTCTGGCGCTTTCGCAGATAACAAATAAACCTGTGAAAGCACTGATAATATATTCTACACGCCTTAGAAGAGAGATATTGTTATAGAGGCAACTTCGCCTTGAGGTTTTTGGAGTGTAGTGTTATCTTATGAGTATGGAAAATATTAAGTTTGGAACAAGAGAAATAGTGGCAATGGTTACCGGCGTGGCGTTGTTCGCCGCCGCAAGACTGCTGGAAAACTATATATTCTCCAAAGGTATTCTGCCTGAAAGTCTGGCCGGATGGTCCGGTTTGGGACTTCTGATTATAGCAGCGTCAGCGGTGTTTTTCGGACCGGTCTGCGGGATGCTCTGCGGGATCGGGGGAGACTTGATAATAAGAGCCTTGTTCGGATCATCCGTAAGATTTCTGGAGTTGTTTACTCTTGGACTTTACGGACTTCTTATAGGCATCTTCTATGGTAGACTTCAAGGCAACCGATACAGATTCGGGGTACGTGAGTTTGTTGATTTTAATGTAATACAAATTCTGGTCGGGATTACATGCGGAATTTTTATTGTTCCCCTTGGACGTTTTATGATCGACGGTTCGGATTTAAGTGAATCAATCGTATACGGTACGCAAAGAACACTGGGAGTATCTGTGATGGTTGGTGTGATACTGCCGCTAATGATGTTTATTGTAAGTAGAAAACCATCGGTATGTAAGGACCGTGATGCTTGAGTCATCAGGCTTTGTATGATAAAATCGGACAGGTGATGAAAATGAAGATTGCGGTTTTAATACCTTGTTATAATGAGAGCAGGACGATTGCCAAGGTTGTCAGGGATTACAAAGAAGCACTTCCCGAGGCAACCATTTATGTGTATGATAACAATTCCACAGATAATTCCGCCGAGATCGCAAAGGAGGCGGGGGCGGTTGTACGCTATGAATACAAGCAGGGCAAAGGTAATGTCATGCGCCGGATGTTTATGGAGATAGATGCGGACTGTTACCTTATGGTAGACGGAGATGACACTTACCCGGCGGACTGTGCAAGGGAAATGACGGATGCGGTGCTGAATCGCAACGCCGATATGGTGATAGGTGATCGGCTGTCATCAACGTATTTTACCGAGAACAAGAGATTGTTCCATAATTTCGGGAATACGATCGTAAAAAAATCCATCAACCTTCTGTTTCACAGTGATATAACCGATATCATGACCGGTTACAGGGCATTTTCGTACAGGTTTGTCAAGACATTTCCGGTATTATCGGAAGGGTTTGAGATTGAGACCGAGATGACCATTCATGCCATTGACAAGAACATGGAGATTGAAAATGTAGTGGTTCAGTACAGGGACCGCCCGGAAGGGAGCGAATCCAAGCTCAATACGGTAGGTGATGGTATACGGGTACTTTTTACCATTATCAATTATTACAGAATATACAAACCTTTGCAGTTTTTTGCGGGGCTCTCGCTGATAATGCTCATTGTTGCATTTGCGTTTTTCCTGCCGGTATTTTCGGAATACATGAGAACTCATTATGTATCCAAAGTCCCTACGCTTGTTGTTTGCGGATTTGTTGCACTGGCGTCTATACAGTCGTTCTTCTCCGGAATGATACTTAATTCACTTAAGCAGAAAGAAAGACAGGATTTTGAGATAAAGCTTCATCAGTTCAGCCGCACAGGCGAAGAAGAATATGATTTTTAATTATGGCAGATCAGAGGAATAAAAGAACGGCTCCGAGCGTTCAGGATGTGATCGGCAATACTACGGGAAGATCGCATGCCAAATTTAAAAGCGGATATACAGGACCGAAGAAGTCGCCCAGCCCTGCAATTACTCCTTCAAGACCTACAGGTCATACCGGTACGATCGGAAGGGAAATGGCGAATACTGCCGCAATTCCAAGAAGCGGCGGTATACTTGATTATGCGTGGGTTGCGTACAGTGCTGTCCTTGCAATAGGGCTTGCTGTGGCTATCATTGCCTATATGCTTGGAGGAAGCGGAAGAGACGGTATTTATTACCCTAACAATGTCTTTACCATATCGGGAGTCGTTAAGGATATTTTTTATAACTATAACAACGGAGGCCTTGGCTCGGGATTAAACCGTGCAGGGGGAACATCTTCTGCCGATGCTGCACAGACAGCGGCGGGCGATGGTACACAGACAGCGGAAGGTAGCGCCGCATCTGCGGAGAATACACAGACGGATAACAGTTCTTTGCTGGGAGAGAGCAGTGCGACATCGACACCGAATTCGACTACGGGAGCCACAATGGCACTGGATTCGGGTAGTACTTACGGTACTTACGCCATGGCTACATCGTATGAGGAACTTTTGGGGCAGCTTGATGAGGCACTTGCGGCAAATGATTCGGGATTTGTGGGAACAAAGCTTGCTTATGAGGATGCGGAATCGGGTAACCTTATAGGGTATCCGCAATCAGTTGTCGAACACTTTACCAAATATATGGCTGACAATTCGGATAAACGGGCCAATTTTCTGGCTGAGATCAAGGATGAGTCCGTGTTTTCCGCCAAGAACGGATCTGCATATATAGTTAAACTGCCACTTCTGCAGTTTACTATCAATATGGGATATGACGGAACAACGATATCGATCTCGGGATTTGCGGATCAGCAGATGGATTCGGGACAGAGCGCGGTAGTTTCTCCGCTTCTTCCGTGTATGTACACAATCCATGCAGAAACAGCCAAGGGTTCACAGACATCTGAAGTTGAATGCAATATGAATGAGGGAAATCTCAAGATCAACATTGGCGTAGCCAATTGATATATAACTATGGAATGGAATAAACTGATGTGTTCCGACAGGATCAGGGGCGTTATACGACCTGCTTCATCTGCGGACTCTCGAACAGAATTTGAAAAAGACTATCAGCGCATCATTTCAAGCGCTTCATTTCGGCGCCTTCAGGATAAAACACAGGTATTCCCACTTGATAAAAGCGATTTTATAAGAACAAGACTGACACATTCCCTTGAAGTGGCCAATTTTGCGCGTTCCATCGGAAGAATGATAGGAGCAAGGATCATTAATGATAAAAAGGATCCGGATTTTAATGAGTCCATGCGTGAAGATATATGCTCGGTGCTTGAATGTGCGGGGCTTCTTCATGACATAGGGAATCCGCCCTTCGGTCATTTCGGTGAAGATGCGATACGTGACTGGTTTAAAAAGAATCTTTCTGTCATTGAATATCGCGGTAAAAAATTGATCGATGCCCTAAATGATCAGCAGATCCGGGATTTTTGTAATTTTGAAGGCAATACCCAGGCTCTGAGGGTAGTTACAAAGCTTCACTTTATGGTCGATGAGCATGGAATGAACCTTACCAAAGCTCTTCTTGCGACAATAATGAAATATCCGGTCGCTTCGACCGAAATCAGATATGACAAAAAGGATCCCGACCGGGATATCGCCCATAAGAAAATGGGATATTTTGCAGCGGATAAAGAGGTCTTTGATGATGTACAAGCCTCATGTTCAACACTCGGAAGAAGACACCCGCTTGCATTTGCCCTTGAAGCTGCGGATGATATAGCATATAGGACAGCCGATATAGAAGATGCCGTAAAGAAAGGGCTTCTTGACATAAACATACTTATTATAGAGATCAGGGATGCAATCGATAAAGCAAAAGACACCCCGGGGATGAGAGAACAGTCTGATACGGCGGTTAAGTTACTGGGGAAGCTTGAGAATTATTATAAGAGGGCGATAGATAACGGGTATGAAGATCCCGGGCTGTATGCTGTACAGAACTGGGTAGTAAGGGTTCAGGGTATTCTACTCACATGTGCAGTTGATAGTTTTATGAATAATTATGAAACAATTATGGCAGGGGATTACAAAAAAGAGCTTCTTGCCGATACCCCGGGTAGTCTCATACTTGATGTTCTCGGAGATGTGGCATACAGGTATGCCTTTTTATCAGAGCCCATACTAAAACTTGAAGTAGCGGCTGATGCTATATTTGATTTTCTGCTGACAAGACTGGTTACGGCTCTTCGTTATTATGATACGGATGAGTGGAAAATGCACGCAAGTGCAGTTGATACAAAAATGATAGGGCTGATCTCTCCTACATTTATGCAGATATACAGAATTCACTCAAAAGATCTGCCTGATAATGAGAAACTGTACTTAAGGCTTCTTCTTGCAACGGATTATGTGTCAGGCATGACTGACAGTTATGCAAGAAGGCTGTACCGGGAGCTTAATGGCATAGATTAGTGCCAAAAGGGACAGTATGAAAAAAATGGAATCGACAGGACAATTCATAATGCGCAAATTGGCCGACACCGGCTCTTTCATATACAGAAGGATATGTTTTCCCTTTGTCAAGATGGTGATAGAGAGAAAATATGACAGCATCATAGGTAAAGGGGCATATCTCTACAAGGGAACAGTACTTGAAGGGAGAAACTGTATTGCCGACAAGGCAGAACTTGAGCATGTTGAGGTAGGATACAGTTCGTTTATCGGAAGGGGTTCTGTTATCTCAAATACACGTATAGGAAGGTACAGCTGCGTGGCCGGCTTAAATACAGCTATCGGACGGCATCCGGTAAAGGGGGAGTGTATTGCGGTGCACCCTGCGTTTTATTCGACGGCGGCTCAATACGGATACACGTATGTGAAGGGTAACCATATCGAAAAGTTTGAAGAGGCCAGATTCACCGACAAAAACCATTACATAAACATTACAATCGGTAATGACGTCTGGATCGGAAAAGGTGTAATGATAACTGACGGGGTGACCGTCGGCGATGGTGCGGTTGTGGGAGCAGGCAGCCTTGTACTGTCCGATGTGGAACCGTATGCGATATATGCGGGGGTTCCTGCAAAAAGGATTGGTGAAAGATTTGATGAGGAAACAGTTAAAAAGCTTTTAAATCTCCGCTGGTGGGATAAAGGAGACGAATGGATAACTGAGCATTCCAAAGAATTCTGCAATCCGGGATTATTATTAAGTAATGAAGAGTGAGAACCGCTTAGCAATTTCGGGGTTCTGCGAATACAGGAGATTAATATGACACATGAACTTTACAGAAAACTTCAATTTGCCGACCTTGGCGATGACAGAGGAAAGCTTGTAGTTGCGGAAGGAGAGATAGATATTCCGTTTAAGATAGAAAGGGTTTTCTACATATACGGGTCTGACGATACTGTAGTCCGGGGTCAGCATGCAAACAGGAATTCCGAATTTGTACTTATTAATGTTGCCGGATCTTCAAAGGTAATGATTACTGACGGAGAAAACAAGGAGATCGTTGAGCTTAACCGTCCGATGGAGGGAGTATACATTCCGAAGATGATATGGAAGGAAATGTATGATTTTTCACCGGACTCTGTGCTTCTTGTACTTGCAAGCACCCACTATGACGGAAGTGAATACATACGTGATTATGATGAATTTATCAAGGAGATTAAAAAGTATTAAATCGGCTGTTTACACTTCACAAAAAATACATAAAATTTAATACAAGATAGCACTTGACAACCACCGGTCACAGTGCTATTTTATTTCTTGTGGTTTAGCACTCGACAAGGATGAGTGCTAACAAATACCGAAAAGTAAACTTATATATAAAGGAGGCAATAGATATGAAGTTATCACCACTCGGCGACAGAGTCGTACTTAAACAGCTTGAAGCTGAAGAAACAACAAAGTCCGGAATCGTTCTTCCGGGACAGAGCAAAGAGAAGCCCCAGCAGGCTGAAGTTATCGCAGTAGGCCCCGGCGGAGTCATCGATGGTAAGGAAGTCAAGATGCAGGTTAAGGTCGGACAGAAGGTTATTTATTCAAAATATGCCGGTACGGAAGTAAAGCTTGATGACGAGGAGTTCATCATAGTTAAGCAGAATGATGTTTTGGCAGTAATTGAATAGGGCGACCGACATTAAGTAAAGGTAATTTAGGAGGTAATTAAAATGGCAAAAGAGATTAAATACGGAGCAGACGCCAGAGCAGCCCTTGAATCCGGCGTTAATAAGCTCGCAGATACAGTAAGAGTTACACTTGGACCTAAGGGAAGAAACGTAGTTCTTGACAAATCATACGGAGCACCCCTTATTACAAACGACGGTGTTACCATCGCCAAAGAGATCGAGCTTGAGGATGCTTTTGAGAATATGGGAGCACAGCTTGTTAAGGAAGTAGCAACCAAGACAAATGATGCAGCAGGTGACGGTACAACAACCGCGACTGTACTTGCACAGGCAATGGTTAGTGAGGGAATGAAGAACCTTGCAGCAGGCGCTAACCCGATCATCATGAGAAAGGGTATGAAGAAGGCAACGGATGCCGCAGTTGACGCTATTGCCAAGATGGCATCGGCCGTAAACGGCAAAAATCATATAGCAAGGGTTGCTTCAATCTCAGCAGGAGATGATGAGGTAGGCAACCTCGTTGCCGATGCAATGGAAAAGGTTTCAAACGATGGCGTTATTACAATAGAAGAATCAAAGACAATGCAGACAGAGCTTGATCTTGTGGAAGGTATGCAGTTTGACAGAGGCTATATCAGCGCTTATATGGCAACAGATATGGACAAAATGGAAGCAAACCTTGAAGATCCTTATATTCTGATTACAGACAAGAAGATCAGCAACATTCAGGACATACTTCCTCTCCTTGAGCAGATCGTTCAGGGCGGCAAGAAGCTTCTCATTATTGCTGAGGATATTGAGGGTGAGGCTCTTACAACGCTTATTGTCAACAAACTTCGTGGAACATTCCAGGTAGTAGGTGTTAAGGCACCCGGATACGGTGACAGAAGAAAAGCAATGCTTGAAGATATCGCTATTCTTACAGGCGGCCAGGTTATTTCGGATGAACTCGGACTTGACCTTAAGGAAGCAACACTTGATCAGCTCGGACGTGCAAAATCCGTTAAGGTTCAGAAGGAAACAACGGTCATTGTTGACGGTGAAGGCGATAAGAAGGCAATTGAGGGAAGAATCGCACAGATTAAGACCCAGATAGAAGAGACGACTTCCGATTTTGACAGAGAAAAGCTTCAGGAGCGTCTGGCTAAGCTCGCAGGTGGCGTAGCGGTCATCCGTGTAGGCGCAGCAACCGAGACAGAGATGAAGGAAGCCAAGCTTCGTATGGAAGATGCCCTTGCTGCAACAAGAGCTGCAGTTGAAGAGGGTATTATAGCAGGAGGCGGAAGCGCATACATACATGCGGCAAAAGAGGTTGCAAAGCTTGCTGACAAGCTTGAAGGCGATGAGAAGACGGGTGCAAACATCATTCTTAAGGCACTTGAAGCTCCTCTTTACACGATTGCAGCAAATGCAGGCCTTGAAGGCAGCGTTATTGTTAACAAGGTTCGTGATTCGAAGGTTGGCATTGGTTTCAATGCTCTTACGGAAGAATATGTTGACATGGTAGAAGACGGAATCCTTGATCCTGCCAAGGTTACAAGATCTGCTCTTCAGAATGCAACAAGTGTAGCTTCAACGCTTCTTACAACGGAGTCTGTTGTTGCAAATATCAAGGAAGATACCCCTGCAATGCCTGCAGGTGGCGGAATGGGAATGGGTATGTAATTCCATCGAAAGATTATATGAGCCCGGCACGAAAGTGCCGGGCTTGTTTTTTGTCCGGATATATTGCATAATATAACCTATGATTAAGGACATAATGACATTCTATAAAGATAAGAAAGTTCTTGTGACGGGTCACACCGGCTTTAAGGGTTCATGGATGGTGGCATTGCTTCTGATGGCAGGAGCAAAAATCACAGGATATGCTCTTAAACCTCCTACGGATCCGAGCCTCTTTGAATTGCTCGGGTTAAACGGTGAGGATAATGTGCCTGTACGTCCTTTTGAAAACTGCCCAGGCGAGCTTGTAAACATATATGCGGACATCCGTAATCTTGACAAGTTAAAAGAGACATTTGCCGAGGCGAAGCCGGAAATAGTTATACACATGGCGGCACAACCCCTGGTTCGAAGCTCCTACAAAGATCCGGTATACACGTATGAGACGAATATTATGGGTACTGTCAATGTACTTGAATGCTGTCGCCTTACAGATAGTGTAAAGAGCATCATAAATGTTACAACCGACAAAGTGTATCTTAACACCGAGCGGGATGAAGGCTACCATGAGGAAGAGAAGCTCTGCGGATATGATCCTTACGCCAATTCAAAGTCATGTTCCGAACTGGTAACCTACAGTTACAGGAATTCGTTCTTTAAGGAAAAAGGAATTCCGGTAACAACTATGCGGGCCGGAAATGTAATAGGAGGCGGTGATTTTGCCCGAGATCGTATAATTCCGGACTGTGTAAGGGCAGCGATAGAAGGAAAAGATATAATAGTTAGGAATCCTTATTCCATAAGACCTTATCAGCATGTATTAGAGCCTGTTGTATGTTATCTGGGGGTAGCAGCCGGACAGTATATGGATCCGTCTGTTGAAGGGTGCTATAATGTGGGCCCCGATGATAAGGATGCGTTATCTACAGCTAAGATAGCGACAATGTTTTGTGATAATTGGAATTCGTTTGCTCTCAAAACCGCAGCAGGAGCGGAAAGTAATAAAAACACAAATGAGAAGATAGCGTGGATCAACAAATCAGACGGAGGCCCTCACGAGGACAAATATCTGAAACTTGACTGCACCAGAATCAAAGAGAGACTCGGATGGCATCCACTCTGGGATGCGGACAGGACCATGCGTGAGCTTGTTAAATGGTATAAAGCGTACAGTATAGACAGCGACCTTAAGTCTGTTACAAAACAACAGATAGAGGACTACTTAGAATGTTTGAGCAGTTGGACGGATTTCGACACGAATTCAAATATATAGAACCTGAAATCAATCTGATAGGTGTGCAGAGCCGCCTAAGTGCACTGATGAAAAGGGATTCCCACGTAGGAGCAAACGGGTACTACAGCATCAGAAGTTTGTACTTTGATGATTATGCGGATTCATACCTAAACCAGAATATTGATGGCGTTGATGAGCGTATCAAGTGGCGGATCAGGATATATAATCGCAGTACAGGTATTATAAGCCTGGAGCGAAAAATCAAAAAAGCGGATCTCATCAGAAAACAGGCGTGTTCTATCGACATTGATACTTATAGAAGTATTATTAGCAGAAGACCTGCGATTTCCGAATCCAATCCGGCACTTCTAAATATGTTCATACGTGAAATGAGGACAGAAGGGCTGAGGCCTACGGTCATTGTTGAATATGAAAGGTGGCCTTTTGTGTGCAGCAGGGGGAATGTAAGGGTTACGATAGACAGAAATATCAGATCGTCCCGTGATTTTGGCCGTTTCCTGTCATGCGAAGCAATTAACTGCCGGCCGGTGCTGCATAGAGGACAAAACCTTATAGAAGTAAAATATGACAGCTTTTTGCCAGATCACATAGCACATGCAGTGGAACACGGCAGAATGCGCAGGGAAACCTTTTCCAAGTATTACCTTGCACGTAAGTTCTCTTAGGTGGGAAGGACCATATGAAGACAATAAGTGTGATGATCCCGTGTTACAACGAAGTTGAGAATGCGGAACTGATGGCTAATTCAATAGTGAATGTTTTTAATGAAGCACTGCCTCAGTATGATTATGAGATAGTATTTATAGATAACTGCAGCAAGGATGGCACAAGAGATGTGATCCGGAACCTTTGCGCAAACAATCCGAAGATTAAGGCTATATTTAACGTGACCAACTTCGGGCAGTTTAATTCCCCCTTTTACGGTATATGCCAGACCACGGGGGACTGTACCATATCAATTGCAGCGGATTTTCAGGAGCCTGTCAATATGATCCCGGTATTTGTCCGTGAGTGGGAAAAGGGGCACAAGATCGTAAGCGGAATCAAGACTTCAAGCAAGGAATCCGGAATTCTGTATTTCTTAAGAAGCTGTTATTACAAGATCATCAAGAGGATGTCACCGGTCAAGCTCATAGAACACTTCACGGGGTTCGGGCTGTATGACAGATCATTCGTGAAACTCCTTCGTGAGCTAGATGATCCTATTCCGTTCCTTCGCGGTATAGTAGCCGAATACGCCGAAGGCTTTAATATGATAGAGGTCACATATGAGCAGGAAGAGCGTCGGGCAGGCAAGACCCATAACAATTTTTACAGCTTGTATGACGGTGCGATGCTTAGCTTTACGAGCTACACTAAGGTGGGACTGCGTCTTGCCACTCTCATAGGATTTACGGCAGGGGTAATCAGTTTTATCGTTGCCCTTGTGTATCTGGTACTTAAGCTTACACGCTGGGATTCCTTCTCGGCAGGTTACGCGCCGATGGTCATAGGTGTGTTTCTGCTCGGATCACTTCAGCTATTCTTTATCGGATTTCTGGGTGAGTATGTGCTAAACATCAATACCAGAGTCATACACCGCCCGGTTGTAGTCGAGGAAGAGCGTATCAATTTTGATGATCATTCGGTAGACTAGATGCATTTCAAAAACATTACAGAGCAAAAAATCGCATATAAGCTTCTGACACTGGCCGCATTTGTTACTGTGGTTTTGTTTGTCGTAAGAGTTATCTATGCGGGTGCCATAGCATTACCTTACCCTCAGGAGATTCAGGAGGCGTCGAGTGTGGCGCTTACCAATATGTTCCTTGAGGGAAAATCACCCTATTTGGCAGCATCTATTCAATATGAAGTACCCGGGATTAATTATGATTATCCTTTTTTTGCAAGCCTCCTTGCGGCGGCTATAGCTGCGGTGTTTAAGTGCAGTGCGGTTGTGGCTCATTTTGTAATATCCGTTATCAGTATTCTTGGATCCGGTATCATAGGATTTTTTGCGGTAAAAAAATACAGTAAAACAACTATTGCTCCGCTTTTTGCTGCATTTTTGTTCATGCTCTGTCACTGGCGATATGGCTATGTATCTGCCGCACCCGATGATCTGGGGCTCTTGCTTTTGATGCTGACGTTGTATGGGGCTGCTTCGGAAAAAATCAAATATAAGTGTGTATGGTGTTCCGTAGGGATTACACTATGCTTTTACTCGAAGCAGTATTTTGTGTTTGTTGCTATCCCGGTGTTTGTCTATATGCTTCTTTATTCACGCAAGGAAGCTTTAAAGCTTTTTTTGATTACACTCGGAATGAACATTGCGGTAGCAGCCGTTATAACAATAGAATGGCCGCTATACTGGATGCGGGCTTTTGCATTTACCTATATCGGAGCCGGAATAGGGGGAGGTTTTAAATTCTCCACATTTTTGGATCAGCTTAACTATCTGATATATACATTTGCGGGGCTGTTTGCCATTGTAGTTATGGCTATATTTATGGCTGTCAGAAAAAGAAAGAAAACAGGAGATACATCCCGTAAAGTAAAAGTGCAGGAAAATGACATTTTTGCTTTGTCAATCGTATCATCCATAGTCATGATTGCTCCTCTTTCAATAATAGGAAGAAATGATGGGGCTCTGATGTCGTATTATCTGCAGTTGTGGGTACATTCCGTAGTTGTAGTTGCCCTTGTCTGTATGGAGCGCATGAAACCGGAAGATGATCCGGTGCTTTTGCATGAAGCAGTCTATGTTACCGCATATGCGGCAATAATGGCGCTTACGGTGTATTTTGGATTCGGGCGTCTGCCGCTTCATACGCTTACTCCCGAGGAAGTGGCAAACTGGAAGAAGGCATACGAATACACGGCAAAATACAGCGATCACGGAGATATATTCTATTCGCGGAGTCTTGCTTATGACGGATTTGCAAGAAAAAACGGCGAGTGGATGTGCGGTCATGAAGGAGAAGTGGATTCTGAGGCGGAAGGTCACATTGTAAACGCCGGTATACCGCTTGAGGTATTCCCGTATCTTAGGCCGCTGGTTGAGCAGAATGAAAGCTACAGACAGAGCCTTGTTGACAAGGCTGCAGCACACAACTATTCGCTCATCACATTTGAAACGGAAGATGCTTTTACGGTATTTAACGAAACCGTATGTAAGGAATGCGGATATAAATGTATCGACAAAATAGAACTTCAGCTCGGTCTTATGACCTATGAAGTACAGTTTTATGCACTTGAGAATTATTGATGGTGGTGTAAAGTTTTCTATGAAAACTTTGCAGCACGTAGGCCACGCCCGAGCGAAGCGAGCTTTTAAATGGCGTGGCTCTCAAGAATAAAGGGAGGAAATATAGATGAACACTTTTTCCGACATTTTCAAAAAATCATTTCTTGAAGGATATGCCAGCGTTGAACTTTCTGCCAAGCAGATAGTTATTGTCATATTCTTTGCACTGCTCATCGGGTTGTATATTTATGCCACATACCGGTTTTTGACCAAGAAGACCTTTTATTCCAAGAGCTTCAACATCTCTCTTGTGCTTATGTCGGTCATAACCGCCGCTGTCATACTGACCGTTCAGTCGAGCGTTGTCATTTCCCTCGGTATGGTGGGCGCTCTTTCCATTGTAAGATTTCGAACAGCAGTCAAGGATCCGATGGATCTGGCCTTTTTGTTCTGGGCAATCTCGGCCGGAATTATTTGTGGGGCCGGACTTGTAGAAATTGCGATCATCCTGTCGGTTATCGCAACCATAGTAATATTTGCCCTCGACCGGATACCTGTTATAAAGACTCCTATGATACTCGTTGTAAACGCCGGAGCTGATTCGGATGCTGAGATTCTTGAGAAGATTAGGGAAAATACATCCTATTATGAGGAAAAATCCCGCGTTATTACAGACGGTGTGCTTGAACTTGTGTATGAACTTCGGACAAAGGATGGGGCCTTACTTTCCAAGGCAGTATCTGCTGTTTCCGGAGTAAACTCTGTATCTGTCATGTCCCATGACGGAGAGGTAAGTTTCTGAAGCGGTAGATGAGAATGAGAACCGGGAGAAATCGTTTAAAGTACACGATACTTGTTTTGTTTACGGCTGCTCTTGCTGTACTTGTGTATGTGGCTCCGCATGTCAAATCAGAAGAAGAACTCATTATATATGATGTTCATGCCGACAGTCCGCGTATTGTCAAAGACGATGGCTCAATCGAATTCTCGGATTATTTGAGGATTAGAAACACAACAGACCATGCGTATGATCTTACCGGGCTTTTTTTATCCGATTCATCCAAGGATTATGACAAATTACCGCTTGACGGGTTGGTGATAGAACCGGGGGATTCCGTTATGATAAAGCTCGATCCCAGCTGGAATTTCGCATTAAAGAGGGATTTGAGCGAAAACATCTACCTTTCGGACAAAAACGGAAAAACTCTTTTCAAATACAGTGACCATCTTAGACCGGAATCTCCGAATTTATCAGCAGACAGCGGATTTTATAATAATGAATTCTATCTTGAAATGTCAGCAATCGGCGATGGCATTATCTATTATACACTTGACGGAAGTGTGCCTGATCAGGATTCCCTTATCTACAGTGAGCCTATCCGTGTTTATGACCGTACTGCAGAGCCCAATACAGTAGTTAACGTCCCCAATATTATAAAAAGGTATCTTGAAACCGAATACTATGACGAGGATCAAGGAGAGGTGGTCAAAATCGAGCAGCCATCCGAGAAGCCGGTGGACAAGGCGTTTATTGTGCGTGCTGCTGTTATAGACAAAAACGGTAATAAGAGTGATGTTATTACACGTGAGTACTTTTTCTGCGAGGGAAAATACAAGAGTATTATTTCCGTAGTGGCTGACAGGAGTGACTTGTTTGGACCGTATGGCATAGTGTCTACGGGAGCAGAGTACGACGAGTGGTATTTGAATGGACAGGAAGGAGAAGAGCCATCTGTTAACTATAAACAAAAGGGTCGAGAATGGGAGGTTGCGGCCGATGTTGACTATTTTGTGGAGGAGGAGTTGGTCTTTACCCAAAAGTGTGGTTTAAAGCTTCAGGGGAGAACAACCAGAGATCGAAGGATCAAGAATTTCCAGCTTCGCGCCAGAAATTGCTACAGCGGATCGGATGTTCTGGAATACGATTTTTTTGATAAGGAGAAGTACAGGTCTAACGGAATAGTATTAGATGACAACTTTAACGAATCGGTTTTCTACGATCTAGTGGACGATGAAGAAATAATCAAACCCAGGACCACGGGAAGGGTTGCCCTGTTTATAAACGGAGAATTCTGGAATGATGTGTATCTTAGACAGAGGATAGATGAGAAATACTTTGAGGATCATTACGGTATTGCGCAGGATAATCTGGTAATACTGTCGGAGTCTTTTCCGGAAACGGATTATTCCGATGAGGATGAGTATAATATGCTCATGAGCCGTTATTTGGAAATTGATGATTTTGTGACTGAGAATGACATTTCGATTGAAGAAAACTATGAAAAACTTCGGACAATGATGGATGTGGATAGTTATATAGATTATCTTGCAATAAATACGTGGGCAGGAAACACGGACTGGGCTGAATATAATAATGATATGTATTGGTTTGTAAAAAAACCATACGATAATTCTTACGGGGACGGAAGGATCAGGTGGATGCTTCATGACGGGGATTATGTGTTTGATGACAAGGTACAGATTTTTGAGAATTGGTTTATAGAGCAGGGTCCTCTTTATTCTAACCTTATAAAGAATAGGGAATTCAGGCGGCAATTGGCAGGAAGACTCCGCGAATTGGGAGAAACAGCGTTTTCGGAAAGGAATGTAAAACAGCATTTGGAATCCGGAAAATGGGACGAGTCTGAACTTAAAAAGGCAGAGGATTATCTCCTTGAGCGGAAGAATACAATACAAAGGGTAATAAATGAGATTAATAAGTGAGAATGTGATATAATTCAAACAGTTCAAAAATCATAGTACTTTACTGAAAAATACTGGAGGATAGTAAAATGAGCAAGGCAATAAAAAGAATAATAATAGGTGTTCTGGCTTCTTCCGTAATTATGCTTTGCTGCACAGGATCAGATGTATCAGCAGCAACAAAGCATAATGTTACGTATGTCTACGGAACGAAAATGGTAACTGTACAGGTAAAACATGGACAGAATGCCCCAGTGCCTACAGACACATATGTTCCGGGGTATCAGTTCACATCATGGGTTGGAAATGCTGCAAATGTAACTGAGGATCGGGTTATACTCGGTGCATACACGAAGGATGCTACTGTTGCCGCACCTGTGGCTGCATCCATGGTATCGGATTATACCAAGAAGTTCAACTCAAACAAGAGTGCAAAGTGGCCTGAGTGGTGGGCAACTCTCAATCTTCCCAAGGGGGTTCCCGGCAAGACCTGTGCGCTTCATTGGTTTAACGAATGGACCGGCGAATTGTGGAGGACCGATATAATACCGTATGGCTCTTCAATGCCCACACCCCCCGATCCGTGTCTGGCGGGATATGATTTTGCGGGCTGGGAAGGTGACTGGACGAATGTTACGGAAGACCGTGCAATCGGGGCGTGCTATTACATTACTCACAAAGTTAGATATATAGATTCTATTGATGGTGATGTAATCGATGTGCATTACGTTCGTGACGGAGAAGGTGACTGGGTGGATCCTCCTCATCACGATGGTAAGAAGTTTGTTCACTATGAACAGGATGATGGAAGCGAATTCCCCGGTAGCATCCACTATGATATGGATGTTTATGCGATTTACAAAGATAGGGATTAAATATGATTAATAACCAGTGGTATGCGATAGCTTCATCAGATCTTCTTAAGCCCGGAAAACTCACCGGGCTTAGGAGGTTTGGTAAAAATCTTGTGTTATACAGAAATCAGGCCGGTAAGCTTGGATGTGTTACTGATCTGTGTGCGCACAGAGGGGCTTCCCTTTCAAAGGGGTGCGTCAGCGACGGAAACATCAAGTGCCCGTTTCATGGGATAGAATACGATACAAGCGGAAAATGTGTCTATATACCATCGGAAGGAAGAGCATCAGAGGCAGACTTCTCAAGATTCAATCTTAAAAGCTATGAAACAAGAGAAATCGGAGGGATTGTATTCGTATGGTACGGCGATGGTAAGCCTGCCCATGAGCCGGATTGTTTTGACGTTATTACCGATAGCGCATATGTTTATGACGAGATAACAGACAGATGGGGTGTACATTATTCAAGAGTTATAGAAAACCAATTGGATGTCTCCCATCTTGCTTTCGTTCACAGAACAACAATAGGTCGCGGAAATAAGTGCCTATGTAACGGCCCTAAGGTTGTATGGCTTGATGACAATACTTTGCAGACAAGCGCAAACAACGAGACGGATAACGGACAGACTCCTAAGCCTGCAAGCGAATGTGTTATAAAATCAACAAATCTTACATTTAAATTTCCCAATATGTGGCTTAATCACATTACTGACAAGATTATGGTTCTTGCTTACTTCATCCCTGTTGACGACGAGAACTCTATCATTGCCTTAAGGTTCTACAATAAAATCACAAAAATCCGCCTTATCAATAAGATTATCGCATGGTTCGGAAGCCGTGCCAACAAGATCATAGAGCGTCAGGACAAGAGAATTGTTATAACCCAGCTTCCCAAGGCATCCTCCCTTCGGATGGGTGAGAATCTTGTTGCTGCAGATATGCCGATAATAGAGTACAGGCAGAAGAGGGAAGAACTGAAAAAGAGATAGGATTAGGATAAAGAATTAAAGAAGCGTTGTGAAAATGAGTGATAATTGTAGATTATC
>CADALB010000015.1:0-50447 GCA_902788755.1 uncultured Lachnospiraceae bacterium | reverse complement strand
ATTTGCAACGGCGCCGATCTTATTCAGAGCATACACACAATAAATCGCCTCCGGAATACTTGGAAGCGCAACCGTCACGATCTCTTTTTCTTTCACGCCCGCCTTCAGAAACGCCGCAGCGGTCTTATCAATATTCTCAAACAGTTCTCTGTATGTGATCTTCCTGCCCAAATATATGATCGCAATATCCGACGGATAGTCTTTGTTGTTCTGTACCATATACTCATAGATAGTACACTCCGGCAGCGGCGCGTTAATCACCTCTTCACTGTAATATTTCAACCACGGCTTATCTATGGATGGGTAGCCGGTTAGATTATTTCTATTTTCCGACATTTTCACTTTAACCTATAGAGTCAATTGAGTATGATAACATGAAAATACATATTCTTTTCGAAGTCTGATCAACCATCAAAATGTAACTGATGTCATGTGTTGTAACTCAACTAATTCTCCTTGTCTTTTTTGTAATTCTTTTAAAGTTCTGATTATATAATTGTCAAACTCAACTGGATAATTATAGCGATAATAATACTCGTAATAATTTGGAACACCATTTTTCTTCTGAATGTCTAGCAGTTCCCATCCCAGAACATATTCTATAAACATCTTGTAACAAAGACTATTTCTACAACTTACTGCTCTTTTGAAATCACTTTTGCTTCCATGATTTGATCTTCGTTTTCAGAATCACTCCCCATTTCCGCGTCCTCCTTCTGCCTTTTTTCAAGTGCTATGTAATCAATCTTTCCCACCTTGGTCAGCGGAAGTTCATCCAGTATCTCGATTTCTTCAGGTATCTGATATTCCGAAAGCTTTCTTTTGCAAATATCATTTATCTCGTTAATGATTTTCTCATGTGCAATTTTGTCCCGAACTGTGATAAAAGCCTTGGGGATTACGCCTTGCGTGTATTGCTTATTACTAACACCGATCACGGCACAGTTTGTGACGTCTTTACATTCGCATATAACGTTTTCAATGATGGATGGATATACCTTGAAGCCGTCTTCCCTTATAATCATCCTCTTCAATCTGTCAACAATATAAACAAATCCGTCCTCGGTTACATATCCAATGTCTCCGCTGTGAATCCACAGTTTTCCATCTTCATGTATCTGCATGATTTTCTTGTTTTCATCTTCTCTGCCCATATATCCGAGCATACATGACGGAGTCTGTATGCAGATCTCTCCCTGCTCTCCAAACTTAAGTTCCTCATGCGTACCGGGTTTGAACGCGGATATAACGGTATGAACAAGCGGAATGCCTACACTGCCTGTCTTGTTGAGTCCCTCACCGCATACACTGACTGCCGAATTAACCTCAGTCATACCGTATCCTTTTGTGACACCGTATCTGCAACCATGCTCTGCTAAGAACTTACCGATTACTATTTCCGATTCCGTTTTGATAGCGTCGCCGCCTACACCGGCCGTCTTCAAAAAGGAGAGATTCATCCCAATAATCCTCTTACTGAAGCGGAGGCTGTCCAAATGAGTCGGAACACCCCAGAAGTGTTGCGGTTTATACTTGCAGATCAATCGGTCAAACTTGGAGGGATCAAAAAGCGGAATCAGGATAACTTTGCACCCGCAGCATAAAAACTCATGGATACCAACAGCCATTCCGTATGCAATGAACGGCGGCATGATGTTTAGAACAATCTCACCTTTTCGTGGTTGCATGTTGTAATGATTGAACTGATCATTCAGGTGATTATAGCTGTCATCAGAGAACAATACACCCTTTGGATTACCGGTCGTTCCCCCGGTATGCATGATTGATACCGGCAAATCCTTTTCATACCGGCGTTGTTCAAACGATTTGTCTGACTTTGAAGAAATGAATCGGCTCCATGTGATGCATTTATCCCCTGACAGTTTTGTATGCTTAATCACTCGATACCCGAAACGCTTGATGGCCGGCATGGAGTCACCCGCAGACAAAACGATTACTTTTTTTACAACGGCATTTGAAAACATTCCCTCAAGTCTAGATACCAGAGCATCCAATATGATGAGGTACTGTGAATTGCTTTCTTCGATATATGATTTGATACCCTCTATGCTTGTTCTCGGGTCAATCATATTTCCCACGGCACCGATCATATTTAGTGCATAGAAAGCATATATTACTTCGGGAACTGTGACGGTACAGAACGAGACCACATCGCCTTTTTTTATACCGATATCCGTCAATGCAATTGCAGCTTCCTTTATATGTTCAAACAATTCAGCATATGTTATTTCACGGTCAAAATAAGACAATGCCGTTAATGCGTGATTTTCAGCATTATCATCAAACAAATACTGATACATACATTTGGATGACAACTTACTCTCTATTGCTTCCTTGCTGTAGTACTTCAACCATGGTTTGTCGATTGAGGGATATCCTGTATAGCCGGTTAGATTTTGTTTTTTCTCTTCTCTTGTTTCGCTCATTTTCCCCTCACTATGATTCTTTTT
Source organism: uncultured Lachnospiraceae bacterium (assembly GCA_902788755.1). Classification (GTDB taxonomy): domain Bacteria; phylum Bacillota; class Clostridia; order Lachnospirales; family Lachnospiraceae; genus UBA2868. The sequence continues at coordinate 47,976 of CADALB010000015.1, read as the reverse complement.
CTGCCATCTTCCTTAACAATTCATAGTCAATCTTGTCTGCCCGTGTTCTGGGAAGCTTCTGCAGGAAGGTGACACTCTTTGGAATTTCATAGTCCTTTAATGTTATTTCCGATCCCGTACTATCAGTTATAGTCTGTCTGGATTTTTCTATAATTCGCTTCTCCATTTCCGGCGATCCGGTCAGACCCTCTTTTAATACTACATATGCTTTACTGACAAACAGCATATCTTTGTCAGGCTTCGGTACGACGGCACAGCTTTCCACTTCATCAATTGCTGCAACCACACTCTGCACCAGCTCGCAATACACCTTATTCAATGTATACACGATGAAAAATCTCGATGCCCTTCCGACCATATGAAAGTATCTGTCTTCATCAAGGTATCCGTAATTCCCGGTGCAATACCAATACTTTCCGTTATATTCCATCATTGCTGCCTTGGTCAGATCATCCCTGCCATAATAGCCTTTAAACACGTGCTTTCCACGAACAAGAAGTACGCCCTGTTCGCCATATTTAACCTCTTTCTTCGTATCAGGATCTACTACGACATATTCCGGTCCGAGTATCAGCTGTCCAACCGTATCAGGTCTGTATGGCACGTTCATGGAATTCGTACAGCATCCCAGTAACTCTCCATTGCCTGAGCCATTGCATATCGTGGCATCCGCATGATGCTCCCTGAAAAATTCAATGCCTTCTCTTGACTGTGATTCAGATAAAAAATCACCGCCTGAAATAAACTGCTTCAGTGATGAACAGTCTGTATCTTTAGGAAGACTCCTGCGTGTCACCTCCAGGAAAGCTGGACTTCCGAAGATCAATGCAGGTTTTTTTTGATAGTAGTATTCGATCTTATCCGGTCCGATGTCGGGAGCCATGATCACTTCGCAGTTATTCAGGATCGGTGCCAGTACCGAACAGGCAAATCCATACGGATACATAATCGGGACAACACCCATCCATCTGTTATTTCCATTCTTAAGTTTTGGCTGATGCGTGGAATTACGCAGATAAATCAGCGCTGATAATATGTTTCTATTGGTAAACAACAAGCTCTTAGGCTCTCCTGTTGATCCGCTGGTATAGAGGATCAACGCCTCTCTGCTACCGGAGAATATCGTAGGAACATGTCCTTTATACGCAGATGAAATCATTTCAAGATCGTGATAATCAATTATTTTTACTTCCGATGCATCTCCATTCTTATTGAAGTCACTCTGATTTACTCTTTTTGCATCAAGTGTAATTACATGCTCAAGACACGTATCCTTAATTATCTTTTCATCATATTCTCTCGATTTATCGTAGTTAAATAAAACTGTAGAATGATACATTTCGATATACTGTATCAATTCCTCCCTGGAACTTAACGGATTCAAAAAAGTGGTTACTGCTCCGATTTTATTAGCTGCCTTGAAAACAGCCACCGCCTGATACAGGTTAGGCATGGAAACCGCTATGATATCTCCTGCCTTTATGCCAAACCGCAATAATACTCTTGCTATGATTCCGGCATCAGTCCTGAACATACGATGCGTAACACGCAGTTCCAGACTATCAATCACATATTCGTTCTGTCTAAAAACATTAAGAACATCTATCACATTTGATATGCTGATATTAGGAATAAACGGATGTCTTTCAAAAAAAGAAGTTCCATTGCAATGCTTTCTGTCAACAGATGGGTATCCTGTCATGTTATTTCATCTCTCTGTCCGATTTTAAACTAATGATCATAAAAAAGGTGAGATATATCGTCTATCGTTTAATATATCATTTATTGTTTATGTTAATCAAGTACTATTGACGATAAAATCAATCCGAACATAAACAATACTTTATATGGGGATTATTTGATGAATGAAGATTTTAGAATGAAGGAAGTAGGTATGAGGATACGGCAGGCTCGAAAATCAGCAAACTTAAGTCAAGAGCAGTTGGCTGAACAGCTTGACATATCCACTGCATATATGAGTGATATTGAAAACGGGAAAACAAATCTCGGCTTGAAAACCTTTATGAGAATTACCGAAGTGTTAAAGACTTCCGCAGACTGGCTTCTGCAGACAGATACTCCTCTCGTCAACAGCCTATATCGAAGCGAACTTAATGAATTGTTTATTGATTGCACACCTAATGAACTACAGTTATATTCAAGGATAATAAAGGATATTCAATTATTATCCCGACCTGTAGGATAATCTAACCGGCACACGTTTTGATTCTGCTCACACTCTGCGTTGTCTTGCCACAGTTATTGCATTTGATAAAGGCTCTTCTTTTTTTACGTAGTCCGATAGATATGGAATGCAAAACATGACTTTACCGCGCTCCGGCGACGCTATAATACCATGATTTATAAGATATGCTCTTGTCTTGCTTAATTTGTTCGGAGTCGATCCTAAACTTCGAGCTATATCAGAAGTATCAGCTAAACGATCTGTATCCAAACACTCTGCCATTTTTATCAAATATGTTTTCTCACTATTTGGCAATTCATCCAATAAAGGTTTTAGAGCTCGCTGCTCATAAGCAAACAAAGCATTCTTAATCGCTATTTGCACTTCATAATCTGTAACAGTGTGTTTTTTTTCTGAACTCTGACCATTTATATGCATAACAAGATGGTAACCAAGGAGCTGCATTATATACGGATGTCCATATGAAGCCTGATTCAGTTTATCCACCAGTTGCACGCTTACACTTAGACCCTTAATTTCTGAGAATACACTACTAAATGCGTCAGAGGCTTCCTCCCATGTGAACAGCCCTAACTCCTCATGGGAAGCTCTTCGTAAATAAGTACACCCCTCATGCTTTATTACTTCAGAATATGCATAAGGAAGCCCCGCTACGGCCAGCATTATATCGTTTCCCTTTCTGGATGCCATTTGAAAAGCATTGCAAAGGATTGATACATCCTCTATTGGTACCTTCTGAATCTCATCGACCGTAACAAGAAGACCATTTTTATAATTTGAACAAGCATCCGGTAGAAGTGATTGCAATCTGTCTTTTCCGATGTGCTCCGTTTTAGAAACAGAACCGCCACTTACGCCTCCTCCGAATCCAAATGCATTAACGTTTACCTGTGGATTAACAGTTTTTGTAACTTCATCATAACCGGTTAAAGAGTATATAAGCTGCGATACCATATTCTCTGGTCCTAAATCAATTACTTTTCTGTTTTTGGCTGCGGCTCTTATCGAAAGCTGCTCTAATAGTGCAGTTTTCCCACTTCCCCGGGTCCCTGTGACAAAAATGGCCCGATCATCGCTTCCAACATCTATCATTGCATGCTCAAACAGATTCAGTATTTTCTCCCGGCCAAAAAAAACGTCGGGTTTTCCTCCAAATATAGGTGAAAACGGGTTTGAAAACATTATTTTCCCTCCAGGTCACAACTATTCACTCACTTACAATTTATGTATATTCTAACTAAAATGACTAAATCTGTCAAATATGTCTAATCTGTTATATATGTTAAATATGTCAAGTATGTAATATCGGTATTTTTTTTATTATCTGTATTATCTTTCGGATTTTTGTCAAAAAAACAAGAACCGGAGGCAATACTCCGGTTCAATACAAAGCAATAATATCTCTGTTGTCGCTGATGTTACAGACAAAACCGAGAAGACTCAGCAGACCACCCTGGTTACAGCTTGTCGATGGAATCGTACAGTGTGAGCATCGGCTGCAGGATAGCCATGATGATAACGCCGACAATGACTGCAAGAACAACTATGATAAGAGGTTCCATTACCGCCATCATCTGCTCCGTTGCCTCTGCCACTTCTTCTTCGTAGTACTCGGCTATATTCTCAAGCATGTCTTCAAGTTCACCGGTCTCTTCACCGATGGATACCATGTGTACAACCATAGGCGGGAAGAGTCCTGACATCTTGATGGGCTTGGACAGCGACACACCGTTTCCAACCTGATCCCTTGCCTGATATACCGCACGCTGGAACAAAATGTTGCCGTCCATTGAATTACCTGTTATCTCAAGTGCTTCCATCATAGGAACACCTGCACGAAGAAGTGTTGAAAGCGTTCTTGAAAAGGTTGCACAGTTAGTCTTGGTCTGAAGCTGTCCCACACCGGGAAGCTTTAATTTAAGTGTTCCGAACAATACACGTCCGCTTATGGTCTGAGAGTAAATCTTCAGGAACACCGCCAGCGCTATTACAACTATAGCAATCAGCCACCAGTATCCCACAAAGAAATCGGACATGGCTATTACCATTTTTGTCATAGCCGGCATTTCCACATCCATATCCTCAAACATCGCCATAAAGTTGGGGATAACGAAAGTCATCATGGCAACTATAACGCCGATTGCGACGATCAGAACTATGATAGGGTAGATAGTCGCTTTCTTGATGATTGCCTTTAACTGCGCTTCCTTCTCGAACTGGAGCGCCATTCTCTCAAATGCCGTCTCAAGCGAACCGGTTGCTTCACCTGCTGCCACAAGGTTTACAAAAATCGAAGGGAACACCTTTTCTTTGCGCATGGCGGATGATAACGTTTCACCTTTTCCGAGGTCATCAACAAGCCTTACAGTTGCGCCTTTGAGTGCTTTGTTCTCTGTCTGCTCGCTCATCATCTGCAAGGCATTTATAACACTTACGCCGGCCTTTAATATGGCAACAAACTGCCGGCAGAACACGGCATATTCTCTTGCCTTGACCCTGGGGGTTCCGAGGGTAATCTCCTTGTTAAGAGCACTCTCCGGCTCAAGTTTCATAACGATCAGGCCGTCGGCCTTAAGCTTGCTCGCTGCCTGCTCTGCGTTGGTTGCGGTAACGTTTCCCTTCTTCTCTTTTCCGTCCGGACCCATGGCCCTGTAGATATAACCCGGCATATGATTTTCGCCCCTTCTTAGATTCTGTTACTCATTGTTGTTTTGTCCTGCGCGAACAACAGTGCATCATCTCTGTTGATCTCGCCCCGCATGTACAATTCCATTATCGCATCATCCATGGTCATCATTCCCAACTTACGGTTGGTCTGGATAGTCGAAGTGATCTGGTGGCTCTTGTTCTCACGTATCAGATTTCTGATTGCTGAGTTCGCATGCATTACTTCAAATGCCGCACATCTGCCGCCTCCCACTCTCGGAATGAGCTGCTGTGATACAACAGCTTCGAGCACGTTAGCAAGCTGGGTTCTGATCTGCTGCTGCTGATGCGGCGGAAATACGTCAATGATACGGTCCACGGTGGATGCGGCACCTATAGTATGTAATGTCGAAAATACAAGGTGGCCTGTTTCGGCTGCGGTTATGGCGGTACTTATCGTCTCAAGGTCACGCATCTCTCCCACAAGTATTACATCGGGATCTTCACGAAGTGCCGATCGCAATGCTATGGAATAATCGTCTGTATCTATTCCCACCTCACGCTGGTTGACTATGGATTTGTCATGCTTGTGCAGATACTCGATAGGATCCTCAAGCGTGATGATATGCGCGTCAAGTTCACGGTTGATCTTGCCGATTATGGAGGCAAGGGTAGTGGACTTACCGGAACCGGTAGGCCCCGTAACAAGTACCAGTCCTCTCTTCTTGTCGTATAATTCCACAACCGATTCCGGAACTCCAAGTTCCTCCGGCCTGGGAATCTTGTTACCTACAAGACGAAATACCATGGCACAGGTTCCGCGCTGTCTGAACGCGTTAACACGGTATCTGCCGAGCTGTGAAATGGAGTATGAGAAGTCCCACTCCCCCTTTTCATCAAACGCTTTTGTCTGCTTCTCGTTCATGATGCCGTACAGCAGTCTGTGAGTATCATCCGGCATCATCCTCGGAAAAGTCATTTCCTGCAGATGTCCCGACACCCTCATCTTCGGAGGTATGCCCACCGTAATATGCACGTCACTTGCTCCCGCCTGATTGGCAACAGTCAGTATCTGTTCAATTGTAACCGTTGATGCTGCACTCTGTAATTCCATAGTCTCCCTCTTTACTCATCTTCGTAGGCAACCTTACGCATTTCGCTGATTGTGGTTATTCCCTGCAAAACATACTCTGCCGCTCCGCGACGCAGTGTAGTCATGCCTTCGTTTATCGCCTGCTGCTCTATCTCGTCGGCGTTTGCACCTCTTGATATCATCCCGGCGATCTTATGGGATATAGGCATTATCTCATACACACCTATTCTTCCCTTATAACCTTTTGAGCACTCCCTGCAGCCTACCGGCTCGTAGATGATGCACTCCTGATCCTCCGGCACGCGAAGCGCTCTCTTCTCCTCAGCTGTTGCCGACTTTTGTCTGCGGCATTTCGGACACAGTTTCCTAACCAGTCGCTGGGCAATGATACCGACAACGGAATCTCCGATAAGGTACGGTTCGATTCCCATATCAAGAAGTCTCGTGATAGAACTTGCGGTTGAATTGGTATGAAGGGTCGATATAACAAGGTGTCCCGTGATGGAAGCCTTAACGGCGATCTCTGCGGTCTCCGTATCTCTTATCTCACCGATCATGATGATATCAGGGTCCTGACGCAGGATTGAGCGAAGCGCCGAAGCGAAGGTAAGATCCGCCTTGACATTTACCTGAACCTGATTGATACCATTGACATTTGCTTCCACAGGATCTTCTACGGTGATTATATTTACCTCGTCGGTATTAAGCTCCGACAAAACAGTATAACATGTCGTTGATTTACCGGAACCGGTAGGCCCGGTAACAAGTATGATTCCGTGAGGGTTCGACATGATGGCATCAAATCTCGGCAGCTCTCTTTCGTTAAGTCCCAGATATTTTTTGTCTCTTGTCAGGCCGTCCTTTGATGTCAGTCGCATTACGACCTTCTCACCGAACACGGTAGGCAGAATAGATACACGGACATCGTATTCCTTGCTGTCTACAACAACTGTCAGACGTCCGTCCTGAGGTTTTCTCTTTTCGGAAATATCAAGGTTGGATATGATCTTGATACGCGCAACAAGGGCCGGCAGAAGGGATTTATCGTAATCCATGTTTTCCACAAGCACACCATCTATTCGAAATCTTACTCTGACCTCACGGTCGAGCGCCTCGATATGTATATCCGATGCACCCTGACGTACCGCCGTCTCCAGCATTGTCTTAACAAGCTTAACGATAGGGGCATCATCGATGTTCTCATATTCGATATCTGAAGCAGATGTATCAAAGGCAATCTCCGCTGCATGCTCTTCCTGGAACTGTGCGGCTGCCGCTCTTGCCTGCTCCTTACCGTACCTTCTGTCAAGTTGCAGGGATATCTGCGCACTCGGGCAGAAGAACGGGAGGACTTCCATGTTGGTCATGATGGTGACATCATCAATCGCCATGATATTCATGGGATCTGCCATGGCCACCTTCAGGATGTTGGGATTCTTCTCGTCGAAACCGAAAGGCATCAGCTGATTTTTCTTCATCAGTTCTTCGGATACGAGCTTGACCGCATTGTCGTCGATCCCTACCTGACGCAGGTCAACCGTATCGATACCGAGCTGGCTGGACAGTATATTCGAAAAATCCTCCTGCGAAACATAGCCGAGGGCGATCAGTGTCTCACCGAGCTTGGCTCCCCTTATCTTCTGCTCCTTAAGAGCCGTTTCCAGTTGTGCCGCCGTGATCAGGCCTTCATTGATCATCAGGTCGCCGATACGGACTTTTTTACGAATTATGGCCATATATGAAAGGCCCTCCTATCTTCCTATTATATCTTAATTACTCCTCGGGGGAAATCTCCACGTCAAGACCCACGTCTTCGTCTTCGTCTGCGTCCGCATCCGTAACCGGAATCTGCGCCGGTACAGTCTCGATCGCACCTTCGGTAAGGTAAGCCTCACGAAGAGCCGGTACGAAGGAAGCGTAATCTACCATTGAGATATCGAGATCAACTTCTCCCTTTACCCCGGGAATATTTCCTGAATCCGTGTACTGCCACATGGTAAAATCATAGAGATAATCGTTCTCATCCAGATACTGGGGTGCCCACAGATCGTAGTCCTTGAGTGATTCCACATTTAGATATCGCCTCATCCAGTTTTCCGACGCATAGATCATCGGATAATATCCTTCCTGCTTGATACGCTCGCAAAAGGCTTTGCAAATATTACTTCGAAGCTCATCGGATATTTCCGTTGTATTGGTCCTCGCGTTCTCATCGTCGATATACTCAGTATCAAACGCTACCGGATATGATATTTTATGGTCCTCGATCAGGCGCAGAACAAATTCAGCCTCATCCTCAGCCTCTTCAACTGTTACCGCCTGCGTGAAAAAATACACTCCCAGGCCCAGTCCCACACGCTCCGCTTCCGAAGCATATTTTTCGAACTTCTCATCCTGCATAAGTCCGCCCTCGGAGTATCCGCGGAATCCGCAGCGGAGCATTACGAATTCACAGCCCGAAGCCGCAAGTTCGTCAAAGTTAACATTGTTGTTATGGTATGAAAGATCGCATCCGAGATGGCTGATTTTCTCCCCGTCATCATTAAAATACGCCATGAATCCGTTATCAATCCGGAAATTCTCCTTCTTGTATGTATTCATGAATATTTTGCCTTCGGTAAGGGGGCGCTCCGGAACATACACATTCGTTACGTTGATGTGACTTTGTTCCTCTATGACAGTGTTCAGCTCATCGCGGACCGCTGCTATCTCCTTCGAGCTTTTGGTATGGATTATGACCATGCCTATCACAATACCTATCACAAGGCTCGTAAATATAACAAGAAGCATTTCGGCTGTGCCCCTGCGTCTGCGCCGCTTTCTTTTATTCGGAACACCCGGATTCTGAATTGTTTCCCGTACTTCTTCCACTAAATTCCCCTTGCTGTTCTTGAGATTGTTATTTGTCCAGTGCCCTCTTTACCCGGTCCACCAGTTCTGAAGTAAAGAAAGTTTCCTCCATAATAAGCGGCACGACCCCTTCTTTTTTTACCACTGATGCTACCGATTCATATACTTCCTGAGGAGAGGTACCCGCCGAATCCCTTCCGATGATAAACATATCCGGATGGTGTGATTTTATATAATCTACCGCCTCGATAATGCTTCTTGCAACCTTCACTTTATAATCGTTTGACAGCAGAGTTTCACGCATGGATTTCAGATGTGAAACATCATTATCAAGTATAAGTATTTCTATTACGGATGCTTTTCTTTCTTCGTCAGTGAAGATCTTCTCCAGTCTGGCAAGAAGTTCTCCTTTCGGTATAGTCTTCACAAGATAGCCTGCGGCTCCTTTTGCCATCAGCTCCCGTACAAGATTCGGATTGGTTACTCCCGACAAAAAAACAACCGGTGTGTCCCTGACCTCGGGATTTCCCATCAGTTCGTCGAAGGCCTGCAGTCCGTTTACAACAGGCATTTCAATGTCAAGCAGTATCAGATCGGCTTCATAACTGCCCATCTTTTCGACAAACCTGTAGCCGGCGTTTTCGGTTACAACATCATATGTATCTTCAAGATACTTTTTCAGTATCTTAAGTGTCATAATATCATCATCAACTATAAGGATTCTCTTTTTCATTACATTCACACATCCTGTCAGTTGCCGAAAAATCCGTCCACTGACTGTACAAGAGTTGCCTTCTTAAGAGGCTTGTTAAGTATTCCGAAAACATTTGGTCCGAGCAGTTCCGACCGTGACTGCGTATAATCATCTCCCACAAGATACATGAGTGGAATATCCGCTCCGCCGGGCTGCATCCTGACCGACGAAATGGTAGCTGCTCCGCTCATTCCCGGAAGAATGGGATTGATTATCAGCAGATCAATATGATTTCTGATCGCATAGTCTATTGTTTTTATTCCGCTGTCCAGCGTCACAACATTGTATTTTTGTGTAAGGAACAGGGAGTACAGCTTTGTGGCCTTTACATCACTATCAACAATTACAACAGTCTTCTTATTTTCGGAAGGAGACGGTGTACTTTTAGGATAACGCGGTCTGTCATCCACTTTGATACTGCCCTGTGCGCCCATAGCTCCGAAGGGATTATTCATAGCCTTCTGCTTCAGTATATCCACTGTTCTTGCAACATCCATTTGGGCGTTGGCTTCCAGCCTCTTTTCGGGAGCTAGGTGTGACAGATGTGCTTCCTTTTGCATCTTTTCAACAAGTTCCCCGATTTTAGAGTCCTTTTCCTCGGCTTTTATCAAAGATTTCTTGAAATAACTCTGTTTTTTACCGTCGCTATGGTCACTGCCTACGGCACTGCCATGTTTTCTGTTTCTTCTGTGCAGTTCAAATTCATCGTCAAAACTGTCACTCTTATACTTTTGTGCAGCTCCGATAAGGCTTCTGATGTCCCTGACCCTTTTTTGTCCTCTCTCAAGTGCGGCTTCAAGGTTCTTAAGGCGCGTATCCATGTCAAGGACTACCGCCCTCTGTTTTCCTTCTCCGCCCGGTGCCTTGACAGACAGACCTATGAGCCTGTCTATGCTTTTTGTCTCCTCGTACGGAGCTTCTACCGGCTCTTCGGCAAACTCCGCTTCCTCTATAGTTTCCATTATCATCGAGAACAGCCTGTCATCTTCGATCTCTCCCTCGTAGAAGGTGACGTCGCCTATCTCAAAAAACTCAAGGCTCTTGTCCGAGTATTCATCATCCGTCAGTACAATGACCGGGATGGCGGCAATCTCTTCATCCCGGGATTTGTTGACCATCCAGTCAAAAACGTACAGGCCAAAACTTTTGGTATCCTCCCCGTTCAAAATAACAACGTCGGGAAGTTTCCCTTCGTCATCTCTTCTGATAGATTTAAGCGCCTCATCACCGGATGCGGCAACACTTGTATCTATATATTCAGGAAGGATATTTGCTATTTTCTCCCGCCGGGCGCGGTCATCATCGATTACAACGACGCGAAGATCTGACATTTTACTGCTCCTTCTTGCCAAGCTCCTCTAAGGATGCATTGATATCATCCAGTATACTTCTGTACAAAGTAACAAGTTTCGGGAAGTTCAGATCGATAAATCCCTTATTACCGCTTTTACCTGCCATTTCGTGTATTCTTGCCATCGTAAACAGCTGATGGGCTCCGATATTGGCAGCAACGCTTTTGAGTGCATGAACTGCAATTGTATAATTCTCGTAATCATTCTTGGCGGCAAATTTTTCTATTTCATCAGCCTTGCCCGGTCCGTATTTCGCAAATATATCTAGCACCTCCAGATAGTCCCTGGCGCTTCCTCCGCACTTGGCAAGACCTGCATCCACATCGATGCTTTCTATCTCAATATCAAGAGTATCCTGTGATTCCTTCTCATCCTCTTCCACCGCAACAAACAGATTGGATGGCAGATGCTCTTTTAATATCTGCTCTATCTTCGGTGTCTCCACAGGCTTACTCAGGTAATCGTCAAAACCTTTCCGGAGATATTCATCCCTCATCCCCCGTATCGCATTGGCTGTGACCGCGATCACCGGCACAGATGACTTATCCTTGTCCCCAAGAGCTCTTATAGCTCCCAGTGCTTCCTCTCCATTCATGCCCGGCATCATATGATCCATGAATATGATGTCGTATGAGTTTTTGCTTGCAGCATTTACAGCCTCTTCGCCACTAAGTGCCGTATCCGCATCAATCTCGTAGTGCAAGAGCAGCCCTCTTAATATCTTGACATTTACGGGATTGTCATCCACTACCAGAACACGAGCCGAAGGAGCATAGATCTTGGACCGCTTCTTCTCCTCATGCTTGTGATTGACAAGATAATTCGACAGTTTGTTTCTGTCGATGACCTTTTGGGGAATGCGAACGGTAAAAGTTGTCCCTTCTCCGTAAACACTGTCAACTTCCACTGTTCCGTCCATCAGTTCAGTCAACTGCTTACATATGGCAAGACCGAGTCCGCTTCCCTCCACATTTCTGTTAAGGCGCATGTCAACCTGTCTGAACTTGTCGAATATAAGGTCAAGATCATCCTTCCGGATGCCTATACCGGTATCCTTTACCGTAAATTCCAGAATAACAGTATCAGGATCCCCGGTCTTCTCAAAAGTCGCACCGAGTTCAACCTTGCCTTCATTCGTAAACTTTACTGCATTGTTGCAAATGTTTGTAAGTATCTGTCTGATCCTGACGATGTCGCCGTACAACTGGCTCGGAAGTTCGGGATTTGCATTGACCCGAAAATCAATCCCTTTCTTTTTTGCCGGGATCATAATAAGCGACTCGATATCGGTAAACAGATAATGCAGATAATACGGAACCGGAACAAGTTCCATGCGTCCCGATTCTATTTTGGAAATATCCAGAAGATCGTTTATTATCGCAAGAAGATTGTTGCTTGCATGCTTGATCTCACCTGCATATTCATTAACCGCATCCGAAGCATCTAGCTGCAGAAGGAGCTCTGCAAAACCGCAGATCGCATTCATCGGAGTCCGGATTTCATGTGAGATATTGGCTATGAAAGCGTTCTTCGACCGATTTGCCTGCGTCAGTTCCTCAATCTTTTTGAGCAGCTCTTCGTTTGATTGTTCCTGCTGATGAGTATCACCCATTTTGAGGTTTATCTTCTTTCTTCGGTGCAGCTTCTTTTTTCGGCTCACTCACACTTTCAATCTTATGTTCCGCTGCTTCCTTGACCCTGAACCTTCCGCCTCTCTTTGATTTGCTCCGGTCGATATTCATATTGCACTTGCCCTGAAACACCGACTGCTCATCAATCAATATCTTCGAAGTGGAAATATCACCGTATACCTCGCCTGTAGGCTCTATGTTAGTCTTATCCTTTATTGTGAGATTGCCGTCAATCACACCTGCAACTATTATATTCTCTGCTATGACATTTCCGTCGATCTGACCGCTTTGGGAGAGGACAACCGTACCGTCCGCACATACACCTCCGACCACACTTCCGTCGATCCTGACTGACGAGTGTGTTATAAGTGTGCCTTCTACCTTTGTGTCTGTTCCGATAAAAGTGGAAATAGAAGTCTGATTGATCCTGACTTTGTTGTCATCTTTAAAAAACATTTTTTTCCTCCGCGCTGTCTAATCCTGTACTATCATCGATCTCGGATCTATAAACTCTCCGTTTTGTTTGATCTCATACGCGATATACCCGTCCTCTGTAAGAACCGCGAGAACATCGTTCTTCATAACGGTCGACCCCTCCTCAATGGACACGTCCCCGTTCAGTCTGTAGTATGTTACATATCCGTTTTCATGATCTATAACAATTCCCCTGTTGTAGAAAGGGTTTTCGTCATCCGAATCAACATGGGTAACGACACCTTCTGCGGCAGCCGCGACAACAGCGCCTTTTATCGTGGAAAAGACTATTCCGTTTGTCTGTCCGCCGTTTGAATCCTTGTACGGATCATCAACAAGAATTGCCCTGGCGTTTTTGACCGGAATCTCGTTTGGTATTGCCGCCTGTTCGGCTTCAAGCACTTCTTCTTCCTCACGCTTGGAGATCGTATCCTCTATCTTGGAAAAAACTTCCTTGTCTGCCTCTATCTGATCATTCAGAACGGATACTGTTTCTTCAAGTTCCGTATTGGATTCGTTAAGCTCATTAACCGACTGTTCCGCCGCTTCAAGAGAATTCTTCAGCTTATGATTGTGATAGATCATAGAACCCATCAGACCCACGATTATAATGCCGATTGCCACCGCCCCGGACAGGAGCTGAAGCAGCCTGTCATAGGAAATCTCAATCGTTTTGGCCGCATCCGATGAATTCGGGATAAGCAGCATCGTAAATCCCGTAGGCTGACGTTTAGTATCCGAACGTTTTGTTGTTTTAGTCTTATCCCTATTCCAGATCAAGTTTCATATCTCCCGGTTTGATCCATCCGCGTCTTCTCATCAATTCGGAAATACCGAAGGAAAGAGCCGCCGGCAGCAGAAAATGCAATACTATGATTTTAACCGTAACCGCCACAGGACTAGCTCCTGCCGCAGTCATATCCTGATACGTCATAAGCTGTCCCACAAGACCGCTTGTTCCCATACCGGAGCCGGTTGCGTTGTTCGTCATCTTGAATACAAGTGTACCTACAGGCCCAAGAATTGCCGAGCTGATTATTGCCGGCAGCCATATGACCGGTTTTTTCATAATGTTGGGAACCTGCAGCATGCTTGTTCCCAGTCCCTGGGCAAACAGACCGCCCCATCCGTTTTCCTTAAATGAAGCAACCGCAAATCCCACCATGTTTGCACAGCATCCTACCGTAGCCGCACCTGCAGCCAGACCCGACAGATTAAGTATCAGACCGAGCGCAGCCGAACTGATCGGCAGGGTAAGTACCATTCCCATAATTACGGACACTAAAATCCCCATTAGAAGAGGCTGTCTTTCGGTACTCCAGTTAACAATACCGCCGAGCCATGTCATAAAGCCGGAAATAGGAGGCCCCAGAAGAATTCCGGCGAATGCACCGGAAAGTATTGTAACAGAGGGAGTTACAAGAATATCAAGCTTCGTCTTTCCTGCAACCATACGTCCCAGCGTAATCCCCACAAGTGCAGCGATATAAGCTCCGAGAGGTTCTCCCGGACCCTTGTAGGCAATTACACCGTCAACAAATATGGTCCCTGCTATTATGCTGCTTGCAAAGGCACCTATCATTCCGCACACGGCAGTAGAGAAAATCACAAGGGGTTTTTCCTTGAACTTAACTGCAACTCCGCAGCCTATACCGGCTCCTGTGATACTGCTTGCGATCTGTCCGATATCTACAAGGTACGTCCCAACAAAACCCGGGATGTACGACCCTATCTGCTTGATTATCGTACCAATAATAAGTGTGGCAAATAGACCGAGTGCCATTCCTGACAGTCCGTCGATAAAAATGTAGTTAAGTATTTTCTTCATAATAAACTCCTGTTAAATGCAACGATATTACATATAAACATAGTGTACTATCATAACACTGATTTTTCAAACTTTTTATTTACAATCCGGCGCCGATATGCTAGTATTTGAAAGTGCATTTGTGCACTTGTTTTATTTTATTTTTTCGGAGGTATCTCAATGAAAGGTACAGTTAAGTGGTTCAACAACCAGAAAGGTTACGGATTCATTTGTGACGAACAGGGCAATGATGTATTCGTACACTACTCAGGAATCAGCGCAGAAGGCTTCAAGTCTCTTGACGAAGGTGCTGCTGTTGAATTTGATGTGGTTAACGGCGAGAAAGGCCCTCAGGCAACAAACGTAACAAAGTTATAATCTCCGTAACTTGTGCCTCATTTACTGTATAAGTATTTATAAGGTTATTTTATGGGATTATAAAAAAGGAACCGTCATCCGGTTCCTTTTTTATTTCGGATTGCCATGCTGGTTCATGACCTGCTGTGACATAGCGATATTCTGCTGCATCTGTTTTTCGATGAGTATCGCAGCGTCCCTGATATCCATATGCACACGCTGAAACGCTGCAACAACCTGCGGATCAAACTGAACTCCGGCGCCCTGCGTAATAATGTTGTACGCCTCCTCATGGGTCTTGGCCTTTTTGTAGCTTCTCTCGGCAACAAGTCCGTCATAAACATCCGCCACCGCAAGTATTCTTGCGAGTATCGGTATATTGGCTCCTGCCAGTCTGTCCGGATATCCGTTTCCGTCCACTCTCTCATGATGGTATTTCGCCATCTGGAAAGTATAGTACAGGAATTTATTGTTCGGAAGAAGGTACGCATACTTCTGGATCGCGTTTGCGGCCATTGTTGTATGAGCCTTCATGAGAGCGAACTCTTCATCCGTATACTTACCCGTCTTGGTAAGAACCGCATCGGGAACCCCGATCTTACCCATATCATGCAGACGTGAGCTTAGCAGTATAAGTTCAAAATCATTGGGATCTATTCCGTAATTAATCCCGGAAAGCAGCATCTCTTTGAGAAGGATCTCCATATACTTGCTGACACAGATACTGTGCATTCCCGTGTACGGATCTTTTTGTGAAATAAGGTCGGTTATAATTCCGATAATAAAATACTCCAGATTCATAGCGTTCCTTGCCTGAAAATTGGCAGTCTGCTGAAGCTGTGTATTGTATGAATCCATTTGTGATTTGTAATCGAGGATATTCGACTGGAGTTCCATACGTTTGCGAAGAAGATCGGGAATAATAGGCTTGCGAATAAAATCAACCCCTCCAAGCCTGTAGGCCTCCATTTCGGTCGTATTTTCCTTGTCACCCGACAGGAACAGAACCGGAATGTTCTTAGTCTTTTCATTTGTTTTCAGACGCATTATAAAATCAAAACCGTTTACGCCGGGCATTGCGATATCAAGCAATATAAAATCAGGCATAATTGTTGACTTGGCAAGACGCTGCAGAGCAGCTTTCGGACTGTTTATATCAATTATGCGGTATTGCCTCTCAAGTGCTTTTTTGGCAACGAGTAATTCGGTTTCGTTGTCATCAATGATCATTACCGTATACATTTAATAATCTCCTCTATGCTCAAATCGCCTCCGAAAATGTCAAGCTTCGAACCCACCGTAAAATTCACAAGGCCCCTTCCCTCTGTTTTAATCCTGTATATGTCATCATAGGAGGATATTCCGCCTGCGTAGCAGCACGGTCTGGGGGATCCTGCCAGAATCTTTATTAAGTCTTCATCTATTCCGTTTGCAAGTCCTTCCGCATCAACGGCATGAACCAGAAACTCGTCGCAGTACCCGGATAATCTCTCAAACAGCCCGGCATCCACCGTCTCATCCGCTATCTTCTGCCACCTGTCCGTTGCCACCCGGTAAGAGTCTCCCACTTTTTTACAACTCAGGTCAAGAACGATCTTATCCGCTCCTACCGCACTTACCAGTCTGTCAAGATTATTCCTGTCTATACGGCCGTTCGAAAACACAAAACTTGTTACGATAACGTGACTTGCACCCGCATCAATGTACTCTGCTGCATTCTCATCGGTTACTCCCCCGCCGATCATAAGCCCCCGGGGATATGCTGCAAGTGCATCAATCGCCTGCTGCCTTGAAGCCTCATAATACTCGCTTCCCTTCCGGTTGAGTATTATAACGTGTCCGCCGGGAAGATTGAGATCCTTATACAGTTTCCCGTAATATCCGCCGCCTTTTTCGGAAACAAAATTCTCTACCGCATCCTGTCCGGCGTCATCAAGGGTTGAACCTACTATCTGTTTGACAGCTCCGTTATGAATATCAATGCAGGGACGAAATTCCATCAGATCAACCTATCACATCGGACATATCGTACATTCCGGGGTCTTTGCCCACAACAAACTTCGCCGCTTCCACTGCTCCCTTGGCGAACACCGCTCTCGAATATGCACTGTGTGAAAAAGTGATCACCTCATCGCGTCCGGCAAAAATCACGTCATGATCACCTACAATCGATCCGCCGCGCACGGCACTTATACCTATCTCTGTATCCGGCCTTACCATTCGCCGCCCTGACCTGTCAAAAACATAATCCTTTTTCTCGTCCAGTCCGTCATTAACAGCGTCCGCAAGCGCAAGTGCCGTTCCCGAAGGAGCATCAAGCTTGGTTCTGTGATGCTTTTCCACTATCTCCACATCAAAACCTGCCTCTGTAAGCTTAGCGGCATTTTCCTTAAGAATCTTGGATATCAGATTGATACCCAGCGACATATTCGCTGATTTGAACATGGGGGTAGTTTCGGATGATTTTTTAATAAGCTCAAGTGTTTCATCACTAAGCCCCGTGGTACATTCCACAAGAGGTATCTTATGGGATACACACCACCTGATAACTCCGTCAACAGCAGACGCATTTCCGAAATCCACAACAACGTCTGCAGCAGCGCTTACTTTGTCAATATTGTCAACTACCGGAAAATCAGCCGCTGCGGTATTGATATCAACACCTTCTGCAATCTCGATATCGCCATCTTCCTTAACGATATCCGCAATCATTTTTCCCATACGGCCGTTACAGCCGTGTAAAATCATTCTGACCATTTCTACAGCACCCCGTATTCTTCCATAGCCACTTTAAGCTTTGCAGCATTATCGGGATCCATCTCGCAAAGAGGACGGCGGAGCACTCCGCGGTCTCTTCCCTGAAGCTCCAACGCCTTCTTGACAGGTATGGGATTAACCTCACAAAACAGTGCATTACAAAGAGGTATGGCATCAAGCTGCCTCTTGGCCGCAAGTGCCGGATCATTATCAAAAAATGCCTGGCAGATGTCATGGGTCTTTCTCGGAGCAACATTTGACAGAACGGAAATAACACCGAGACCACCGAGTGACAGGATCGGAACTATCTGATCGTCATTACCCGAATACAGTTCTATCTGATCGCCGCAGATGCTCATAAGTTTTGCGATCTGCGAAATATTTCCGCTGGCTTCCTTGATCCCAACGATATTGGGAACATCCCTGACAAGAGTTGCGGCTGTTTCAGGCAATATGTTGCAGCCGGTTCTTCCGGGCACATTGTACAGGATCATCGGGACTTTAACGCTGTTCGCAACTATGGTAAAGTGCTCGATAAGACCCTTCTGAGTGGACTTGTTGTAATACGGTGTTACCACAAGGATCGCATCCACACCATACTTCTCTGCTTCCTGTGATAGGTACACGGCAGTTTCCGTACAATTGGATCCGGTTCCGGCAATAACAGGAATTCTGTGATCCACTACCTCGGCACAAAACCTGATACATTCAAGATGTTCTTCATGGGACAGACACGAAGCCTCTCCCGTTGTACCGCATATAACTATGGCATCGGTACCGTTCTCGATCTGATACTCTATCTGCTCTCTGAATTTATCGTAATCAACCTCTCCGTTAGCCAGAAAGGGTGTACATATTGCTACAGCTGCTCCTTTAAAAACCGACATTTTTCATATCCTCCGTTTATCTTATTTGATCTTAATAATATTCACGCTTCTTCCGGGGCTCACCCGAGTATAACTATCCAGTCAAGAGACTGCTGATTGATGAATATGGGAATAACAACGATCATCGAACCGTTCAGCTCCAACGGATCCTTTGACAGCTTCGGAGGCATAAGGTTAAGTTCCATTCCCTCCTGACTCTTTGCTGTTGCAAACAGTCCGTCACTGATATTGATAAATTCTCCCACAGAATCAAGTGCGTTTATATCGACTTCATCAAAAAACTGCTTGGCAAACGCTTCGGCTATCGCAAGTATTCCCTTATCATCTCCGGAAAAAGCAGTCGTAACGTTATAATCTCCCACTATCTCCTGCATTGCCACAGCACCGGTTTTGTAATTGTTTGTTGTATATCCGCGCCTTATTGAAATATCGTCCGATGCAAGGCGGTTAATACACCTGAATGTAACGGCGAGAAGGTCAACAAACGGTCCGTCCGGTATTTCCGGAAGAAACAGCGGAAGGACTCTGTCAACATCTCCGGATTTGATTGCCTCCATATCGGCGAATGTAAATCCGTTTTCCTTCTTGTAATAATCAAGTGCTCCCTCAATCTGTTCAAGGGTCATGATATCCTTATCAACCGCACTCTGGCAGAATCTCATGTATTCGTTTCCCTGAAGGGCAAGAAGCCGTTCTACCTGAACCTCAGTCAGATACCCGAGAGAGATCGCGATATCCCCGAACTTTTTATCCATCATCTGTTGCTTGAGGTTAACCTCATCAGCCTGCTTTTCCGTCATAAGTTTTTCGGAAACCGCAATAAGACCAAGCTTGACTCTGGTCTTGTCAATCTGCATCTTGATGCTGATGAATTCATCCTCCGTAATAATGTTTTTTCTAACAAGATAATTTCCAAAAATATTTGTAAACATGCTTTCTCCTTTTCGGGAGCAATCCTTTAACAGACCCACAAAATATATTATACAAAAAACATTTGAAAATGTCTTTATATTTATTGATTATTCTTCTGTGCAAACGCGGCGCGTTTTCTGAGGGTAGGATCAAGTATCTTTTTCCGTATGCGAAGAGTCTCGGGAGTGATCTCAAGAAGCTCGTCCGTATCAATGAATTCAAGAGCCTGCTCAAGAGACAGTATCTTGGGCGGAGACAGGCGGAGCGCATCATCCGATCCGGATGCTCTCGTATTGGTCAAATGCTTACTCTTGCACACGTTAATCTCCACATCTTCGGGCTTACCGGTCTGACCGATCACCATACCGGCATATACCTTTTCCCCGGCCCCTATGAACAAAACTCCTCGCTCCTGCGCCTGAAACAGTCCGTAAGTTACCGACTCACCCGTTTCAAAAGCGATTATGCTTCCCTGTTTCCTGAACTGAATATCTCCCTTGTATGGTGCATACTCATCAAAAATCGTATTGATGATACCCTCGCCCTTTGTATCTGTCATGAATTCGCCGCGGTACCCGATAAGACCTCTTGCAGGAATCGAAAACTCCAGTCTCTGATACCCGCCGGTTATCGGCACCATGTTCTGCAGTTCACCCTTACGGGATCCCAGCTTTTCTATAACATTTCCCGCGTAGCTTTCCGGCACATCAATATATGCGATCTCCATAGGTTCGCACTTTCTGCCTTTGGAGTCTTCACGGTACAAAACCTCTGCTTTGCTTACCGCAAACTCATATCCTTCACGACGCATATTCTCGATAAGAACCGACAGGTGGAGTTCACCTCTTCCCGACACCTTGAAACAGTCTGTGGAATCGGTTTCTTCGACACGAAGTGACACATCGGTGTTAAGTTCCCTCATCAATCTCTCGCGAAGATGTCTTGATGTCACGAACTTGCCTTCCTGTCCCGCAAGGGGTGAATCATTGACCATGAAGTTCATGGAAATGGTGGGCTCCGAAATCTTCTGGAAAGGAATGGGCTCGGGAGAATCCGGATCACAGATCGTATCACCGATATGAATATCAGCAATACCTGACACCGCAACAATCGAGCCGACAGTTGCTTCCTTGACATTTACCTTATTCAGTCCGTCATATTCATAAAGCGCGGATACTTTGACTTTTCTTAGCTTATCTGGTTCATGGTGATTGACAATCACCACGTCCTGATTGATTTTTATTGAGCCGTTGCTGACCTTACCGACACCGATTCTGCCCACATATTCATTGTAATCTATCGTGCTGATCAGCACCTGGCATCCCGCATCAAAATCCCCTTCCGGAGCCGGAATATAATTGACGATCGCATCAAATAACGGGATCATTGAATTCTCAAGTTTATCGGGATCCTTACCGCTCATCCCCATCTTGGCCGATGCATAGATAAACGGGCAGTCAAGCTGTTCATCGCTCGCATCAAGATCCATGAACAGTTCCAGTACCTCGTCAACTACCTCTTCGCATCTTGCCTCGGGACGGTCTACTTTGTTGACACAGACAAGTACGGGAAGCTTCAGGCTCATGGCTTTTTTAAGCACAAACTTGGTCTGTGGCATAACGCCCTCAAAAGCATCAACAACAAGTACCGCACCGTCAACCATCTTGAGAACACGCTCAACTTCTCCTCCGAAATCCGCATGTCCCGGAGTGTCGACAATGTTTATCTTCACATTCTTGTATGAAACCGCCGTATTCTTTGACAGGATCGTAATTCCTCTTTCACGTTCGATATCATTCGAATCCATGACGCGCTCGGCAACTTCCTGATTTTCACGGAATACCCCGCTTTGCTTTAGCAGTTCATCCACAAGGGTTGTCTTGCCGTGATCAACGTGTGCGATTATTGCAATGTTTCTTATGTCTTCCCGTTTTGTAATCATAATATAAAATCATCCTTTATGTTTTATATAACCGCCCGGCTCATCATATACCAAGAATACGTGTTGCAAACTGGAAATAAATAAGCAGCGACAGGGCATCCACAATAGTCGTGATAAAAGGACTGGCCATAACTGCCGGGTCAAAGCCGATCTTCTGGGCGATCATAGGCAGCGAGCAGCCCACGATTTTTGCAAAAAAAACCGTAACTACAAGTGTCAGGCAAACAACAAGCGCAACTACTACCGGCACCCTGTCTACGATCATGATCTTGGCAAATCCGACAGCTGCAAGCGTGATGCCGCACACCACCGCAACCCTGATCTCTTTCCAGATTACTTTAAAAATATCTGACCATTCGATCTCATCCAGCGAAAGTCCGCGGATGATCGTAACCGATGCCTGTCCGCCAGCATTACCGCCCGTATCCATAAGCATTGGAATAAAGCTTGTCAGAACAACATACGCTCCGAGAGCCTGCTCATAATGGGTAATTATCTTACCCGTAACGGTAGCGCTTATCATCAGAAGAAGGAGCCACGGTATACGCTTCTTCCATGTCTCGAAAGTATTCGTCTTCATGTAGGGCTTGTCGGTCGGCAGGATAGCTGCCATCTTTTCGATATCCTCCGTAACCTCTTCCTGCAGGATATCCACAACGTCATCGATGGTAATGATGCCCACAAGGCGCCCTTCGTTATCAACGACCGGCATTGTGGTAAGGTCGTATTTCTGGAACATTCTCGCAACCTCTTCCTGGTCGGTCATGGTGTTTGTCGAGATCACGTTTTCATTCATGAATTCAACAACATGAGCATCCGGCTGATTAAGAAGAAGGTCCCGAAGCGATACGGTACCTATAAGGTGCCGTCCAAGATCAAGAACATAGCATGTATCTATGGTCTCCTTATCTACTCCCGTGGTCCTGATCCGGTCTATACATTCGGCAACCGTAAGGTTTTCCTTCAGGTCTACAAACTCCACCGTCATAAGACTTCCGGCAGAATCTTCCGGATAACGGAGAAGGTGATTGATGTCTCTTCTTACCTCAGGATCAGCATTTGCAAGAAGCTTTTTTACAAGCCCTGCCGGCATCTCTTCCATAAGATCCGCCGCATCATCTGCCATCAGATTATTGATGATGTTTGCCGCCTCGCGGTCGGTAAGGGTTGTTATGATTTTCTGTTCTATTTCCACCGGAAGAAATGCAAACACATCCGCTGCGATCCCCTTCGGAAGTATCCTGAACACTTTGATCTGCTCTTCAAAAGGCAGCTCCTCGAGTACAGATGCTATGTCCGCTTCGTTCCACTCTGCAAGTTCCTGTCTGATGCGGGTGTACTGTTTTCCCTCAACAAGTCCGATTATTTCTTCCATTGTCATTTTTTCTTCCATTACCGCACCTCCTTTTGACAGTTACAAATTATTTGATATTTCCGTCCTGGTCTCTATAAAGCACAACGGGAACGGGCTCTGAAACAACCGCTTTTCCCGCAGTTATATCGGTGATGTCAGCCAGCAGCTCATCTGCATTCTCGGTTACGATAGTCGTCTCCACATCACTTGTATATACAGTATCTGAAACAGTATATCCCTTACGTCCGCACAGATTCTGCACTTTACCCCAGTCGTTGTAATCACATTTAACGGTTACACTGCAGCCCCGGATTTTTCTGACCGTTTCGCAGTTGTCAAGCCCTGCCTTTACGGCAGCCGAGTAGGCTCTTACCAGCCCTCCCGTGCCAAGCAGGGTGCCGCCGAAATACCTTGTTACCACAACGCATACATTTGTGATGCCCTCTTTAGCCAGAACGTCAAGCATCGGCCTTCCTGCTGTACCTGACGGTTCCCCGTCATCGGAACATCTTGTTTTTTCGCCGGCCTCGCCGATTATGAACGCGCTGCAATTATGCCTTGCATCCCAGTATTTCTTCTTGATTTGCGCAATAAAATCCGCCGCCTCTTCCTCTGAAGAGACCGGCTCTATGTTCGCTATAAATCGGGACTTCTTCTCTTCAATTTCGCCTGTCCCGCCTTTATATAAAGTTAACCATTCCATTACATACACACATACATATACACACACATTCTGTAGCAAGCAAATTGTCGTTTGCGGCAAAAGCTTTGGAGTGCGTCGTTACTTAGCGAGGTTTTTGCGAGCTTAGTAACGTGACGCACGGAAAGATGAGCGCAAGCGTCTTTTGCGCAAATGCACAATTTGATTGCGTACTCTTACTGTGCATTTAATGCATTCTGTGCATTTAACGCGTTAAGCGCATTAAGCCAGTCCTGCTGAGCCTGAGCCGCAGCTGCAGCATTAGGATCGAGAAGGGCTGCATTCGGGTCGATGGTGGTTGTTCCGTCGGCACCGGGAACAAGGCCTGCTGCCGCCTGCATCTGAAGTAGATTATAATAATCCTGTGCAGCTACTCCGTTTATTGTACTGTGAGGGCAAAATCCTTCCGCGGTAGGCTCTCCCTCATATGCATACGGACATGTGGCTGTTGCTTTCTGACCGGTCATCGCGCACACCAGTCCCGTATCGAATATGTCACCGTAGTGATTTGTACAAGGCTCCGTAGGTACGGTTCCCGTAGCAAAATACTCTGTTATGGCGCATCCGTCCGCACGGCAGACGTCGGTTACAAGACCGCCCGTCTTCTTACATACCGTAGCGGTCGTTATGCCCTCGGGCATTGTAAACGACTTGTATTCAAGTCCTTCATGAATGCGGCTCATGACAGCCTTCCACAAGGTCTTGGCCGTATTGGTCTCCCCGCTTCCGTTCATGTGAACGTTATTGTCATATCCGCTCCATGTACAGCAGGTGTAGTAGGGAGTATATCCCGAGAACCAGACGTCCACGTTACTTGTGGTGGTACCGGTCTTACCTGCTATAGCCATATTGTCAAACTTAACTCTTGCACCTGTACCCTGTGTTACAACATCTTCCATCGCATCGGTAAGAAGGAACGCTGTTGTCTCCTTGAGTACACGACGGCTCTTCGGAGTGTTCTCTATAAGCACATTTCCGTCATGGTCTATTATCTTCGTATAGAACATAGGCTTGATATATGTTCCGCCGTTTGCGATCGTTGCAAACGCCGCCGTCAGTTCGAGATTGGTAACACCATCCGTAAGACCTCCGAGAGCAAGAGCCTGTGTAATATCGGAAGATACCGTGCCGTTACTCTCCGTCCTTCTGTCAACAAGAGTTGTAAACCCGAAATTAAGAAGATAATCAAAACCAAGCTGCGGGGTAATCTCCGTAATGGTCTTAACCGCAACAATATTCAGGGACTGCTCGATACCGTATCTGTACGTACATATTCCCTTGTATCCGCTGTACCAGTTCTTGACGGGACGCCCATTGGCGTAGCTGTAAGGTTCATCCACCTGGGTCGATGCAAGTGACTTGCCTGCCGCATCAATTGCCGGGGCGTAAGCTGCAAGAACTTTAAAGCAGGACCCCGGCTGTCGCTTTGTATCCGTTGCACGGTTAAGTGTAAGAGAAGCTTTCTTTTCTCCTCTTCCGCCGACTATGGCCTTAACTTCTCCGGTATACTGGTCAATTATCGTCACACTCGCCTGCGGCTGCGGTGTAAGGGATATTGACTCCGTAATAAACTTATATCCCGGTTCTTCAACATCCTGCTTGAACTCTTCTATCGCCTCATATGCTTCCTCTTCGGTATTGAAAATACAGTTAAATCCGTTCCCGCGTTTTTCTTTGAAATGCTTCTCAAAATACTGTGTGGAGAAGTTAACCGCATCGTTTTCGGAATCGGTATATGAAGCCTCATATTTCAGGTAATATCTCGTATTCGGTGGGTAGTTTTCCTCATTTGCAAACTGCTCGTCGCATATGCTCTGTATATGAGGATCCTGTGTGGTGAAAATCGACAGTCCGCCGCTGTACAAGGAGTTGTATGCCTGTGTATACGAATAGCCAAGATTCTCTTGAAGATCGTTAAGTACCTGTTCGGTCAGTTCATCCACAAAATACGTATATATTGTCTTCTTTTCAACCTTTTCGTTTACAACCTGAATACGTGAATACACATCATCAGCCATAGCTTCATTAAACTGGACTTCATTGATGTATCCCTGATTCTTCATCTTTTTCAGTACTTCTTCTCTTCTCTCCGCATTATTTTCCGGATGCGATATCGGATTCCATTTCGAAGGATTCTGTGTGATACATGCAATTACCGCACTCTCCGATAAGTTCAGATCAGAAACATTCTTACCAAAGTATCTCTGGGATGCCGCCTGAACACCAAGCGTTCCCTGTCCCAGGTTTATTGTATTCAGATAATTCTCAAGAATCTGATCCTTGGACATTCTTTTTTCAAGCTGGATCGCGCAATACTGCTCCTGAAACTTTCGCTTGAACTTATCTACAAGACTGCTTTCCTCTGTCCATGATGTAAATACGTTATTCTTGAGAAGCTGCTGGGTAATGGTAGAAGCACCCTGGTGGAGATTACCGCTAAGAGCCTTTACTCCGGCTCTCATAATACCCTTTATATCAATACCGTTATGGGTGTAAAATCGCTCATCCTCTATCGCAACAAACGCATGTTGCATATCGAGCGGTATCTTGTCAAGCTTGACGTAGACACGGTTCGAATTCTCCGCAACAAGTTTTGTAACCTGATTGCCTTCGCTGTCATATACAGTCGTAGAATAACCGGCAGGAGCAACATCAACATTGGAAATATCCGGGGCGGTATCGACAACTCCCATAAAAAGTCCCACTCCGGCACACATTCCTGCAACCGCGACTGTAACAGCGGCAAAAGTCACTATGGCAAACAGACTGACGCCGAAAAACTTTCCCACCTTGGTAGTCGGAGAGTTCATGGCCTTCTGACGCTTTTTGATTCCTCTTCTTCCGTAGTTCATAAAAAAACCTCAAATATAAATATCAATCAAAACTTTATTTTATCAAATTATATGGTTATTCGCAATTCATAAGCCCAGCCGTCGGCGGTATCGTATTTCTGATACTCATCAACAATGTTACTGAGTATATTGGCTATATACAGCTGAATGTCAACGGACACCTCAGATTTTTTCTCGCCCACAATAGACAGCTTATACTCGCACTTTTTACTCGTAACGTATCTGCTGTCGACGTTTAGTATTGCATCATCACACTTATAGCCTTCCACAACGGCAAGTATCCATAGCGCAAATGTCAGATCAGCCATTGCCGACCTTGGAACTTCCCCGTACAGGCAGCTCTTAACCTCACCCACGTTAACATTTTCTTTGTTCTTTACCGCGTCGGACATATTATCGTAAATAATAGTCCGAAGCTCCGATATTTTAAAATACGCTGTTGTCTGGAGCCGCAGCATCTTATCACACGACTTTTTAACAAAATTGCTGTATGTACTGCCAAGCTCCCTCCGGTTTAGGAAGGCATCCAGAACTCTGTTAAAGAACGGAGCGATTTTGTTGTAGCTGTACTGCTGGCGCAGGAGGGATTTCCTAAGATGATCTATTGTCTCGGCAAAGGTCTTTTCATCGTTTTTCAGTTCATTGATCCTGCGCACAAGATCCATGTGAATATGCGCTTCGTCGATGGATGCTTTGACCCCCTCCACAATATCCTCTATGTTCCACGGCGGCAGAAAAACTTTGCGCACGCAATCCTCGTTAACGATCATAGGAACATATTTCGGATCCGTAAGATCCATACACACATCAAGTATCATGTCCGGATATTCTCTGGCACATCTGTCCACAAAATCATGAACACGCATATCCGGAATATAGCCGTCCGAGAGCATCAGGTAGAACTCTCTTTCGCGAAGCAGATCAAAAGCCTGCGCAGCGGATGTCGCATTAATAAATTCGATGCCCTCCGCATTGAATCTGTCCTTAAGATTTGACGCAATTCCTTCATTTGCCTGCAGATATAGAATGCTTGTCTCCATATATCACTCCTGTGTGACCACACCGCAAAATTATACATAGTGAATTATAGCACCAAACGCTTTGTAAAACCACAAAAAAAGGGTGTGATCACTCACACCCTTTAATACCAGAAACCCTTTATTTCTCGGCAAGTTTCAGCATGATCTCATTGCTTCTTGCCACAAACTTCGTCATGGCATCGGCGCTAAGCGGTCTGTTGGCAATAACCGCCAGGTCATATAACTGTGCCGCAAACAATTTTGCATCCTCCGAATCACGATGATTGATCAGATATTTAACCAGCTCGTTTCTGCTGTTAAGAACAAGAGTCTCGCCCTCAGATCCAAACATTCCCATATCCATACCGCCAACCGAATACATCTTCATCATATCCTGCATACGACGTGATTCTTCCGAAACCGTAAGAACCGAAGATATCCCTTCATTCTTCAAAACTTCAAGCTTGACGGTCAGTTTGTCGTTACCGGCAACTTCATGGAACAGTTCCGTCAGAGTCTTGGCATCCTTCTCGTTCTGCTTCTTTTCTTTCTTGGTAGACTCTTCCTTTGAGGAATCGGTAATATCCGCATCGATCCTCATGAACTTGATGTCCTCGTTCTTTGACTCAAGCTGGTTGATAAACGGCTGATCAATATTGTGAGTCATAACAACCGCGTTCATTCCCTGCTCGCGGAACATATTAATATACTGAGACTGTTGCTGAAGGTCGGTGACGTAATATACAGTCTTACGAACCTTGTTCTTATCCTTGTCCTTATCCTTATCCTTGTCCTTGTCAGACGATTTTTCATCCTCGACAACTTCGGCCTCAACCTTCTCGCCGTCCTCACCGGTTGCTTCTTCAGACTCTTTCTTGTCCGGAAGTTCGAGACACTCGGGAAGGGTCATATACTTGCCGTCTATATCCTTGAACAGAATATAGTCGGTCATCTTCTCGCAGAATTTGTCGTCCTTTAAGCATCCATACTTGATGAACGGGCTGATATCATCCCAGTATTTTTCATATTCTTCCTTTTCGGTCTTGCACATTCCGGCAAGCTTGTCCGCAACCTTCTTGGAGATGTAATCACTGATCTTCTGTACAAATCCGTCATTCTGAAGGGCGGATCTTGAAACGTTAAGAGGAAGGTCAGGACAATCGATGACACCCTTTAGGAGCATCAGGAATTCCGGAATGACTTCCTTGATGTTATCCGCGATAAACACCTGATTGTTATACAGCTTTATAACGCCCTCGATGGACTCGTACTCCATATTGATCTTCGGGAAATACAGAATACCCTTTAAATTGAAGGGATAATCCATATTCAGATGAATCCAGAACAAAGGCTCCTTGTAATCCATAAATACCTTGCGGTAAAAATCAAGGTATTCCTCTTTTGTGCAGTCACTCGGATGCTTTGTCCACAGCGGGTTCGGATCGTTGATCGGGACTTCACGGCGTACGATTTTCGCCATCTCTCTTTTAGGGCTGATCTCAACCTTTTCCTTTTTGCCGTCCTTCTCCTGCTCCTCGTATTTGGCATCCTCCGTGTACTTTTCGATGACCGTATCCTTGTCCGTAACTTCATCTGCCGGAATATTATCGTACTGGGTTTCGGCTCCCTCTTTTACGAGGAATATTGGGGTAGGCATGAATGAACAATACTTCTTGAGTACTTCTCTCATTCTGTATTCGTTACAGAATTCAAGAGAGTCCTCGTTAAGGAAAAGCGTGATGGTCGTACCTACTTCTTCCCTGTCTCCGTCTTCCATCGTATATTCCGTTCCGCCGTCGCACTCCCAGTGAACCGCCTTGGCACCCTCTTTGTATGAGAGTGAATCGATGTGAACCTCATCCGCAACCATGAATGCGGAATAAAATCCGAGACCGAAGTGACCGATTATCTGATCATCGTTTGTTTTGTCCTTGTACTTCTCCAGAAATGCCGTAGCACCGGAAAATGCAATCTGGGTAATATACTCTTCCACTTCATCGGCATCCATTCCCAGACCAGTATCGGAAAAAGAAACCTTCTTGTTTTCGGGATCCACAACAATGCGGATCTCCATATCCTTCCCTTCCGGAATGCTGTACTGTCCGATAACATCAAGTTTTTTAAGCTTTGTGATAGCATCGCAGCCGTTACTTACCAGTTCACGGGCGAAAATATCATGATCGCTGTACATCCATTTCTTGATTATCGGAAAAATATTTTCACTGTTGATCGTTAAACTACCTGTTTTTGCCATATATATCTACCTCTTTTCATATATTGGACAGCTAATGTTCTACCGCTCTCCCTCAATTAAGTCATATGATAACCCCGGCCAAATCATAAGTCAAGAAAAAATTAGCACTCAATCAGATTGAGTGCTAACAACAGTAAAATATTTATCATATACTTCAAAAAAGCTTGTAGTTTTAGCAATTCCTCCCGCATCAAAGTGGATGCTGTCCCACAGGGGCTTATTAAGATTCGATGTCAGCGTTATTACAAAGCTGTCGTAAACTTCGTTAAAGGCTTCCTGTTTACGCTTCTCCACGATCTTAACCTTGTTGGCATCGGTCTCTTCCGGATTAAAGGTGGAAACACAGTATATCAAATGATATCCGTACTCAGTCTCCACAATGTCGCTTACTTCCCCGACTCCGAGATTAAATGCAGCCTCTTCAAACTCTTCCGGCATAACGCCACGGCCGAAACTGTATTCGGATCTTGAATCCTCATTATAGTCGGAGGCCACCACTTCAAATGCCTCTCCGTCTTCTATAAGCTGCCGGGCTTCAGCTATTCTTAAAAGGGCGCTTTTCTTCTCTTCGCTGTTATACTCGATCTTATTGCCGCCGTGATCGGATTTGTAAGTCTTGACAAGGATTGTTTTGACCGTTATTGTCCTTGCTTCGTCATCACTGATTTCGGGATTGACGTCACGGGTTATTGTCTCATACAGTTTATTTGCGATGGCAAATTCCCTGTATGATCCGGCCACCGTTTCCATGTCAACATCAAGATATTTCTTCTCAGCGTCCGAAAGTGATTCATAATATTCACGGGCAGCCGCTATAACCTTGGCTTCCTCTTCATCCTCAAGAGACACAGACATCTCCCGGGCCAGAAGATTCATTGTCTTGATCTGGGCTATCCGTGCAAGAATATTGTCTTTGTACGAATCTTCAAGGGTACCATCACCTACCGGAACCGACCATATTCCATCCCCGAACACCTCGCTGTATCCGTTTTCCGAATTAACAAGATACAGCATTATCTCGTTCTTCATACAGGGATGACCCTCTAGTCTGAATACCTCATTCTCGATAAAATCGGAAGTAAGGACGACTTCTGTTGGAAGCTTACCCTCACCGCACCCTGTAAGCAACAGGCATATTAAGCATGTAAATATCCCGACTATTTTTTTATTCGATATCGATATGGGATGCTTTGTCAAAATCTTCGAATTCAAAATCACTCGTTTTCTTTTCTTCCTTTACGAGTCCAACACCCTTGGCTGCATCCTCGGCTTTGGCTATGATATCCTGAGCCGCACTTTTAACCGCCTTCTTGAGAGTGTCTTTGTTTCCGGCAGCATTATCCTTGATATCCTCTGCAGCCTTCTTGACATCTTCGGCTGCCTTCTTGGCGCCGTCGGCTACCTTCTTGACATCTTCCTTGAGTTCCTCCTTGATCTCGGGATCAAGAGAAACATATGATCTCTCGTTTGATGAATCATCTGTATCCGATGCTCCGTCAGCCTCCGCATACGATTTGTCCTTGTTAACCTCCAGGAAGTACCACAGACCGGCAACCGCAGCTCCGGTCACACCTACAAATGTTAAGAATTTACCAAAACTTTTCATGAGAACTCTCCTTTCGACTTCATCTCCATAAGAACCTGATCCTTAAGATCTCTTGTGCGATCTTTGATCCTGTTATTTGCGGTCCTGTTCAGAAGGATACCCGCAATAAGTTTCTGTGCAACATCATATTTTTCAAACCTTGCGGACAATACAGCAAGCAGATAATCTATGGTGATCTCATCCATTCCGGCAATGGGAAATGATTCCTTCTGCCTTGCACTTACAAAGCCTTCATAAGCGGCCTTTAACGCCTCATTCTCATCATCCCTGAGCTGCTTCATAACTTCTTCGTAATCCGGATCATCTTCCGTAATGGATTCTTTCTTGCCTCTTATTACCCATGCCATCTTCAGACATACAAAGGCTTTTTCGCTGTCCTTGGCATGCTTTACAATAGAGGATGCAAGCGCAAGCTGATACCTCTGAATGGCATCATCGTATGACAGAATCGGATTATTTGCCACACCATGTACCTTTCCGCCGATGCCTTCCCGTAAAAGCTTTACCTGGGCTGCGGGAAGCGACGTAAAATACTTGGTAAGCACTGCATATCCGCAATAAGGACATACAACAACATCGTATTTTGCAGGATCAAATTTCTCGTATCTTGTTCGAAGATCCGGATCCTGACCTATAGGCCTTGCTTTACCCGTTCTGACTGCTCTGAAAGTAAACTTCTTGCCGCAGACAGGACATTCGGCCGACTTGTCAAACAGAACATCATTCTCGTTAAACGGTGCTTCTTCCTTGGGCTCTTCTACCTTTTTCGGCTCAGGTTTCTTCTCCTCCTCAAAGATCTCGGCGCCCTCAAGCTTGCCAAGTCCGAGATCTGATAATCCCGATAATAAACCCATCTGTTAATACTCCTCCTATCAGCCTATTTTAAAACTGCTTTTTAGTGATACTACCCT
The DNA here is from genome assembly GCA_902788755.1 of uncultured Lachnospiraceae bacterium. GTDB lineage: Bacteria > Bacillota > Clostridia > Lachnospirales > Lachnospiraceae > UBA2868. Next base: position 15,612 of record CADALB010000015.1, on the reverse strand, counting down.
GTTGAATACAAGGCTTCCTTCTTTCGAATCTTTGTAATCCACACAGAAAAACCCGTTCCTGACGAACTGGAAGGACTCATATGCCTTTGCATTTGCAAGTGACGGTTCAAGCACACAATTGTCAATGACCGTTCTCGAATTCGGATTGAGATTAAGGCTTCCGTCCTCGTTGTAAACTCCCTTTTCCTCATCGATAAGGTTCTCATAGAGACGCACTGTTGCGCCGATCGCCGTGGCCGCATTTACCCAGTGGATCGTCCCTTTAACCTTACGCTCAATCTCTCTTCCGTCCTGACGGGTTTCGGGATCATATGTGCAGTGCACACAGGTAACCTTACCGTCCCCATCGGTCTCATACGATGTACAGGTTACAAAGTAGGCGTTCATAAGACGCACTTCGTTTCCGGGATAAAGCCTGAAATACTTTTTAACAGGCTCCGCCATAAAATCATCCCGTTCTATATATAGTTCCCTTGAGAAAGGAACCTTTCTTGTTCCGAGAGATTCATTCTCAAGATTGTTCGGAATTTCAAAGTATTCCGTCTCCCCTTCCGGGTAATTGTCTATAATAAGTTTTATAGGGTCAAGAACCGCCATGACACGCGGACGGGAGAGCTTTAAGTCTTCCCTTATACAGTACTCGAGCATACCGTAATCAACCGATGACTGGCTCTTTGAAACCCCGCACAGATTGACGAAATTCTGTATTGAAGAAGGAGTGAAGCCTCTTCTTCGAAGCGCCGCTATTGATACAAGTCTCGGATCATCCCATCCGTCCACGATACCGTCTTCAACAAGCTTCTTGATATATCTCTTACCCGTAACGACATTCGTAAGATACATCTTGGCAAATTCGATCTGCTTGGGCGGGTGGGGATATTCAAGCTCTCTTACAACCCAGTCATAAAGTGGCCTGTGATCCTCGAATTCAAGCGTGCAGCATGAATGTGTTACGCCCTCGATAGCATCCTCTATCGGGTGTGCAAAATCATACATGGGATATATGCACCACTTATCTCCGGTATTGTGATGGCTCATGTGGGCAACCCTGTAAATTACCGGATCTCTCATGTTGATATTGGGGCTCGCCATATCTATTTTTGCCCTCAGAACCTTCTCTCCGTCGGCGTATTTGCCGTTTTTCATATTCTCGAAAAGTTCGAGATTTTCTTCCACGGAGCGGTCTCTGTACGGACTGTTTTTGCCCGGTGTGTCAAATGTTCCCCGGTATTCTTTTATCTCATCGGCGGTAAGATCGCAAACAAATGCTTTTCCCTTTTTGATAAGCTTAACCGCAGCCTCATACATCTGGTCAAAATAGTCCGAAGCAAAAAACAGTCTGTCCTCCCAGTCGGCTCCGAGCCATTCAACATCCGCTTTTATCGAATCCACAAATTCCGTTTTCTCTTTTGTCGGATTGGTATCATCAAATCTCAGATTAAACTTGCCGCCGTACTCTTTTGCAAGTCCGTAATTGACAAGTATGGCCTTGGCATGTCCTATATGAAGATATCCGTTGGGCTCGGGTGGAAAACGGGTATGTATCTCATCGTATTTTCCTTCCTCAAGATCCTTGTCGATTATCATCTCGATAAAATTTTTGGAATTAGTCTCTTCGCTCATCGTTTATCCTTCACTCGCTCTATATTATAAAGATTTATAAATGCAAAAATGCGTCGTGATCAAGAAGTTCCTTGGGAACATCGTGTCCGCCTTTTTCAATTCTTCCTGTCGCTATTTCGAACAGGTGAATATCATGTGCGGCCTTGTGATTGTAACGCTCTATAAGCTGTGTGTACTGCGGGTTGGTAGCGATGGCCCCTTCCCTAATAACCTTCGAAAACGGACAGTAATTAAACAGTATCGCCCTTACCACCTTGTTATGCCTCAAGGCTCCGGAGCTTTCATACTGAATGTATGTGGCATAATCCGCAACGAACATTTCCTTGTAACTGTTTCTGTGTTTGGCCATTGCGGACTTGATGCGTTCCTTTGCCTCCTGGGACAGATCCCTGTTTTTCCTGTACGTATCTATGTAATCTACATAATCACTTGTCAGCGATCTCTCGGTAAGGTCATTCCATCTCGCACCCTGTATTCTCTTGCACAGCTCCCATCGAAACTCCGCACATACTTTGATAAGGATTCCCGTAAGTTCCTCTTCCTGTCCTATCGGAAGCAGAAATCTTCCCGGTGTCGTTCTCTTGGCTCCGGTAATTTCCTGCCACATTGCCGCTCTCGATCCGATAACCGGCATCAAAATCACATCCGGAAGAACCTCAACCTGAATAAATGCCTTATCAAGTCCGAGCTCCGGCGCGGTATATACGGTCTGTCTGTAGAACAGCGAATAGTCAACTGCCCTTATAACACCCAGTGTTTTATGAATAATGTCAAAGTTCAAAAGTGATTTTTCAAGAGGTTTGGTAAGAGTCTGTCCCGAAAAGAAGGGAACGAACGTAGTGATGCGCGAACTCATCATACGATTGGCACTCTTGAACATATTATCTATCTCAAATTCCACCCTTGCCCTGCCGTTGGTAAGAGCCTCTTTTTCCTGCGCCTCCGTAAGCGATCCTTCTCTTTTCTGCTTACGGATCGTAGTAACATAATCGGTGGAAAAATCATTGACCGAAGGATCCTTCTTGCACATATAAACAAGCCGCAGCCATTGATAAAACGTAAATATCCGAAGCTGTTCATCAAGACCCATGGTCTTTGTTGTATTGTACAGTATTATGGTATTTTCGGCTCCGGCCAGTTTTTCATCAATGTATCCGAAATACAGAAACATCAATACTTCATCAGGAATATGGTTATCCTCAAGCGACTTGAAAAATACCCTTTTATATATTTCATAATAATATGCGGTAAGCTCTTTACGCAGTCTTCTTGCATCATCACTTGATGCTCCCTGGTCCGACATTGCAGCAAACTGTGCGATCTTCGCACTTATCTTGGCTCTGTCCGCATCGCCAATACCGGCATATTGCAGAATATTATTACACGAATCTGAAAAATCAGGCATCCCATTCCCCCCGGAGTATTCAAAAACCCGTTTTTATATTATATGATATTAGCCTGTGAAATACAAATCATAAATAAATCAGTAAAACTCTTCCTTGGCCTCCTTGTCGGTTTTGGCATAATCACTCCACGAAGGCTGTATCTTTTCTATCTTCAGCGGATCACCCGCTTTCACAACAATCTGGTATTCATCCTCATAAACTATATCCCCGGGCATGTTCGTATAGACAACATAGTACGGATGATTATACTTCTCAAGAAGCCACATCGCCGGCTTTATGAGTTTCATCATCATCTCCGTGTTTTCGGTCTTGAAAAAACAGACAACGTTTTCACGCCTCATACACTGTGGCGGCCACGGAAGTATCTCGGCAAACCACGCATCTATCTCACGAAACAGATCCGCATCTTCCTCTTCCATTATGTTGTTTTGGATGAGTCCCCAGCACATACTGAATATACCCTTCGGATATAGTGTATTCTCAGCCAGTTCTCTTCCCTGTATTCTGACGTATTTAAAATCCATCCCGTTCCTCTCCTAGTTTCCGCAGGATGCGCTGCATCCGCTGCAGCCCCCGCAGTCACCCTGCTTGTCCCAGCAGTATGTGCAGAGTTTTGATTTGTCTATTCCGACAGATTTTACCATGTCATCCAGCCGGTGGAAACGAAGCGAAGTAAACCCAAGTTGTTTTCTTATGTCTTCAAGCATCTCTTTATAATTTGTGCTGTCGGGATCCGCGTAGGTGGCAAGCACTTCATCGGATACCTTCTCTCCCTCTCTCTCCCTGATTATTCTCCTGGTTATCAGGTCATACTCAGAGTTTGATCTGGAAAAATTAAGGAATTTACATCCGTATAAAAGCGGAGGACAGGCCGGTCTTATATGCACTTCTTTTGCTCCGCTGTTATACAAAAATTCCGTAGTCTCACGAAGCTGGGTTCCCCGGACGATGGAATCATCGATAAGCAGCAGCGACTTGCCACGGATAAGCGCATCAACCGGTATGAGCTTCATGTGAGCTATGAGATTTCTCATACTCTGATCGGTAGGCATGAAGGATCTGGGCCATGTCGGAGTGTATTTGATAAATGGTCTCGCAAAGGGAATTCCCGATCTGTTTGCGTAGCCGATTGCATGAGCGATTCCCGAGTCCGGAACACCCGCAACTATATCAGGCTTCACATCATCCCGCCCGGCCAGCATTGCGCCACAGTTATAACGCATCTCTTCGACATTTACACCCTCGTAGGTCGATGTCGGGTAGCCGTAGTATATCCATAAAAAAGTACATATCTTCATTGCTTCTCCCGGAGGCATGATCGTCTCATATCCCTCCGGAGTTATGTAAACTATTTCTCCCGGTCCCAGTTCTTTTTCATCCGAATATCCCAGATTGATGTATGCAAAGCTTTCAAACGAAACGCAGTATCCGTCGTCTTTTTTTCCGATCATTACCGGTGTTCTGCCATACATATCCCTGGCAGCATATATTCCCTTTTCCGTCATGATCATTAGAGTAACCGAGCCCTTTACCTTTTCCTGCACGAACCTTATTCCCTCTTTGAAGGAATCCTTCTGATTAACGAGACAGGCAACAAGCTCCGTCGGATTGATATTGCTTCCGCTCATTGCCAGAAACTGTGTGCGGTTCGTCGAAACCTCATCAACAAGCTCATTAAGATTATCTATCCTGCCGACAGTAGTTATGGCAAAAGTTCCGAGATGCGACCTGATAAGAAGCGGCTGCGGTTCGTAATCGGATATACAGCCTATTCCGAGATTACCCTTCAGTTCGGTAACATCTCTGTCAAATTTAGTACGAAAGGGCGAATTGGTTATGTTATGTATTGCCCTGTCAAACCCTTTTTCTCCGAACACCGTCATGCCGGCACGGCGCGTACCAAGATGCGAATGATAATCGATTCCGAAGAACAGATCCCATACACAGTCTTTCTTTGAAGCTACACCAAAAAATCCTCCCATAATATGTCTCCTTATTATCCTTACTTAAGATCTGTCTGTAATACCTAATTCGGTGCAGTGAGCACGGACGATCGAATTTTTCACTGCCCATATAATCCTATAACTAAGTAAAACAAGCAGGATGCCACAGCGAATGCCGAGGTCACGCCCATCAATACGTATCGCAGAACCTTCCTGCCCAGCACCTCTTCACGGTCGTACATAAGTCCCGCAAAAATCGCCAGAACCGCAACAGAGGCTGCCGAGTATCTGTAGTTCATGGCGGACAGATTAGCCCCCTTTATTGCAAACAAAAGATATCCCCCAAGGAATGTTATAAAAGTCGCACACAAAAACATTTTTATCATCGGGTCAGGTCCCGCTTCCTTTGATATACAGGTGCGGATCATAGCTGTTATCTGAAGTATCAGTACGATTACGGCAAGCGCAAACAGTATCCATCCCAAAATGTTAACCGCCACGGATATCCTTGCAAAATCACCCTCCCCGAAAAGCGATGATTTTATAGTTGCAAGAATAAGATTATACTCATCATACGCAAAGCCGTTTGACTTCATATACAAGAAAGGGGATTCGGTCCTCACATCAAAGAATGTCGGAACCGGACCTCTTTTTGCCACCTGCTCCCCGACCTCGGGAATATAGTTTACCGGCATATTAAAGAGTACTTTGTTTCTGACCGGCCACCACAGTCCCAGCGGAAACACAATAAAGGCAAAGGCCAGAAATTCCAGCAGGTACGATATTGTTTTTGCTTTATCTTTAAATTTCCCGGTATCCACTCTGCACTTGCATATCATAAGCAGCCCTATAGGCGGCGCAACAAGAGCGGATGAAAGCTTGGCTGACATAGCAAGCCCTATCGACACCGCAAGAAGAACTATTTTCCCCGTAGTCGGATACATATACCACAATATCGCAATATAGATTGAAATAACAGTTAAAAGTACCGCAAGAGCATCATTGTTGATGCTTCCCGACATCAGAATAAATATAGGATGAAAAGATACGGCAAGCATTGTTACAAGTATGCCCCGCCGCATATTAAGCTCTTTGCATATAAGATATACAACAAACATCAGTATACACATATAGCAAAGGGGCAGTATCTGAACGTTTTTGTGCATACGATTTTCAGGTATACCCATTCTGATGTTAAACCACATCCAAACCGCACTGACCAGATGGTGCAGCGGCGGCTGAAAAAAAGCCCACACGCTTCTCGGGTCAAAATCGGGAAGTGCCTTATGGGACAGGATATACTCCATGTAAGCTGCATGACCCTCTCCTGCTCCGAAGTCAACAACATCATGCTGGCGGCACCATACCGGGGTGTAGATAACGTAAGCAAGCTTTAGCAGCATCCCTGTCAGCATTGTATAAAAGACTGTAGTCTGTGGAAAATTATTTCTGAATATGACTATTGTAAGAATTGTGCAAACGATCAGAAAACAAAATCCGGGGTTTCTAATACTCTCCGTTGAAAGGTCGAAGCAGAACGCAAGAAAAATCGCGAATATAACAATCGCCATGATAGGTTTAATAACAGTGTTATTTTTCATCTTATTGCCTTATTGTGTAATAAATTCAGCCGCATCTATCGCGTTCTCTGTTCCGGAAAAATCACTCATTACACGGTTGTAGAGTTCATTAGCTTTTTCCGTATCCCCCGACTCACGGTAGGCGTATGCCAGATCCATCAGATAGTCGGAATTATCGGGCGCAAGGTCGCAGACTTTTGAATAATACTCTATTGCCGTTTTGTAATCCTTGGTCTTGAGCGCCTCTTTTGCTATATCGATATAATCCGTAAGTGCCGATCCCGATGAAACCTCCTGAACTTTTGCATATAATGCTTTAAAGCTTTCGGATGAGTCGGCCAGATAATCCTGTCCTATATCGGCAAGCTCCTCCATGGCTTTTCCGGAATTCGCGGGATCTTCAAGATACAAAAGCGCAGCCCGCAGAAGCCTGTCATTCTCGCTTGTGGCGCCGTTTGTACCGGTAAGTTCATCTATCTGTCTCGTCAGTTCCTGATTCTGTGTTTCTACTGTTTCGGCTCTTTTCACATCCTCCTGATGGGATGCTTTTTCCGCGGCAAGTTCTTCGCTTACAGCCATGAATTTTTCGTCATTTTCCTTTGTCGCCATACTGATCTTGCCGGGAAGTATCAGATACCAGCTTATGGCAATACCGATCACAAGACCTATGGCAATATTAATAATACTGGAAAATCCCCGTTTTTCTTTTGTCCCGACGGGCTGTATGATAGTATCATTTCCGTTCTGATAAGTAATGATGTCCTGCACGGCCAGATTGGTACCCTTTGCTTTCGGATCCTTGCTTTCGGACTGCTGTATTATCAGATTGTTGATCTCTTTTAAGTAGCGCTGGGTTGTGGTGTCGTTCCTGTCTATCTTAAGAGCTCTTAAAAGTGTTCGTCTTGCCTTGTCATAATCGCCGGATTCGATATACAAAAGCGCCAAAAGCTGATAGCCGCTTATAAGGTTTTCATTAATGGATAAAACCTTTTTAAGCTGCACCATCGCAAGGTCCTGACTGTTCTGATAGCAGTAATTAAGTGCCTGATTATATTTTTTTATAGTTTGATTTATAGTATCCAGACGCGAGGGATTGCTTTGCAGAAAATTGATATATTCGTCGGCAATATTTTTCTTGCTCTCGTAATTCTTACTAATTATCCACTCGGAAAGAGCCGGGACTACTTCACCTCTTTCGAAGTAACAAAGCCCCAGCAGATTTCTCGCATCAATATTTCTTTTATTATATTTAAGGCTCTCGTTAAGAGAGCATATAGCCCCGGAAATATCGCGTACGTTCGCCTTGGCCAGTCCGTCGTTATACAGCATATTTGACATACACATGATATGCCGGTATGTCCTTATATCGGTTCCGCACGAAGTACAGTAATCCTCAGGGCCGAGACGATTGCCGCAAACAAAACATTTCATAATTCTTTGTTCTCTTTTTCGCGTCTGAGCATTTCAGCCATTATGTCTGTCATATCCGTAAGTTCATGCTCTCTTACGGCGTTTTCGACTTCTTCTATTTCCATACTCGGATGGAACTTTTTCAGTTCCTCTTCAAAATTGATCATATTGTTTTTACCTCTATGTTACTGCTGCCTGCAGGTCTGTAAAATTTCACATGCTGCATTGTATTGCTGATCTTCATTTCTTTGTTGTCGATCCTTACCGTCACTCCCGGGTTTATTGTATCTTCCACCGAAACCGCAGCCTCCGATCCTACATTGATCGTCTCTTCTATCTCGGCGAGCTCCTTTTCCACATGCTCAAGCATTCTCTCATCACGCCTGAGTCTTCTTTGGAGCTGGCTGATCTTGGCATCCTTAACATCCTTCGGATCGTTGGAAATTCTGACATCCCTTATCATTTCTATTTCTTTTTTTATCTTTTTGATGCTCTCTTTTGCACTGTCCGCTTTTGACGTAAGAAGATGATGCCTCTTGTCATAGTCATCACTTATTCCGGAGGCAACAACAGTTTTAACCTCTGCCCTGTTTCCTGCATGAGTTGTTGTCATTTCTCCGACACTGTAATTGGTGCCGCCTATTATGGCTCCTCTCTTACCTTTGACGATCACGGATTTACCGGCAGAGACAACCGAATTTAATATAATGTTTGCTTCGACACAGCCCTTGGCCTTAACTTCCGCAAACTCAATAAAATCGGCGTATATGCTTGCTCCCGATACAAGCCTCGCTCTTCCGCCGCCCTGTATTCCCTTCTTGAGAACGATATCGCCCTCGGCGATTATCGTGGCTCCTTCGACGGTGCCATCAACCGTTACGGATTTGGTCGCACGTATAAATGTTCCCGTGCTGACATTTCCGTGTACGATAACATCACCCCTGAAATCAATTCTCCCCGTAACAAGATCCAGATCCTTGCGAAGCTCATAAAGGTCACGAATCTGAAGCTTGAAATTGCTGTACTCAACACGCCCTTCCATGTTGGCGGTATATGTGTTGCCGTCAAAGGAAACATCAAATCCGCTTCCTTTGAGCTGAGGCTGCTCTTTGGCAGGCTTGCATCTTATCTCACGATTTTTGACATCCATTCCAGAAGTCCCGGGAACAGCGGGATGGTATATTGCAAGTGTATCTCCGGGGCTGACCGACTGTATAACGCTCATACTCTGATAATCGACCGATCCGTCCGACCTTATGGTCGGATGCTTGATCTCACCCAGATTAAACAGAAAATCATAATACCCGTTCTGCGACTCGACAAGATTCTTTCCTCTTGCCACAACTATATCTTTTAGGAATATTCTCTCCCTGACTGCCTTTTCAATCTCGGAATAAATGATCCCGTACAAAACACCGTTTGCACGCAGATAATGAGAAACATCCTCAACGGTTAATGTTTCGCCCTCTTGGGGCTCGGTCAGAAAAACCGTTGCGGTCATGGAATCATCCGATATATTGCATCTCCATTTTTCAGTCGAAACAGCCATGGCATTCCTGCTTTCAAATCAGTTATTTGGATCCAAGAGTGTCAAGCCGCTCCTTAACCTGGTCAAGCAGCAGCGTATATTTTTCAAGTTTTTCCTTTTCTTCGTTAACCTTTGCTTCCGGTGCTTTGCTTATGAACTTCTCGTTTGAGAGCATTCCCTGACAGCGTTTTATCTCGCCTTCAAGACGCGTCCTCTCTTTTTCAAGTCTGTCTATCTCAGCTGAAATATCAACAAGCTCCGCAAACGGAATATAAAGGGTTGCATTTGCGATCATAACCGAAACTGCATCATCGTCTATGCCGCTCTTATCCCTTTGAATAAAGGTCCCGGATGCACCTGCAAGACTCTCGAAGAAGAGCCGGCCCTTTTCAAACCCATCCTTTACCTTGTCGTCTTCGGTAACGATATAGACGTTTGCCTTCTTGGAGGGAGCAACGTTCATATTGCTTCTCACATTTCTGATACCGCGGACCGCTTCCTTGATAAGTTCGATCATCTCCTCATCCTGCTCATATTCACGCTCACTTCTGTATTCGGGCCATGAGCAGATCATGATCGACTCGGCTTCACGCGAATCATCCGACTCTGTCAGTGTACAGTATATCTCCTCTGTAATAAACGGCATATACGGATGCAGAAGCTTTAGTGAATCGATTAGTACACTCTTTAATGTATAAAGTGCCGCATTGGATGATTTTTCATCGGAAGTATTGTACAGTCTCGGTTTGATCATCTCTATGTACCAGTCGCACAGAACATCATAGATAAAATCATACACCTTCTGTACCGCAATACCGAGTTCAAACTTTTCCATATTATCGGTTACTTCGCGGATGACTTTATTAAGCTTCGAAAGAACCCATCTGTCTTCTGCATGCAGATCATCATCGGAAGGTTTTGTAATGCTCTTTCCTTCCATGTTCATCATGATGAATCTCGAAGCATTCCAGACCTTGTTGGCAAAATTCCTGCTCGCCTCAACTCTCTCATCGGTAAAGCGCATGTCATTACCGGGTGCATTGCCGGTGACAAGCGTAAAGCGGAGTGCGTCGGCGCCGTACTTTTCTATTACCTCAAGAGGATCGATACCGTTACCTAGGGACTTGCTCATCTTGCGTCCCTGACCGTCACGCACAAGGCCATGGAACAATACGGTAGAAAAGGGCTTCTCTCCCATATGCTCATACCCCGAGAATATCATTCTGATAACCCAGAAGAAGATGATATCGTAACCCGTCACCAGAACATCCGTAGGGTAAAAATAGTCAAGCTCTTCCGTTTTCTCGGGCCATCCAAGTGTGGAGAAAGGCCACAGAGCCGATGAGAACCATGTGTCGAGTGTATCCTCATCCTGACTGATGTTAGTGCTTCCGCAGTCCGGGCACTTTGTTACCGGTGTTTTGGATACATGCATCTTGCCGCAGTCCGCACAGTAATAAGCAGGAATCCTGTGTCCCCACCACAGCTGGCGGCTGATACACCAGTCACGTATATTATCGGTCCAGTTGTAATATGTTCTGTCCATTCTCGGCGGAACAAGCTTGATGTCCCCGTTTTCAACGGCACGCCTGGCAGGCTTGATAAGCTCGTCCATCTTCACGAACCACTGCTGTTTTACAAGGGGCTGGATCGTTGCTCCGCACCTGTCATGAGTACCGACATTATGGGCATAATCCTCGATCTTAACGAGAAGACCCTCCTCTTTTAATTCTTCGACAATAGCCTCTCTTGCATCAAGGTCTGTCATTCCCTCATATTTACCACCGTTCTCATTTATCGTTCCGTCATCATTCATGACGTTAACAATAGGAAGATCGTGGCGCTTTCCGACCTCGAAGTCGTTAGGGTCGTGTCCCGGAGTTATCTTAACAACACCGGTTCCGAATTCCATGTCAACATAGGTGTCCTCAACTACAGGTATTGCCTTGTTAACAATGGGAAGCCACACACTTCTGCCGTGAAGTTTTGTATATCTCTCATCATCCGGATGAACCGCAACAGCGGTATCCCCAAGCATCGTTTCGGGACGTGTTGTGGCAAATGTCAGGAATTCCGTAGTTGAAGGTTTACCGTTTTCATCAACAAGCGGATACTTAATGTGCCACAGATGGGAGGGCTGCTCAACATATTCAACCTCCGCATCGGAAATGGATGTATTACATACCGGACACCAGTTGATTATCCTTGCACCTTTGTAAATAAGTCCCTTGTTGTACAGGTTGACAAAGACTTCCGTAACAGCCTTGTTACAGCCTTCATCCATCGTAAAGCGTTCCCGCTCCCAGTCACATGAGCTTCCCATTTTCCGAAGCTGCTTCGTGATCCTGCCGCCGTATTCTTCTCTCCATTCCCAAACTCTGTCAAGGAATTTTTCGCGTCCGAGATCATGCTTATCTATACCCTGCTTCTTGAGTTCCGACATAACCCTTACTTCGGTGGCGATACTCGCATGGTCTGTTCCCGGCTGCCAGAGTGCATTATACCCCTGCATTCTCTTAAACCTTATAAGAATGTCCTGCATAGTATTGTCAAGGGCATGTCCCATATGAAGCTGCCCCGTAATGTTCGGAGGCGGCATCACTATAGTGAAGGGCTTTTTCGACCTGTCTACTTTTGCGTGAAAATAGCCGTTCTTCTCCCACTTTTCGTATAATCTTCCTTCCATCGAGGAAGGATCGTATGTTTTTGCCAGTTCTTTGCTCATGTTAGAATATAAACTCCTAAGAATAATTTTAGCGCTCGGGCTGTCCCGACTGAAGTCGTGACATATTATATCACACTTGTGCAGGTCTTGAAATGATCTCAGTTTTTTTCGATATTCTCTCTTATATGCTCCACATATCTTCCTGCTGCCGGGGACGGCAAGTGGTCTTCCGGATATATGAGCACATAAGTTGTGGTTCTCTTCGGATGAGAGATTTCCTTAATAAGAACAGAATCGTCATGGACCAGATCCTCAACCGCCGCCGGGTATATCGCAACCCCCACGTTCTTCTCGCAAAGTTCATATGCACTTGTTGCATTTGCGATTCTCGCCCGGATTGAAGGCGTAACCCCCGTAGGCGCAAACCAGTCCTCTATCTCCTGCAGGCGGGACCCTCTCGACGGAATGATAAGATCATATCCTGCGATTTTTTCAAGAGGCACAGTCCTGCCCTTCATCTTTGCAAGCGGGTGTGTACGGGAGAAAATCGCAACCCACGCTTCCGTATATACCGGCATAGAGTGCAGCCCCTGCGGATCATACGGCTCCATAATTATTCCCACATCTGCCAGCCCGTTCCTGACACGCTGTGTGACCTCATCGGAATTCCCGTTCCAGATATTATATTGAACCTGAGGATACTTTTCGGAAAAAGATGATATAAAACCTGCTGTAAGTCTCGGCGCTTTTCCTTCCACCTGTGCGATATAGACAGTACCTTTTAAGCCCGTATGCATTTCCCTTATATCTTCAACGGAAGCGTCAGCCAGCGCTACAATACGGTTGGCATAGGTTCTGAATCTGATTCCTTCTTCCGTAAGCTGCAGGGTGTGATGCTCTCTTACAAACAGTTTTGTTCCCACCTCATCTTCAAGATCCTTGATCTGGCGGCTTAGCGGCGGCTGCGCTATCATAAGCTTTTCGGCAGCACGGGTAAAGTTCATCTCTTCACATACCGCAAGAAAATACTTTAAATGCCGAAGTTCCATAACACGACTCCTATTTCAATCTTGCACTATACCTTAAAGGTATCATCACTATTATATTATATGTATTTTACTATGTAAACATTTAGGCTTATTATATGCTCAGAAAGAGGAAATGATTCCTCGGGGCAACAGGTTGAAGGTAAAAATAATAAGGAGGCGATTATTATGTTGAAGAAATTTATGGAGTTTATCGAAGAGTATTATGAGGAGTTTTCACACTCAGAAAAGTGGTCATAAGATAGCTGCAATATCTTATCTCTTATTACAAAGGCGGGCATCCTATGGATGCCCGTTTTCAATTAAAGGTTTCCCTTTCTTATATTTTCCCGGATTATCCGGTCCGTGATCTCATACAGTTTTTCGGAACCAAGGCGTGTTTTGGACTGCCTCTCATATACACGGTCAGCTTTTATTCCGTGCTCTTTCCAGTCGTCACCGTCATTACTGTTATTTAAGATAAGCGGCTGCAGGTTATCCATGGCATGCGCATATCTTGCCTCAGGGCTTACATTTTCTTCAAATTCATCAAACAGGGACATCAGCTCTTCTTTCTGGTCATCCGGAAGAATGGAGAAAATCCTCTGCTTCGCCTTTTCTTCCCGCTCTTTCTGACTCTTAAGGGCTTCATCGTCGTAAGCATAGGTATCCCCTGCGTCTATCTCCACTATGTCATGTATGAGGCACATAAGCATTACCTTTGCAATGTCCACATCTTCATTTGCATATTCCCTGAACAGATATGACATTATGGCCATATGCCATGCATGCTCCGCATCATTTTCATTTCTTCCGTGATCCGTAAGATGAGTTTGACGGAATATGTTCTTCTCTTTGTCTATCTCAAGGGAAAAATCGATCTGTTTTTTTATTCTCTCATCCATTTACTTCAATACCTGTTCTGCTTCCCCGGTCTGCTTAAACTGTATAATCCATACAAACCCTGCTTGCGGTAAATGGTCTGACCTTGGTATTTGCAACATCTACATGACTCGGATGTACTGCATAACCTTTCAGTGCTTCTTCATTTTCGAAGGTTGAATCTAACATCAGGTCGCAGTTGGAACTGGCAAGGGGATTGATATTGACCTTTATATCGATCAGTCCCGGAACAACTCCCTTGAGTCCCTCAAGGCCGCTCTTGATACCTGCCTTGATCCCGGCTATCTGATCATCCGAATACTCTTCCTTAAGTGTCCATAATATTACGTGTTTTACCATTTTAACCTCCTCTACGGCATGTGTTTTATTAACATTCTTCCCACTGATACTCCTTAAGATTCACCCTTCCATCCGTTACCTCAATACCATCAGCCATTAGAAGCTTTTTCTGCTCTCCGGCACCTCCGAAGGCAAATTCTCCGGCAAGTTCTCCCTTTGAATTGACCACTCTGAAACAAGGTATATTATCAGGATCAGGATTCTTGTGCAATGCATTTCCTACCGCCCGTGCCATCCTTTTATCCCCGGCAAGTTCCGCTATCTGACCATATGTTGCAACCTTTCCTTTCGGAATCTTTTTAACCGCTTCATAAATCCTTTTGGTCGGATTATCAGAGATCAGATCATAACTCTCAGCTATCATACACTTGATATCACGATCCGGAATGCTCCCATCCAAAATAATTGTGTTCCAGTGCTCCTTGTTCTGGTGATATCCGGGTATGACCGATTCGTAAATGTCCCGCCAGAAAAATGCCTTACCCGGATCCACCTTTAAATTAAGATTAACGAACCCTTCTTTCTCATATGTCCAAAGGAATGCCTTCTTGTTTTCCCTATACCTCACCAGTTGCCAGTTGTTATCGTGAAACGGAGCATCCTTGTAGGTATCAGGAAATGAAAGCCCGTAGTTAAGTGCTTCTTCTCTTGTCTTCATGATACTTATCTTTTTTCAGATTGGAAATTAATGATCTCATCAACCCCGGTCATTCTTAAGTCTGGCTAATTCTGCCTTTGCAGCATCCAACTCAGCTTGAAGGCTGTCAGCACGCTGCTCCGCTTCCTCTGCGCGTTGCTTCTCTTCCTCTGCACGCTGCCTCTCTTCCTCCGCGCGTTGCCTTTCTTCCTCTGCACGCTGCTCCGCTTCCTCTGTACGCCTTCGCTCATCCCTGATCAATTCTCTGTCCCGTTCCCAGCTCTTCATATACTTAATCCCCATCCCAGGCTTATTCTTTGTGTGCCTGACTATATTGTTCAGCTTATCCGTGTTGTCGTCCGTAACGTTCTCATCTTTACTGTCGTTTATGTACCTGAGCAGATTTTGAAGGCGTCTCTCATCGTCCCCTGCGTCCTCCGGAAGTTTCCCTTTAACATACAGGAAGATTCTCTTAACACCGTCGTCATACTCCACATTCGGATGAGTCTTGACCACAGTACCTGCCTCGTAGTACAGCGCGTTCTCTCCAAAC
>CADALB010000014.1:0-56232 GCA_902788755.1 uncultured Lachnospiraceae bacterium | reverse complement strand
TTGGTACAATACGAAAGAATCACATTCAGAGCGGTTGAAGATCACTTCAAGCGCTCTTGTTTTTGCGCTCTGAATGTGATACTTTCCTTACGTATTATAACACAAATCCCCGAAACTTCCGTGTAAATGAATAATTTGTTTTCCCAGCCACTGCCATTTATGGTATTATATATAAGTAATTCGGAAGGGGCATTAGCGCAGCTGGGAGCGCGCAACGTTCGCAACGTTGAGGCCACGGGTTCGAACCCCGTATGCTCCATTTACTGTAATAAGGAGGAACACACAATGGTTGATTTCAGCAACAAAGACAATGCAATGTCACTTAACGAAGATGCTCTTTCGGAAATATCCGGCGGAGTGCAGGAAGAAGATACCATACAGGTGAGATGTCCAAAATGCGGTGAGACTTTCCGGGTTACAGGCTACAGGAAAACCCTGACGTGTCCTGCATGCCATAAAACTTTTGAAATGGCAAAACCCGCTGCAAGTACATTAACCACCGCAAGCTACGATTCCACGATTGTAAAGTGCTAGAAGGCAAAGATACAAAATGAACCTACTTGAAAAACACAAAAAAATCATCGGCTCCGTTATCGGAGCCGCTGTATTTGTACTAAGCATCCTTGTCGTATTATTCTATTTGTACAAAAGGTGCCGCGGAGAATTCAACGCCGACTTTACCGATACGATCCTGTGGGCGGATGCGGCTGTAAGAAGCGGAAAATACTGCAACCCTGATTACTGGTATGCATATTTCCTGCCTTTTTCCGGTATCCCCATCATGATACCTATAGTAAAGATCTTCGGACTGTCCTATTTTTCCCATCAGTTGGGAATGACTGTTTTTCTCTTTATATTTGCGGCATCACTTTTTATATTCTTTAAGGCTTGTGACTGTTCTGTTTGGGAAGCACTTACACTTTCCGGACTTACGGTTATATTCATGTGTGCTTCACAGGTCACACGGATGATTTTTTACGGTCACATTATTCACTACAGTCTTGTTATAGTGTTTATGTGTATCTCTTTTTGTTTTCTGAAAAAATCCACTCTTTTCGAAGATACTGCCGGCGGCGGAGCATCCAAAAAAGCTAAAATATATACGGTCATCATCGCCATATGGCTAATGCTGTGCTGCACAAACGGAATGGCAACCCTGATCCTATATTTCGCTCCTTTTGTCGGGTGCATCATATTGGAACGCTTCATCGACAAACGCCCCATCACATACTCCGGCGACCGTTCCCTTATTCATACCGTAGCGATTTTTGCCGCAGGCGGCCTTGCGGGATACATTATCAAAATGATCTTTTTTGCAAGCAGCGAATATGAGAATTCCATTACCGCACTTCTGCCTGCCGACGGCTGGGTCTGGAAACAGAGTCCCTTCCTTCTCGAATGGATCAAAGTACTGACAGGTGATTCTACCGGAGACGTTCAGATGATGACTTTCGACGGCATCAGAATACTCGGGATGTATTTCATGGCTCTTGTTATACTGATCCTCCCCATCTTCGCCCTGATCTCATACAGGAAAATCGAAAGCCGCATGCTGCGCCTTACCATACTTTACTACTGGCTCATGTTTGCAACGACTATGCTGACTTACTCTGTAAGCTATGCTCTCGTATCAAACTGGCGACTTGCCGGGCTTGTGTGCGCCGCTGTAATGACAACTCTTCTGTATACACTGTATATGATAAAATCCCGTCGGAACGTGCGCTGGTTTATGCCGTTAATTCCGGTGTTTGCCGTATGCGCACTTTTATGCATGCTTTCCGTTAAGAACCTTCCTTCGGCAATTAACACTAACGAAACCGATCAGTTGATAGAAATATACAAAGCCAACGGACTTACCCGTGGCTATGCATCATCGTTCTGGAACTCAACCAATTCCGCAAACGTCTTAAGTGACGGAGAGATTACAGTCAGCCCGATATTCATATATCCGGATGGCAGTTACGAAGTCAGAAAATACCAGTCGGAGCCCTCGGGATACGAAGATGTTCCGGGAGTTGAGCGCTATTTTGTTGTTGTTGACTCAAACGATATCGAATACGCATCCGATACTCTCGGCGCCCACAAAGTCGATGAGATCAAGTTCCAGGACAACTTATATATCTGGGTATTTGACCGTAACATATTCGATAACCTCGAACCTGTATTTTAACTGAAAGGAATTTTCTCTTGAAAAAATCATACTATACAGGCACTGTATTAATACTGCTCTGTGCTCTGATGCTTGTTGACAGCAGGGCATATTTCGGGCCCTACCTTCTGGCAGCTGTCTTTGCTCTGTACTGTCTGTACCAAAACCGCACTGCGGATATTGACCGCAGGAGCAGATCCTATCGGCTGACAGTGGCTGCTTCATTTGTAGCTGCCGTCTTTGTTACCCTCGCCAACTATGGCATATGGCTTCATCCTGTATCACTTGATGTCAGAACTCCCCTGTTTGTAAGGTTCTGTCAGTTTGTCTACATTATGGTGATTATGGCAGGATCCTTTGTCAGTGTTCAAAATATACTGAATTATGTGATTTTCTCCTATCGTAACCCCATCTCACACCGCGCGGATTTACCTCAAAAAAACTTCCTGTTTTTCCTGATCCCTTTTGGGGTGATACTGCTGGTTTACATTCCGGTCTGGGTCGGCTGCTACTTTCCAGGTTTATTATCAGTTGATTCCATTGATCAGGTGCGCCAGCTTATGACGCATGAATATTCGAATCATCAGCCTTTTTATCACACTCAGATGCTGGGGATTTTCATACGATGCTTTTCGGCGGTATCAGGCAGCATAAACGGGGCTGTGGCATCCTATATTCTGTTCCAGATAATCGTAATGGCGGCTACATTTGCATTTGTTGTATATAATATGGCAGTGCTCGGGTTCCCCCGGTGGTCCTGCTTTGCTGCAACAGCCTGGTATGCTGTTATGCCCTTTCACATCATGTATTCGGTGACCTTGTGGAAAGACGTTCTGTTCGGGGCTTTTATCACTCTTATGATCCTTTTCTTCGTAAGGCTTTCGAACAGCATCGGTAATTCCGCCGTAAACTATACGGGTTTTGCGATATCCTCGCTTATCATATGCCTGATCAGAAGCAACGGATTGTTCGCCTATGTTTTTGTATTTGCCGCAGTCCTGATAGTTGCCCGAAAGCAAAAGAAGTTAATGGCTGTAATGATCTGTGTCATTGTGTCGGCCCTCGTGCTTAAGCATCCTGTTCTGAAGGCATTTAACGTAACACAGCCCGACACCGTCGAATCCCTGAGCATACCTCTCCAGCAGATATCGAGAGTTATTGCCGAAGATGGCAGGATGTCCGATGAAGATATGCAGTTTCTTTCGAAAATAATCGATGTTTCCGCCATCAAAGACAATTACAATCCTGATATTTCCGATCCTGTCAAAAACATGATAAGAGACTACGGAAATCAGGAATATCTCTCCACCCATATGGGGGATTTTGCAAAGCTGTACTTAAGAACGGTGATACACAATCCCCTGACCGTTGTGATCGCATGGGTTGACAGCACATGCGGTTACTGGAATTCGGGATACAGTTACTGGATCTGGTATTGGGATATTGAACAAAACGATTACGGAATAACAAGAACAGTTAACAGCCCGTCAATGCTTCATTTTATGGATGAATACCTGTGGCTGTTTTATAACAACAGAATTTTACAGATATTCACTTCCATAGGGCTTCACGTCTGGATCGTACTTACTTACTTTGCAGGATATGTATCGCGAAAATGCCGGACCGGAATAGTAGCAAGCGTCACAATACTTGCTATCGTATTATCACTTCTTGTATCATCACCGGTTTATTCGGAGTTCAGATATATGTACGCAATGTTCTGCGTCATGCCCATACTGGGAGGTATTCGGGACAAGGAGGTTATTAATGAAGATAACATGTAACAACACATATAAGGTTGACGAACAGATACTTAACGAATCCGTATTCGAGAAGTACGGATACAGCTCCCCCTCTTCCGAACGGGAGATCATCTGCCTCGCCCTCACGGGGAACAAAGCTGCGCTAAAATCATATGCGGATCTTCTCTTCTACAGGAAAATAAACTGTCATGATAATTATAAAAAAGCTTTTTCGCTGTACTGCGAGGCAGCAGATATCACCTTCGACGGGTCCGACATTACCTGTACCGGTGACGGAACCCCGCTTGCATACTATGTTATAGGATATTACATGGTAAATTACAGGTGCGAATCCATTCTGAAAAGATGCGAGACGATCGATACAATCGAAAACCTTACAAGGGAGGAGCGTTTGAGTCTCGCCCTTGATCTGGCAAAAGCTACTCTTTCGGTATGTAAATCTCCGGCTGCAGTCAACCTTATAGGAAGAGTGATCAACGAAATCCCCTCTCTTGCCGAAAAACTTGATGAGAAAGTAACCGCAGAGGAATGCTTTGAACAAGCTGCCGAGGAAGGATACGTCTACGCATGTAACAACCTTGCAGCCAAAGAGGCTGACATAATAGTTAAGGGTGTGGGCGATATCAGTGCTCACGTTAACAATTTTATACACTATATGACAATATCAGCCGACAGATACGAACCCTATGCCGCCAACAGGCTGGGACTGTTCTATATGATCGGGGAAGTGCGTTCGTCCTCCGGGGATACTGTACGCCTCCACGATTACATCAATATTCCCTTTGCCAAGAAATACTTTACAAAAGCCACAGTATATCCGGACAGAAACAGCGCATGGGCATATTTTAATCTGATTAAGTACTTCCACAAGGATTACGATTCCAATATCGATCTTCTGAACGAGCACATGGATTGTATCAAAGAACTGAATCCCGTTGTGTATGATGAGGCTATAGAATTGTAAAACCCTCTGGCCGTGTTGTCATTTCGCTTAGCGAAATAACAACAAGAAGCGTAGCAGTTCCCTCACGCTACGCCCCCTTATGAAGTATATATATTAACCCTCTATGTCCAAGAGCCGGCCCCTTTTCCGGTCTCTTAAATCCTGAATCCGTAGTATCTGTACTGTTCTATCTTCTCCTGATAATCCGAAAGCTTGATCGCACCAATCAGGGCAACGAATGCGATCCCGAACACAACAACCACACCCGTCCTGATAAACTCCGGCGAAGCCATATGCGCCACAAGTGCGGCAACAAAACCAACGGCTGCTATCTCACACAGTTTCATAAGAATATCCACCGTGTCCTGTTTGATCTTCGGAATCCTTGCCGGAGCAAATACCAGATTGATAAATGTCTTCTTAACCCCTCTGATTACTCTTCTGCGGTACCGCACCCCTTTTTTGCGTCCTGCACTCATTGTTCCCCTTACTCCTTATTAATTATTTATACTTCCCTTATAAAACCCTCATACGCCTTTGTGATGTATGCTCTTATTTCTTTATCCGTAAACTCGATGCGGTTTCCCGCTATAAGAGCTGCCATCCCGTGGACGAACATCCAGAACATCGTGAAAAGTTCCTTCTTCTTTTTTTCGCTCGCCTCGTTATCCGAACATATCTTTTTTAAAATGCGGGCCCCTTCCTCGCCTTTTAAAAATTCAGATATTGTCTGTGTTCCGAAATCATCAACCGAGGCAATAAGCTGAAACAGATTCTTCTCATTCCTTGCGAATTCGATGTAGGACAGTGCCAGTCCCATGTATGCCGGAGTCCTGCTCTTTGCCGATAGCATCTGCTCGATCAGGTAATCCGTACTCATGTAGAACAGATCACACCTCAGTTCATCCATATTCTCGTATGCACGGAATATCGGTTGTGTCGAGCACCCCAGCCTTTCCGCCAGCTTTCTTGCCGTAACCTCTGAAAATCCGTATTCCCTTGTCATCTCAAAGGCTGTTGTCTCTATTCTGGCCTTTGAAACCTTCTCTTTCGGAGGCATCTTACACCTTTCCACCAGGCCCCGGCCGGATGTTTACACTATGTAACAACGTTATGTATCTACGTTATGTATTCCTGTTATATATCCTCGTTATGTATCTTTGTTACACATCTTTGTTACATAACAAGGTTATTCTAACTTACACATAATGTTATGTCAACATTTATTTTGAAATTTTTTCGTTTTTTTCTGCATATCTTCAAACAAAAAAAGATGTCCGCATTGCGGACATCCGGAAACTGTATACCTATCTGATATTCTGTTTTGATTAACGTTCATTAACTGCCGTTTGTCTTAAGATAATCTCTTATGTAATCCATAACGCTTTCATACTCTTTAAGGAATTCGTCAATATCCTCCTCTATAAATCCGGTGTCCCCACCCTTTGCGGCAAATTCATGCCGTTTGGCGTGCTCCGACAGTGATGTAGCTGCAATGCCTGCCATAGAACCCTTGACTCCGTGTGCCTCTATGGCGTATCTCTTTATATCACCGTTCTGCAAAAGCTCCCTAAGCAAAGGGATCTTGATGTCACCTTCTTTTACTACTTCCTCAAGTATGAGCCTGACAGTGTCCTTATTATTATCAACTCTTGCAAGGAATACTTTAAAATCAATGGGCCCGTTTGAAGATGTTACGGCCTGAGGAATGTTTGTATCTGCTGCCGGCAGCGGCTGTGGCTGAGGCTGGGGCTGTGGTACTGCAGCATACGAACGCTTCTTCGGTTTATACATAACCTTATCCGCCGGCAGATATTTGCGTACCATCTTAAGCAGCCTTTGTGACTCGACAGGTTTGCTTAAATAATTATCAAAACCTTCCGCTTCGTATTTAGCCCTGCTTCCGACTATTGCATTGGCCGTAAGTATTATTTCGGGTGTGGTAACATTCATACTTCCCTCTGTAGTTCTTATCAAGTGCATCGTCTCTATTCCGTCAGTATCCGGCATCATATGATCCATCAGTATCACATCGTACTTGTTGATCATGCACAATCTTAAGGCCTCTTTTCCTCCGGAGGCGACATCCAGTATTGCACCTGTCTCTTTCAGGAACTGCCTAACCACAACCTGGTTGGACGTGTTATCATCAACTTCCAGAATTCTTGCCTCCGGTGCGATATAATTCGGATCAATACCATCAAGAGTATCTTCTTCATTATAAATACCCGGATTATACTTTATACCCGCCACATTCATCTGTCCCTTTTGCGGGATCCGTACCGAGAATGTGCTTCCTTTGCCGTATGTACTCTCGACGTTTACACTTCCGCCCATCTTATCTGCAAGACCTTTGACTATTGACAGACCAAGTCCTGTTCCCTGAATACTTTTATTCTTCCTGTTATCCAGCCTGTTGAAAGGATTAAATATACTGTCCAGATCTTCCCTTCTGATTCCAATACCGGTGTCACTCACATAAAAGCACAGCTCATAACCGTCTTCCTTGTCGAAGCATTCACCGGTAAAGGTTACGGTACCTGTTTCCGTATATTTGACTGCGTTTGTAATAAGATTGACCAGAATCTGAAGAATTCTCTTCTCGTCTCCGTAAAGTACATCCGGAAGATTATGGGGCTTTCCGACCTTGACTTCAAGTCCCTTCCTGTCTGCAAGGGTTACAAGCATATCCCTGGCGTTGTTAAACAGTTTTTCCGGGTCATAATTATCGCATACTATCTCTTCCATATCGTTTCCGATTCTGGAAACATCAAGAATATCGTTAATAAGCGACAGCAGCAAAGTACCCGAATCGTTGATCATGTCGGCATATGCTGTGATCTGCGGATCACGGCTCTCTTTGAGTATCATCTCATTCATACCGAGGATGGAATTGATAGGTGTTCTGATCTCGTGGGACATACTTGTAAGAAATCTTGTCTTCATCGCACCTTCTTCGTTGGCGCGATCCCTGTCCACCTGCATCTGTCTTATTTCCGTTATCTGCTGGCCTATTGCAAACGCAAACAATATAAACAGACCTGCCAGAATAGCTCCTCCCTCCACACGTACCAGAGCCAGATTGATGATAAGTATTTCGATAATGCTTAAGATCATAAACACCAGAAATCCGTATGCCACAAGTTTATATTTTCCGGCATTTCCCTTTAAAATATCATATATGGTTATAGCCAGGCATATGATGATCCCGACCCCGATATTTATATCAAGGTATTTTAATCCCTTTGTAAAATTAAGAGCACGGGATATATGCAGACTTGCAAACAATATCAGATTGAATACTTCAAATGAAGAGACGGCTATATACCACTTTTCATACCGGTAATCCTGGATCGAATCCAGATATCCGATAAAAGGAAGTGTCATGCACAAAGTGCACATATAGGACATAAATCCGTCAATAAACTGTGTTCTGAACAGAAACTGAAATATAAAAGAGTCTGTGAGCATCCAGAAGGACGCAATGAATACACCGATGGATATCTTGGTCAGTTTAACTTCAAATCTGTACAAAAACCTGAATATAAGCCCGACCATAACGATAAGGAAGGAGGACACTAAAAGAGAAAGGGCCATAATAAACAGAAAAACTCCGTTCTCCACTTCCAGATAACGGATAACATCATATTTATTCCCCAATACCGCGCTGTACATGCTCCCGCCATAGTCGCCATCTTCAATCTTAAGGCATATATCTTTCCCGGCATCGCTCTCTTCCAAAGGAATGATAAAGTATGAATTCTTTGCCGGCCCTCCTATGATAGGGGCGTCATCCTTATTCCATACCTTTACTACCCTGTCTCCTATCTCAAGTCTGAAATTTGACCGAAGAAGGAAAGCTATAACCGCACCGTCCGGTAATTCCTCCGGCATAACGGAACGGAAAATAAATACATCCCTGTTCTTTTTATCGACTCTGTCCGGTGTTTTGACTGTTTTGGCACCTTCCAGCTGATCCTCGTATGTCCATTCCGATATTTCCATAACTTCATTAACCGGAAACAACGGAGACACATCAAGAATTATATAGTAGATCATATATGCAACCGCAGACAAAAAACATGCGGCAACAAGCACATACAGCGATCTGCGAAAGTGTCCCATCCATGTTCGCACTACATGATCCCCCTGATATTTTTCCTCAAAACAATGATCAAATCTTTACTTTGTATAATGGTATTTTCTGTCGGAATTATCCGCTCTTTGTCCCGTATGATCAAAATACAGACTACATTAAGGTGCCGTGCAAAATCAGAAACCATGGCATCGCACCACTCGCTCTTGTCACCGATGGTCACCTCCGAAACCGTGATATCACTGTCATCGGTTACCGACCCTACTATTACCCTGTCACCTTCAAGAATTATTTCTGTACCGGAAGGAAACACTGTCTGATGATCGCGCAGTATGGCGAGTATCCTCGTCCCTTCAATAACGGGAATATCACAAAGCTTTTTGTCGCACCAGTCATGTCCCTTAGTAACAGTAACAGATATAAACCCTATCGGAGAATCCTCACTTGTCCCTTCAAGGTCCTTGATCCTTGAATACTGTTGGACAAAGCCGGCACTGATGATACCGGTTGGTATAGCCACAATCCCGACGCCGAGAAAAGCAAGAACAATCCCTACGAGCCTTCCGGCATCGGTTATCGGGTAAATATCCCCGTATCCCACGGTTAGCAGAGTTGATACAGCCCACCAGATGCCAGAAAAAGCGTTCTGGAATTTGTCCGGCTGGGCAGGGTGTTCAATATCATACATAATAAGGGACGCGCCGATAACAAGCATCAGCATGATAAAAACAGCTGAAGCGATCTGGTTCTTCTTGGCTTTTAATACATCTGTGATAACATTGAATGCATCATAGTATCGGTTAATGCGGAACAGACGGAGAATACGTACAACCCGGAGCATCCTGAAGGCCACCGCACCCTGCGGAATAATGCTTGCCGGGAAAATAAGCGCAAGCCAGTATGGCAGAAACGAAACAAGATCAACAATGCCGTATACCGATAATACAAATGCGACAACACTCGCGGCAAATGATTTTTTATCCGGATATGCAAGATCCGCGGTGAATATTCGAAGCGCATATTCAGCAGTGAATATCAAAACGGTAATAAACTCAATCGCAGACAGGATCCCAATGTACTTGTCCGAAACCTCAAATGTCTCAAAAAATATGATAAAAAGATTCAGCAGGATAGACAGAGCGATAACCGCATCAAATATCCTGCTCGGTGTATCCTCCGTATTTCCTATCCTGATTATGGAATAAATTCTCTCGCGGCTGATGCCGCGCCCGTTTCTATTCAAGTTCGAATGCTCCCGTATACAGCTTGTAATACTGCCCTTTTGCGGCGATAAGTTCATCGTGGTCACCGCGTTCAATGATGCGGCCCTTATCAAGAACTATTATAACATCGGAGTTCTTGACAGTCGACAGTCTGTGTGCGATGACAAAGGTTGTTCTGCCCTTCATGAGGGCATCCATTCCACGCTGTACAATAGCCTCGGTTCTCGTGTCTATCGAGCTTGTTGCTTCATCCAGTATCATTACCGGCGGATCAGCAACAGCCACTCTTGCTATGGACAGAAGCTGCCTCTGGCCCTGCGAAAGGTTCGAAGCATTTCCTGCGATCACCGTATTGTACCCCTCCGGCAGATGGGAGATAAAATCATGTGCTCCGGCCAGCTTCGCCGCTTCGATACATTCCTCATCGGAGGCTGTAAGTTTTCCGTAACGGATATTTTCCATAACCGTTCCCGTAAACAGATTCGTGTCCTGAAGAACTACTCCCACCGCATGTCGGAGATCAACCTTGCAGATCTTGTTGATGTTGATTCCGTCGTATCTGATCTTGCCGTCGGCAATGTCATAAAACCTGTTCAAAAGATTGGTTATAGTTGTTTTGCCTGCACCGGTCGATCCCACAAAAGCAACCTTCTGACCGGGCTTTGCATAGAGAGAAACATCGAACAATACCTGTTTTTCCTCGTTATACGAAAAATCAACACCGTCCAGAACTATATCCCCACGAAGAGGCGTGTATGTAACCGTTCCCTGCTCCTTGTGGGGATGCTTCCATGCCCACATTTTGGTGTCATCATCCGTCTCCACAAGTTCTCCGTCCTTCTCATAAACATTAACAAGATGAACGTAACCTTCGTCAGCCTCAGGTTTCTCATCCATGACCCTGTATATTCTCTCGCACCCCGCAAGTCCGGCAACGACTGCATTTATCTGGTTCGATATCTGTCCGATCTGACCGCAGAACATCCGTGTCATGCCCAGGAACGGAACAACAAGGCTGATGGAAAAGGGCATGCCTCCTATGCCGATATTTTTTATGTTTGCGGAGATGAAGAATCCGCCCGCAATACCTACTATAACGTAGAGAATATTTCCCATGTTATTAAGAATCGGCCCTAATGTATTGGCATACTTGTTTGCCCGGGAAGCTACGGTAAACAGCTCGTCATTCAGCTTTTCAAAATCCTCACGGCACTCCTTCTCATGGCAGAATACCTTAACCACCTTCGCACCGCTTATTGTCTCCTGAATATAGCCTTCCGCTTTACCTATCGCCTGCTGCTGCTTGAAGAAATACTTGGCGCTTCCCCCTCCGATAAATCTGGTGATAATTGTCATCGCAGCAACTCCCAACAGTATTACGGCAGTCATATACACACTGTAATACAACATTATACTCATTACTGTAATTATCATCACGGCAGTATTGAGTATCTGCGGAAAACTCTGGGATACCATCTGACGAAGTGCATCTATATCATTTGTATACAGGCTCATGGTGTCTCCCACGGGTTTGCGGTCAAAAAACTTTATTGGAAGCATCTCCATTTTGTTGAAGAGCTTCCCTCTCATTTTCTTGAGAGTTCCCTGGGTGATCGTTGCCATCATCTGATTAAATGCAATCGTTGCCGCAAGGGATACCACATACATGGAAACGAGAATGGAAATATATCCGAATATCTCGCTTCTGACGCCTGCCCAATCCCCACTCTTATATGATCTTTCAATGACTGCGATTATTTTCTGCTGAAAGATCGAAGGCATGGAAGATATAAGCGAAGAGAGTATTATACACACCATAACCACCGGCAGCATTACAGGATAGAAGGAAAAAATATCCTTAACAACTCTCTTAACTATTCCTTTTGAAAGCTTTTCACCGGGTGCAAGTCCCGGTCCTCTTCTTCTTCCGGGTCCGTTACCTGCCATCGTCTGCACCTCCTCTTCCGCTGTTTTGTGATGTGTGTATCTCGCGATAAATATCACTGTTATTTAATAATTCTTTATGGGTGCCGACTGCCGCGATACGCCCACCGTCAATAACAATTATCTTGTCCGCATCTTCAACGGAAGCTGTTCGCTGTGCAATAATGATCTTGGTCGTCTCCGGTATATACTCTCGCATTCCCTTACGGATCAACGCGTCCGTCTTCGTATCCACCGCGCTTGTGGAATCATCGAATATTATGATCTTAGGTTTCTTGAGAAGTGCTCTTGCGATACACAGTCTCTGTTTTTGCCCTCCGGATATGTTTGCTCCGCCATGGTCTATACGGTAATCGTATCCGCCCTCTTTTGATTCTATGAATTCGTCCGCACATGACAGGTGGCACGCTTCCTTCATCTCTTCAAGCGTGGCATCCGGATTACCCCAGCGAAGATTATCCTTGATGGTACCCTCAAACAGAACGTTCTTCTGAAGTACCATAGCCACCGAATTACGCAATACTTTCAGATCGTAATCTTTAACATTGACACCTCCGACTTTGACCGTACCGCTCTTTACGTCATACAGCCTCGGAATAAGCTGTACAAGGGATGATTTTCCGCTTCCCGTGGATCCTATTATTCCCACCGTCTCACCGGAGGCTATCTTCAGGTTGATATCCGAAAGAACATCATTATCCGGGTTTGCCGCATAAGCATAGCTTACATTTTCGAATTCTATCGACCCGTCCGCAACGGACTCCACCGCAATTTCGGGATCGGGGCTTATAATGTTGGGGGTCGCATCAAGTACTTCCGCTATTCTCGCAGCCGACTCGGATGCAAGGGTTAGCATAACAAAGATCATTGATATCATCATAAGTGATGAAAGTATCATGAAGCTGTATGTAAGCATTGCCGATATCTGGCCTACATCAAACTCCATACCCATAGACGTAATAACAACATAGGAGCCGAAGGAAAGCACAAACGCCATTACTACATACAGACAGAACTGCATCACAGGAGCGTTCCATGCAAGAATTTTTTCCGCCTTTGTAAAATCACGCCTTACCTCTTCCGATGCCTCATCGAACTTCTGCTGTTCGTATTCTTCCCTGACAAATGATTTTACGACACGCATTCCTACAATATTCTCTTCAACCGATTCGTTCATGCGGTCATATTTCTTGAATATTCTGCGAAACAGAGGCATGGCACGGCTTGCCACAAGAATAAGTGTTCCCGCAAGAATCGGAGCCACAAATGCGAATATCCATGCCATACGGCCACCCAGCCGAAATGCCATAACAAAGGCAAATATCATCATAAAAGGGGCACGCACCGCAATCCTTGTCAGCATCATAAATGCATTCTGGACATTTGTGACGTCGGTGGTCATTCTGGTCACAAGAGAGCTTGTCGAGAATCTGTCGATATTATCAAAGGAAAAATCATTAACGGCATCATACATATCCATCCGCAGATTCTTGCCGAATCCGCAGCTTGCCGTTGCGCATGTCATTCCCGCAAGCATTCCGAATATAAGACTTCCTATGGCCATAATCGCAAGAATGCCGCCGAAGCTTGCAATCTCGGATACGCTTGCTCCGTCCTTGATACGGTTGACAAGTTCCGCAATATAAAACGGTATTGTACACTCAAGTACGACTTCACCGGACACAAGAAGCGGTGTTGCGATCGTACTTGGCATATACTGCCGTATTGACTTTGCCAGTCTTCTAAGAACCATGTTGTTTTCTCCTATAAGAAAAGAATCTACTGCATCTTCACCAATTTTGCGGCCTGATCCGCAGCGATGCACGCATCTATGATCTCCTGCAGATCCCCGTTCATTACCTTGTCAAGCTTATACAGGGTAAGGCCTATCCTGTGGTCCGTAACTCTACCTTGAGGAAAATTGTATGTTCGGATCTTCTCGGACCGGTCCCCCGTACCGATCTGGCTCTTGCGAAGTTCAGCTTCGGCATCATGTGCTTTTTGCTGTTCTATGTCATACAGTTTGGCTCGAAGCAGTGCAAATGCCTTTGCTTTGTTCTGAAGCTGTGATTTTTCGGTCTGGGAATAGATCACTATGCCTGTGGGATAGTGGGTCAGTCTTACCGCCGAATCGGTCGTATTGACACACTGTCCGCCGTTTCCGGAAGCCCTCATGACATCTATCCTTATATCCTTCTCGTCGATAACGACATCGACTTCTTCTGCCTCGGGCATAACAGCAACCGATATGGTGGATGTGTGTATCCTGCCACCGCTTTCGGTCTCCGGAACACGCTGTACACGGTGCACGCCGCTCTCATACTTCATGACGGAATATGCACCCTGTCCCGTGATCATAAACGTAACCGACTTCATTCCGCCGATGCCGATCTCGTCCGCTTCCATAGTCTCAACCTTCCAGCCGCGGCCTTCGGCATAATGGACATACATCCTGTAAACTTCGGCCGCAAACAGCGCTGCCTCGTCTCCGCCTGCACCCGCACGTATCTCAACGATAACGTTCTTGTCATCGTTCGGGTCCTTCGGAAGAAGAAGTATCTTGAGCCTGTCCTCAAGCTTTGCAACATTGTCCTTCGCTTCGCTTAGCTCTTCTTTTAGCATTTCCCGCATCTCTTCATCAGATTCGGCCTCAAGCATTTCAAGACTGTCTTCTATGTCCTGTTTGCTTTTTTTGTACTCGGAGTATGCCTCGACTATAGGGGAGAGGTCGCTTTGCTCCTTCATAAGGCGTTTGAAGCGTGCCGCATCGTCTGCGACACCGGGTTCCGCCAGCTCGCTCATGAGCTCCTCGTATCTGATAAGCAGATCTTCTAATTTATCAAACATAGTTGTGTCCTTTCTAATCCTCGGCTAACTAATGTATCTCGCAGAAATTACCCTGTCATTTTTGCTGTAATCTTTAATCACAGAAATATCTTCAAATCCGGCATCGGCAAGGACGCGCGACACATCCTCCGCCTGGTCGAATCCTATCTCAAGGAAGAGCATTCCGTAATTTGCAAGATGCGCAGGGGCTCCGCTTATGATCCTGCGGTAGAAGTCAAGTCCGTCGTCCCCTCCGTCAAGGGCAATGTGTGGCTCATGATCTCTTACTTCGGGCATAAGCGTTGAAATGACATCGCTTCTGATGTAGGGCGGATTGGAGATAATAAAGTCAAATTTGCGGTTATGTTCTCCAAGAGCCTCATACAGATCTCCCTGCAAAAGAACCGCATCTCCTCCGTTTAAGCCTCCGTCCCGGCGTAGCATTTCAAGATTCCTGCCGGCTACATTAAGTGCATCTTCCGATATATCAACTCCGACTCCCCGGCAGTTGTTCTTGTAATGCATAAGTGATAACAGCAGACATCCGCTTCCGGTGCACATATCAAGTATGTCCGATCCGTCAGGTACATACCGCATTGCCTCTTCCACAAGGCACTCGCTGTCCTGCCTCGGGATCAGCACTTTGTCATTCACCGCAAAGTCGATCCCCATAAAGCAGCAGCTTCCGGTAAGCTGTTGAAGCGGTATGTGCTCTGCTCTTTTCGCAATCAGTTCGCCGTATGATGCCTCATCTTTATGGTCGACCGGCGCATCAAGTTCCATAAGAAGCTTTTGCCGGTCACACCCTGTTAAAAATTCCAAAAGCAGCCTTGCATCCAAGGCTGCTTCGGATATACCGGCACGGGACAATTCCCTCGTGCCGTTTCTGTATAGTTCGCTATAAGTCATTCTTTTCGATCCGCAGATATTCCTTCCACTCAAACACAGCCTCTACGGCCGCTATTCCTACCTCTATCATGGAATCATCGGGCTCTCTTGTAGTAAGATGCTGGAGCCACATTCCCGGAGCTGACAGTATCCTCACGATAATATTATTGCTCCTTCCCGCAAGTCTTATTATCTCATACGAGATTGAAGCGATCACGGGAATCAGCAGTATTCTTATGGCAATTCTTGCAAAGGGATCTTCCACCCTTATGAATATGAAGAGAATAACGCTGATAAATATTACAAAAAAGAGGAAACTCGTTCCGCATCTCTTATGCTCACGGGATGATTTTCTCACATTCTCAACAGTAAGCTCATGCCCGGTTTCTATGCAGTTGATGCATTTATGCTCGGCTCCGTGATACATAAATACCCTGCGGATATCTTTCATACACGATATGAGCACAATGTATCCCACAAAGATCAATACACGTATTACTCCTTCAAGCACAGCCAGAGCAGTATCGCTGACTATAACCTTCGACAGAAGTCTTGAGAGGTAATAGGGAAGCACAATAAACAGTCCCACCGCGATCGCAATGGAGAACATCACGGTTACCGTAGACAGTATCTTTTCGGTATGGTCTTTGAATATACGGTCAAGTATCTTGTCCTTCTTGTGAGTGTCCTGCTCTTCCTCATAAAACTGGGCCGAGTAGTTGAGAGTTCTGATGCCGAGTATGAGGGAGTCTACAAAATTGAACACTCCGCGGATGAAAGGGATCCGGTTAAGCGCCTTGGCGGGTGCAAAAGATTCATACTCCTCTACAGCAACATCTATGTCTCCTTCGGGAGTGCGCACTGCAACGGAATACTTGTCCTTATTCTTCATCATGATCCCTTCAAGAACAGCCTGACCGCCTATTCCCGAATATCTGGACTTTTTCTTCTTATTTTTTTTCATAAGCACCTTGGATGTATATTGCGATAATAAAAATGAGTGCCGAAGCACTCATTGTTTTTCTTATTTAACGCCGTACTTCTTGTTGAACTTATCAATACGTCCGTCGGTTCTGGCACCCTTCTGCTGTCCTGTGTAGAACGAATGGCACTTTGAACAGATCTCAACGTGGATGTCTTCTTTTGTTGAACCCGTTACAAACGTGTTGCCGCAGTTACAAGTAACTGTTGCCTGATAGTACGCGGGATGTATTCCTTCCTTCATCTTGTTCACCTCAAATCCTAATATATTGTCCGCCGTATCGGCGAAAATCATACAATTTATAAACAGCACGTCGATTATAACGCAACGTTTCGATATAATCAAGCACTTTTTCTTCAAAAAGGAAAATTTAGAATAGCAATGATTCCAGCTCAATTCAAGGGTGTTTGCACCCTATTGTCTTTGTTGATTTTACGGCATTTCCGATTTGCATTTTGTCCGTATTTGCCTGTTTTTGTATGGCTCGCAAAATTATTGTACTCATTTTGTACTCACGACGATTGTTTCTTCACCTGGCATTTCCCCTCAATATAACTTCGCATATCTGAAATAGAATGTGCCAAGTCGTTTAAAGTGTATCTTTGATTATACTTATTTTCCGGATGATGCATAACATCTCTTATGTAGTGTGTCAGAGTCCTCGTCTCATTTTTTGTTTTTCCATTTCCGTAGTCCCTGATATACGGCACTTGACTTCTTCCTTTTTCATAATCCTGAAGCCATTGATTTTCAAATATAAATCCGTATAATTCATCATGATACTCTTCTGTAATTTCCCCAAAAGCCAAGTAATTAACCTCGTTTAATGAGGGGTAACTTAATAATCCATTTTGAATATGTTCTACTTTCTTCTCCCCGTCCTCCGTCTGAAAAATCAATCTCAAATTATCATACTCAAGTTCTTTAACTATCACACCACTATGCGATGTAAGAATAACCTGCGATCCAGTAGTCTTTGACAATGTAATCAATGCATGTATCAGTATCTTTTGATTTTCGAAATGCTGTGAAGTCTCCGGTTCCTCAATAGCATATATCACGCCAGTATTATCACCCTCAGATTTTCTTCGTTCTGCTTCAGCGCGAAAGAAATTTAATAATACTAACCGTTTTACGCCACTTCCACGCTTATTAATTGGAATATCATCATTTGAAGTGATTGATACTCCCTTAAACACATCCGTCCATTTTAGGCTTTCGGCCGATGGTATTACAGGATTCAAACTCTCTGCAACATTTGGATCCATTTCCTTTAGTTTTTCAAGTGTTCGATCCGCGACTTCTTGCAGTTTACTTTCAACTTTTTCTGCGACATCTCTCAAAGTCTCCTGCAACGCTTCATCCTGAAGAAATTGCGAAACAGCGAGCTTAAGCGGATCCTGAACTTCTTTGTCCCCATCGCTGTTTTGACGATCCGATTGAAATAATGAGTATATGGGAAGAATACACGAAAGTTTTACCCATATCTTTTTTGTATCATCCCCTGCATTTACATCAATATCTTTTGTAGCAAGATGCAGTTCGTTTTCAAATCTTTTCCATATTGCCTTCCGCATAACTGCGTTTATTGCTTGGTTTTCACATTCTATTTCATATTCTTTAAGCAATGCCTTGAGATCATTTTTCTTCTTAAGATGAAGTTCATCACACCTTGAGTCTGTTGGATGCAATGCTCTGATGTAAACTCCTGTGTTTTTTGAACCATTGTATTTTTTTATTATCTCAAGATTTCCATCTTCGTTAAGCAAGTATTCATCTTTAAGGGTTGTTTCATATGATGCGTCAACTATGACTTTTTCAGGAATATCTACGAAAACAACGCCTATGACATATTCATTTTGATTACTTCCGACACTTATATCGCTCTTATCATATTTAATGACACCTTTTCCATCGTTAAAAAACAAATCCAACGCCTCAAGTACTGTCGATTTGCCAACATCATTTTTGCCAACAAAAACAGTCAAATCATCAAAATCAATTTGTGTTCTATCTTTATAACCACGGAAACCCTCGATTTCTATTCTTTTAATTCTCATATAGCCTCCTTTGATTCAGCATGTTTTTTATACCAACTGATTAAATCCTCTCGATTAAAATCAAACCACTCGTTAGATATATAAACATCTTTTCCTTTATAGTTTACCGGAGTCTTTCTGTAGCGTAGCTTGCTACTTTTTCCTCTATTGGCATCACGCCTATCTGCAAGAACCGGATAAACAATCTTAGGAAATGTCTCCCGCGAATACTCCTTGGTCTTCAGCTTTTCTAGTTCATCATCCTCAAGCTTTCCAGCCTCCATCAAGCTGGATATCAAATAATATGCAAGCTGTCCGGCTGTAACTGAAGAGTATGTCGATTCATCATCTATGTTAAATGCAACCTTTTCTTTCTTTGCTTTAACAAGAAACTGTAAATCATTTGATCCAAAATCATAATATGTAAATAGCGCAGAAATTACATCCATCTTAGACTGAGAGGAAAGATTCATTTCAATATACATAGATGGGCTTAATTCATAGGGATTGCGCAGTTTGGTTTTATCACTGTTATGATTACAATTATCAAACTGCGCATATTCCGCAGGATCAAGCGTATACAAGTTGATATTGATCTTACGGTAGGCATCTGCAATACTATCTGTATCTATAACATCGCCCATGAATCTCATCTTTACGATTGCTTTCCCGGTGTAATCATAATCATCATCCCATGCAACCCATTCGTCTTCTTCATTAGGGGTAAAAGTGGTCTCTGGCATCCACCATATCTTTTCTGCAAGATCGCATAAAATCTCCGCACGCTTCTCTATTTCTTCCAGTCCCCATTTCTGCTGATTTTTTATATACTGATTTAAGGAAAGTTTGCTATATGTAAAACCCTTACCGTCCATATCTCTCTTCTTCAAGAACGGCAGATTGCTATAATCACTGTTATATGCGGTGAGAGTTAAATTACCAATTGTATCCTTGTATTTTGTATGAATCAATTCCCAGTTTTCGCCAAGAGCATCTTTCCATTCTTTGGTAAGTGTTCTAGGCATTATGTGCTCAATCGTGAGCGTTCCATCATCAATCTGCTCTTCAACTGCAATCTTCTCTTTGGATGAGAAGTTTTCTAATCTTTCAAGAATATACTTTTTTACCGCCGGCTTTGCATTGTATAATTCAAATCCCATAAACTTATCTGATAGATCATGGTTGTTGGGGAACCTGCTCCGCCCGGTCTTAGAAAGAATTGCATACTCAAATGCTTCGAGATATCCCACCTCGGATTTTTCTACATATCCTGAAACCTCCGCACCAATAGATACAAAGAGTTTATTGTATACATTGGTTTGAAGATTACATATTTCGCGTCGGATGATATAATTTTCGATAATCTCAAAGGCTTTTAACAATTCTTCATCATCCAAGAAGCCATTATCTCGTGCACTAAACAAATCAAATAGAAGTGGGATGGAGGTATTTACATCAAGTTTATTAAGCCTTGCCAATACCAAGGAGCATTTATCTTTATCTTCATCTTTTGCATTCCGGATAGACTTGAAATATCCAGCATAAATGAGCATATCCTTTAAGATATCTTCTATATCACCGCCCATTTGCTTCCTAAATGTTTTAAAAGCAAAGTATAAACGGTTCTTATTTGCGAGCTCTCTGTTCTTCACTGCCAAATAATATCTTATAAAAGTGTCTATATCTTCTCTGCTAATTTCTTTTTCCAGCTTCTCCCAGTACTTTCTGTAGAATATTTCCTGGTTCTTGGCTGACATATCCATCAATACATAATTCCGTATTTTGTCGGATTCCTCAAGGTCTTTTCCTGTAGAATTAAGACTCTCAAAAATAAGTTGAGGATCATCTCCATGTTCTGGCTCAAGGCTTATATTAACAATTTGGAGTTTCATTACAGCATCATATAACCCTTTTATTTCCTCGGGACTGAATTTCTCAATTTCTTCATAGAAATAATTATAATTAACCGTGACAGCATTATGCTGAACGGGATCTGTATTCTCTATCAATCTGTCATATGCATCATCATCACCTTGAACCAATTTCAACTTAAGCTTTTTATCATTCTGAGCGTACTGATCCGTTAAATATGCATTTGTTATCTTCTCCGGATTAATATCAATTTTCAAATGCTTTTTTACAACATAATTGCGAATAGCAAGCAGCAGCAAGGAAATAGTTGTTATCCTCTGCTGTCCATCTATAATAAGGTACTCATTACGGCCACCTATGTTGCTCGTTACATATACGATACTACCGAAGAAATGAGACTCATGTTTCTGTCTGTATACGGTCATAAGATCAGATAACAACAGTTCACAATTAGCACGCTTCCAACTGTATGGTCTTTGATATACAGGTACTATAAACTTCTTATCTGTCCCATCGAGCAATCTGTATATATAGCTTTCTTTAGCATTCATATCCTCACTCCCTCGTACTTTGGTTGATCTTTTATCATTATGCAGATTCTTTTGTATTAACTCTAGAATCGAAATACTTTATGTAGGAATCAAGAATTCTGTTATCTTCCAACATCTTAAGATCATTTGTGCAACTTACAGTAAAACAATAAAGAGCACATGTATAGTATTTCTTGCTAAGCCAATATGCAGTTTTATCGTTAAACTGATTCTTGATTGGCGTAAACACGTAGTCACCAATGACTACCGTTTTATATTGCTCATTTCCATCATGTTTTGTCATAGCCCTCTTCCTCACATTGGTATATCTATAATCCACCGCCCACCGTTCGTTGGTCCCTCATGGTGAATAACTCCTTGTTTCTTTAATTTATTGAGATGGTATCTTGCTCCATCCTGTGAGATGTTCAATTTTAAAGCCACATCACTGACGCTTATTTCCGGGTTTTCTCTTATAAGTTCAATAACGAGTTCGGTTTTTTCTCTTTTTGTGGTAGTTTTTGTGGTAGTTTTTGTGGTAGTTTTTGTAGTAGTACTACCTGGTCTTTTTGCTTCATCCCCTGAAAAAGCCTCGGTAAAACTATCATAAAACCCATCATGTATAAAAAATCTGCTCACAAAATAGTCATGATACTCATCCGTTTCAAATTCCGGGAGGGGAGAACCATTTGCTTTGATAGCATCCAGTATTTTCTTAAAACCGGTGTTTCTTCCCTCAGTCAGGTGTAATTCCTTTAGAAAATCGCCAATCCGCCTGTTTCTGTATCTACGGCTATAAACCTTATATGCCTTAAGCCCCTCTATAGTTACAGATCTGTCCGGACCTGGATGGGATATGATTTCTATCATATCATGCGTAATGCGCACCTCTATTGGTTCTCTTTCATCGTAAGCCTTGTGATAGACTGCATTTGCAAGCGCTTCCTCAATAGCCGCATACGGATAATTAAAAAATCTATCTGCCTCGGCACGATCAGGGTATTTCACCACTTTTTCGGTAATAATGACATTTCTGATATAACGGAGCGCATCCCGAAGCTGAACATGAAGCGGTCCCTTGAATATCTGCTCTATAATTTGGTCTCCTCCCTCACCATCAGGAAACTGAACAACATCTATCTGTGCGCAGGGGAAGAATTTCTCCGGATTGGAGTTAAAGAACATCAATGCAACATTCCGTGGCTTGACATATTCCGGCAATCCATTGATTAAATTCATATTTCTGCACACACGCTCAAGCCCTAATTCATCCGCCTGATTATATAATTCACTGTTGATCTCACCCAAATAATCCTTTATAAGCGGAAAACTGATATCCTTAAGTTCTGCCGAATGGTTAACCTGATCATCAAACGGTGTCCTGTTAGATAAAGAAAACAGATCCTTCATTTCTTCTTCGGATGGTTTCGCCGTAATAGAACCCTTCCGAATAAAGTAAATCCTCTCCTTATCATCTTTCGCCATAGTTTTAGGTGCAGCATACGGGCGTCCATACCCGCCGGGACACCATATCACCAAGAATGTCTTGTTTTCATACTCCTGCTTATCAATGATAGGCGAATAGTCAGGGCTTATCATCTTGCACTTATTGAAAATGCTCTTCTGCCATTCGTCAACCTTGTCAAGCGGCACTCCGACCAACGGACGTTGTGGTATCCCATTCTTTTCCTCAACTCCAATCACGATATACCCACCACCCCAGTTATCAAGGTCATTTGCAAATGCGCAGATCGTTTTAAGAGATGCCTCCGGATCCCATGTCGTTTTGAATTCTATTCTTGCCCATTCTACTTCCCTACCGGAAAGCAGGTTATGAATACTTGCTGGTATCGCCATTGTTTATTCCTCTAACATTCCGAACTATTCTCGAATTAATTCCTCAAATCGTGGATCATAAAGCAGTGCCTCATCATCACAATACCTTTTGATAATAAGTATCAAATCTTTCTTGGATACCTTTACATTATTCTTTTCTTTCACATGCTTATAGGCATCGATAAACTTATCACAGTATCTTTCCGGAATCATATATAAGGCCTCGCCTATATATCTTCCTCCTCCATCATAAGCTTTACCATCACTATCGACGAAGCAAAAATGAGAGAATGGCGCAGCCCAACACACCTCTCCTCTTTCAAAAACCGTCTTCAGCATATGTGCAAAATGCCAACAATACCCCGCTTCAAAATGTGCCTTTAAGCCATATATAATATCTTGCCGTTCATCTTTTGTCGGGGACATATTATCTTTTATAATAAATTGCAACGCATCTCTTCCTGTTTCAAAGAATTCCTCTATCCAGATATCAACATCTGTTCTCATATCCGACTCCAATCCAATGATGTAGTATGATAATTCATCTGTATAGATCTTATTTCTTTAGAAATAAATTCTATATTATCAAAAGGATTTGCAATACAACTAAACTTCGGTGTTGCCATCAAGTTGCTCACAACAATAAGATAATATTCGTTTCTAAACTCCTTTGCTTTATCATATTCTGACTGGGTAAACCGTATTGCTCCTGTGCGTTCGCGGACACCTTTTACTTCCGCCAGAAAATACTTAGAATCAAGTTTTACCTGGAAATCATATCCATCTCCCCATAGTCTTGCATCTTCAAGTACAGCATTTTGAAAAAACGGAATACTTTTGTAATTAGTCATAAAATAGAACTCCGCCTCTTTTCCCGTTTCTTGAAGCTGCTTAAATCTAGACTTTATTGCAGGAGGAACCACTGACTGTTCAATTTCTACTTGCTTTCCTGCATCTTGAATATAAAGCTTTACGATATGAGCATATCCGGCTACATCCTCATTTCCAAAAAGAGTATCTATAAATACTTTTATATGTTCCCGCTGGTTTCGCTGATACCAACCTTTTCTTCCATTATCAAAATATGGATCAAAACTATCCTGTCTGTTTGTAACGGCTTTTACAGTTCTTGCCAGTCCCAAATCAACACAGTATCGATAAAAGGCAGTTCTGGTATTAAATCCAAACTCCTCCACAAAACCCATATCAAATTTTGCCAAGCCATATCCGATCAAATTCATTAAGTCGGAATACTTATCAAATTCATTCATACAGCGTACCTTTTATATAGGATTTACTCATCAGTTTCATCTTCTATAAACTCGACTATGTCACCAATGTCACAATGAAGAGTTTTACACACTTTCATAAGAATTTCGGTACCTACCACTTCTCCTTTGGACACCTTCGTCACAGAAGCCCTGCTTATTCCAGCTTCCCGTTGCAGGTCTTTTCTCATCATGTCTCTGTCAAGCAGCAATTTCCATGGTTTTGTAACTTACTGTTTTTCACCACCATAAGTACAACATCTTGAGTGTGAGCAACCTACAATGCACATTATATGCTATCATCATCATGACTACAAGAACAATTCGAGGAATAATCGAAATCCATTAATTTCATATCTCCTGCTTCAACCCTTACGAAAAGGAGTTCTACATGCATTCTTTGTAAACTGATCATAATATTAACCCACAAATAACAGTTGTTTTCTGAAAAGAGAGCTTAGATAAATAAATAATACAATCTAACAAGAAGTGAATTTTCAGATATACGCAAAAGAATAAGTAAAGGCTAGAAAGTTTTTTACGCACAAAAACACCAACAAAAAATGTGTAATCTCTAATTCAGCGAAAGCAATTCGATATGATGTAAACGATAATCATAAGTCCTTTTGACCTGTTAGGAATGTTGATTATTAGAGAAACACTCATATTCCCGACCCGTACACGTATCCTATGTGTTTCAAACACGGGCATAAAGAGGTTCTATACGAAGAACTTAATAAGGCGATTACCTATTTTTTATATAAGGGATTATTGGTCACAAATGCTCAAGAAGTTATATACGGCGCAAGCAATGATCAAAGATTACCTGCATCATCACAGTCTATTTACTCGATAAATATTTCTCCCGATTTAATCATATCAATCGTGATCCGCGCGATCTTCGGATCGAACTGTTTTCCCATATGGGTCTCAAGTTCGGACAGTATCTCTTCCTTCGGAAGGTGCTTTCTGTAGCATCTGTCGGAATTCATGGCGTCAAGCGCATCCGCAACACCTATGATACGTGCCACAAGAGGTATATCCTCTCCGGCAAGGCCCTGCATATAACCTTTTCCGTCATACCTTTCATGATGGTAGAGTGCCCCGTCCCTGATACCTTCTATAGCGGTAAAATCCTTGAGGATATTGCCGCCGTTTGTTGTATGCCGGCGCATTATATCAAACTCTTCTTCCGATAGCTTTCCGGGCTTGTTGAGGATGTTTTCCGGAATAGCAAGCTTACCGCAGTCATGCATCAGACCGATGTGACCGATATCTCTTATCTCATCATCGCTCATCCCCATCTTTTCTGCGATCTTCTGGGCATAATATGCAACCCTTGCACTGTGTCCCTTTGTATATTCATCCTTCGTATCGATGAAATTGGCAAAAGTCGTCATCGTCTGGGATATGACATCATTAAGCCTTTCGGCATTTTTTCTGTAATTCCTGTCCCTGAATCTGTACAGAATATACGCTATAAGCGACGTTGCCCAGACAACAAGCAATACCATTATGAACCAGAATATTACATATTTAGTGACAGGCTTGTATCTGCAGCCTACGAGTGTTACCTCTTCAAAATCCATAAGCTCGTCGGATATCAGCACAGCGCCGAAACCTCCTGACTCGCCTGCCTTGATGGTTTCGGTCATTTCGTCCGGATATATGGTTATTTTATCTTTGCTTTTGTCATATTCCCATTCGCCGTTCCAGTAACTGTCTATTGTTATGTTCCGGACGGGAACACTTAGAACAACGTGCCAGTTAACAAGATCATAGGAAGAATTGTTGATAATAGCGTTATCGTACTGTGCCCCGTAGTTTTCAAGAGGTCCCCCGGGATCATTAAGCCAGTGTTTGGAAATAGTCACCGTATAATTATAGTCGCTCAGAGAATCCTCTGATCCGTCACCTTCGGCAGCCTTCTGTCCCGAATCTCCGTTAATACTCATATGATATTGGAACGGATTGTTCAGATCCAGGCTGACCTTTGCAAACAGCCCGGCAAGAGAAACCGCCAGGACGATGAAAGAAGCCACCAGTATTACCACACCGTACCGTTTTTTTGTTTTCATTCTTCGGCCGATATCCGTCATTAAATCCTCCACCGGTATTTTCACAGAAAACTTTACAACAATTACAAAATGACGCAACAGATATTATATCGACATTTAACCCGTAAAACAATATGATAATTCTCTTTTTGGGGTTAATATTCTTTGAACTTCATATAATATATAGTATAATGTTTGGGCATCAAAAACACCAAAATCCAAAGTGATATTTCGAATAACATGAAGGTGAAAGGCAGACGATATGGATAAATTTAAGAATATACTTAAGAAGGCATTCTCATACCCGAAACTGCTGATGGCAACACACCCCGTTACGGCAATCTCCATAATTACGGCCACGGGACTGTTTGCACTGGATACTTTTATTGAGGCAGTACGCGACTACAAAACCGACGGATCATCGGCATTAATGATATTTTTGTCAATACTTCTTCAGACCGCGCTGTCCGTGCTGATATTTGCTATTTTCTCCCTGTGCCTTGAAAGCATTCGACCGAATTGGTCAACGAAGATAAAATCGCTTGTATTCGCACTTTTCGGAGTTCTCTCACTGTTTTTCGGATTCATTTTTGTAGACGGTAGGCAGGGGCGTACTTCAAACATTTTCTATAAGTTCTTCAGCTTTATGGAGGGATTATACTTTAAGATCGGGGTAGACAGCATCACGATAACACTCGGCGGACTGATCGTATCTGCCCTGCTGCTTGCCATATACTTCTCATACGGTCACGACATCCATGAGCGCTTTAACGATCACGTGATAAACGCGTATTCAAGCATCTTCTTCACATCAATCATATACGGGGTGATACAGCTTGGTGTACTGCTGCTGACCCTTATAGTCGAAGTACTGCTGTTTGACGATGCAATTAACTATCTGCCCACGATACTTGTAATAATAAACGGAATATTCTATGCTCCCGCAGTCATAGTCGCACTTATCAGGCAGAACGAGAAGGCTAACGTTTTTATTCAGGTTCTTACCAGATATGTTATGCTCATCATTTCTCTTATAGCCTATGCCATAATCTATATTTATATCATAAAGCTTGTAGTGACCCGCTCGGTTCCTTCCAACTCTGTGTACGGAATCCTTACGGCTCTGTTCGTTATATCGATCGCCATAGCCTATATGTGCACAACCTTTGATAATACCGGATTTCTTCAGAAATTTGCATACAACAGCCCCCTTATATTCGCACCTTTCATAATAATGCAGTGCTATACCATCATAGTCCGTATCGGTCAGTACGGGATCACGCCAATGAGATATTTCGGGGTTGCTTTTATATTATTCGAGATAGTGTACATAGCATATTACACTTACAGCCGCGTACAGGACAAAGAAGTGCCCGGTCAGAACCTTCTGCTGATATTACTTGCATTTATCGTAATTACAATGCTGATCCCCGGTGTTAGTGCCGAAGACTTATCAACTAATATCGCAAGGCATACTCTGACTTCATACATTAAAAAAGCAGAAGCCGGAAGCGATATATCCGATAAAGAATACATACACGCAAATGCCGCATACTCTTTCCTTGGAAACATAGACTACGGAAAAGACAGGATCAATAAGTATTTCCCCGATCTTGATGAGGATAGGGTCTCCACACTGCGCGAAATGGCATCCGCCGCATCCAAACGCGAAAGCGGGCGTGACGATAATTCCGGTTACTCATCCCCTTCAACCTATTACTGCGGCTTCTCATCTTCTCTTGAAGATATCGAAAAATCATTTGACGGTATAGATATATCCGGATACAACCGTATGATCAGCGTCAGAATAGCGGCAGACGGGAATACGGTAAGGGCCGATGCTGCACCGGTTGACTGTACAAAGCTTAACATGAAGTACTCGATGGATTACAACACGCAGCCGGTGGAAGGCTACGAAGTTGTGGATCTGGATGTTTTTTGCCAAAAAGTTGCCGAATATGGAATGCAGCACAATAACAACATTATAACCTGGGATGAGTTTCAAAAGCGCGCATGCTCTCTTGCAAAGATAGACATAGATGAAAATGCCCGCCTTTACATAGTAAATGCGGACATTAACTTAAACAAAGATTATAAACCCTGTTACGTGGAATTAAACGGGTATTTGTTATTAAAGTAAATCAGATCCTAATCTTCTTTATCATCTCGATGAATTCCACATTGTTTTTGGTGTGTACGAATATATCAAGACACTTCTCAACAGCTTCTTCGGGCTTGAGACCGTTAAATGCTTTACGGAGCATATTGATGGCTTCAAGCTCGTAAGGCTCGAGAAGCAGATCGTCACGCCTCGTTCCGGACTTGGGAATATCGATGGCAGGGAACACTCTCTTCTCCGAAAGCTTTCTGTCAAGTACCATTTCCATATTACCGGTACCTTTGAATTCCTCGTAAACAACATCATCCATTTTAGAGCCCGTGTCAATGAGTGCTGTTGCAAGTATCGTAAGGCTTCCGCCTTCGCGCATGTTACGGGCCGCACCGAAAAACCTCTTCGGCATATGAAGAGCAGCCGGATCAAGTCCGCCCGAAAGAGTACGTCCGCTGGGCTGTACTGTCAGGTTGTATGCTCTTGTAAGCCTTGTGATGGAGTCAAGCAGTATAGTTACGTCTTCTCCGTGCTCAACAAGTCTCTTGGCACGCTCTATTACCATCTCCGAAACCCTCTTGTGATGCTCGGGAAGTTCGTCGAAAGTCGAATAAATAACCTCAACCTGCTCGCCTTCTATAGATTCCTTGATATCCGTAACTTCCTCGGGACGCTCGTCGATAAGAAGTATCAGCAGATGCATCTCGGGATTGTTCCTGGTAATAGACTTGGCAACGTCCTTGAGAAGAGTTGTCTTACCGGCCTTGGGAGGAGA
The DNA here is from genome assembly GCA_902788755.1 of uncultured Lachnospiraceae bacterium. Lineage (GTDB taxonomy): Bacteria > Bacillota > Clostridia > Lachnospirales > Lachnospiraceae > UBA2868. The sequence continues at coordinate 26,931 of CADALB010000014.1, read as the reverse complement.
TACGATCATACCTCTTTGCCCCTTACCTACCGGACACATCATATCCATTATACGCATTGCTATGCTGCCTCCCGGTGTCTCAAGCTTAAGCTTTTCATCCGGGAAAATAGGAGTCAGATCTTCAAAATTCTTGCGCTTGCATGCCTCAGAAGGTGCAAGACCGTTTATCGTCTTGACAAACAGAAGTGCCCCGAACTTGTCATTGGGGTTCTTGACCCTCATATTGCCCACAACGATATCTCCGGTCTTGAGACCGAATCTCCTTATCTGACTGGGTGCAACGTAAACATCATCATCACCGGGAAGATAATTCTCGCTCCTGATAAATCCGTATCCGTCGCTCATTACTTCAAGGATACCCCTCGCCTCTTCTCCCGAATCAAGAAGCTTCTTCTCTTCCGAGAGTTCGGATTCCTCGCCCACAGCCGTTCTTCTGTCATCGTCGGAGGATTTTTTCGAAGTCTCTCCGTCATCAGGTTTTGCGGCAGCGGCTCCATTCTTGGCCGCATCAGCTCCGTCCGATGATTTTGCTGCAGCCTCCCTTGCATCAAGTGCGAGCATGGACTCTACGAGTTCACTCTTTTTCATAAGCGAAATTCCCTTGATATTCCGCGCCTTGGCGATGTCTTTAAGCGCCGTAAGTGACAATGATTCATACTTTTCCCGTGTCATATAACCTCCTTTGTTAAGTACAAATATTTAATCTTTTTTGACTTTTTAAATTGTAATCATTATTATATAGCCATGACCGAACCGCATACCCTTACCAAGTTAATAGTGCTCTATATGCTCGACAAGGTTGATTTTCCGATCACAAAAGCTCAGATTTATGATTTTATCCTTGAAAAAGAATATGCCAACTATTTTACTCTGACGCAGGCAACATACGAGCTTACCGAAGACGGATACATCGAGTCGTCCTCCACAAACTCGGCAACTTTTCTGAAGCTGACCGATAAGGGACGTGATACCCTGACATTTTTCCAAAACCGTATTTCGGAAGGTATCAGAAACGATATCAATACATATTTCGAAGACAACCGTTTTGAGATCTCCAACAGAGTGTCTGTAATGACCAATTACTACCGGAGTGCAAGCGGTGACTACATCGCCGACCTGTCGGCCAGAGAAAAATCCGAGGATCTTATCAATATCAGGATAACCATGCCTACGGAAGAATCGGCTCAGAGTATTTGCGAGCACTGGCGTGAAAAATCATCCGATATATATTCTTTCATCCTGGAAAATCTTTTGTGACTTATACGAATCTGTTTTGCGATCTGTCATATTCGTAGCCGATCTCAGAAAGCTTTCTCTCTACAGCCTCCCGGTCGACATCCATATCATCGCACATTTCGTCAAGACTCTTATAGAAATCACGAAGTTTCAGATTAACAAAGCTAAGCAGCATTGCCGGATCATTAGGTAATTGCATTTAAAAGGTATCCTTCAAAGTTCTGATAACGAGCTGCTGTTCAAGCTCATACCTGTTCTGTATTTCGGAAACAGTCGGATCAAGATAACGGATATCGCTTTTTTTGAGCCTTACCGTCTTCTCCCTCTTACTCGTTAAGTGGAAATAGTTGTCGGAGAATATGGCATCTGCCTGCAGCAGATCAAGTTCTACGAATGCGGCAAATCCACCGGACATCATCCGTATTACATACTCATCGGCAAGTTCTATAACCGAATATGAAATGGAACTTCCCTCAAGATTCAGGTATTTATACTTAACGAAAACATCAATCTCCGTTGACTGTATATTACCGTCCTCGTCATAGAACTCCGCCTCCACGAATACACTGTTTTCCATACCCGCAATCAGGTCGGTGTAATCGATCTCGCAAACCTTCATGGCCGAGAACGGCGCAAGATCCACCTCGAATTCCTGCTCATGAAGAAGCCTGAATTCCATAGTCTGAAGTGAAAGCTTGACTCTTCTCGTCTCAAAATCCCTTGTTTCGTTTACTATATAAGGACTGATTACATTGCCGTGCCGCTCTATTGATCCTGCGATCTGGGCAAAGAAATATTTAGAGAAATACTGAAGCGGCTTCCATCTGCCGAAATAATCAATACTCGACCATGATGCAACCGGCCAGCTGTCATTAAGCTGCCAGAAGAGAGTTCCCATCGTGCATCCCCTGTTTCTTCTCCAGTGTTCTACTCCGTGCTTGATCGCAACAGCCTGAAGTATCTGGGTTAAATACAGGGTGCTTTCAAAATCCTTGGGAAACAGGAAATTGTGTGACAGATAGAATATGATCTTTCCGTTCGCATCTTTGTTCTTCTGATGATTTTCCATGACCTTGGAAAAAATGTTCCGGTCCTCATCGTTCGTAAATGTTTTGACAGTCTTGATAGAAGGAAATGACTGGAATCCGAATTCCGAAACGAATCTCATATTGTGCTTATCGTATTCTTCGAAATCCTTGAGTCCGTGCCATACATCCCAGAAATGAGCATCCCCTCTTGTCTCGTCTGAGGGCTTGTCAAACCGCCCTCCCGAGGAAGGTGAGGAAGGCCAGTAAAATGTCTGCGGTGCGCACTCCTTGACAATACCCGGGATAATGTCCTCGAACATTCTCAGGTAGTCCTTACGCAGTTCATCGGAATGTCCCTTGAAGCTGTCCCACTCAACCCATGCTTCCTCCATCTCGTTATTACCGCATATAAGACCGAGGCATGCGTGGTGGCGGAGCCTCTTTATATTATCTTCGGCTTCGGCTGTAATGCTCTTTGCAAAATCATCCGTCAGGTCATAAATATTGCACGCGAACATCATATCCTGCCATACTATCAGTCCGTATTCATCACACAGATCATAGAATGTATCAGAAGGATAGTATCCTCCTCCCCATACACGAATGGTGTTGAAATTACACTTAACGGCTGATTTTAACAGATAGTCTATTTTCTCTTTTGTAATAAATGAATATATCGTATCCTCCGGAACGTAATTGGCACCCATGGAGAATATACGAATACCGTTTACAACAAAGCAGAATTCCTTACCGAACTCGTCCTTGTCCGTGGAAACCGTCATAGTCCGAAGACCTATCCTGTATGACTTGGAATCCCACTGGTTACCGTTCATATCAAGTGCAAACACACTGACAGTGTACAGCGGCTGGTCTCCGAAGCCTCTGGGCCACCACAGCTTGGGGTTGTCTATCTCCATTGAAAGAGTAACGGAATCTTCGGTAAGTGTTTCGGTAATGGCGGAGACTTTTCCGTCGGGAGTCACCAGTTCCGCCTGAATAATGTAGTGATCCTGTCGCAAAAGCTCTGCCTTAACATTAATATCAAGCGTAACCTTTTTCTTGTCGTGCTTCTGTGTGATCAGAACATCGTCAAGTCTGATGAGGCTGTATCCTATAAGATCAATGCCGCGCCATATCCCACAGTCGGGAATATTGGCTGCCCAGTCCCATCCGAACATACAGTGAGCCTTGCGAAGATACTGGGCTCCCCTTGTCGTCCCTTCCGGAACATAGTCTATCTCTTTGTTCGTTGTGGGCACACGATTTTCTATGTAATTAATAGGTGAGAGCAGCTCAACCATGATCATGTTGATGCCCGGACGCAGATACTGCTTGACGTCGAAATTATATGTTCTGTGCATGTTATCGGTTGTACCCGCAAGCATATTGTTGACATACACCCGCGAGAGGGTATCTATTCCCTTACAGCAAAGAACGATCTTCTCCTGCTCATAAAGCTCCGGAAGCAGTTCGAACTCTGTTGAGAAAAAATAATCTTTTCTGAACAGTTCCCTTGCCTCTTCCTCATTTACTCCGAAGAAGGGGTCATTCGTTCTGTGCCCGACAAGAAGCACAGAGAGAACCGAGCCCGGAACCTGTGCTTCAACAAAAGCCTCCGAGCCTCTCTCATTCATGACCCACTTGCCGTTTAATGTCTGAAAAATCATTCGATCAACCTCAAATATCCTGATGTTTCATCTGGGGAATTAATCAAAAGAATATAAAGAACCGTGCAGGAATGCACTTAACTGTTTAATGATAATATATATAATCAAATCTGATTTGTCAATTGAATTAATTATCCATATTTTTGAACGAATCTTATCAGCCATGATTTATCTTTTCCTGAGGGATGTATTGGATAAGTGCTTCCTCAAGCTTAGCTCCCGATATCGGTTTGACAAGGAATCCGTCAAATCCGATAGCTTTATACATCTCCTGATTTTCCCCTTTGGCATTTGCCGTAAGTATGATGACCGGGACATCCCTGCACATTCCGTCTTCCTGACTGCGTATCCTGCCAAGGCACTCCGGCCCGTCCATCTCAGGCATAAAATGATCCATCAATATGACATCATACTTCTTCCTGACCGTTAACTCAAGTGCTTCCGCACCGCTCGTCGCGGTATCAATTTTAATCTTTGTATCACGAAGCAGTTTCTGTTCGACTGTCAGATTCATCTTACTGTCATCAACAATAAGTATCTCCGCTTCCGGGGCCGTAAACATACTCTGGTATGATTTTTTCTGCTTTGTATGATCGCTCAGATCCACTTTACCAATCTTTTGAGTATTGGCAACTTCCTGTCTGATCCGGACTGTAAATACCGTACCCTGTCCGTATATACTCTCTACCGTAACTTCGCCTTCCATAAGTTCTGCCAACTGTTTTACGATGGACAGCCCCAGACCGGTTCCTTCTATTCTTATGTTTTTCTCCTGATCTTCCCTTTTAAATGCATCAAAAAGTGTAGGGATCACTTCCTGTTTGATGCCCATCCCGGTATCGGAAACTGATATTATGAGTACGATATGTTTATCGTCGCAGTCCTCCGGCTCCACGCGGAGGCGTACGGAACCCGATTCGGTGTACTTTATGGCATTACTCACCAGATTGACGATTATCTGCTTGATCCTGACCTCGTCACCGATAAGTGATGACGGTATCTGCGGATCAATATCCACATTAAATGCAAGACCTTTTTCGTTTGCTCTTTGCCAGAACATATTAACAATTTCGGATATCATCTCGGCAACCTTGTATTCCATCGGGATAATGTCCATTTTACCGGCATCTATTTTGGAAAAATCAAGAATATCATTTACTATGGCAAGGAGCATTTTGCCGGCACCCTGAATATAGCTGGCATCACTTTTGATCTCTTCGGAAGCATCTTCCTGACGGAGGATAACCTCGTTAAAGCCGAGTATCGAATTGATGGGAGTTCTGATCTCATGGCTCAAACTGGAGAAGAACCTCTTTTGTGACTGATTCAGTTCTTCTATTTCCCTCTTCTGGCTCTCAACACGCTCATTTTCTTTGCGGAATAGGCGGGCCTGATAGCCTACAAGAAGAGTCATCGCGGTACATACGATCAAGAGTGTGAAGAAAGAGTCGTAAAACGCTTCTTTACGCGTAAACTCCGTTACAGTCCCCGGATAAGTGTATCCGATCCACCAGCATATAGCGACAACTATAAAATTAGCAATAAGAAAAAACACTTTCGGTTTCCCGGAAAGAGTCATAACAATAAAAAGCGTCGTAAAGGCACACCATACCGGCGTACCGCCTGCTGCGCCTCCACTTGTAAAAAATGCCGCGGGAAGAAATACAAATATAAGAAATGCCGAGATTATGATCAGAGCCTTTTTGATTCTGTTATGAAAAACAGCCCAGTAATACAGCCCAAAAAACAGGACGAATTCAATAAACACCGACAGATTGGCCATGAACGACTGGCCGAGGATAATCCCGCTTATCATCGCAATAAACAGCCCTATCAAAGCAATAGAGGCAAGCAGGACAAATGATTTACTCTGTAAATCCAGACCCGAATCGCCAAGAAGGTTTCTGATCTTTTTGATCATACAATCTCTCCTTTTACGATCTTAACTATTCTGCTGGTCCCGAGACGATCCGCACCAAGTGCCATAAACTTTTCTGCGTCGGCAATACTTCCTATTCCGCCGGCAGCCTTGATCTTCACATTTGGTCCTACATGAGCGGCAAAAAGTTCAACATCCTCAAATGTGGCACCCGCTGTTGAGAATCCCGTTGATGTTTTGATATAGTCGGCACCGGCTTCGGTAACAAGCTCGCACATTTTGATCTTCTCATCGTCCGTAAGCAGGCAGGTCTCGATAATAACCTTCAGAATTCTTCCGTCGCACGCCTCTTTGATCTTGCGAATCTCATCCAGCACATAATCGTAGTTCTTCGCCTTCAGTTCCCCGATATTTATGACCATATCGATCTCATCGGCACCGTTTTCGATGGCATCTTTTGTTTCGAATACCTTAGTGGCGGGAGTCATATTTCCGTTCGGGAATCCGATAACGGTACAAAGTTTAACCTTATCCCCCACGTACTCCTTGGCTCTCTTGATGTAGCACGGAGGAATGCATATCGAGGCAGTGTTGTATTTAATGGCATCATCGGCGATCTCCCGGATCTGATCCCATGTTGCCTCCTGTTTTAATAATGTATGATCGCAATGATTTAAGATTTCCTTTATATCCATGATTTTTCCCTCTCAGTTATCTCAAATTTATCTTTGTCCCTTATCGTAAGGTATTCCTTCCGCCTTCGGCGCACGTGAGTTACCGGATGTAAATGCCAGCACGAGAAGTGATATCACGTAAGGCATTATGTTATATACCGTTCCGGAGATCGGAAGAGTGTGCAGAAAATCAATTCCCATGTAAACGTTGGAAAGCGAACGAAATACCGCAAAGAGTATTGCCGCTCCTGCGATCCTCTCCGGCTTCCACTGTCCGAAAATCATAACCGCAAGCGCAAGGAATCCGGCTCCCGCAACACCGTAATCGAAGTGCCACGTTGAGTTTGCGGCAGCTATGTAAATGATGCCGCCGATGCCTGCCAGAAATCCCGACATCAGCACTCCGCAGTACCTCATGGCATATACGTTGATACCTACGGAATTGGCTGCCTGGGGATACTCACCGCAGGCTCTCATACGAAGAGCCAGCTTTGTCTTGTAGAAAAATACTGTCGCGATGACAAGAAGCACCAAAGCTACCACAACGAACCAGCTAAGCTGCAGACTTCCGATATTAAATATAAACGCTTTTTGCGGCATAACATAATCAAGCTTTGCCGAAAAGTCGGTGCCGTTTGATCTTGACGTGTTAAATGCTTTGATTATAACCGTGGCTGCTGCCGTTGCAAGCATATTAACAGCGGTTCCGATTAATGTCTGGTCGGCGTTGAAATTAATACATGCAACCGCGATAAGGAGGGATGATATCATTCCGGCAAGGGCGGCGGCAAGGAAGGTAAGAAATACGATGGTAAACTTCGATGTACCGGCAGGCAGAAGCACCATAACGATGGCTCCGCTCATGGCACCGAATACCATAATCCCTTCAAGTCCGAGATTGATGATACCACTCCTCTCGGAAAACATTCCGCCGAGAGCTACAAGTATAAGTACTGCCGAAAAGATAAGTGTGTATTGAAGAAGTAAGATCATTTCATCACACCTCCTTCCCTGCTGATCCTGGACTTTGCAATGATCCTTCTGTTAAGAATGTTCTTGAAGAACAGAACAAATCCGCACAGATAGATGATGATGGCTATCATCAGATCCGCAACCTGCGGATTGTAGTAGTTCGTGTTAAGGTATTGTCCCCCAAGGGTTATATATTCAACAAACAATCCCGCAAAGATCGCCCCTATAGGATTAAGTCCTCCGAGGAATGCCACGGCGATGCCGGAAAATCCCATCTGGGGAACACTCGACGAAATCTTGTAATGCTCTATGCCTGTCAGGTAGTAAAGGGAAGCGGCAAGTCCCGCTATCGCTCCGGAAATAACAAGGCTGAGTATTATATTACGCTTTGCATTCATGCCCGCATATTTTGCCGCATCCTTACTGTGTCCCGTCGCCTTAAGTTCATATCCGAATGTGGTTTTGTTAATGACAAACGAAATAGCTATCGCAACCGCTATCGTTATGGGAATTGCTATCGTCATATAATTGTTGTTACCGAACAGTCCCCTTAAAAAGCCGGGAAGCATGCTCGGCGCCGAAACATTGTATGTTTCCGATTTTGTCTGGTTCATGCATACGGGACTGCCAAGAATAATATTGCATATATAAAGTGCTATCCAGTTAAGCATAATTCCCGCTATAACCTCATTGACATTAAAATATGCCTTGAAGAAGCCGCATATAAAGCCCCACAGTGCAGCTGCAAGAACTGCTGCGAGTATGCAGAAAAACCAGTTCCATTTCAAAGCAATCCCGGTATAAAGGGACGCTATTATACCCACCGTATACTGACCGGCAGCTCCGATGTTAAAAAGTCCGGTTTTGTACGCAAACAGTATCGCTTCCGCACACAGAATAACAGGAACCGATTTTACAAGGGTTGACCCCATGTAGTACATCAGATTGGTCGAGTTATTCGAATATTTAAAGAAGTTCCGAAGGATCGCATACATGCCCTCAAAAGCGTGCTGAGGATTCATCAGAAGAAGTATGATGAGTCCGAGAATTATACCGAAAATCGCACACAGTACCGATGCAAGCAATGTCTGAAATCCCGGTTTGCCAAACAGATTCTTATTCTTCATCACGGCCTGCCTCCTTTCCGGTGTCGCGTTTTGCGCCTGACATATAAAGTCCCAGTTCCTGCAATGTTACCTTCTTCGGATCAACTTCGCCAACGATCTGCCCTTCAAACATTACAAGAATTCTGTCGGATAAGTTCATTACTTCATCAAGCTCAAGCGATACGAGCAGTATTGCTTTGCCGGAATCTCTCTCCTTAACGATGGCTTCATGAATGTTTTCGATAGCGCCGACATCAAGTCCTCTGGTCGGCTGTACCGCTACCAGAAGTTTGTGGGCTCTGTCCATTTCTCTTGCAACGATTGCCTTTTGCTGGTTTCCTCCTGACATTGAGCGGACTATAGTTGTCGCTCCCTGTCCGCTTCTGACATCATGCTGTTTCGCAAGTCTGTCGGAATACTCTCTCATGGCCGATTTGTTAAGGATCTTGTGAGAAGAGAATTCAGGCTCGAAATACCGTTGCAGGATCATATTTTCCTCAAGGGAATAGTCAAGCACAAGGCCGTGTTTGTGTCTGTCTTCGGGAATATGACTGATGCCGTGGGTATTCTTGTAACGGATCGATTTGCCGGTTATATCTTCTCCGTCAAGGAATATCTTACCGGACGAGATATCATCAAGTCCCATAAGTGCACTGACGAATTCGGTCTGGCCGTTCCCGTCGATTCCGGCTATACATACTATCTCACCGGCTCTTACGTTAAAGGATACGTTGTGAACCGCGTCTTCCGAGTGGAGCTTGCTCTTGACACAGACATTTTCCACACGGAGAACTTCCTCTTTCGGGACAGCCTCTGTTTTGTCAACGGCAAACTTGACATCCCTTCCTACCATCATGGAGGAGAGTTCTTCCTTGGTGGTTGATGCCACATCAACCGTACCCATGTATTTGCCTTTCCGCAAAATAGAACATCTGTCGGCTACAGCCATTATCTCGTTCAGCTTGTGGGTAATGAACAGAATTGATTTTCCTTCTGCCGCAAGATCCTTCATGATCTTCATCAGTTCATCGATCTCCTGCGGTGTAAGGACAGCGGTAGGTTCGTCGAAGATCAGTATCTCATTGTCGCGATAGAGCATCTTCAAAATCTCGACACGCTGCTGCATACCCACGGTAATATCTTCTATAAGCGCATCCGGATCAACCTTCAGATTGTATTTTTCCGAAAGGGCAAGCACCTTTTTTCTTGCCTCGGCTTTTGTGAGAAATCCGAATTTACTCGGTTCCGATCCGAGTATGATATTATCGAGAACCGTAAATACATCAACAAGCATAAAGTGCTGATGTACCATACCTATTCCGAGAGCAGTGGCATCATTCGGGTCTTTGATCCGAACTTCCTTACCGTCCTTTTTGATTATCCCTTTTTCCGGTGTGTACAGCCCGAACAGAACACTCATAAGAGTTGACTTTCCGGCACCGTTTTCCCCGAGGAGTGCATGTATCTCTCCTCTTTTTAGCTGCAGGGTTATATCATCGTTTGCCACTATACCCGGAAACTCTTTTGTGATATGCAACATTTCAATTACATAATCTTCCATAAGAACCCCCTGTTTAACCGTCTCCGGTTTTTGAATAAAAACTCCGACAGATTATTAATCTGCCGGAGCCTGCATTTTAATACCGATCAGTGAATATTATCAAATTCCGTAACCTTGATCGTTGTTGAAGGCATTGCCTCGATAGCGCTGTCTACCTTGATCTTGCCGGAATTCATATCAGAAACAAGAGCTTTGTAATCATCAATTGTGAAGTTCTTCATTGTCCATGTAGCTGTAGGAAGCTGTACATAGTTAAGTGAAGGATCGTCACCCGATACTATTCCGAGGTTCTCAACCTTTCCTGAATGCTTGGACCAGTTGCCGTCAAACAGGTCTGTAAGTGTGGAATCAACTGTAGCAGCAAGACCCTTCATTGCGGATGTAACACACAGTCCCTCAACGCCGTACTGTGATCCGATAGTTCCGGACTGGTCAACGTCAACACCGATAACCTTGCCGTCAACCTTAACAGCTGCTTCACATGCTGATGTGAAGATACCGCCGCCGCATGCGAATACGATCTCTGTTCCGCCCTGATACCATGTATCCATTGTAGCGGTTATAGCTTCATCACCGAAGAACTGGCCGCCGTATACATAGTTAACTTCAACATCTGCTGTATTTCCCAGTTCCTCAGCTGCTGCATTGGCACCCTGAACAAATCCGTAACCGTAACGGATAACTGCGGGAACAGCCATACCACCGAGGAAACCAAGCTTCTTGTAGCCTTCCTTAACTACAGCGTAACCTGCCATGTAGCCTGCAAGCTCTTCCTGATATGTGAATGAGCAGACATTGGAAGGAAGTGTTGTCATACCTGCGCCTTCGAAGTCACCCTGGGATACATCAAGTGCTATGATGGTAACGTTAGGGTTAGCTTCAGCAACAGATGCGATCATACCTGCGAACAGATATCCGGGAACAACTACAACGTTGTAACCGTCGGCAACCGCATTGTTAAATGCTGCCACACGTGCTTCATCCGAATCCTCGGTGGGCTTGTAGTACTGGAAGTCTACTCCCTTACTCTCGGCGAAGGCCTTGGATGCCTCGTATGTTGTCTGGTTAAATGACATGTCTGTGATGTCACCCGAGTCAGTGATCATGGCGATCTTGTAATCGGATGATGTGCTGCCCGAATCAGCTGAGCCTGCTGCTGCGCCGCCACCGCAAGCTGTAAGGGCAAGTGTGAGTGATGCTGCAAGCATCATTGCCAAAAACTTTTTCATAATGATTTTCCTTTCTCGATAAGATGATAGTTTGGGGAACCATTTAGACAGTTCCCGTATATGTGTAAATTATAACCTTATACAAAAAAAATCTCAATAAATTACAAAATGAATGGATCTACAACCAACATTTGCTTCGCAAATGTCGCCCCGACACGATTTACTTCGTAAATCGTGTCATACAGTAACGTCCCCCGCCATCGCGGGAGACGTTGTAAGTCAACCCGGCATCGCAAATCTTTCTCTGAATCTTTTCCCCGGAAGCGGGTCCTGTCTGACAGGGCGCCGGTCGCTCAAACAGTCCTCGACGCTTCAGGATAGCCTTCGCGTCTGCGGAACTCGCTTTGCGGCATCCCTGCAGCCACCCGCTTAATGCCAAAATCCCAGTTTAGTCATTTTCAGGCGCATTCTTCAGAAGCAGATTTGCGAGTATGCCAAGGATAAGGGCGCATGCAACGCTTGTGATGGTTACGGCACCGAAGTTAAGCGTAAGTCCTCCGATACCGGCTATCAGAATCACAGATACAACGAACAGATTCTTGTTCTTGTTAAGATCTACGTTCTGTACCATCTTGAGTCCCGATACAGCGATAAATCCGTAAAGAGCCATACATACACCGCCCATGACACAGGAAGGTATTGAATTAACGAAAGCTATAAACGGTGATATGAACGAGATTATGATCGCTCCAACCGCAGCAGCGATTATCGTATATACAGACGCATTCTTGGTGATGGCCACACAGCCGATTGACTCGCCATAGGTTGTATTAGGACAGCCACCGAAAAACGCACCGACCATGGAGCCTACTCCGTCTCCGAGAAGGGTTCTGTGAAGACCGGGCTCTTTGAGCAGGTCTCTTTCAATGATAGATGATATATTTTTGTGATCCGCTATATGCTCCGCAAACACAACGAAAGCAACCGGGACATATGCGGCAAATATCGTTCCTATATAAGTCCCACTAAGCTCACCGAATCCACCGAGAGCTGTCATAAAAGTAAAGGAGGGAACCGCGAAGAATGTTGACAGTCCGACTCCGTCAGCCGTAAGTGCCTTAAAGGAATCAAAGCTCAAAAGCTTTATGGCATCAATTCCTGCCGCATTGCCGATAAGCGTAAGGATAAGGCAGAAAGCATATCCTGCAAGAATACCGTAGATGAAAGGAATCAGTCTTCCGCTCTTCTTGCCGTATGCACTGCAGATCATTGTGACACCGAGTGTAACAAGGCCGCCAAGAAGCGCGGCAACAGGTGATGCAACAGCAACACCGTCAACCTTGACACCGCCTGTCGTAATATCACCGACAGCATTCCCCGCAAGAGAGAGTCCTATGATTGCAACAGTAGGACCTATTACAACGGCAGGCATAAGCTTGTTGATCCAGTCAACTCCCACTGCCTTAACGATTGCAGCTATTATCACATATACAAGACCGGCGAAGATGGCACCTATTATGATTCCGAGATATCCAAGGGATACGGATACGCCTCCGGCGAAGGCAGCTACCATACTTCCTATAAATGCGAATGATGAACCAAGGAAAACAGGGCTCTTCTTCTGTGTGAAAAGAATATAGATAAGAGTTCCGCAACCCGCACCGAACAGTGCCGCCGCAGGGCTCATTCCGTTACCTACGATGATGGGAACCACAAGGGTTGCAGTCATGATGGCAAGCAGTTGTTGAATCGCGAACACAAGAAGAGGGCCTGCTTTGACCTTGTCTTCTACCTGATAGATCAGTTTCATAATCTCCTCCTTAAACAGTCAATAAACTATATATTGTATTTTGGGAGGCAAAATTGCGCACTTTGCCCCAAGTTCTTGATAGATAATATCACAGCCCTATTATAGTGTGTACTGTTATTTAATTATTTAACAAAAAAGTTACAAATGATATAATCTCAACTATGACTACGGATACTATGACAGAAAACAATAATCCGGCCAATGTGCTGCCTTGCGAATTCACAAACAGAATGAGAGAACGGCTCGGCAAAGAGTTCGGATCATTCATAAGCAGTTACACACTGCCCTATATAAAGGCTCTCAGGATTAACACACAGAAGGTCTTGCCTGTCGACATTACACGAATGAGCCGGATTTTTACCGGATCAGAGAATCCCGAAACCGTTGACTGGTGCACTTCAGGGTACTATTACGAGGATCATGAGCCCGGGAAAAGTGTTCTTCATGAGCTCGGAGCATATTATATACAGGAGGCATCGGCAATGCTTCCCGTAACTCTTCTTGATATTAACGATTCAGGTCAGAAGGTACTTGATCTGTGCGCTGCTCCCGGGGGTAAGACCACACAGATCGCGGACCTTATGAATGGGCGCGGACTCCTTGTGGCTAACGAAATAATCCCGTCAAGAGCCGCGATCCTGTCAGAAAACATCGAACGCATGGGAGTTACCAATGCGCTTGTTGTAAATGAGGAGCCTGCTGCACTCACTGCCAGGTTTATGGGATACTTCGACCGGATACTTGTGGATGCTCCCTGCTCCGGAGAAGGAATGTTTCGAAAGCATCCGGAAGCTTCGCAGCAGTGGAGCCTTGATAACGTGAAGATGTGTGCAGATCGGCAGGATATGATACTGGACTGTGCCGCAGATATGCTAAATGACGGCGGCAGGATCGTTTACAGCACTTGTACATTCTCACCCGAAGAAGATGAGGGTAGTATTGAGAGGTTCCTGCTGCGCCATCCCGATTTTACGGCAGAGAAAATGCACCGCATCTATCCCCACACCCACAAGGGCGAAGGCCACTTTGCCGCTGTTCTTACAAAGATAATGGGCAGTGAATCCCTAAACGAAAGTTCAGACTCATCCGCAAAATCAAAATCCAAGGACAGCTCCCGTTCTCCTAAAATACCGCGAGAGCGTATCATTTTGCTGAATGATTTTCTGAAAAGCACACTTTCATCCGGATGTAAATACCGGCAGCAGGTCACCGACGATCCCGGGCGCCTTCTGGCATTTGGCGACAGCATATACCTTGCTCCCGAGATCATGCCCGATATCAGGGGACTCAAAGTGCTTCGGGCAGGCCTCAGGCTTGGGAGTTTCAAGAAGATGAGATTCGAGCCCGATCATGCCCTTTCACACGCTCTTAAGTACGAAGATGCCCTTTGTGCCGTAAATCTTGATGCAGATTCGGAGGAGGCAAAAAAATACATCACAGGGCTGACTCTTTCCTGTGATGCATCCGTTAAAGGCTGGTGCCTTGTGTGTGTCGAACATCTGGGACTTGGCTGGGGCAAGGCTTCCGGCGGTGTGATCAAAAACCATTATCCCCGGGGATTGCGTCGCTAATCAAGTCATATATCCTGTAAGTTTCTGGATCGTGCGCGGGATCGCATCCTTTGACTCTTTCCAGTCCTTGTCCTGATTCTCGTATTTGAACTTCTCTACAAACCACGAAATGTCTTCTTCTATCCTGTCAAGGTTTCTGCCCTGTATCTCAAAAAGATCCGCCGTAAAATCATCCAGCAGCTTACCCTTCAGATAACCCGGGGCTTCATGCAATAGTTCACCCATATGGGGCAGGCAAAATCCCTTGCCATTCTTTATCTTCTCCCTGAATTCCGTATCATTTTCATACAAATGGAAAAATGTGGCGATATAGCGCTTGTACGTGTCCCTGTAGTAATCACAGACAAAGCACTTTCCGGTAAGGCTGTTTATGTACTCTTCAACGTTTGATGTACCGCCTTTTGAGAACAGGCCTCCCTTTGCTCCTCTGTAGTTCTTCATTTCCTTCTTGATATCTTCGGAAACTTTATGGACGTGACTGGTCAATATAAGCGCATTTCCGAGAGAATTGCCGTATTTGTACATCATATTAAAGTGCCGCCTGCAAAAACCGGCCTTATCGGTCATCTCCCTTATATCGCTTTCCATATACGACGCACCGGGACCGATGGCATACTCTATCGCGTCATTTTCAAGCGACTGCTCGGCATTGCAGATCGGGCATTCATCATTCGCATTAACGGCATCATTGACCGGTATGGTAAATAACTTCTCTTTCATATCATGACTCCGAGATATTCTTCTCGGCTTCCCTCATAATATCATCAAAAGTTTCCGGAGCATCGGGATCCTTTTTTGCTTCATCCTCATCCGAAGCTTTGCTTTCTTCACCCTCTTCGCCCTCTTCCGCTTCAGGCTCTTCCTCTCCTTCTACAAGCGGTTTCTTGCCGGCCATGAGCCTTTCCTCGAAGGTCATGTCAAGCTTCATCTCTTTCATGACCGTCTCGTTACGCTCATATACCTCTTCCTTGGCAACAGAAACCTTGTCGTCGGTATCGCTCACATAGAAGTGGGTTTTAAGAAGTGTTAAGTACTCCGAAAACTCCTCGTATAACGAATCGGCATCCGGATCGTCCACCTTGAAATTCTGCTCAAGAAAGCCGTTACTTACCCAGTCAATTATATCTATTATCCTCGGAAGCTGGTCGGGCTGGACAAGCTTTCTGCTGTCGATCTGGTTGTAAATATTGCTGTATGTCTTGTCTAGCTCACTGACAGCGCTGCCTATAGATGCAATGGCCTCCTCTTCACTCTCAAGCTTCAGGCTCCTTAGGAATCTTCCCATAAACGGATAATTTCTCATCACCCTGACTCTTGCTTCACTGATCTGCGTTACGAGCGAGAACAGATCCTTTTCACTCTTTTTTACCGTACGGGTCAGTTCAAGGATCATATACTTTGTACTGTAATCGCATATAAAATCATACAGTCCCTGTTTACTGATAAAATAGTGAAACAGCAATCCCTTTGAGATCCCTGCCTCCTTGACGATAACATCGGTGCTCGCGTCCTTGTAACCCTTGATCGCAAAAGTTTTGAGTGCAGCATTTATTATCGCATCCTGCTTATCCTTTTTGACATCGAAAAATTTTGAATTCATACTCTCCTCCGCTTATATAGCGATTCTACACGTGAAAAAATAGGCTTGACCCCTTCGGTCAAGCCTATACTATCATAAGTTATGTAAACAGTCAATCCTCTTTCTTCGGCTTCTTTTGTCTGTTCTTTTTGCTCACGGATCCGGCAGCCTTCCTTCTTCTGACTGCAACCGCTGTGATCACTCCCGCTGCAACCGCTGCACCGGCCCCGGCCGCTATAGGTATCCACAGCTTACCTTCATGCCCCTTTTCTTCTTCAATGACCCGTACGACAACTTCATTTCCCGGTGCACTGAAGGTAATATATTTACCGAAAACATCACACTCAGCCTCTTCATAACTGCCTCCGTTACCAAGCATAACAGTGACATTTTCCGCCTCATCCGGCATCTGGTACCTTATACGGTGGGACTTGGCACCGTCATCCGGTATTGTAAGCACATATTCCTCCTGGCCGTCTGCCCCATCACCTATCACTGTAACCGTCAGTTCATCATTTTTCTTAAATACGCCGTCAACAAGAAATACAGACTGCTTGTTATTTCTTACCTGCTCACTTGCGAGGCTTGAAGCGTACCTTACGATTTCTCCGTTTATCTCAGTATCTTCGTATATGACCTTTGCCTCATCAAAATCCCACTCTATATACTGGTCGTCATCAAGAACAACCTTATCTTCGTATGTATTATCATCATCCGGGTTTCTTATGATGACCTCATCAAGAGGTACTTCCTCAGGATAGATTTCCTCGCCGACTCTTTTTTCTACACTCGAAACCACTATATCATCCACGATGTAATCCACCCTCATCAGCGAATACTCGCCGGGTAATCCGTCCATTGCAAGAAGATCCCTGTACTCAACCGGTTCCGCCACCCCGGTACGGCTGATCCTGTCCAGTCCGGCAAGGGTGCTGCTGACAAACACATTCCTCTTAATCTTAGCCCCCTCATCAACATAGCCTGCAACGGCCCCCGTAAAGTTTGTACCTTCCGTTATGTTAGGCATTGCCACGCAATCGGTGATGTCCGCGCCGTTTCCGCATATTCCGCCGATGTATGACTGTCCCGACAGAATTCCTTTTTCATATGACTGCCGTATCGTTGCATATGATCTTCCTGCTATTCCGCCCACATAATCTCCTGATTCGGAAGAAACCTTGGAAAAATCACTGCACCGGAGTATGGTTCCTATCTCATGGAGTCCGCACACTCCTCCTACATAACTCTTTTTACCGCGAACGTCCGCCTTGTTTTTGTTGTTACGGAGCACACATTTAGTCCTATATGTTGAATTGACACTTGAGTCCTTAACTCCCGTCACATCACCCTCAAGGTCAAAATCATACTCCTCGGCCATAGTCCCTGCTATACCGCCTGTATTGATATCACCACGGACACTTCCGAAGTTGGAGCAATCAGCAACAGTTGCATCAATACTTGTCTCGCACACATCATTGGACTCATCCTCGTAAACAGTGGAATAATCCATATCAAGGACACCGTCCATAGCATCGGTAAACAGGAGCATTATTGTTGAAAACTTATCATTTACATCTTCAAGATCATTGCATACCGTATCCGTTGAACCCTTCATCTCATTGTTGAGATATCCCAGATTATCGCTCATTCCCTGGATGTTTGATACAAGGCTGTTTGTACGAAGTCTGTACTCATCCGAAAGCTGCGGGAACTGTACTGCTCCCCTGCCTGCAACATCCCTAACGATGCTCTTCATCTGGCTTCCCGCATCCTTCAGGTTTCCTGCCATGTTCTTGATGTTTTTGGCAGTTTCCTTTCCGTCACCCTTTGCGTCCTCGACCATTTCATCAGAATGTGCCATAACAATATCCGCTACAGTCTGGGCATTATCGGATAATACCGTTGCATAATCTTTTCCGTTATTCGTCTGATATTCTGCTCTGGCTTTTCCTTCCGCCCATTTCGCAACTTCCGCTTCGGCAGCCGCATCCGCTTCGGCTTTTTGCGAATCGGTGAGTTCATCGTAATTATCTGTAGTCCATTCACCATCATTTTTCTTCTTATCGATATACGCCTGTCTCTTTGCATTACGGGTATTCTCGCGTTCGTTTTTGATTGCATCCTCTTCGGAATTCATATACTTGTCATAGTACCCTTCATATTCACCCGTCGCATCTTCTATGGCCTTTTTGGCATTATCATACCTTGTCTTTTCGCCATCATCCATATAATTGTAAATATCAAGATCTTCAGCCAGCTCTTCAACATTGCCCGCTGCCTTCTTCAAATCACCCCCGGCATCCGTCAGATCATCCATAGGTCCGCCGTTCTTCGATGTTTCATCAAGAACGTACTCTATCCTGCCCATGATCTGGTTGGTAGAGTTCATGGCGCCGTTAACAAAATCCTCCGTACTGTTTGCAAGGTAGCCCGTATCGGATAATGCCATGTCCGCAAAATTCTTGATAACATTAAGCCTTGCGGATACCACTCCCGAAGAGTTGTCGGTATCACTGATGGTTTTCTCCACAGCATCATGTAATCCGTTAATGTTTTCGGAAAGCTGCGCAATTATATCCTTTGTAAGGTCCAGCCTGATGTATGGCTCGGCCTGTCCTATTATTCCTCCGATATCTTTTCTGCCGTTAAGGCTTCCGTTATTGATACAGTCATGAACATATCCCGAAGACCTTCCGACGATGCCGCCCACATTGTACCCCACATGCTCGTAACCTACCGTTGAATCATTTGCACACGAAGAGATCTCACCTGTATTGCTGCCGACGATACCGCCTATATCCACAGGATTCGACGTTGCGGATATTGATTTTTTGTTTCCGTCTTCCCTGCCCATATTAAGGAGTGAAGTAAACAGTTCTTCAACCTTGATATCGGACAGACCTGTCTGCATTTCCTTCGTTACGGTGTTTATGTCGGCCTTTGTAGAGCACCCCGTCACAAGTCCTGCGTTTGTGCCGCATACGCCTCCTACGTGATGAAGTCCGGTGATTTTTCCCGTCACACTGCAGGCTGATATTATTCCCGTGGCCTCGTTATATCCGACTATTCCGCCTATATAATCGTATCCTTCAACATACCCGTCATATTTGCACTGAGCGATCATTCCCGCGTTATCGCCGACTATTCCGCCGATATCAAAAGGCTTGCCTGCCGGCTTCATGATACCTATAACGTTCAGGTTTCTGATCACCGCCGCAGGTGAAGTCTTGGAAAAGATGGCGATATAGTTTTGTTCCTCCGTATAGGCGGCACGGTTTATGGTGTGCCCCTGGCCGTCAAACACTCCGCAAAAGAGGGGTACGGGAACAAACTCTTTCATATTGAAATCAATGTTGTCAGTAAGAACAACGTATTTATCCGCCGACCACGTATCAAGCGTGCACTTTCGTGCAAAATCGCACCACTCTTCGTAATTGCCGATGCGAACTTCCGTCATCTCGGTAATATCGGGTCTTGCTATAGAAGGGTCGTATGTTCTCTGGGAATTTCCGTCCTCTTTTTCTTCTTCCTCTTCTGACTCTTTTTCACCATCCGTATCATCGGCATCTTCATCATCCTCATCAACGGATATATTGATCGTTTTGCTCGCTGTCTCTGCCTTATCCACGTTCTCGGCGTAAACAGGTACACACTCTCCCATAATAAGTAATATGATACATAATACAGAAGGGAGCTTTTTGTTAATCCTCATCATTTTCGCCCTCCTCTGATCTTTCTTGAGAGTCACTCCGTATAGAGTCCGCTTCGCCGGGAGCCGGATCATCAGGTTTCATCTTGCGCTCCGGCTTATCTTCCGCCCGGGAATTGGCATCAACTATATCATCCTCTGACTTGCCTTCAATGGCAGGAAGCTGTTCATCTATAACTTCCATATTACCGGCATCGATAAATGCCGATACGCTTCCTCGGATGATGGCGGTCATTGTACCTGTTACGGTACCGTTTACCTGTCCTCTTATGGCACCGTCAACACGGATGAGTCCGGCTGCACTCCTGTTCCTGATAGGCATATTCATAACGAAGGCCGTCTTCGATATGATCGTGTCACCCACAAGAAGTATCTGAGGCAGTACAAACAGTGTAATGAATATGGAAATGAGAGTACCGATACCGAGGCACTGCCCTATGTTGTAGATGGCCGCATCAGATGTAAGCCGTCCTATCGTGATACCCGCAAGGGCGAGCATGGGACCTGATGTTACTATTGTCGGGAATGACAGGTTCATGGTATCTATTATGGCATCTCTTCTGCCCATAGTCTCACGAAGCTCCGTATAACGGCTGGCTATGACTATTGCATAGTCAATATTTGCACCCATCTGAATAGACGAGACTATCAGGTAACTCATGAAGAATATGTCGTTATGCATAATTGTCGGGAGTGAAAAATTGATCCATATACTTCCCTGAATAACGGCGATAAGCAGTACCGGCATTCCGGCCGACTTGAAGGTAAACAGCAGCACAATAAGTACGGCAAGTATAGATACTATATTAACAACCAGATTATCCCTGTCGAATGATTTTTTCAGATCGTATTCACTGACACTCTCGCCGCACACAAGGCATTCGTCGTAATACTGGTAGGCCATGGTGTGCATTTCGTCTATGAAGCTGTATATCTCATCCTGCTTATCTTCCGGCATGTCAAGGTACACAAGCAGTCTCGAATAGTTCTCACCCTGAAGCTGGGTCTTGGCAAAATTCATCAGTTTATAAGCATCATCAAGAGTCTTCTGCGTATCTTCATCGAGAGTTACATAGCCCTCTTCCACTTCCTTGTGTACGAACATGAACATATCGATAAGAGGTACTCTGTACTCTTCAAGTCCGTTCACGGCCTTGCCGTAATCTTCGTCATCAACCGCGTATGCCGAGTACACAAGCTCCGCAAGCTCATAATCTATATTGATAAGTTCGGAAAACTGTCTGGGCGTAAGCTTATCGGTAAGTTTATAGCCGCCGATGGCATCGGTATTTGCAAGTCCCATTGCATGGTCGACCTCATCTCTTGCCTCATAATCCGCAAGCAGTGATTTTTCCTTATCATAGTCTCCCGCAGGAATGATCACAGCCACAAAATTCTTCGATTCGAAATTGTCCTTGATCATTTCCTTGGCTATCTGGACATCATTCTTGATTGGCGGGGTAATGCTGCTGTATCCGTATGCGTAGTGACATTTATTGGATACGAAGAACGCTCCGATTATAACCGCAACAAATATGGGCGCGATCAGATAACGGCTCTTGTAATCGAACTTCGCTATAGCCGTGATCTTGGGGATAAAGTTCCTGTGTTTCGTCTTCTCCATAAGGGGTGCAAACACCATGACAACACCGGGCATCAGTAAAAATACCGCAACAAGGCTTAGAATGATGGCCTTGATTAGCACAATACCCATATCCGGTCCCATCTTGTACTGCATGAAGGTCATGGCGACAAGACCTCCGATTGTTGTAAGGGAGCTTCCCGAGATCTCCGGAATCGCCTTGGTAAGGGCTGTTATCGCAGCTTCGCGCGGTGGGAGACTTTGATGTTCTTCTTTGTAACGGTTAAGATATATGATTGCGTAGTCAATTGAAAGAGCAAGCTGCAGGACTATTGTTACCGAATTCGACACAAAGCTGATTGTGCCGAACACAAAGTTACTCCCCATCTGCAGCACTGCCGCACCGCCGAAAGTTATGAGCAGAACCGGGATCTCCGCATATGCTTCCGTTGTAAGGAGTAGTACTCCGAGAACTATGATTACGACAATAACGGATATGGTATTCATCTCGTTGTCGATAAGTTCCGCCTGAATGTCCCCGAGACTTGTATCAAGATAGTAATCATTATCGCCAAGAAAAGCCTTGATCCTGTCCTGAGCATCAAGACACCTGTCATCATCCTCGGGATAATCAAAAGTTACGGCAAATTTGGCACAGCCGTTGTTGTAGTACTCTTTTGTATCCTCGTAATCCACGGAAAATACGCCTTCCATATCCTCAATGGATCTGGCAAGCCTCTCT
Source organism: uncultured Lachnospiraceae bacterium (assembly GCA_902788755.1). Lineage (GTDB taxonomy): Bacteria > Bacillota > Clostridia > Lachnospirales > Lachnospiraceae > UBA2868. The sequence continues at coordinate 4,646 of CADALB010000014.1, read as the reverse complement.
CCCTGCTCATAGGATACGTTTGCGACCATAAAGGTACACGACCCGTATGTCACAAACTCTTCCGCCATAAGGTCAATACCCTGTTTGGTTTCGGTTGTATCTGCGAGATAATACGACATATCATTCTCAACACCGACCCAATTGCGTGAGAATGCCGAGAATATCGCTAACAGAATAAAAATCAGAAAGAACAGATTTCTCTTGTCTACTATGAAGGCGCACAGTTTTTCAATAAACCCCGGCCCTTTGTTTTCTTCTGGCACAACAAAACACTTCCTATTAAAATATAGTTTCACTTCTGTCACAAGTAAAACTATATGTTACCACTTTAAATTTTTTTTGCAAGTTATTGTGCTAACGCGTCAAATGGGTAAAATCATAGGGGTTTTTTCCTGTCATCAGGAAGATGTCTGCCGACTGTACTTAAGAGTTCCCTGATCTCCACCGGCTTGCTGACATAATCGGCAAAACCCTTGTCAAGATACTCTTCTCGCATACCGCTAAGCGCATTGGCCGTCATCATAATCACGGGAGTTGTTATATTCCTGTTATTCGGATCGGATAGGGACATTTCAAATGTCCGTATCCCGTCAAGATCCGGCATCATGTGATCCATGAAGATGATATCATATTTCTCCTCTCTCATCTTCTCAAGTGCTTCCATACCGCTCATTGCAGTCTCTATGTGGCCTTCAAGACCATCGAGAAAGCGCTTGGCAACAAGTAGGTTTAACCGGTTATCGTCCACCACCAGAAAACGGCAGTCCGGTGCACGGAATGTGAGAGCCTCTCTGAGTTTTTGATGCTTCTGATCCGGTGATTTTTCTTCCTTGCGAACGTTCTTGTCTATCTGCTGGGGAATCTGTGCGGTAAATACAGAACCTTTTTGGTATTCGCTGACAACACCTACCTCCCCGTTCATAAGAGCTGCCATGCGCTTTACTATGGATAGTCCAAGCCCTGTACCTTCTATGCCGCGATTTTGTTCCTCATCAAGTCTCTGAAAGTCACCGAAAACCTTGGGCAGGTCTTCCTGTTTGATCCCGACACCCGTATCCTTAACGCTGATACAAAGTGTAACGCCGTCCTCTGTCTGATCCTTCCCGGAAATCTCAAGCTCCACTTCGCCCGACTCCGTATATTTAATGGCGTTATTGAGCAGATTGATCATTATCTGGCGGATCCGCAGCTCGTCACCGACAAGGTTCTGACATATACCCGGCGAAACCTTCTGGATATACGCAAGCCCCTTCTGTTCAGCCTTTACCCTGACCATTGTAGCCACATCATCAACAAGAGTGTTCAGTTTGTAGGGTACCGGTTTGATCTCCATTTTCCCGGATTCTATCTTGGAAAGGTCAAGTATATCGTTGATAACGGATAAAAGTACGCCACCGGCGTCCTGAATGTTCTGCGCATATTCCCTGATACGGTCAAGAAGTGTCCCGTCTGCCTTCTCTATACCTTCTGTTTCCAGAAGAATCAGTTCATCCATACCGAGCACTGCATTCAGCGGTGTACGGATCTCATGGGACATGCTGGCCAGAAAATCACTTTTTGCACGATTTGCCTTGATGGCATCCTGTTCGGCAAGCCTTAGCATCTCGTTGCTCTTAAGAAGCTGATGATAATCGGATGTCTCAAGTGAAAAGTACAGAACAAAGATACCTATGGATCCGAACGGAAGAGACAACAGAAGAACACCATTTGTTACACCCTGGATCACGGTGCCGAAAAGAGTGACAAATGATGCAATCGAAAGCGCCACCTTCTCTCTTGAACCCAACGTTTTGATCCGGCGTATCAATACAAGTATGCCGCTTGTCAGATAATAAATGGGTGTTGCAAAAACGATAGGCACAAACAGGCTTCCGTGCATGTATGTACCGTCAGAGGCATACCAGAGAATAAAACGGAGTGGGAGATTCAGTATCATAAGTATTAGATAGACTGAAAACAGGATACTTCCGATAACGGATACCGGCTTTAAACGTTTCTCGGCATCAACATATTCCAGCAGATACACAGCAAATGACCGTGATGCACTGACACACAATATGGAATCAAGAGTCCTGAGTATCGTGCAGACAATAACGGGGGTACCAAGCTCGGGAAACGCAAACGTGTAGGTCAGTATGCTCACTATAAGGGCAAGGATCATATTGATCTCAAGATTACGAAAAAGCCTGAATGAACGAACCTTCCGGTTTGGATCAAGGAAGGAAAGCAGATACAGGACCATGAGAAATCCCAGCGATGATATTTCAAAATAGGTCTTAGGTGGTATTGAATACATATCAACTATTGTAGTGTTAACCGATACATCCGCTTCCATTATAAAACGTTTACCAAATCCTTTGCAATGGTATCTGTGGCGAAATGCCTGATCTGTTCACAAGAAGAGACGGTTAAGCAATTATCACATTTTGTTATTTTTTCAGTTATCCGATTCTATTATCTTGGACATTATATATGGTATAGCTTCAATCGTATCGCTTGCAACCAAGCTTATACTACCGTACTTATCTTCGGCCGCCTCGCCCGCTGCCCCGTTTATGTATGCGGCAACGGCGGTTGCAAGGCAAACGTCATTTTTCGTCTCGGTATCATCATTTCCTATTATATAGGAAGCAACAGCAGCAAGAATTCCCGAGAGGACATCTCCGCTTCCGGCAGTTGCCATACCGGGACAGCCTCTATCAGTTATGTAAACCTCATTTCCATTCGTAACAATCGTTGAAGGACCTTTAAGTAAAACAACCGCACCGATTCTTGCGGCATATTCCCTCGCTATTCCGATCGGATCTTCAAGTATTTCCGATATCTCCATGCCGGTAAGCCTTGAAAACTCTTTGATGTGCGGTGTAAGTATTAGATTGCGGGGTTTTATGCGCTGACTGTTTAAGTCAATTCGCGATAACAACGTTAGTCCGTCTGCATCGATTATTAGATTTCCCGTATACTTTGTAAGCAGGTGTCTCAGAATATCGGCTGCGCCGTCACCTGTTCCGATACCCATTCCGAAGGCGACTGTCTTGACATTTGAAATAAGCTCGTCTATTTCGCCGGGATTATATGCTACTTCTGAGTCGAATGCCTTGGCATCACACATTTTGGCAGTATCTGAACCATCTGTTCCGTTGGTTGACATAACTCTATTTGCGGTCGACAACGGAAAAATCGTACTTTCCAAAATATGACTCGCAACGTCATGCACCAGATCACCCGGAAGTGCCACCTTCACTACGCCCGCTCCGCTTCTCATCGCCGCATTTGCAAGGTATGCAAGTCTTATTGCTCCGCTGTACCGTGTACTTCCTCCTATGAGTGCAATGTATCCGTATGTTCCTTTGTTGGAATAATTCTTTCTGATGCCAAGAGCATCTTTGATGTCACTTTCTTCAATCAACTTATATGACGGATCCTGTGGGATTATTCCTATATCAGCATTGACCTTTTCCTTTATCACATCCTTGGCCATATTTAGGAAATGCCCGGGTTTGTATGATCCGACCGAAACGGTCAAATCCGAATGAACACAGCAGGACGACATTCCCGTATCCCCGTTAAGACCGCTGTTTATATCAACACTTACAATATATGCTCCGCTGCTGTTGATACTTTCGATTACATCCGCAAGATCAGCTCTTACTTCACCTTTAAATCCGGTTCCGAGGAGACAGTCTACAACGGTAGGGTATTTGCCAAGATCCAATCTGTTTTCCTGACAAGCAGATGATTCATCGCTTGTGTTCTGCAAATGTATGATTTTAACCCCCGAATCCACACATTTATCATAATAGTATTTCCCATCCCGGGAATACCTGTCATACACACATATTATGGTGCAGTCAATTCCGGCCTCATTAAGGCACAGACCGAGAGCATAACCATCTCCTGCATTGTTCCCGCTACCGCATACTATGGCAACCGGAGCTTTCCAGGACACAGCTCCAAATACACCGCGGGCTGCTCTCATCATCAGTTCGGTGCCCGGTGTGCCTGCTGCAATAGTCGCTGCATCACTTTTTCTCATATTGTCCACAGACAAGATATCTATCATTTTTTTACCCTTGCTTATTGAAGGTCCCCATTAGAGGCTCGCTTCTCAATGACCCTATTCCATACACAAAGAGACGGCTCCGATAAACAAACTCTGAAAATCGGAACCGTCTCTTTCATTTACATATACAAACTACTCTAATCCGAGTCTGGAAGCATTTAATGCGCTCATCTGCATCTGCATGTCGAGGATTCCCGCAAAATCCTTCGTCTGACCCATAGCAAGAGGATTAACATTCTCATCGTCCACAAGATCGCTGAAATCCGTCTTCGATGCAAGCACATCATCCTCTATCGGCTCGATCTTGTTAAGCGATGCCCGATCGACTCTGTTTGTATTGTAGACGTATGGCATAGGAGCTGCCATACTAACTGCACCAACCTGCATTTTCAATGCCTTTCTGTAAATAATTACTATACATCCGTTTGGATTTGTGACAATTATACCACTTTAAGCCATGAATTACAACAGCCTATTTCTGACGGATCGAGTAAACTTATTGTCAGTTGGAAAAGAACAGAGAACCTCTGAGATAATGATCTCATCAGAAATGACTACATCATTTTAATTCTTTCTCTTCCGC
>CADALB010000013.1:0-65303 GCA_902788755.1 uncultured Lachnospiraceae bacterium | reverse complement strand
CTGCAAGAATTGCATACAAGAAGCGGCAAGCCGCAAAGAAAAATCTGCTTTGAAACGATGATAGCATTAACCGATAGGTTTTTCAAGCGGAAAAGGAACCAAACCGGATTATAAAAGACTTCATACTCTTTCATTCTTGTCAGTTATATATCTGCTTCCGCATGAGTTACAGATCCAGAGACCATCTTTATACTCAAGATCTGCAGAGTTACAGTTTTTACACTTAAGTTCAAGCATCTGTTTCATCCCTCCTTCTTACCTTCATTCCTTTTTTATGAAACTCGGTGCCGCCCTATGCAGCACCCTTCCTGTGTTTTCTCTCGTAAGCGTTCATGTCTTCGTTTGCCTTATCAAGCACCTTTATCCTGTCCGGATCCGGAAGAGATAGGACTTTTTCATACAAAACATCCATACAGTCGGCAAGAAAGAATGCCGCATCTTCCGTATGATCTTCCGTTGCAAGGTCATAGATCTCACACCACCTGCCAAGAAGCCCTTCTGTATCAAATCCATTAAACTTCCAAAAATCCATCTCCATATTGAAAAGTAAGCTGTTATTTGAAACGATCGTCATGATTTTCCCCTCCTGATATCAATTTTACTGATTCCTTTAATTATTTTGACCTCCTCACAGGCCACCAAGGGAGCCCCTGTCCCTATGCTTAAATTGTAAATTTTTAGGTGTACCATAATCTCCCCTGTAAAACGTGTGTCAACCGTGCGGCTTTGAGGCGGTTTTCGAACAATGCGTTCGAACTTTTGTAGTGATTTTCCTTTTTGACATTATCGAACATTTGTTCTATAATATCATACCACGAGGAGGATAGTGTGCGAGGTATTTACGTTATGGATCTGTGCACGAAAACTCAGCAGAAAATAGATATGATATGCCAGCATAAGTCCGATGGAACAATCATTCCCATTAAGTTTCGTATGGTCGATGATGACGGTCTGTATCAGGAATATAAGGTAAAAGGCTACAAGGATCTGTCATTTAAGGGAAAGCTGATTAACCTTGAAGATGCAGGTCTTGTACACTCTTCTGTCATCGTTCCTTTCGAGTGCCGGATAGAATCTTTCGGGAGGGATATGGTCGTAAATATTTATTACAACAGTGATGAGCGCATATGGGTACTTAATAAACCCGGGCGGAAATAACTCAAAAAAGTCAATGGTGGCGCAGAAGAATTTGAACTTCATCCGGAAGATCCGGAGTTAGACGGAAGACTCATCGTAAAAACCGGTCCCGAAGGAAAAAAAGGATCCCTCTTTATTCTCCCTTACCCTGTTCAACAGCCTTTACAGCGTCCTCCGATGCCTGTTTTAAGGAATATGTGTCAAACATCGGCTCATCCGGAAGTTTGATTTCTATTTCATTGATTTTAGAAATCTGTCCATTCCCGGATTTCATGATGACGTCAAACACATGTCCGCCATGCTTTTTGTCATCGGATATAAAATGCAGATGCCACCCTGCCGCGTTTATTCCGTCCATATAATCCGGGAAATAAACGCAGACAAGGGTTCCGGCGATCTTTTCAAATCTGAATGATTTCTGGGTTTTCCCAAGTATCGTCTTTAAGTCCACATGAACGGACTCATATCCTGACTCCGATCTGGCGTCAACAACTTCAAACTCACCGTCGATACGGGCCATGTGCATACTGTTAAGTCCAAACTGAGAGTCAATGATATTATTTAGTTCCGCCTTCAATTCCTCTATGCTGTTCACGTAACCAAATTCTATCGGTCTGCTGTCTTTCATCTTGCAAACAGTAGAAAAAGGAACGCCCCGTTCAGGTTCGACTGCTGTGATATCTCCGGTCTGTGTTGCCCTGTAGCATGAACCGTCCAGTACGATCATTTCACCATCAACATCGGTGAATGTCCCCAGTCCGATGTCGCCGTGGTCAAGCAACTCGTTCACTGATACGACAGCTCTGGAATACCCAAGCATTAAGGCCTGTAATGTTGATACCTGATACATTTTCATATGGCTTGTATTGACCTCACTTATTTATTCCAGTTGTGACTCAGCCATCCAGCCGTTCAGCCATGCATATCCGTATTCGGCGGTATCCTCTTCCGTTAAATACGTAACCTTCAGCCATTTTTTTCCACTCTTGGAAGTGGCCTCTTTTCTGTAAACCTCCAGATCGTCCCCTTGGGGCACCTTACATATGACTTCATATTCCGTGCCGGGACCTGTACGAAGATTTGCATAGCCATCAGGCGCATTGACGTATCTTAGATATTCCGGGATCACATCCAGGGCATCCCTGTCAGAGAGAGGGTCCGGCTCGAGAAGTGCAACCGGATCATCCTTTGGAACAATGCGGTCATATTCTTTTTGGGTGATTTTATCTCCCCACTCGTTTATCCAGGCAGGATAGTCTCCTGTATCGGCGATGGAGCTACTGATCTGACCTATTTCATCCTCACTAAGATCGTAGGCAGAGTATGTATAGTATTCCCCGTTGAGTTCCTCAAATACAGGCAGAAAATCACCCCACTCGGCAAAATACTGATACCATACGGTTACCGATTTTTCTGCACCATCGACAGTTTGAGACTTCAGCATCCCCTTCGGATACAGCGTTATCTCCAAACCGTCCGAAGACGCAAGCGTGGCCACCGGCTCTCCATTTCTTGTGCCGTATATTTCAGCAATACGTCCCTGATTATCTGTGAAGATGACTTCCTCGATCCCGTCTGCGTTAACGTCATACATAACATATTTGAAGTCCTTCGTATTCGGATCTTTCATATATCTGTCCAGAAGATCCTGCACCGGATCAGATTCCTGTACAGTTTCGTCCTCCTGCTCAGTTTCATCCTCCTCCACGGTTTCAGCTTCCTGCACAGTCTCATCCTCCTGTACGGACGAGGCTTCTTCCTCGGCCACGGCAGGCTCTTCTTCTGTTATTTGTGCTTCCTTTGGCGCCTCACTTTTTACCTCTTCGGCAACCGGTTTTGAACCTGTACCGCCACAACCTGCCAAAAGAAATACCATGAGCGTAAACGCAATTATTGTTTTCTTCATTCCAACCCCTTCCTCCTGTCTATATGTTAGAATATGTATAAATTTTATCACACAAATCACGAGATTTGTATTGAGAAATGATAATGTATATGATACGTTCAAAAATATAAAATCAGGATGGAATTCAAATGAAAAACCGGTCAACAGCACACATATTAATAGTTTTAAGTATGACGCTTGCCCTTTCGGGTTGTAGTACAGGCAGCGAGGCTTATGAAAATCAAACTGAGTCATTATCCACAAAAATCGAGGATGACGTTCCTGAGGTGAGTGATTCAGATTCAGATACAGATTCAGATTCAGATACAGACTCAACATGGGTTAGCATAACGCCGGAGGCCTACGAAGCGGATTCGCCCACAACAGCGACGGATGATAATAAGGTCAGCTTCAGCCATGATGACCGTTCATTTACCGTAAACGGGAAGACATACGATATTGCGGAGCTTAACGACGGATCCACTGCCGTTATGGATGTGTGGCAGACGGGGGACTGGATAATTGCGGACTGTCATATTAATCCACACTTTGGTATGTACTATTTAGTAAATATTTATACCGGAAATATCGAAAAGAGGATAAGAGGCACAAACCTGACCTGGTGCGGGGATGATATAACAACCGCTGTCTACAGTGTCATGGGGGATGTATATAACTTCAAGGATCATATTGTTTATTCGGGAAGTGACGATGATGAAATATACGATATAAAATACAACACATCAGGTGATGAGATCACGATAGAAACTTTCGGCGGCAATACATATACGGAATATGTTGATAATGATGATACGGCTATGTACCGGTATGCCGATTATTTAAGATACCCGACCGAAGATAGATGGAATGAGTTCATGAGGCAGGCACCGGAGAATGCAGTGGCATTTGTTATGGATACGCCTCCGGAGGAAGTTGCCGCACTGCTCCCCCATCCTGAAGAATTCTCAACAGATACACCCGAGTGCTTCTGCGTCGTATCTCTTGAAGATGATACATCTGTCAGGCTGGCACGAGGCGAAATGGATATTGATACATGGGAATTTAAGCCTTCATATACTGCACACAGTACAACCCTTAACATAGGAGAAGCCTGCGGATACAGGATGGTGATCCCCGAGGGATTGCCATCCTATGCCGTATACTTCATTGCCGGAAATAGAAGAGGAATGATCCCCGTATCTATCCTAACCGGTATGACCGACAGATGCGGTGAATTTGTTGTCAGCGAATAACCGGCGCCAATCACGCCCTGCCAAGGAGCTTTAACACGATATATGCCGCAAATGCACCAAGGATAGAACATCCGAATGATACACCTGCTAGCTTTAAGCACATGCTTACCTTGTACATAACTCCTCTGTTGCCATAAACGATATCGTAATCCGGATATGACAGACCAAGTGCCGTTGGTCCGGAGAAGAACAGCATAATAGCAAAGATCATGATGACGGAGCCTATCCCCACCAGGGTATCCTCTCCCGGATCGGGTCCCGTGCTGAGTCCTATGAAGAAAAAACCGAAAAATACAAGACCGGTGATGCTTGCATATAGGATATTGCGCCACCTGGACCATCTCTTAAGATTCTCTCTTCCTTCGTCTATGATCTCTTTCTCTTTTTTATATCCTTCTACGCTGTCCTTGAGCTCATCTATCTGACCTTTTGCAGCTTCCCCTTTGATCTCATCAAAACAGACCTCTACACCGCAGTACGGACAGGTCGCAAAGTATTCGTTCTTCTGTCTGACTACTTTTGCTCCGCAGTTAGGACACTCAAGTGCTACTATATCCATCATGTAATCCTCCGAAACACCACTACACTTTTCAGTATGTAATTTTATCACAGAACAAGAGATAAATGTATTGCAAAAAGGTGCTGCCCCTCACCGGGATTTTATTGTAATCATCCGCCGTACATTGTAGAATAAAATTAGTGTAGTTGATAACATATTACCCGGAAAGGTAGAGTATGCACATGATTTACAGAAAGCTTGGTAAAACAGATCTTAAGGTTAGTGAAATAGGTTTTGGCGGCGAGTGGCTTGAGCGACACGAAACATCGGAGTCAATAGAACTGGTAAAATATGCCCACAGCCTGGGAATAAACATAATCGACTGCTGGATGCCCGATCCCAAATCAAGGGATATCATCGGCGAAGCCATGAAGGGCTGCAGGGATTCATGGCATGTACAGGGGCATATCGGTTCAACGTACCAGAACGGGCAATACGTCAGAACCCGTGATATGAACCATGTACGTCCAGCCTTTGAAGATCTGCTTACAAGACTGCAAACCGACTATATAGATCTCGGAATGATCCACTATATCGACTCCCTTGAGGATTGGAACAATGCAATGAACGGGGAGTTTATAGACTATGTTCATGAACTCAAGGACAAAGGGATAATCAGGCATATCGGCCTTAGTACCCATAACCCCGTTATCGGAAAGCTTGCGGTAGAGACGGGCTTCATTGAAATGATCCTGTTCAGCATCAACCCGGCATTTGACATGAGACCTGCAACCGACAATCTTGATTCAATGTTTGAAGGTTATGACAAAGATGATCTGTCCGGAATCGATCCCGAGAGGGCGCGTTTTTATCAGATGTGTGAGGAGAATAATGTAGGTCTGACTGTCATGAAAGGTTTCTTCGGAGGAGCCCTGCTTGATAAGGACCGCTCACCCTTCGGTGTTGCATTTACTCCCGTTCAGCTCATACACTATGCACTTACCAGACCGGGAGTATCCTCTATCCTGTGCGGATATGACTCAAAAGAACAGGTTGATGAGGCTGTGTCATATGAGCAGGCCGGCGCTGACGATAAAGACTACGCTTCGGTCATCGCAAAGGCACCTCTGCACTCTTATATGGGGCAATGTACATATTGCGGCCATTGCAAGCCTTGTCCTGTCAATATTGATATTGCAATGGTAAACAAACTCTATGATCTTGCAACGGCACAGCCCGAAGTTCCGGCAAGCGTATCGCAGCACTACAAGAATCTGGAACACACAGCTTCCGAATGCTTAGGTTGTAAGGGGTGTGAGGGCAGATGTCCGTTTAATGTGGAAATAGCGGACAGAATGGTAAAGACTGCAGCTCTGTTCGGCTGCTGATAGAAAAAATATATCTGTTATCTGATGAATCTTCTTGCCCCACTCTCACCCTTCATGGTTTTGCCATAGCCGGAAATATTGGATTTGTGCGAAGCGGACTTCTCCGCTTCGCTTTTTAGTCTGAGCTTTTTGGAGCAGGCTTCACAGTATCTTCCGCTTCTGATGGGAGCATTGCATATCTCGCAGGAGAGCATGACATTACTGGAAGAAGTAACCTCCAGCCGCTCCTCCTTGAGAAAATATCTGATCGTTTCCATGGACACACCGGTAGCCTGCGAAACCTGTGACTGCGTAGCTCCGCTGTGTGCTTCAAGATAATTCCGCACAATACCGAAATCATCATACATGGTAAATCCGCATTCACTGCATCTGTACTCGCCCACACCCTTGTATTCCGGGTTGGCCTTTCCGCATTTCGTGCATGTAAGCGGAACATGTATATCTCTTCTTACGAGACTGTTTTCATCCATTATAATCTACATCCACCCATCAATTTAATCATATGGTGTGTCGCGCCATTTGAAAGCAACTTCGTTGCGGCGCTCCACGTGCAGACAGGCTCCTCCCGCAAGCGGGGCCCTCCTATCAGCATATAGCTATATCACTTCTCATGTATTTGTTGGCAAAATCGATCCAGCCCGTTGCTTCGTATGCCTTTGCTCTTGCGGTCTTAAGGTCGGGGCCTAACGCTGTGATCCCGAGCACTCTTCCGCCGTTCGTAACGATGGAATCACCGTCAAACTTCGTGCCGGCATGAAAACAGAAATAATCATCCCTGCCCTCAAACGCTTCGAATCCCGTGATGGGAAATCCCTTCTCATAATGCTCCGGATAACCGTCGCTTGCAAGTATCACGCATACAGCGGATTCATCGGAAAACTCAAGGTCTATATCCGCCAGCCTTCCGTCGATGCAGGCGTTCATCACATCTATTATATCATTTTTCATCCTGCAAAGTACAACCTGTGCCTCCGGATCTCCGAATCTTGCGTTATACTCAAGAACCTTCGGACCATCCTCTGTCAGCATCAGGCCGAAGAAAATCACTCCGCAAAAAGGTCTTCCCTCCGCAGCCATCGCATCAACGGTAGGCACAAATATATTCTTCTGGCAAAAATCATCCACTTCCTTTGTATAGAAGGGAGTCGGGGAAAAATTGCCCATTCCGCCTGTATTAAGACCTTCGTCATTGTCCTTGGCACGCTTATGATCCTGGGAGCTTGACATCGTCTTGATCGTCTTGCCGTCTACAAAGGCAAGAACCGAAACCTCACGTCCGGTCATGAATTCTTCTATAACAACCGTGTTACCGCTGTTACCGAACTTCTTGTCGACCATGATAGTGTTAATGCCCTCTTTTGCCTCCTCAAGAGTATTACATATGAGAACACCCTTTCCGAGCGCTAATCCGTCGGCCTTAAGTACTATAGGCATTTTTGCGCTCTCAAGATATTTAAGTGCCTCTTCGGGATTATCAAAGTTCTCGTATGCGGCGGTAGGAATGCCGTACTTCTTCATAAGATCCTTGGAAAATGCCTTGCTGCCCTCTAATATTGCGGCATTTTTTCTCGGTCCGAAAGTCCTGATCCCTCTTTCCTCGAAGCAGTCCACTATTCCGCCCACAAGAGGATCATCGGGTCCGATTATGGCAAGATCTATATCATTGCTCTTCGCAAAATCAGCCAGCTTATCAAACTCCATTACACCTATGGGAACGCATTCGGCAATCTTCGCGATACCTGCATTTCCGGGTGCGCAGTATATCTTATCAACCTGTTTGGATTTTGCCACGGCTGTAGCTATCGCATGCTCTCTGCCGCCGCCACCCACAATCAAAATATTCATATATAATCCTCCTCTATATCAAATACTAAATTAAGAGGAAATAAGCTTTTGCAACAAAAAGCTTTGGAGCACGTCGTTACTTGACGAGGTATTTTCGAGTCTAGTAACGTGACGTGCGGAAAGATGAGCGAAAGCGTCTTTTTGTGCAAATGCTTATTTACTCGTATCAGATTCATTATAATTCTGTGCTTATACTATTTGCTATGCTCTGAATAGCCTGCGGGAGTATCACCCACTCCGCCTGCTCCATTACTCTCTTTTGTAATGTTTCCGGTGTATCACCCGGCTCAACGTACACCGCCTTCTGCATTATTATCGGTCCGGTGTCACATCCCTTGTCAACGTAATGCACCGTTGCTCCGGTTACCTTCACTCCCCGTGCCAATGCGGCCTCATGAACTTTGAGGCCGTAGAATCCGTCTCCGCAAAATGACGGAATCAGCGACGGATGGATATTGATTATTCTGTTCTCAAATTCATTTATGAAGCACTCGGGAAGCACTACGAGAAATCCCGCAAGTACAACAAGATCTATCTCATGATCCTTTAAAAATTCGGCAAGGTACCGCCCGTATGCATCCTTATCGGCATAGTCCTTCGGTCTGATGCAAATTCCGGTGATTCCGTGATCCGCTGCCCTTGTAAGTGCATATGCATTATTCTTGTTTGATACCACAACTTCGATGGACACACCTGTAAGCTTGTGATTTTCTATTGCATCAATGATCGCCTGAAGGTTCGTTCCGCCTCCGCTTACAAGTACGGCAAGCTTTAACATAAGGTCACCCCTTTTTCTCCTGCGGTGATCTTGCCGATAACATACGCCTTATCGCCTGCTGCCGTAAAGCTTGCGATCGCCTTGTCCGCCTCATCTGCCGGCACGGCAACGACCATGCCGATTCCCATGTTGAATGTATTGTACATCATCTTCTCATCAAGACCGGCTTTATCCCGCATAAGTGTGAAGATGGGGGGTATATCGTATGATTTTTTCTCTATGACGGCGTGTGTGCCTTCTCTTAGCATTCTCGGAACGTTCTCGTAAAATCCTCCGCCGGTTATATGACTGCATGCCTTGAGTGTGATCCCGTTCTTCATGGCATTTTGTAATGCCTTAACATATATCCTCGTAGGGGTTAGCAGAACGTCTCCAAGCTTTGCACCGAGCTCGTCATAATATGTATCAAGGCTCTCAGGTGTCATTTCAAACACTTTACGGACAAGGGAGAAACCGTTGGAATGAACTCCGCTTGAAGCAAGACCTATGAGAACATCTCCTTCGGCAAGTGTGCTTCCGTCTATTATCTTCTTCCTGTCAACTATGCCTACCGCAAAACCGGCAAGGTCATATTCATCCTCCGGCATAAGTCCCGGATGTTCGGCAGTCTCACCTCCCACAAGGGCACAGCCCGACTGCTTGCAGCCTTCCGCAACACCCTTAACTATCTGGGCGATCTTCTCGGGATAGTTCTTGCCGCAGGCAATATAGTCAAGGAAAAACAGGGGCTCGGCTCCGCCGCAGACTATATCGTTAACGCACATGGCAACCGCATCGATGCCGATAGTATCGTGCTTATCCATCAGGAACGCAAGCTTAACCTTAGTACCGCATCCGTCGGTTCCTGATACGAGTATAGGCTCTTCCATACTCTTGTATTTGTCCATGGAAAAGGCTCCGGCAAATCCGCCCAACCCTCCGATCACCTCGGGACGGTTCGTGGCTCCCACAAAGCCCTTGATCAGTTCAACACTTTTGTACCCTGCTTCGATATCAACTCCGGCTGATTTGTAATCCATAAAAGTCTCCTTATTTGCTGATCATTTATCGTAGTTTTTATATCCGACTTCCGAAAGCCTGGCGTCCTTCTTCGCAACGCTCTCTTCCATCTCACGGGAATACTCTTCAAGTTTGGCAAGAAGTTTATCATCCGAGATGGCAAGCATCCTTGCCGCAAGAAGTCCGGCATTTGCTCCGCCGCCTATCGCAACGGTTGCCACCGGAATACCTGAAGGCATCTGGACAATAGAGTAAAGGCTGTCTCTTCCTCCGAGAGATGTGGTATGCATCGGGACACCTATGACTGGAAGTGGAAAGATCGCCGCAAACATTCCCGGAAGATGTGCCGCCATTCCGGCACCTGCGATAATGACTTTCATTCCTTTGTCCTTTGCGCTCTTTGCATATTCAAAGAAAACATCCGGCTCCCTGTGTGCCGATATGATCCTCATCTCGTAATCGATTCCGAACCGCTCCAGAATATCCGCCGCTTTGCTCATAACGGACATATCAGAATCGGAGCCCATAACTATTCCTACCGTTGCCATAATTAACCTCCGTACTCTTTATTGAAAGCATATCATTTATGATCCGCTCTCATGTACCAATAAATGTATCATATTTACGATAATTTTTGTATAGTGATATGCATCAGTCCCGCATCTCATCCAGCGGCTCATTTAATGCCTCGCACCCGGGGAGGGTAAACCTGCCGTCTTCTATTATCGTGTCATATCCGTCATCTCTAACCCCGCGGATATACAGCAATTCATCGTATGGTATGGTGATATCTGTATGACACTGGAAATATGCAGCCCCGGCATCCGATTTTCTCTTTTGGGATACTTCGTTTTCACGTGCTATGATCTCCTTGCCGTCCGGGTTATACACTTTGACATCTTCCTCATGGCTGTAGCATGTATCACCCACTGCAAAATGCGGGCCTGTTTTCTCCCCGATCAGTATCGGAAGGAGTCCTTCTATATCATAATCCCTGGCCATTTTGTATGCCGTTGTATTCGTTCCTATGGCAAACTCTCCGAGGGGAAGGGTCTCATGCTTATGCAGGAGGTTTTCTTTGATGAACTTCCGGTTGTCTTCCTCATTCTCATAGTTATCGCAGGAATAATCGCTTATCATACCGTCCGTAAAGGTTACCTTGAGGTTTTTGTACAAAAGCCCGTTCAGATACACTTTTGATACGTTGAGCACTCCGTTTGTGCCTTTAAGCTGCGGGGAGGTGAACACTTCTCCCACCGGAATGTTGACATCGGCAACACAGTTCTCAAACTTGGTCTGATGATGAGGATCGTCCACCGGGTGCAGCGCAACCTTAAGGTCTGTCTCGTTTTTCCCCCTGCCTTTTATCTCAACATGATCCGCCTTATCAAGGGTATCTATCATTATCTGCTGGATCTTCTCGTACTTGTGGTAGGGAAGGGTATTAAGCTTTACCGTGTCCGCAAATATCTTCTCGTAATCATCTCCGATCTCCGGAACAGGATATGCGATTATCGTAAAACTTCTCTCTTCGCCGATAATGTATCTGTTTATGATCTCGGAGGCCTTTGCCGTGTATTCAACCGACAGCTTCTGCGTTTTATCGGTGTGCTTTATTGTGTGCTCTTTCACAACAGGTGTAAAAGGTTTCTCACCGAACACCTCCATAACCGCAGGACCCGCATGTCCGTTTGCAAGTACTGTCCGCTCCTTGTAGGCGGCCTCAAGCACCTCGAGTTTTCTCGTAACAAAGTCCGCATCCAAGTAAATGGCAGCATCGTCCTTGTGGTCGTAGTCATACTGCCTGTTCGGGATCGCACCGTAAAAACCTATCTTGTTCACACCCGCTCCTGTAAGGGACAGCGAAGCGGCCCTGTATATTACGGAATCAAGCCCCATCTTTTTGAAATTTTCGACAGCAGCTCTTACAACTCTATCAAATCCCAGACTGTATCTTATATTTGCGCCTGTTTTTTTATCTAACGGCTTTCCCGCCTTAGCAAAGCCGATACGGTATCCTTCGGTAAATGTGTCAGCCATTGACTGTATCTGCTCTTCTGAAAGGGAATTAATAAAATGCGCACACCTTATCTCATTATCAGTAACATATTCTCCCGAAAGGTACAGGAATCTGTCATCCGTAAGGTCTTCTTCGCACACTATCCTTCGCAGAAAATCATTCGACGCGTCTACCTTATCCGATACATTTGCCGGCAGGATGATATCACAGTTATCCCTCTCAAACCAGTAAATAATATCTCTTATGGATTCACCTTCGGGATAGGTGCCGTCAAGTGCCGCAAGCCTAAAGGACGTGTACACTTCCACATACAGTTCCGCGTATATTGTAAATATCTCTTTTTTGCCCTCAAAGGCATAAGGGATCAGGCCGCGTATCTCGGCATACAAAAAGCACAGATACTGCGCCGTTTGTCTGTCACAGATCCCTGCTTTTTCAAATTCCGAAACTATATAGTCGGGATTGGCAAAGCTTGCGGCATAATTTTGCGGCAGGATATCTTCATAGAGCATATGATTTTCTCCCGCAAGCTCTTTGAGGGACATTTTATGTATGTCACGTAAGCGCGACCGCTCCAGAATACCGGAAAGCATTACCAGAAAATCCGAACACTTTCCGAAGAACGACAAGAGAGGCTCGCCAAAGGCCTCCTCTCTTTGCGTTTCACGGATCCTGCTCATGGCAAGATCATAACGTTCATCTATAAGTTCATCATAGGTTTCCATAGAAACTGTACACCACCTTATTTAAAAATTGCCGATATGATTATCATAACGATCCACCACAGGATCACTGCACCGTTTACGGATATGGCAACAACCGCCGGCGCAATGTATGTATCACGTTCGCCAAGGCTCCTGATGCCGCAAATGATCCCGATAATGCTTAGGAAAACCGAGAACAGTCCCGCGCTTCCGTAACCCGCATCAACACTGCCTTCGTTACGATAGCTTTCCATTACCATTGCCACACCGAAGAATACATTAATCACTCCAAGCACTATTCCCATTACGCTCATAAAGGAGTAATGCTTTGTTGTGAACATGAAGCTCTTTTTTTTTCGAATTTTGACCGGCTTACCCATTTATGCTCCGTATGTTTTGTAGTATTCGTCAAGGGACCGTTTTATATCATCATCTATGACAACGCGTCCGCATACCTTACGGTTATACAGATGCTCCGTAACTTCGGCCATGGTAACTATGGCCCTTGCTTCAAAGCCGTATTTTTCGGTAATCTCGGCAAGAGCAGCTATTTTTCCTCCAAGTCCCAGCTCCATTCTGTCAAGAGATACCATAAGTCCGGTAACGGTAATATCCCCCTGGGCCTTAAGTATCGGATACGTCTCTTCGATGGACTTGCCGCTTGTTGTGACATCCTCGATCATGACTATCCTGTCGCCGTCCTTTATCCTGCTGCCCAGAAGTATTCCGGCATCACCGTGATCCTTCTCTTCCTTGCGGTTGCTCGAATACCTTACCTGCTTGCCGTACAGTTCATCATACGCTATCGCAGTCGCAACCGAAAGGGGAATGCCCTTATACGCCGGGCCGAAGAGCACGTCAAAATCATCCCCGAAGTTTTCATGTATCGCCCTTGCATAATACTCTCCCAGACGCTTTAACTGGCTTCCTGTGACATATCCGCCCGCATTCATGAAAAAAGGGGACTTACGTCCGCTTTTTAATGTAAATTCGCCGAACCGCAAAACCTCCGATTCAACCATAAATTCTATGAATTCCTGCTTATACTGCTCCAAAGATCCTGTCCTCCCGTATCCGAATAATTAAAAAGCGTTTTGCCTTATATCTTCTATCATATCAATCGTTGCTGCTCTTGCGGCATCGGCAAATCCGTCCTCGCCGAATCCTGAATATTTCTCATTTTTGTATGCGGCGATTATACCACGGGAGCTGTTAACTATAGCCCCAAGCCCGTCTTCATTAAAGAAAGGCTTCAAATCCTTGCCGCTCCCTCCCTGGGCACCGTACCCGGGTACGAGAATAAAGGATTTGGGCATAATGCGCCGGAGTATCTCTCCCATCTTCGGATATGTTGCACCCACAACTGCGCCCACGTTACTGTAGGCTCCGTCCATTGAAAGCTTTGCCCACTCATTTACCTTGATTCCGACTGCCTCATAGAGTGTTGAGTCTTCGTCATGAAGCACCCTGTCCTGAAACTCCCCGCTTGAGGGGTTGCTTGTCTTGACCAGTACAAATATACCTTTATCGTTGGCATTACATTCCTCAATAAAGGGTTTGATGCCATCGGATCCCAAATATGGATTGACTGTGCAAAAATCCTCGTTAAAGGCCGGAATCTCACTGTTACCAATCCTGACCTTGCCGAGATGTGCCTTGGCATAAGCCGTGCTTGTGGAGCCTATATCTCCGCGTTTAACATCGCCTATAACTATAAGACCCTTTTCTCTGCAATAATTGACCGTTTCGGTAAATGCCATAAGTCCGGGTATTCCGAACTGTTCATACATGGCTATCTGAGGCTTAACTGCAGGCACAAGATCACAGACACTGTCAACTATTGCCTTGTTGTATTCAATGATTGCATCCGATGCTGCTTCAAAGGTCTCGCCCTTATCCTTTATTGCCCTGTCCACTATTTTCTTCGGTATATTTGAAAAAGTCGGGTCAAGTCCTACAACTACCGGTGCATTCTTTTTCTTGATACTGTCGATCAGTTTTGATATCATGTGCCTTCTCCCTTGTTACTGTTTTGTTCTTATAAAAAACTATAGCCACGACAACTGTCGTGGCTACTGTTTATTGTTGTCAAACCGTTACCATTGACATCGTTTCCGCATACTTGCGTATGTTGGAGGCATTGGCGTATTTTCTGACCTTGTCGCCGTTTACAACTACAAGAGTCGGTGCCTGCATTACCCCGTACCTTTGCGCAAGCTCCGTATTCTCCTCGGCATCTATGAGAACATAGGTTTCGTCCTTGAGATATTCCTTGGCGAGCTTACAGTTAGGGCATGTCTTGGTGGTGAACAGATACTTCACTTTTTCAACCGCTCCGACTTCAATCTTCGCATTATCGTCGGTGCCTGTCATTCTGACCATTGTGGTCAACGGTCTCTTCAGGCTGCTGTTTGCAATGTCATACACAACTCTGTTCTTGTATTCCTGGCTCTTACCGTCATTCCAGTTCTGAACGGGACGGTAATATCCGGTAATTCTCGAATAAACTTCGGTTGTCATGCCGCAGTGCGGACACGTCTTGACTTCACCGGCAAGATAACCGTGCTCCTTGCAGACCGAATAAGTCGGGCTGAGTGTGTAGTAAGGAAGCTTGTAATTGTATGCGATCTTGCGTACAAGGGAAGCTGCAGCCTTCCAGTCGGGGAGCTTTTCTCCCAGAAAAGCATGGAATACAGTGCCGCTTGTGTATAATGTCTGCAGATCATCCTGAATATCAAGGGCATCGAACACATCGGCCGTATAATCAACCGGCAGATGGGACGAATTCGTATAGTATGGTGTATCACCCGGATGTCCCGCAGTCTTGATGTTAGGCCAACGCTTTCTGTCATGCTTGGCAAGGCGGTATGTGGTCGACTCAGCCGGTGTAGCCTCAAGGTTGTAAAGGTCTCCGTACATCTCCTGATAATCGGAAAGCCTCTCTCTCATATGGTTGAGAACCTCTTTGGTAAATTCCTGGGTTCTGGGATCCGTCATGTCGGCACGAAGCCAGTTTGCATTAAGTCCCACCTCATTCATTCCGATAAGTCCTATCGTGGAGAAATGATTATCGAAACTTCCGAGGTATCTCTTTGTATAAGGATACAAGCCTTCGTCAAGAAGTTTTGTGATAACTCCGCGCTTGATCTTGAGTGATCTTGCGGAAATATCCATCATGCGGTTCAGTCTTCTGTAGAAATCATCCTTGTCGGTAGCAAGATATGCGATCCTCGGCATATTAATCGTAACTACACCTACAGAACCTGTGGATTCTCCCGATCCGAAGAAACCGCCGGTCTTCTTGCGCAGTTCCCTGAGGTCAAGACGAAGTCTGCAGCACATACTTCTGACATCCGAAGGTTCCATGTCGGAATTGATATAGTTCGAGAAATACGGTGTGCCGTATTTACTTGTCATTTCAAAGAGAAGTCTGTTGTTCTCGGTATCTGACCAGTCAAAATCCTTCGTAATGGAATATGTGGGAATGGGATACTGGAATCCTCTTCCGTTGGCATCACCTTCGATCATCGTCTCGATGAATGCCTTGTTGATCATATCCATTTCTTCCTTGCAGTCCTTGTACTTGAAGTCCATCTCCTTGCCGCCAACAAGTGCCGGAAGCTCAGCAAGGTCTGAAGGAACGGTCCAGTCAAGCGTTATATTCGAGAAGGGTGCCTGTGTTCCCCAGCGGCTCGGTGTATTGACACCGTATACAAATGACTCTATGCATTTCTTGACTTCCTTGTATGTAAGGTTGTCCGCCTTAACAAAGGGTGCAAGGTATGTATCAAATGAAGAGAACGCCTGGGCTCCTGCCCACTCATTCTGCATTATTCCGAGGAAATTAACCATCTGGTTGCACAGAACCGACAGATGTGATGCCGGTGCGGATGTGATCTTACCGCTGATGCCGCCGAGACCCTCCTGAATAAGCTGCTTTAACGACCAGCCTGCACAGTATCCCGTAAGCATTGACAGATCGTGGATATGAATGTCAGCATTTCTGTGAGCATCCGCAATCTCTTCGTCGTATATCTCCGAGAGCCAGTAATTCGCCGTAACGGCACCCGAATTGGAAAGGATCAGTCCTCCCACGGAATAAGTTACGGTTGAGTTCTCCTTGACTCTCCAGTCCTCAACCTTGACGTAACTGTTGACAACATCCTTGTAATCAAGGATTGTTGATTTCATGTTGCGCATCTTCTCTCTCTGTTTACGATAGAGGATGTACGCCTTCGCAACCTCATTATATCCTGTCTGCTCCAGTACTACCTCCACACTGTCCTGGATATCTTCGACATTGATCTGATTATCCTTCATCTTGGGCTGAAAATCAGCCGTTACACGAAGTGACAGCAGATCGATCATATCGTTTGTGTACTGCTTCTCACAGGCATTAAAAGCTTTCATTATCGCATCACTAATCTTCGCGATATTGAAATCTGCCAATTCTCCGTCTCTTTTAACTACGCTGAACATTACGACTACTCCCTTCCTTGTCCGAGAACCCCCAATGTGACCCCTCTAAAACTGTTAAAGATTTGAAATATATACATGACTTACGTACGTGAAAAAGTATATCATCGTAAAATTATGAAGTCAACATAAAAAATACAATATCTTATGTTAACTTTACAGAAGCACACAAGATATTGTATTAAAAAACATTGATATTATAGGTTTGTTGTAAACCCTGCACAAAAATGAGGGCTGATTTTTTATCTGCTGCTTAAGAATACATTTTCACGTCTTGCAACTTCATCGTCAGGGAACATCTGCAGGTATTCTTCCATGCTCTTTTTGGCAGATTCAAAGTCATACAGTCTCTCGTATGCCACAACTCTGTCAAACATCATACCGGCCATGCCTTCTCCTCCGCCAAGGCTGAGTCCTGCTTCAATAGTCTCAAGCGCACCGTTATAATCCCCGCCTCTAAGCATGCACTCGGCCAGCTGCTCATATATCCTGCCCGCTGATGAGTTTTCACGTAAATAATCGGAGTAAATGGTCATTGCGTAGGTATCATCCCCGAGGGCTTCGTAAGTTTTCCCGAGATAAAGAGTAACATTCTCGTTGTTCTGGGACTTCTTCGCATTCTCAAGATCGGTACGTGCCTCGGTATATGAACCCATGTAATACTCAAGAACGCCCTTGTTGTAATCAGACAGTTTACTTCCGGCCGCAAGCGCCTTCTCAAGATACCCGGAAGCCTCGGAGTCATACCCCTTAGCGTGAAGTTCCTCATAGATTCCCACGTATCTATCATAGTTTTCCGGAGCAAGTGACACGGATTTGTCAAAATCACTTATTGCTCCGTCCTTGTTTCCCAGCGCAAGATTTATTTTGCCTCTTACGAAATATGCCCCGTCATCCTTGGGCCGTAACGCAATAATGGAATCAACGGTATTGTATGCCTTTTCGATATTACCGCTCTTATACTCGGCAACAGCCATATAAAATGAAATGTCTATGTCCGCCTGCTCGATAAGTCCGTTCGAACATGAAAGTGCCGAAGTAAGCGATTCAACAGCTCCCTCGTAATCACCGTCCGTAAGCTGTGCTATACCTCTCGATCTGTAGGCAAGCTTTCCTTCCTCAGGCACCTCTGCCTTTGCGCACCCGGCAAGAAGCGGAGTCATAGCTGTGATTAAAATGAAAATGTATGATTTTAGTTTCATAACATGTACCATTGTGCTACAATACTTGGATATGGATACCAATACGTTCTTAACAGATAAAAGAATACGGCTGTCTTGTAATACTCTGAAACTGATCGCGTGTATTCTCATGTTCATAGATCACTTCGGGTACGGAGTTCTGCATAACTACATGATAGCACATGCAATGGACATTCTGCCCGATGATTACAAGATGCTTAATACAGCATATACAATCTGCCGCGGAGTAGGGCGGCTGGCATTTCCCATATTCTGTTTCTTCCTTGTAGAGGGCTTCACAAGAACCCGCAGTGTTGTAAAATACATCGGAAGACTGGCCGTATTTGCCCTCCTGTCCGAGATACCCTTTGATCTCGGACTCTACGGAGTACCCTTCAGATGGGAGCATCAAAACGTAATACTGACATTCCTCATCGCTCTTATCATGCTTGTTGTAGTAAAGTATCTTGAAAACAACATTTGGGGACTGTCTTCGACCCTTATTTATTTCACATGCGTCTGTGCGGTTATCGCATTTGCCGATGTCGCTTTTCTTCTTAATACCGACTATTCCTGGAAGTGTATAGTACTTGCCGCGGTTTTGTATTTTGCAAGGAACACGGGTCCCTTCAGGTTTCTTGCCGGTGCTGCCGCAACGTGCTGGGAAAGATACGGTCCGATATCATTTTTGCTACTGTACTTTTATGATCCCGAAATCAGGCCCAGGCACAAATATGCATTCTATCTGTTCTATCCGCTTCATCTGACTGCCATCTATCTGTTTGCGAAGCTTTTGATCTGATCCTTGAAGCATTCCGCAAGGGCGCCGAGAACCGCCTTGATCAGCTGCCGGTCTTCCGGATCAAGTGAGCCTGCCGCCGCGATCGCCTTTGCCGTTATGGATGTAAGGTTTCCCTTAAAATCATTCATATCGGATACTCCCGCAGCCACCAGAATCTCATATACCTTATCAATAAAAGCTCTCATTTTGGCAGGATCTGCTTCATCCGTCCATTTGTTGACAGCCTCATCGGAAAGGATGGAACTCTCCGCTATATCATCCCTGTAGACAAAATCATCGTCATCTACGATCCAGTTAAAGGGATCATGCTGAAATATTCCGAATCCCGCCGCTTCTATAACCCTGTATTTCTCCTGGGTCTGAAAAAGCATTCCTATTATAGAAGAGTGCGGAACATATTTTTGGATTCTGTCCTTTATTGCATCAAAATCCCCATCCTCAAGAGTCTCTTTCGTAAAACCGGGACCGTCCTGGGAGTATATGCTTGTTATTCTCTCTCTGACAAGTCTGGAACACTTCATGGCAGAATACACCGCAAGGTTTCCGCCCTTTGAATGTCCTCCGACACTGAATCCTCCTCTGATCCTCTCCGCCGCATAATGAAGATAGTCAACGGCCTTGACCTGTGCCGGAACCGGCGTCATAAATGCCATATTGAAATCTTCCTTCCAGCCTATCATCGTCTCATCCGTTCCACGGAACAAAACATGCGTAAGTCCGTCGGCAAGATAAGCTGTTACAGCCGAAAACTGCATCTCCCACTTGTCGCTTATCAGATCGATATAATGATTGAGTCTTATATCGGCAAAGCGTCTGGACGCAGCCATTGCATCAAACAGTGCCTTGTTATTCTTCCTGTATCTCTCATCTGCAAACAGGTCTTCCACACCGTCGGATAATGCTATACTCTTCAATGTTACGGGAGGCAGCATCGTGCCGACGTTCGGCACCTTTCCCTCAAGCTTGAGATATGAAAACTGCGACAATGCAAGAGCGTCGACCTTGTTGAATTCTTTTTCTTCAAAGGTCAGATCCCCGTATTTTTGAATGTAATCAATGATATTTTTCACGATCAGTTACCGGTTTCTTTGATACCTTTACCCTTTAACACCGCAACAAGCAGTACAACTCCGCCTGCCAGGATAAATATCGAAATAAACTGCGAGGTTGAAAGGGCGCCTACCCATCCTCTGTAATCGTCTCTGAAAAACTCGATTACAAATCTGCCAGCACTGTACATAATGAGATAAAGGGCAGTCGCAAGACCGGGAACATACCGGAGTTTTCCTGTCTCCTCTCCCCCTTTTTTCGGGCAGCTCATTATATACAGGATAAATAAAACAGCAAAGATCAAAAAATTCCCCACTGCCATTATAGGCTGTGTAGGAACAAGCCTTACTCCCGCCGGTGCAATACATCCTTCGGGGAATATAAGCGAAAAATGCGAATGGGTTTCACGTCCGTAACAGCACCCCGCAAGAAGGCATCCAACCCTTCCGAAGGCCTGATTAAGAGGCACTGCGGTAGCAAACAGATCTATATACTTAAGGAACTCAAGCTTCTTGATCCTGCAATAAACATATATGGTTGCAATTCCCGTAATTATTCCGCCGTAGACAACAAACCCTTCCGAACCGAGCACCGCCATCGGGTCGGTAAGAAGTGTTTTGAACTCAACTATAATATGCAGCAGCTTCCCTCCGAGAAACCCTATGATAAGAACATAAATGGCGATGTTTACAAAATCACCGTCCGACAGATTCCTTCTCTTGGCAAGGTAGCTTCCCGCAAAAACTGCTGCAAGAAAACCAAGGCCTATCATCAGCCCGTATCCGTGTACAGTAAATCTTCCTATACTGAATAAATCAATTGCCATAATTCAAACCTTTCATTCCTCTCTTGAGAGCCACGCCATTCAAAGTCCACTTCGTGGAGGCGTGGCCTACGTGCTGCAAAGTTTTCATAGAAAACTTTACACCACCTCTCTGATATTACCCCTTGTTTATGACAAAAGGCGCGGACCATCGCCCGCGCCAAGTCTTTGTTTCGATTACTGCATTGAAAGTCCGCTCCACTTATCATCGGGAATAAGTCCGACATATGTCTTACCCGTGTTAAGAACAATCTCGTTGCCGTCGCTGTCGAAATACCGGGTGGGAGTAACTTCGTCTTCTTTTGACCATGTAACGGGAATCGCTTTGCCTTCCGTTATGAACCAGCCATCACGCTGATAGTCGATTGCATGGAACATCATATATCCGTTATCGTCAAACTTGACGTATCTGGCATTCTGAAGAAGAACGTTTGTGAATCCGAGCTGGGCATCTCCGTTACCGGGATCGGTGTGCTTCTGTCCGTATTCGGAATACATATAACGCTTTGTTGCGGGATCATACTCAAGCTTTGAAGCATTGTGCTTGAAAGGAAGCTCTATCTTCGTGCAATCCTTGACTCCCGGAGCTCCTGACAGATCATTTATCTCACTGTCGCTTGCAACGAACTGATAGTGGGGACCACCCTGATAATACTCATTATATGTCCTTGATACATTGCTCTTGCTCTCAAAGTTCTTGTCGAGGTCTCCGGTACAGATATACTCGGTAAACTCTCTTGACTTGCCATTATCTACTCTTGAGAAAGTCCCTGAGAAGTTATCCACGAAAGGCTTTGCAAGATAATCATCAATGTAGAAGGGACCGCCGTCATGACATACGATCGCGTTCCATTCGGGTGCGATTACAAGGTTTGTAGGACGTGTACTACGGATACTTCCGAGCTGGTCTATCTTCTCCCAATCCTTGACAAGTACCATGAAACGTGTGATTCCGTCGTTTGCAAGAGAATTGGTCATCTCATATACAACATCGGCATACTGGGACAGACCATAATGAGGAAGTGCGGTCTTCTCATTATCAACCATTGCAGCTATAGGTCTCTGGTCTTTGATCTCCTCTGAGATCCATTCATTCGTAAGTTCGCTTCTGTACATACCCTCATGAGAGCCGTCATCAGCAGCAACATCTTCCTGCTCAATGCTGATTGCAGGGGTACTGTTTACAACCTCTATCTGGGGAGCAGGGGCAGCAGGTGCTGCGGCCTCCTCTTTATCCTTACAGCCTGCAAAAACAACCGCTGAGCAGAGTGCAAGAAGAAGAACACTACTCTTTTTCATTCTGAATTTCCTCCTAAAAAAATTCTTTATAAACAACTTTTTCTATTATAACACCAATCTTCGTGAGATTATAACACAATATAATGTGGTTGTCACTGTCATTTTGTACAATTATTCTTCTTTATAGTAAAGCGTTTTGATCTCTTCGGTGAATTTTTCGGCTCCCTCACGGTTTAAATGGGATGTATCCGAAAAGAATTTGCCATCATAAACCCGAAGCTGTGCTTCATAATCTTTGTCATCGAAGGTCATCCCCATCTGCTTGATATAGTTTCTGTATGATGCGTAATAGTGTTCATTTAAGCCCTCATAGGTAGCTGTATTTACCGCCGGCTGCAGCAGTATGACATGGATCTTGTTATCGGCGCACAGTTTCAGAAGTTTTTGCATATAGAGCGTTATAAGCTTTGCATCTCCGTCGATAACCATATCCTCATATGAAGTTTCATATGACTCATCGTAGCATTCCTCCAAATCTCCGAACCCTCCGTAACCATAGGACATCTGCAGGTCAGTGTATGCCGACTTATTCATATTGTATCTTCCCGTAAAACGCGCGGCATTTATTGCAGGCAGATACTTGTTAGGGAGAGCACACCTTGCCGAAATCCCGTCGGTTATATAATGCTCATACAGAACCGACCGGGCATCGCATGCCCTTGCATTTTTGTATAGTTCAGGCAGTTTTAACAGAGGAATTGCATTAAAATAAACCGTCCTCGTCTTGTAATTATCTATATGCCAGTAATGAAAAGGTGCAAACATGATGATCACATTTTCAGGCGGAGTATGATTTTCCAGATATTCCGAAAAGAAATAATACATCTCTATCGAAGTGGCACCGCCGACTGCCATGTTGATACATGAGTCGCTTATTCCGGAGGGGATAAGGGCGCTCATTGCCCCCGAGTCGCCGAGTATTACGGTATCAAAGCTTTTTCCCCCGTACTCTTTTGCGGCTGCCGCATTTTTTTCAAAACGCCATGCCGGATATTCTTCATCCATGTAGCAGGCAGGGCACAGCATTGTAAAGGCAATTAGTATTATTGCCGGCACGGATGCAAGTATGCATTTGAGAATGAATTTCGTCTGTTTCATAATCTATGGTCGTTTAACCGTTTTATCACATCTTTGAATATATAAACTCTTTGCCCGTCAGATTTGCGGAAAAGAGTATGGCTGTAAGAAGCACATAGTATATGGTCCATCGCCAGAAGGTGGGAATGCGGGTAATAAGTGCGGGGGTGTCGCACCCTCTTTTGTTTGCCTCGCCATCAGCCACTATGACAAAAGCCATCATTGCAAGTACAAGTGCAAGGTTCCCCTTCCCCAGCCCAAGCGTCACTATCTGTCCGGCATCGGAAAGGGAAAATCGCGTGATTATACCTTTTACCGCAAGGTACGCTTTTGTTACGCTGTCATTGGCAAAATAAATGAACGTGTAGGAAAACAGTATATACACACCGAGTCTTTTGAAAAACACACGAACCCTTTCAAATACCTCTCTTGCTCTTATGGTTTTGCACACTTTTTTCGAGATCATTTCCGAAAGCCTGTCTCTTGCCGGCAGAAGTATCTGTCCCGCTACATTAAAGATACCGTTTAATGCTCCCCAAATGAAGAAGGTAAGATTAGCTCCATGCCATATTCCGCTTACAAACAGCACAACAAATATATTAATGTACTTTCTTACGGTACCCCGCCTGCTGCCGCCCAGGGGAATGTACATATAATCCCGAAACCATGCGGAAAGGGATATGTGCCATCTTCTCCAGACTTCCGACATGCTCTGCGCCAAAAAAGGCTGACAGAAGTTTTCCTTCATCTCTATTCCCAGTATATAGCCGCTTCCGATGGCTATCTGTGAGTAGCCTTCAAAATCACAGTAAAGCATGAACATATAAAATACGGCCGCAATCGCAAGCTCGAAACCCGAATGCACTCCGGGATCCGAATACACGTTCTCGACTACTATCGCCAGTCTTCCCGCTATAGCCAGCTTCAGGAAATATCCCCACAGCATTTTCTGCATTCCCCTCTTCGCCCTGTCTGCCGAAAACCTGTCCGCCGAAGTTATCTGAGGGATAATATCTCCTGCCCTGTTAATGGGACCGGATACGATGCTTAGAAAAAAAGACAGGAACAGACCGAGCTTCAGTATATTCCTCTCGGGTTCCGTCTGTCCCCGGTATACATCGGTAATATAAGATACTGCCTGAAATGTGTAAAATGATATTCCAAGCGGAAGAACAAGATCGATTCTGACCGGGCTTCCCACAAGTCCCAGAGTAAAATCAAGATATTTAAAAACAAAGAGCGTGCCTATTAGAATTGCTACAGCCACAGCCAGTACAAAATTTTTTAACCTGCGGCTGTCCGCATAATATATACCTATGCCAGTAATATAAGTAATGATAACAGACAGAGCCAGAAGTAGTGTAAAACTTCCGCTTCTTGACCAGTAGAAAGCAAAGCTTACCGCAAGCAGCCAGATGTATCCGGCTTTTTTCGGTATCAGATAATAAATAAGTACTGCTATCGGAAACAGTATTATATATGAAATAGTGTTAAACATTAAAAACCACCGTCTTGTGTGAAATAAACTATTATATTATAATGTATCGATGTTGCGATTGTAAATCCGGTGAAATGATTAACATATAAAACAGCCTATGGGAACAAAGAATAACCAGAACAGGAACAAAGCAGAAAATCCATCCCTTGCAAGAGAAGTATTTGAATGGATAGTTGTGGTGGTAATATCCGCTGCTCTTGCCTTTGCACTTGATAAATTCATAATCGTAAATGCCAAGATTCCTTCTGCATCAATGGAGCCTACGATCATGACCGGCGACCGCCTTATCGGCAATCGTCTGGCCTACATAAACGAGGATCCCGAGCGTGGGGATGTTGTGATTTTCCTGTTTCCCGATAATGAAAATGAATACTTTATCAAGCGTGTGATAGGGCTTCCCGGAGAGACAGTAAACATCCGGAGCGGAAAGGTATATATCAATGATTCCGAAGAGCCTTTGGACGAGTCGGCATATATCGTTACAGAACCCCTGGGTGATTTTGGTCCCTATACCGTGCCTGAAGGTGCGTATTTTATGATGGGGGACAACAGAAACAACTCCATGGATTCAAGGTTCTGGAATCAGCATTATGTGTATAAAGACAAGATTCTGGGAAAGGCCTGGGTAAGATATTTCCCGAAGCCGTCAAGGATATACTGAGGGCCGTCCCCGCTCAAGTGGCGCTCCGCCTTAAGGACGCTCGCCATTGAGATCGGCTTTGCCGATGTGGGCTCGCGGTGCAGACAGGGTCCCTACCCTATCTGCATCATCGGCATAACCTGTACAGTTGCTCTATCTCATCTCCGCTGGCAAATCCCTCGTTGAACGCGCTTGCGCTTCCTGCGCACACTGCCAGACACAGCGCATCCTCCATATTCCGGTTTTCAAGATAACCTGCCAGAAATCCCGCGACCATGGAATCTCCCGATCCTACACTGTTGACAACGATTCCCGCAGGGGCATTTCTCGTATAGACATTTCCATCCTCGGTTATAAGAACGGCTCCGTCTTCTCCCATTGAGATCAGAACATTTGTAGCGCCTTTATCCTGAAGATTTTTTGCCGCTTTGACGATCGACTGTATATCAGATGTATTAAACTCCTCATGAAACAGTTCGGAAAGCTCATCGATATTCGGTTTTATCAAAAAAGGATGATAACACAGCGCATTAATTAGTGCTTCTCCTGTTGTATCAAGTATTACCTTGGTATCCCTGTAAGGAAGTTCCGAAATAAACGTGGCAAAAGTGTCATTTTCCATGTTTGAGGTTGCAGCGCCCGCAAGTATCAGTATATCTTCACTTCCGATCTGTCTTATCCTGTCACGCAGAGCCCTCATGCTGACTGCATCAACAAAAGGTCCGGGAGCATTTACCTCGGTTTCCTCTATTCCGTGAAACTTGATATTGATCCTGGAATGTCCCTCCGGAAGGTGGACAAAATCGGTTTTTATACCAAGCTTTTGCAGACCTTCTTCAATTTCCCTTCCGGTAAATCCGGCTACAAACCCAAGGGCAGTATTGTCGATTCCCAGCTCTTTTAAAACCTGGGAAACATTTACTCCCTTGCCTCCGTACATATAAGTTGCCTTTCTCATACGGTTGAGATTTCCGATTTCGAGATTGTCAACCGTAACAAGATAGTCAATGGACGGGTTATAAGTAAGCGTGTATATCATATATCCTCCTCATCCTCCAAAAGATTCGAATTGGGAATATAACCGAGGTATACCATCCGGCGGTATATCTGTTCTCCGAGAAGCCTGTGATAATGCTTGTTTCCGTGAACATAATCACTCCGCAGCGACGAAGGGATCTCCCCCTTTTTGATATCGGCAATATCCTGATCCGACGGAGTGATTCCCGCATCGGCCAGCCCGTAATTAAGCATATATTTTCTGATATCCACGAAATGATCGCCAAACTCTTTTGCCATAGCTTCGTTTACTCCGTCAATCTCGGGAATACCGCCTGCATAGGTAAGTCCGACGATAATATACTTATCACATTTGGCTGCTTCAAGCATTTTGCGTTCAATACTTATAATATTGCGAACCGTGTTTGAATCCGGAAGATCATTTGTCCCTGCGAAAATCACAAGAATATCTCCCATCTTGGCATCAGTGATGCCGTGTGTTTTAAACTGGGTGTTTTCCTCGATCGCGATACGTTCTCCCTTTTTGCTGCGGGTAAAATAGTATGATCCGTTAAGCTTTTGCAGCTCGCCTTCTATTCCGCTTATGGAACAGGGATTGACTCCGCCGTCTCCGTTATCAAGGAAGAAAACATGTCCGTTGTTTTCAGTGCGCAGAAAAATCGGAATAAGGCTCGGTTCGGCGGGAATGACTGTGGCTTTGACATTTACCCTCATTCCTCCCTCACGCATGGCTATCATCGAGGCATTCTCGGCTTCAACTCCGTAATTTACAACCTCACATCCTGACAGATTCCTTAGAATGTCGGGATATGCACTTTTCCCGTCAAGCGATACGGTAAGCGAATCTCCCCAGCATACTATTCTGGGGATGAGTCCTTCGAATTCCGCTACGGGTTTAATCGTGCCATGCCACAGCGCTTCGTTGTCATCCCTGACAGGAGATACCGGATCTTCCTGTGAAACAGCCGGTGTGGGCGTTATCGTTGTGGCCGGCGTCTCTATTTCAAGGTTGGCTGCCACCGGCTCGGTTGCCGGCTTTTTATTCTCATCGGCATAGACCTTTCCCGCATATACCCTGAGGGTAATGAACAGGCTCATTGCCAGTATAAAAAAAAGATATGTGATCAGCGTCTTTTTCATAATACCCTATTATAACACAAAAAAGGAGATGCCGCCCAGCGCATCTCCTTTGATCCGTTCCCGCTATTTCTTCTCGATATAGTTTCTGATATACTCTTTAACCTCTTCGCGATCAACTCCGAGTGCAAGAGCCATTTCTTCATAGAGCCGGTTTTCCGCGATACGGAAATATCTCTCATCTATTGCAGTTGACTTCTTGCCGCTCTCTACTCTTGCCTTTCTCCTGAAATACATGGTCTTGATTATACGGATGAGCTTGCGCGGGTCTTTTGAATTAACGGCATTTTTATACTCTGTCTCCCGCTTCTTCTCATCCGAGATATTGATCTGTTCTAGATCCTCAATCTCATCCATCAGTTCCCTGACCTCTTCACGATCAAGTGCAAACCTGAGTGCATCATCATCTCCGTCAACCGGAACATAAATTGTTGCCGCATTATCAAAGCAAGGCCTGAGGGTGTAATATGTTCTTCCGGCAGCAGACTTGCCCATTCCCGCAAGCGGGCCTATCTCTTCAATGCGGCAGACACCGTTGCTGCAAACTACCGTATCACCAACATTAAACATATTAACCTCCCTGAAATATTTCGAAATCTACAATCGTGCAGAGAATATTATACAACTTTTATCAGGGAATTGTAAGTCTTTTTTCTGAATATACTGTATATCATGATATATATTCTGAATGTTTTCTTCGAAATCGTGACATCTAATCCATCTGGAATTCACCAACGATATCCTGAAGCTGTCCTACGCAGTTCTTGCTTTCTTCCACAAGTCCGCTTGTCTCGCTTGTACGGGTAACCATATTCGTAGTCTTCTCTGCGATGTCTGTAACACCTACAGTGGATTCACCGACAGTTGATGTGATACCCGAAATAGCATCGCTGATCTTGGATATCGAATCCGTAAGATTGATGATGGACTCATGAACATCATTCATACTTTCCTTGAACTTAACCGCGTCATCATTATACTGCTCGCTGACCTGTGTAAACTCCGCATAATCGGCAAGTACGGTCTCCTCAAGGAATGCTCCTGTTTCGGAAAGACATCCGGACATATTCGAAACTGCATTGTTTACTTCGCTTACGATATTGTTGATGTCTGCAACCGTGGTAGAAGTCTGGTTTGCAAGATTACCGATCTCCGTCGCAACAACCGCAAATCCTCTTCCTGCCTCACCGGCTCTTGCGGCCTCAATTGAAGCATTAAGAGCAAGAAGGGATGTCTGTGAGGAAATAGCCATGATCGCATCGGTAAGTGCGTTGATCTTCTCAACAGCTTTCGAATCTTCGATGGCCTTGTCGGAGCGTACCTTAACGGACTCATATTTCTCTCTTGTCATATTTGCCGCAGAAACTGTCTTTTCACGAAGCTCCGCAGCCCTCTCCATAACTTCACGCGAAAGTGTATCTCCTGCTTCCGAAAGTGCCTGTATGTCTTCGGCCCCTGTCTTCATGTAGCCGATATTGGCGTAGATGCTCTCCGTAGTTGCTGCCGTCTCCTGCATTCCCGCAGCAAGCTCTTCTGTTGTTGCGGAATTATCCGTACACATTGAATTGACTACATCCGTAACACTCTGAAGCATATCTACGTTTCCGTTGATCTTGCTTGAAGCCTCTTCAATACTTGCAACCATTTTCCTAAGGCTTGCACGCATTCCCGAAACCGCTCTTGCCATCACACCGTTCTCATCATTACGCTTGCACAGCTTTGCGGAATTGGGGTTATGTCTGAAATCGAATTTACTTGTATTGTCAAGGATCTCTGTTATCTGCTTAATAGGTCTGACTATAAGACCACTCATTACATATGCGCCTATAAGAGAGAGTGCTATCATCACTATCGATACCACAATACCCATGTTCCTTATCTTATCCATGGGAGCAAGCGCAACATCCTCATCAGCCGAAATAACAAGTATCTGGTTCTTGTTTGTAATGGAATATCCTGCATACTTCCATGATCCGTGATATTCATATCTGGCTATCCCGTCCTCGGGAACTTTGCCCGACTGAAGCTGGGCCACAAGATCCTTAACGACCGCATTTTCAACCGGCTGTCCGACTTTTTCCGCGGTGGGATGATACAGCATTGTTCCGTCTTCGGCAACAAGATATGCATAAGAGCCCTCAATGTTCTTGATCGTAACATTGCTGAGCGCATTCTGATAGAACTCGGGTCCCACTGCCAGTGTAGCCTTTCGGTTGAGCATATCCTTCTCGGCTTTGGCAACATATTCGATGTACTCCATTGTTACTTCCGTGATCTCGTTTTTTGCCTCACTGATCATAAGCATAGTGATCACAAAAACAGTAACTGCGATGCACACAAATACAAGAAGCATTATCCTTGATGCAATTGAATGGAAAAACGAAACTTTTCCTTCATCTTTCTTTTTGTTTACTTTGTTATCAGCCATAAGAAATACCCTTTCTGTCTGCCTTCTGTTATCTCTGGCAAACCGCAACATATAAATTATACCCGAAAATCGCCTGTTTAACAATCACTTTTTGTGCATTATGTCCATCTGCTCCTTCGTGCATACGGTTATGATTTTCTTCCAAAATCTGTTTCTTTTATTGGAATCCATCACTACAAGATCCCGGATTGCGGCGTATCCTGTGAGAATCTCCCATGCCTCGTATGTGTTTTTCAGAAAATCATCCGACAGCTTCTTTTTTTCATATATGAGCGGGCAGGTGTAGGGAGTTTCTGCATCGCTGTATATCAGTTCCAGCTCCCCCTTTTTGTTTATGTGAGGTGCAAGAGGATAAGTCCTGCACTGCATCGGCCGGCAGCCTCTTACGCAATTTTCCGGCCCGTCACACTGTGCTGTCGTGACCGTATCACCCCATGATGCAGGCAGGTCATGTTCCCTTGAATCTTCCCGGATAAGCTTTAATCCCTTTGGCGGCTCTTCGAACACTTTCTCTTCCCCGGGGAGCAAATATATGCAGGAACCCCTGCTGCTATCAAAGGCTTCCGCTCTACAGCAGACACCGGCGCAAATTTTCCCGCAATCTCCCTCTAAGGGAGATGCGGCATTCGTCAATTCATAAACCTGACGATATACAGATGCCGGAGGATATACCCGGGACGTCACCGGATGACTAATGCCCTTTACCGCCTCTTTATACATTGCATCCTGAATAATATCGTTAAAATAAGCCCTTCTGTTGTACCTTGCAATGATCATCGCAAGACCTTCGGATGTGGCATCCTTCGCGCTGTAAGACAGCAAAAGTATCATATTTGTATGACACAGTCCGAGTATTATCTGACGTCTAAAGCTGTATGTTTCATACGTTCTTAGGAAATATTGGAACAGATAGTATGAATAGTAGGAAGAAAGCGTATCGGTAAGCAAAGGATTTTCCGCCATAAAGGCTGTAACAGCCTGCTGCCAGCCTTCTTCATTACCCAGAAATTCTTCCGTAACCTTCCGTGCTTTAGTAAGCATTTTGTATAATGCCGGCGAAGTCTCCATAAGGCGCGGATGACAAAGGGAAGTATGTAAAAACGCATTAAGTGTCCCTGCTCTCATGGGAAACACTACGTCAGAGGATTCGTTCCGCCAGTCTTTGCAGTATTCTTCAAATGACAGTTTCTGCGCTGTTTCCGTGTTTCCGGCAGCAAAAGAATCCTGCAGCTTACCTGCAAAGGATACAAGGATGCGAGCGAGATCTCCGGTAAGGCCCCTGTCTGCCGTTTCCATCATTTGACTTCTCTGGTCAATCAGGTAATCAAGGTACGGTTTATCGTCATTTGTCGTACACAATCTCGTGACAGGCTCTGCCTCCTCCCAGATCAGACCTTTATCATGCAGATGCCTCATAAACAGCCTGGTGGCGCCTATACATGACAGATCAAGGCAGGACTCTTCAAAGTCTCCGTAGTTACGATAGAATCTCGGAAACGATCTGCATGTCCAAGGAATAAAATCATGCCCCTTTGATTTTTGAAGACGGCACAGTCCGTCATCGCCCCAAAAAGGACACTTGCCGGATCCCTTGTTGAATTTATCCCTTGTCCATCCGGCCGTTGCCCAAAATAAGGACAATCCGAGACGTCCTCTCTCTTTTTTCAGCCTGTTGATGTCATTTTCATCAAGCGGAATAACCCAGCCTCTGCAGCAAGTTTCCTCGCAGTCCCCGCCGAGGCATTCAAATTCGTCAAACCATGATATCCTGTAGCACTTCATATCCGTATTCTATGAAAAGTCGCACCCCGTGTAAAGACAATAAATGGACAATATGCTATAATACTCCATATTTACCAGTGTGATAACTTTGTGATATTTCGTGTGTTAATGTATATATGCAACAGGAGGTAGGCTAATGAGCACGGCATCCCCATCCTCTATAGATGTCAAAAAACTATATGAGTCCATAATAGGGTTTGATGAAAGCGAAGAAGCACGTGGCAGCTATTATGAGATAATGGATGCCCTTACCGGCAAGAAAAACAAAAGCGGAAGCGATGAAACAGTAAGAGACCGGGTTCTTAAAGCATACGGAATGCTCTTTTGTGAAGATGTGGGACTCGAGCCGGGGGAAAAGGCAGGAACGGTGCATGTTGCAAACACTGCCGACAGGCTCTATATAGGAGATGCCGGATATGATCCCGATCACTGGTATCGGATGAAGCATCACTTTCCCGAAATAGACGATGACAATTATGACAGATTCGCTGCTCTTGTTATCTCTGATATGAATTCGGGACCGCTTCATGACGCAGCTTTAAACGACGGTGAAGTTCTTCTTGTCGGAGAGCCTGATCCGCTTCATATGACCGCAGCCCAGCGCCGCAATCAGCAGCTTAGAGAAGTCACATTACCAGCAGGAGGTGAAAATTGAGAATACTTGCTGTAGATGATGACAAAGCTTCCCTTGACAGGATAAGGGAGATTCTGAATAAGACGATTCCGGATGGGGAATTCTACTTTTTCGACAGCTCGCTCTCCGCTCTGGCAAAGGCCCGTGAAGTGGAAATAGATGTGGCTTTTCTGGATGTGAAAATGCCGGAACTTAACGGAATCGATCTGGGCAAATACCTTACGGAGCTTAATCCGTACGTTAATCTTATATACATTTCGGAACATACCGATTACGCTTACGAGGCCATGAAAATCCACGCAAGCGGCTATATCAGGAAGCCGGGATCGGATACGGAAGTAAAATCGGAACTTAAGGTACTCCGGTATCCGGAGCTTCGAAAAAAATACAAAAGAGTCTTCATACAGACCTTCGGAAATTTTGAAATATTCGTAGATAAAGAGCCGATAGAATTCAAATACAAACGAACCAAGGAGATCGTTGCAATTCTCGTCAACAACAGAGGTGCCCAGACAACAAACGGCGAAATAGTCGCCTCTCTTTGGGAAGATGACGGGGATCCCGAGAAAAAGAATTCATACCTCTACAATCTCCGTCAGGACCTTCAAAATACGTTTTCAAAGCTGAAGCTTGATGGCATAATTCTCAAGCAGCACGGAAGCATGGCTATAGCACTTGAAAAGGTTGACTGTGACCTGTTTGACTGGCTTGAGAACAGGGACACATCAAAATATACATACACCGGCGATTATATGAACCAGTACAGTTGGGCAGAGGATTTTCATGCAGAGCTTGACGAAATCGCCTACGGAACTGATGATTAGATATATTAAAAACAGGAAACTATTAACAAATCTCGAAAAAGGAGGATTTAACCATGAAAGACTTCAAAGACAAGAAACTCGGTGATGACCAGCTTGAAGAGGTAACCGGCGGCGTAATATTCAACGCATCGGGAATAATCGGTTCAGACCCCAATATGCCGTGGGAAGTTCTCGATAACAGAAACGGAAACGTTCTGTGTCGCTTCAACAACAAGGCAGATGCCGAAAGACAGGCAAAGAGCTATGGCGGCGGTGCTATGGACTCTCTCGAAGTAGACTGGAATCAGGTTCTTAAGCTTCGCGGTCAGGCATAAGCTGTCTTTCAACGAGCTGCGCAAAATAACCTTTTGCCGCAAGAAGCTCATCGAAAGTTCCGTCCTCGATTATCCTGCCACTGTCAAGGACAAGTATCCTGTCACAGTGGCGGATCGTGGACAGCCTGTGGGCAATAACTATTCTGGTACATTTCAGCGAATCAAGTGAATCGGAAACGATTTTCTGTGTAATATTGTCAAGGGCTGACGTTGCCTCATCAAACATCAATATCTTGGGCTTGGGAGCCACGGCTCTTGCAATCATGAGCCTCTGGCGCTGGCCGCCCGATATTCCGCCCGAACCTTCCGAAATAACGGTATTCATCCCCATAGGCATTTTCCTGATGTCTTCATCCATTCCGGCCATAGCTGCCGCATCCCATGCATCATCAAGAGTAAGGTTCGGATTCGAAATGGTAATGTTCGAGAATATATCTCCCGAAAACAGACTGCTGTTTTGCATAACAACTCCGATGTGTCTTCGAAGAGAACGAAGATCTAGCAGCGATATGTCCTGCCCGTCATAGTAAACGGCTCCTTTGCAGGGTTTCTCAAATCCCAGAAGGATCCTCATAAGAGTGGATTTACCGCATCCGGTTTTTCCCACGATCGCTACATACTGTCCCGGCTTGATCTTAAGCGTCATATCATCGATCACATAGGGGGCATTATCTTCGTACCTGAATGATACGTTGTTAAGCTCAATTCCCCCGCGAAGTCCGGTAACAACCTTTCTTGCTGCCTCTATCTCCGGTTCCGCATCAAAAACAGGCTGTATAAGCTTGATGACAGGCCTGATCATAGCGATGGTTCCCATTACGGTGGACAGCGCCGTAAAGGCTCCGCTCACCATTCCGTAGGCACTTGTAAACGCCATATAATCAGCTACCGTTACATTGCTTCTGATAGCGAAAAAATACATCACAATGCTTCCTGTCAGCATTACAGCCGTGATCACGGTTCCTCCCAGCCGTAGTATTACCGGAGGATCATATAAATAGGTGGCCGCTTTAACATACTGGTCACTCCACTTGGCAAATGCTCTCTTTTCCGCACCGGCATTTTTGAGCTTCGGAACCCCGCTTATAAGAGAGTAAACCATACCTTCCTCACGTCCGGCCTCCCGAAGCTGCTCTTCCGTGATCTTCATCTGGTACATTATCATTACCACGGTGATCACAAAGGTTGAGATCATTATTGCAAGAGCGGGACCGCAAAGGGCAGGTGCAAAGGCAAATATCTGGCCTATGTAGATAAGAGAAAATACCGCAGTTATTCCGCTTGAAAACAGGGAGTTGAAAAGTGCCGAGCACATTCCGTTTACATTTGATATCCTTCCGGCCAGTTCACCTGCGGTAAACTGTCTGAAAAAGTTTGCCGGAAGAGACAGTATACGCATCATTATGGCACTCTCCGTAGCCAGACTGATACGGGTCGTTATATTGGTAACGATCATAGTCCTAATGGCTGTTACAAGTCCCGATGCAAGAGTTATGCATAAAAGTGTCATTATCGCTGCCCCAAGAAGTGAAGTATTCTTCACCTTGAGCACATCCGAGTACAGGTATTTTGTTATAACGGGGATCACCATTCCCGAAAGAGTCGCAATAAGTGTTGCCGCTATGATCCATGCAATATCGCCGGTATTAAGCTGGGAGAACATAAACTTTAGCAGATCCTTAAAATCCATCTTCCTAAGGGGAAGGGACTGATAAAAGCATATAGCCTCCTCGTTCAGTTCACTTTCATTGAATGATGTCACCTTAACGGTGTCGTCACTCCTGCTGTTTCCGTAATAAAAACCTCCCGTACTGCCAGGGATGACAGACACAATCTCACCGCTCTTGTTAGTCCCGATCATGGGATATATGGCATCTTTATGCCAGCCCTTTGTCAGTTTGATCCTGCGTCTCATGATCCCCGCCGGCCGAAGCATATATTCAAGCAATTCGTCGGTATCGGTTATATCATCCGGAAGCTCCTGCGGCTTGATGTGATAGTACTTTAAAATATCACATATCGCCCCGTACACGGAATCCGTCCTGTTTTTTGAGCCGGCAATGATCTTTTCCACGCTGACGAGATTTACCATTTTCGCAACAGCGTCGGTAAGCATTTCATTATCAGTTTTTATTCTTTGTTTTATCTGTTCTTCAAACCAGTTCATATTCACATTTCTCGTTCTATTCCGCAGTCACAAGTTCTTCGTATTTCCCGTGTTTTTCGATTAGTTCGTCATGAGTTCCCGTCTCAACTATCCTGCCGTTATCAAGAACTACGATCTTGTCGCAGTCCCGTATTGTGGACAGTCTGTGGGCTATAACTATAACAGTGATGCCCCGCTCTGCTATCGATGTAACAACATCATGCTCCGTCACGGCATCAAGCGCACTTGTTGCCTCATCGAGTATTATTATTGTAGGATCCTGCGCAAGTACTCTGGCAATTTCCATTCTCTGTCGCTGTCCTCCGGAAAAATCCTTCCCGCCTTCAAGAATCCTGTGTCTGTAACCTCCGTCACGCTGCATGATATCTTCGTGGATCGCAGCATCTCTTGAAGCCATTATCACCTCAAAATCTTCGATCGAAGAATCCCACATTTTGATATTGTTGGATATGGTATCTTCAAACAGTATGATGTCCTGATCAACTACCGCAATAGAAGAGGTGAATATACTGCGGTCTATTTCCGACAGGAGCTTTCCGTCATAGAGTATCTGTCCGCTCCAAGGCTTGTACAGTCCCGAAATTAATTTTGAAAGGGTTGATTTTCCGCAGCCGGATGCTCCGACGAAAGCAACCTTCTGCCCCGGCTCTATCTTCATTGAAAAATCATTTATCAAAGGATCCGCAAGGGGTGAATACCCGAAGGTTATATTGTTAAGTTCTATTTTCCCTGTAAGCTTTGCATAGAATTTTTCATCCTCTGACGAATTTGCGCCATCTTCCGAATCATATGAAACATCCGCAGGATAATTCATTACATCTTCTATTCGCTCCATATCAACACGCATCTCTCTTAGGATTGCTCCGGCATCAGAAAGGGTAAGCACGGGCGCCATAAACAAAGAGAGCATTGTCTGAAAAGCAAATAGCATACCTATTGAAAACTCACCCTGCATGATCAGATACAGACCTGTGGCAAGAATGATTGTATTGACAATAGTTCCGGTTACAACAGGAATAAGCCCGAAGTA
Organism: uncultured Lachnospiraceae bacterium; assembly: GCA_902788755.1. Taxonomy (GTDB): domain Bacteria; phylum Bacillota; class Clostridia; order Lachnospirales; family Lachnospiraceae; genus UBA2868. The sequence continues at coordinate 28,616 of CADALB010000013.1, read as the reverse complement.
ATTCGTAAGCTTTATTGTTCTGGTATTCTGGCTGTTGACCGAAGCCTGATAACCGGCCCATTTTTCAAAGTAGCCGTTCTCGGCTCCGCCTGACTTGATGGTCTCCATCATCTCTATTCCTGACACGGTGGTGGCGGCTAATTTGGCGGAATCCCGCATCATAACCCGGGTGATGTTCATACGCTTATTGGAAACATACTGTACAGCCGCAATATTCACGGCCAGTCCTATAAGACCGATTACCGTAAGCAGCACACTGTAGCGCAATATCACAACAAGATATACAAGCATCATTACCATGTTAAGGGCTGTCGGTGCAAGGGTATTTATGATATTGGATGCCAGGGATTCATTTATCTGCTTTCTGATTGCTATATCTTCCGCATGCCTTTGAGAGAAAAATCCAACCGGAAGCCTCAGGACATGCCACATATAATTTGCATTGGCTCTTATGGCAAGCTTGCCCTCAATACGAAGAGCATAGATGGCCTGCATCGCCGAAAGCGTGATCTGAATGACGGAAAAGGCTATAAGAAAAGCAAAAAACGGAGTCAGCCATTCAAGACTTCTCCCTGCAAGAAAACGATCAATAAACAGTTTTGAAAAAACCGGATTGATCACACTGATGAGTGCCGATATAAAAGATACCAGTACAGTAAAGGTCATTGCAGCCGATGTGCCGCGAAGCTGGTTTGCCGCGAATTCGAATATGCTCTTCCTCTTTCCTCCCCGCTCAAATTTCTCTGTCGGTTCAAAGAAAAGACATACTCCGGTAAAACCTTTATCAAAATCATCAAGAGAGAGTTCAACTGTTCCTCTCGCGGGATCATTAACAACTACTTTGTCTTTTTTGAAACCGCACACAACAATAAAATGATTGAACTCCCAAAATATGATACAGGGAAATTCTCCCTCATTCTTCAGCTCATCTATTTCCAGACGATACCCCTGGGCATCCAGACCGTAATTTTTCGCTGCCTTAACTATGTTTTTGGCATTGGACCCGTCTCTTGATACCCCGCAATCGCTCCTTACCTGCTCAAGAGGCACCCACTTTCCATAATAGGCAAGTACCATATCAAGGCACGCGGCTCCGCACTCAAGGGCTTCCATCTGCAAAACCACGGGAACTTTTGCCACTTTGTTATTGACCGGTTTATCATTAACCTGCATTATACGCCTCTCTACTGATCCAAAAGAAGTGAAGCCGGTGCAATTTCAACCGTCTCTGTCTGTCCTGCACTATTCGTTACGGTATCTTCAATCCGGCCCGTAAATCCCCAAAAGACAGCTGCTGCCAAAAACAGCACTATACACGCAAGTATTATCCACACGCTTATGCCCGAGATCCTAGTGTATTCATCTATCTTCTCGGGGGAGGATATCCGGTCTATGCTTTTTTGTCTGAATATTGAGTTTTCCATTTTACACCACCTTTCGGGAGAGCCACGCCATTTAAAATCCACTTCGTGGAGGCGTGGCCTACGTGCTGCAAAGTTTTCTACGAAAACTTTACACCACCTTCTCCATCTTCAAAAACATGGATGAGTAGGGTCTCATGCGAAGGCCTCCGCCGAAGTCGATCTTGTCACCGGTAATCAGGTCATCCGCTGTTCCGCATCCGGCATCAAAGTGAGCCACATACTCGTTTTCATCTGCGTTGATACATACGAGCACACGCTCATCATCACACTTTCTCTCTATTATACACTGCCTGTTTGTAAGTACCACGGTTTTAAAATCACCGTAGCAGAGCGCATGGCTGTTACGCTTTGCCGCTGCTATCTTCGAGATATGTTCCGTAAGTTCATTTTCCTGCCAGGTTTCAAAAGCAGGACGAAGTGCAGGGTCTCCCTGGGACTTGTCAGCGCACTCACCCCATTCGCTTCCGTAATAAACACAGGGGATTCCCGGCATTCCGAATGCCAGTGAGTATATGAGCGGCAGATGATTTTTATTTGTCAGGATACTTGCCACTCTCGTAACATCATGATTATCCACAAACGAGAACAGATGCCTGCCCCTGTACAGACACCAGTTATCGGGGCCGAACTGACGCAGGAGCGAGTGGCATATCTCAAACATATTCATGCTGTTAAAGCTTGAATACAGACCTTTGTAGCACTCATAGTTAGTGACCGAATGGCACATGTCATCGCCCATCCAGCGGTTGTAATCGCCGTGGAGGCACTCTCCCACAAGGAAAAAATCATCCTTCAGGCCATTCGTAAACGAACGAAGTCTTCTGAGGAATTCAGGCGAGAGGCAGTACGCCACATCAAGCCTTAGCCCGTCTATATCAAATTCATCAACCCATCCCTTAACGCAGTCAAGGATATGGCAGACAACCGCCTCATTTCCGAGGTTAAGCTTTACAAGATCGAAGTTTCCTTCCCAGCCTTCATACCACAAACCGTCGTTATAATTGGAATTGCCGTCGAAGCTTATATGGAACCAGTCCTTATAGATACTGTCCCATTTATATTTAAGTACGTCCTGAAAAGCCCAGAACCCCCGGCCCACATGATTGAATACTCCGTCGATTACGACCTTGATTCCCGCCTCGTGAAGTTTATTAACAACTTCCTTAAAGTCATCGTTTGTTCCGATACGGCTGTCAATGATCGTATAATCTCTTGTGTTGTATCCGTGTGTGTCCGATTCAAACAGAGGTGAAAAATAGATGGCGTTTATATTAAGACGCTTCAGATGATCTATCCAGTCAATGACCTTCAAAATCGAATGATTTTCTCCCGAATGCTCGGGTTTTGCTCCCGCATTTCTATCCTCGGCGCAAAGCGGTGCACTTGGATTGTCAAAGGGTGCCCCGCAAAACCCGAGGGGATATATCTGATAAAATACCGATTCATATGCCCACATATAAACTATCTCCCTTCATGGAATATACCAAATATAGTACCACGAATCGGCTATATACGCAAATGCTGGTAAACCTTACGGCGCCGCCTGACGTATCCTTTCGATCTCCTCTTTGTACGGCGGAAGCTTAACATCCGGATCATCGGGTGATGCTATATAGGGTGTCTCAAGTATTTTGGGAACATTTATAAAATCAGGGTGATATACTACCGAACAGATTGCATCAAATCCGATATTTCCGTCTCCGATATTGGCATGACGGTCCTTGTGGGATCCCAGTCCGTTTTTGGAATCATTGATGTGAAATACGCTGATACGCTCCTTGCCTACAATTCTGTCGAACTCATCAAGCACCCCGTCAAGGTCTCCTGCAATATCATAGCCTGCATCAAACACATGGCATGTATCGAAACATACACTTAATCTGTCACTGTATCTGACTCCTTCGATTATTGCAGCGATCTCTTCGAAGGTGCATCCGATTTCACTTCCCTTGCCTGCCATTGTCTCTAAGGCTATACTGCATTTCATGTCACTGGTAAGTATCTCGTTCAGACCCTCTATTATCTGCCCTATCCCATCTTCCCTTGGGGCTCCGACGGCAGAGCCCGGATGAAGCACAAGGATATCGCTTCCCATTGCTATGGTACGCTCTATCTCCACTGCGAGAAAATCTCTGGCAAGCTTATATATTTCAGGCTTTACGGAATTGGCAAGATTTATGATATAAGGTGCATGGATCACAAGCTTTTCAATGCCGTGCTCTTTCATATACTCATGACCTTCTTCGATGCGAAGTTCCGAAATATCTTTACGTTTTGTATTCTGCGGTGCACCGGTATACACCATAAGCGCATTGGCACCATAGGATGCAGCCTCTTTAGCCGAGCCAAGAAACATTTCCTTTCCGCTCATACCGCAGTGTGATCCGATCAGTATCTTATCCATTTTATAATTATTCCTCGCCTCTTTTAACAGCTTCGGCTGCTTCCTGCTGTATGTTGACAAAATATGACAAAACCGGTTCCTCACTCTTGCCGTCCAGTTTTCTTGCCACATAGTTACGTGTGATCTTAACTACTACCGGAGTAAGTGCAACAACACCGATAAGGTTGGGAACCATCATCAGACCGTTGAATGTATCTGAAATATCCCATGCAAGCGAAGATGTCATTATCGCACCCGATACCATCATAAGAACGAAGATCACGCGATAGATCTTCACTCCCTTTATCCCAAACAGATACTCCACAGCTTTGCTGCCATAGTGTGACCATCCGAGAACTGTTGTAAAAGCAAAGAGAAGAACGGCAATGGCAACAAACCACTGTCCGGGACGGCCGAACACATTTCCGAAGGCCTGGGCAACAAGGGTCGCATCACTTACACCTTCTTTTACAAGACCTGTTGACAGATCAATATATCCCGATGAGAGAACTACGATCGCCGTCATTGTACATACAACAAACGTATCCGCAAACACCTCGAATATTCCCCACAGTCCCTGCTTAACTGGTTCTTTGACATTTGAATTACTGTGTACCATAACGGAGCTACCAAGTCCTGCTTCGTTTGAGAACACACCTCGTTTGCATCCCTGCTGAACAACTGTCATTACGGCTATACCCGTTGCTCCTCCGGCTGCCGCCTTTACCCCGAATGCATACTTAAATATCGATACGATCATTGCCGGGATGGATGTAATGTGAACGATCATAATTATAAGGGCTCCCAGAATATATATAAGGGCCATAAAGGGAACTACCTTTTCCGCAACGGCTGCGATCCTCTTAAGACCTCCGATTATGATGAACCCGCCAATAACCATCAGGACAATACCTATGATCAGGTTGACTACGCTTATTCCCCCGAATACAGTGGCGCCGGTGGCATTCGAAAAGAAGGCGCTCTCCAGATTGAGTGTGATCTTGTTGATCTGACCCATGTTACCGATTCCGAATGATGCAAGCACCGCAAAGCAGGCAAACAAAACAGCCAGAAATCTTCCGATCTTCTCGTAACCTGTTATGTTCCCAAGGCCGTCTCTGAGATAATACATTGCGCCTCCGGACCACTCGCCTTCCGTGTTCTTGCGCCTGTAGTAAATTCCCAGTACATTCTCGGAGTAGTTGGTCATCATTCCCAGAAATGCCGCAACCCACATCCAGAATACGGCTCCGGGACCTCCCACACATATGGCAGCTGCAACACCGGCTATGTTTCCTGTTCCTATAGTTGCCGCAAGCGCTGTACAAAGCGCCTGAAACTGCGATACGCTTCCCGACTCATGCTTGACGTGGGCATCGGCTTTGAACACTCCGCCAATAGTCTTACTCATCCAGTGTTTGAAATGCGTTATCTGAAAAAATCCCGTAAGGATCGTAGTCAGAACCCCGGTACCTATTAACAGAACCAGACCGATCTTAACCCAGACAAACGAGTTGATGCTGTCATTTACAGTTGCTACGGTAGTCATAAAATCGCCCATTTTTTCTCGCCCCTTTGCGTGAAGTTAATCCAAAAACAGGGCGGTAGCACCCGCTACTGCCCCATTACAGTTCTTTAATATTATACACATCCTGGCGGATATGTAAAGAAAAACAGTCTCCTATAAACAAAGCAATAATAAATATGATAAAATCATTCCGAAAACGAAGTTGAAAAATACTTCGGCACTTACAGGAGATTACCATGACATATTTGGCTGATTATGAGGTAAATCGTGGCAGGCAGCCCGAAATTGACTGCCTGAAGGCATTAGTTATTATTATCATGATCTTTCTGCATGTCTTCGAAGGATGCACAGAGAGAATTTCCGTTACCTACTACATCCTCACTTATCTTGAATGTCTGACCGGAGCAGGAACCTTTATGCTATGCATGGGCATAGGAGCACGCTATTCCCGACATCAGACGCCCAAGGACTATCTGCGCCGTGGTTTCGAATTGTTGACTGTCGGGCAGGCATTAAACTTGGTAAGGGTTTCACTGCCCTACCTGATCCTCTGGTGGATTAACGGTGACAGTGCTTATCTGTCCAACGCTTTATTAATCATACAGGCAGATATATTGAGCTTCGCAGGCTTTGCATTTATGTTGCTGGCGTTACTCAAACGGATGAGGTTCTCTGATGGTGCCATTGTGCTGACAGGTATCATCATGAACGCTTTTGCCTATGTGCTTTTCCGCTGCTTCCACACCACCGGCAATTTTCTGGTGGATCAGCTGCTGGCTTATTTCATTGTCACTGATGCGGAGGCATATTTTCCTCTGTGCTCTTATTTCGTGTATGTTGCATTTGGTTATGCCCTCGGCAGGATATACCTAAGGATTAGGAATAAAGATGCCCTTTCCGTCCGGGTATTGCTCTTGTGCGGACCAATCGCCATCGGCTATTATCTTCTGCGAGCCTTCGTGCCTATCTCCGTGCTGCCGGAGTTTAACAGCATAGAGATGTATATTATGAAACCCGGGCCCGATGCTTTGGAAAATATATTGATGTCGGTGTTTCTGCTGGCAGTGTTCCACATACTGCTTCGTCACAAAGAATCACCGATGCTGGTTAACCACCTGTCCGGACACATCAATCAATACTATTGCCTTAGTTTTATTCTGATAGTACCGATGGGCATACTTCTTGTGGGTGTTATCGGAGAGCGTATGAAAGGTAATATTATGCCGATGCTCTATAGTCTGATAGTGTTAACAGCCTGCTATTTCATTATAAGCTGGGTGGATAATCGGAAGCTGCCGAACAGCATCATTAAACTGAAGAGTCCGTGGAATGTGGTGGCAATTACAACAGTATGGCTGCTGACTTTCGCTATCGTGGCCTACGTCTATCCCAGAATTACAGAGTATGCAACAATATGGAACAATTATTTGGATTACTAATTTATCGTATCTCGATAATTAATTATTGAAAATCGAAATCTAATATGCTATACTCTCCGATTGTAGGAGGTTATAGCATATGGAAAAAACATCATTATCATTGAAGCTTACGGTAATAACAGCCGGACTGCTAGGTGCGGTATTCTATTTCTGGGCGCTTCCCTCTGTCGGAAGGTTCATAGCCGAAGCATCCCCCGAGTTTGGAGGTGCATATTACCCGTGGCTTATTCTATTCTGGGGCACCGCCATTCCCTGCTATATAGCACTTGTTTTACTTTGGAAAGTCATTAAGAGCATAGACGGCAACCGGCTGTTTCGAACAGTAAATGCCGACCGTTTCAGGGCTGTGGCAAAGCTTGCATTTACAGACGCTGCCCTGTTCATGGCGGCTAATATTGTATTTTTGTTTCTTAACTTCAATCACCCCTCCATTCTGATTGCATCCGCCTTTGTATGCATTGTCGGTGTATCATTCGGCATATGCATGAAAGCCATGGCAAGTTTTTTTGACAAGGCGGCCACTCTTCAGGAAGAAAACGATCTTACGATTTAAAGCGAAGGAGCACCGTTATGGAAGAATCAAGAGGAACTCTGATATTTAACATAGATGTTATGCTCGCAAAGCGTAAGATGAGCGTTACACAGCTTGCGGAAAAAGTCGGGATCACACTCGCCAACATGTCCATACTTAAGACCGGAAAGGCCAAGGCAATAAAGGTATCAACCCTTATCGCGATCTGTGATGCTCTTGACTGTCAGCCCGGAGATATTCTCGAGTACCGGAAATACGGAGATGATGCAAATGATAAGTGATGCAAATCAGCTTATGCAAAGCCTGGTTTTTATGCTGCTTGTTTTTGCCGTCATGGCAACACCCATCGTTGCAATCATATTGGAAGCGGTATTTCTGTTAATGACAGTTAAGCGCCCCGAAAAGATCACGCACAAAAAGAAATCCCTGTTCTTTACCATTGATCTGATAACGATATTTCTTGCTGTTGTACTTCAGATAGCCTATCTGTCATTTTGCGATGTTATGTTTTCTGCCGACTGGCAGACGCAGCTCTATAATTCTCAGAAGCACCAGCCGGTCTATACCGGTTCCTTGCCGACATTCATAACAATTGCGGCCCTAGGCGTTGCCGGGCTTTGCATTCTGAACCTTATAAACGTAAACAGGACTCCGCCGCTGATACCAATCATTGCGATGTCGGCATTGTATATGGGAGTTTTGTTAAGCATTGTGTTTACGATACATGTGATTGATTTTGACAGGATGGGATCATTTGAACTTTATCTGCTGCTCCCTCCCATAGCTTACATACTCATGAGTTTGCGCGCCATTCTGGGTGTTGTTCGCGACTATGCACCGTCAGACAGCAGAATGAGTAAAGTTGAAAATTCTTCCATACTTTCTTATTTTCTAAGTATGCTTAAAGATGCAAAACGATGGCCGGCAATCGCCCTTATTATGACGATACCCCTGCTGGGAATCCTGATTTGCATTCTTATGATTTTCGGGCAGGCACCGGATGCTGCGATAAAGGCCTTCACCGAAACTGCCGATTTCCGGCTGTCACAGAAGATCCCTCCGCAGCAGCTCTACTACGATGAACACTACCTGTGTACTGTGGCCGCAGGCGGGGATGCCAAAATAGTAAAGCCCCTTCGCATGGGCATAAGGCACGGACATCCTGTTGTAGTTAACCGGCAGTTATGTATTGCAAACGCCTTTGAACAGGTACTTGAAGAGCGCACGCCCAAATTTCATAAGCTGGTGCGGTCCTTCTATGACACTTACGGATTTCCGGTTGCGCGCCTGATCAGGACCAGAAGAGCTGCGGATATTGTATATTTTATTATGAAACCGCTTGAATGGGCATTTCTGGTCATACTATACATGTCAGATGTAAATCCCGAAGACCGAATTGCCATGCAATATACGGGTACACGCAAAAATTATTGATAGTATACATGAGTTATGTTATATAATGGCATTGGTATCTTTTAACGGTATATTCCAAAGAGGTGGACCATTGAGCAAAATCGCCATAATAACAGACAGTAACAGCGGTATTACACAGGATCATGCCAAAAAGCTGGGAATCAGTGTACTTCCCATGCCCTTTACCATTGACGGCGAGGATTATTTCGAAGATATCAATCTTACTCAGGATGAATTCTATGCAAAGCTTATGAACGACAGCAAGGTCATGACTTCGCAGCCCAACCCCGAAGATGTGACTGCCTGCTGGGATGAGGCTTTAAAATCATACGATGAGGTTGTCTATATACCTATGTCAAGCGGACTGTCAGGATCAACACAGACAGCCACGGTACTTTCGGAAGATTATGACGGAAGGGTTCATGTAGTTGACAACAGACGAATATCCGTAACACAGCTTCAGTCTGTATATGATGCCATGCAGATGGCTTCAATGGGGTATTCGGGTGAGCGTATCAAAAAAAGACTTGAGGATGATAGTCTTGACTCCTCAATATATATAATGGTAGACACTCTTAAATACTTAAGAGCCGGCGGAAGGCTGACTCCTGCTGTTGCGGCTCTTGGAACTATACTTAAGATCAAGCCGGTTCTCCAGATACAGGGAGACAAGCTCGATACATTCTCTCTTGCACGCACACACGCACAGGCCAAGACTATTATGATGAATCAGATGGCCAAGGATATCGTTGGGAGGTTTGGCGGCAGTGCATCCGGAAAAGGTGTCAGGCTCTATGTGGCATATTCATATGACAGGGAGGCCGCAGAAATATTTACCGATGAAGTCAAACAGCACTTCCCCGATACCGAACCCCAGGCCTATGCCCTCTCTCTTTCGGTAAGCTGTCACATAGGTCCCGGCTCGATCGCGATAGCCTGTTCAAAGATAGAGTCTTACTAAAGATAAATCCTAATTATCCCCAGAACTCCTCCAGGCTCTCGGCTATATCATCCACGCGGCATGTTGTGTAATTATTCCATTCACGCGGAAACAGACGTGTATAATCCCGTTCCAAAAATCGTTCGTCAAGGAGCGCTACAACTCCCATGTCTTCTTCCGTCCTGATAACTCTTCCCGCTGCCTGAAGCACTTTATTCATTCCGGGATACCGGTATGCATAAGCAAATCCGTCAAGTCCCATATCGTCATAGCATCTCTTCAAAAGATTCCTTTCAGCGCATACCATGGGAAGTCCGGTTCCGATAATGATCGCACCGATAAGTGCATCGTTCTTTAGGTCTATTCCTTCGGAGAAAATTCCACCAAGAACACAGAAGCCCAGGAGTGCCGTGTCTCTGATTCCGGAGGAGAATCGCGACAGGAATTCCTCACGCTCGCCCTCCGACATCTGCGGCTCCTGAACCACAACTTCCTGAAACTGCGGATCATAATACCTGCTCATAAATATCTCATACACGCTGGACAGCATGGCAAATGACGGGAAAAAGACCATATAATTACCCTCTTTTGCAGACGATACGGCAGATATGTATGACGCCATTCTGTCATATTCACTGTCACCTCTTCTTGTATATTTGCTTGTAACGTCTCTTGCCACAAGAAGGGCTCTTCTTGCCGGATCAAATACAGATCGGGCATAAACCGCCGGGTCGGAATCATCTGCTCCGAGCATCATTCTGTAATAGTCGATAGGCAACAGCGTGGCAGAAAAAAACACGGTAAACTTTGCTTTATCGGTGCATGCCCTGACACGCTTTGCGGGATTGGCGCACATAAGATGCGCCCCGAAATTGCCGCCATCCTCATGCCTTGTATATAGAACATAATCCTTTGAATTCAGGTTTTCGTATATGTTAAGGAAATGTCTTAGGTTGAAATAAAAATCAAGAACCTCTTCCGAGTGTTCGAAATGTTCCCTGTCATCAAGAAACTGCTCGATCCTGCCGTTAAGCCTCAGCAGCTGATTGACCAGAGCATCAAAACTGTCAACTACTTTTACATCCTCACATTCACGCTTTAGCGCAAGCATCTGCTTGTTGACGCTCTCAAGCGACCGTGCAAGCCGTGGGTCAACACCACTTACCAGACGTTTCAGATCGAGTATATCCTCTTTGACAAGTTCTGCCGAATACATCTTCATCGCCCGCTCCGTAAGGTTATGGGCCTCATCGATCAGGAACAGATAGTCTCCCGACGCTCCCTCTCCGAAAAATCTCCGAAGATAGACATTCGGATCAAAAACATAATTGTAATCACATATGACCATATCGGAAAACAGCGACATATCCAGTGAAAACTCAAAGGGACACACCATATGCTTTTGGGAGTACTTAACAATATTGTCCCTTGAAAAATCATCCTCGTTTGTAAGCAGGTCATACATTGCATCGTTTATCCTGTCAAAATGACCTTTTGCAAAAGGGCAGTCATCCGGATTACATTCACATTTCTCAAGGGGACATATTTTTTCTTTTGCAGTAAGCGTTACTGATTTGAGGCGAAGCTTACGGGATACGGTGGATGTGTCAGACTCCTTATTTTCCCGGTATCGCAGCAAATTCAGGCAATCCGACGCAACCATTCTTGTTATGGTTTTGGCAGTCAGATAAAATATCTTATCTGCCTTGCCTGCCGCAACAGCTTTTAATGACGGATAGATGTTGGCGATCGTCTTGCCGACTCCTGTCGGAGCCATGACAAACAGACGCTCTTTTTTGACTATTGAGCTGTACACCTGTGCCATGAGTTCGCGCTGGCCGTTTCTGTACTCATACGGAAACTCCATTGTCTCAATGCTCATGTTTCTGATTTTCTTCCAGCCCGTTTCAAAATCGGCCCACCTTATGTAGGCCTTCATAAGCGTTTTAAACCATGAGGTTATCTCATCTGCCGAATATACACTGTCAAAATACCTTATCTCCTTCGTCTCGGTATTGCAGTATGTCATCCTAACACCCACAGCCGGAAGATGTGCAAATGCCGCCACAATGTATGCATAGCATTTAGCCTGAGCCAGATGGACATTCTCGGGCGCTTTTATCTTCTCAAGATCACGGTATGTTGTCTTGATCTCGTCAATAACTACAAGTCCCTTAAGGTCCTGCGTATCTTCCATATACGAAAGAGCCGGTGTAAGATCACTTACATCGAATGTACCGGCATCATCCGAACTCATATCCAGATCAGCTGTAATGTTTTGGGAATCCTCAAGAAATGAAATATTAATATCAGAGTGTGACTGCGGAATAATGATCCCGTCCGCCCTTCCGTCCAGAACGATCTCTACATCCGCACGCTCTATAATACAAGAAAGATACACCTCCGCATGATAACCTGCTCCCATGCGTCGCTGTATCATTCTGTGAATGTTGGCTCCTTCAAGCATGACCTCGGGACCGGAAGATGCCCTCCGGCGGTTGTCAATATTGCCGCTTCGCATAATAAATTCCACAAGTGAGCGAACGGAAATATGAATCTGTGAGATCATGGAGTCTGTCAACTACAGTGCCTCTTGAATTTTATTAAGAATATCGGAGTACAGGGCAACCATTTCGTCATTATGTGTCCTGACAAAATCCTCATCGCCGTCTGCAGCGGCAAGTTCAAGCGCCTTTGCCTTCTCCGACAGCTCAACCGCTCCTATCGTAAGTGAAGTTGATTTGATTGCGTGTGCAACAATACGGTAATTCGCAAGATCACCTGCCTCATAATATCCGGCAAGTTCAGCGCGTCTGTCTTCTTCAAGGTAACCCTCGATCACCTCGCGGTATATTTCCTCATCGCCTCCGCAATACTCAAGCCCTGTATCCTGATTCAGAAAATCAAAACCTTCCATATTTTTTCCCCTTTACACCTATAAAAATCACATTTTGTTAATAAAGTAATAATAATGTCCGCTGTATGAAAAATCAACACAAACTTTCCACATATCTTACCGAACCCATGGCATCCTTCGAATAAGCATCGGCGCCTATCTTATCGGCATACTCCTGGGTCAGAACCGCGCCTCCTACCATAACCTTGCACCATTTTGCCTTCTCGTGTATCAGTTTGATCGTCTCCTCCATGGCCGGAACCGTCGTTGTCATAAGAGCCGACAGGCCGCACACATCGGCGTGAAGATCAGTGACAGCCGCGAGGACTTCTTCTGGAGCCACATCTTTTCCGAGATCTGTGACATCAAACCCGTAGTTTTCAAGAAGGAGTTTTACGATGTTCTTGCCTATGTCGTGTACATCTCCCTTAACGGTTGCGATAACTATCTTGCAATCCGAATTTTTGGACTTTGTTCCGCCTTTGCCCTTTTCTTCCTCAAGTCTTGCCTTGATAACCGCAAATGCTTCTTTTGCGGCCTCCGCACTCATTAAAAGCTGCGGCAGATATATACGTTTTGCTTCGAAGCCTTCACCTACAATGTTAAGTGCCGGAATAACCTCAGCTGACACTATATCAAGAGGATTTTTACCTTCCCGGGTCATTTGGTCCGTGATCTTCGAAACTTGATCCTTAAGTCCCTTGACTATTGCGGTCATCAGTTCCGTCATATCGGTCTGATTCCCGGCTGTATCCTTTGCAGGGGCGGATGTGGGTACGTTTGACTGCATCGTACCGTATTTTTCATCGTATCCTTCGGCAAAGGATATAAAGTCCATACAATTGCTGTCAAGATTGTGAATGGCACGATAGCAATGATATGCCGTCATCATCTCCGGAGCAAAAGGATTCATGATAGCAGCCGAAAGCCCTCTCTCAAGGGCCGCCGCAAACATCCCCGATGTTATCATATTGCGCTTCGGAAGACCGAAGGACACATTGCTTATTCCGAGAGACGTGTGAACTCCCAGCTCATTTCGCAGTATACGCACGCATTCAAGGGTGGTAAGAGCCGCACTTGTATCCGCACTTATTGTCATACAGAGCGGGTCAAAGATCAGGTCTTTTTTCGGTATCCCGTAATCCTGTGCCGTTTTGATGATCTTCTTTGCTATATTTATTCTCGCATCAACCGTATCCGGAATTCCGCTCTCATCCAGTGTCAGCGCAACGACAAATCCCCCGTACTTCTTAACAAGGGGAAAAATCGCTGACATCACTTCCTCTTTGCCGTTGACGGAATTGATCATTGCCTTGCCGTTATAGGCACGGAGTGCTTTCTCCATCGCCACGGGATCTGAAGTATCAAGCTGCAGCGGAACATCCGTTACCGCCTGAAGTCCCTTGACTGTTTCGGTCAAAAGCGCCGGTTCATCGATATCCGGTATACCTACATTAACATCAAGAATGTGGACATTTTCATCAGCCTGGCGCAAGCCTTCGTTTAAAATATAATCCATATCGTGCTCTATAAGAGCCTGCTTGAACCTTTTCTTGCCCGTAGGATTGATTCTCTCCCCGATAAGGATAGGATCTTTATCAAAATAGACCGGGTGGGTATATGAGCTTACGACAGAAAGGTTCTTATCCGTAACCGGCTGCGGGGTAAGCTTTTGGGCCGTCATCAGTTCGTAAACCTTCCTGATATATTCAGGTGTGGTTCCGCAGCATCCGCCGGCCACCCTGACTCCTGCCTTCATCTGACGAACGACTTCCTCGGCAAATTCCTCGGGCATGACATCATAAACCGTCTCGCCTCCCTCTACTCTCGGGAGTCCAGCATTAGGCTTGAATATAACAGGAACCGAGGCTTTTTCCAGGAACTCACCGATAACAGAGCGAAGCTGGAAGGGGCCGAGTGAACAGTTTGTCCCGATGGCATCCGCTCCCATTCCCTCAAGCATTGCCGTCATTGCCGACGGTGTCGCCCCGGTCATAAGCTGGCCGTTTTCATCGAAAGCATCCGTTACTATAACGGAAAGGTCGCAGTTCTCCTTAACCGCAAGAAGGGCTGCCTTGGTTTCAAGGCAGTCATTCATAGTCTCAATAGATACAAGGTCTGCACCTGCCCTGCTTCCGAACCGGACTACCTTGGCGAAGGCAGCAACCGCATCCTCAAATTCCAGCTGACCGTAAGGTTTTAAGAGCTGTCCCATAGAACCGATATCAAGAGATACAAACTTCGGACGAAGTGCGCTCTTAGCGCTTCCCTCGTCTGACAGTCTTGCAGCTTCTCTCGCATTTTTTATGGCAGCTTCAATTGTTTTCTGTAATTCGTCATCATCGGGAAACGTGAAAGGATTTGCTCCGAAGGTATTGGCATACACCACGTTTGATCCCGCATCAAAATAAGCCTTGTGAATATCAATGATAATCTCCGGATGGAGAATATTGAATGTCTCGGGCTTTTCTCCGGGCTTTAAGCCCCTCTTCTGAAGGAGCGAGCCCATTCCGCCGTCAAGTATGACAAAGTTGTCGCGAAGAAATTCTCTGAAATCCATATATGATTCCTTTTCTGTGTTTAAGATTAAATTCTCTCTTCGACCGTGACAACGCAGTATTCTCTCTAAAACGCGCTTTTGCTCCTTTCCAAGCGCAGCGGACGCTAGTGTCGACAAAACCTCCACAAGCGCCGGCGCTTTCCAAAGGTTTTAGAGAGAATATGCGTTGCCCGGTCTTAATCGCATATTCCGACGAATGCCGTAACAGATTTAGTCGGTGACATCAGAAATCCGCCATCAAGCGTTATCGACAAGTTCTTGCCCGCATTTGTAATCCGCAGCACATCAGGCTGAATGGAGAGCGTAAGGTCTCCGAATCCCGGAGAAAATCGCGGGCGAAGCTTTTTCTCAAACGTTCTGCAAAACGTATCACACAGCGATTCTACTCTCTCAGCTCCGATTGCCTGCATAAACAAAGCTTTTGCCGGATCAAGCTTCGTATATTTTCTGATGAGTCTGTCAATTCCCGGTCCGATAGTTGCCGCAAAAAGCACCACCTCGCGGCAGCCTTCAAGGTTCCCCGCAAGATCACGGCTCATCAGGTTTATATGCTCCATATCGATCCTGCCTGAATCTGTATCAAGGCTTTCTATCGGAAGAATACAATATGAAACCCTGTAGGAAAAAGATGCCGATCTTTTACATTCATCTATACACTCTTCCATCAGATCAAGAAGGGTTTTATCGGTACATCCCGGGCTTTGAGCGTAGCGAAGTATCTCCCTTTTGTTATAAAGGGGCTCATCGAATGATTTTATACCTGCATGTCCCGTCATCTTACAACTATTTCCGAAAGGTTAGTAAGGATCGCTTCCGCTACATTCGGTTTGTTCATTGAGTACACGTGTACAAACTTTATTCCGTTTGCATACAGATCGATTATCTGATCGGTGGCATAAGCTATTCCGGCCTGGCACATTGCCTTCGGGTTGTCACCGAATGCATCCACAAGCGATTTGAACCGCTGTGGCATAAAAGATCCCGAAAGCTGGATCGCACGCGCCACCTGTCCGGCATTGGTGATTGGCATTATTCCGGGTATCACCGGACAGGTAATGCCGGCTTCCCTGATTTTATACAAAAAATTGTAAAACAGGTTATTGTCAAAAAACATCTGGGTCGTAAGGAATTCGGCTCCGGCATCCACCTTCTCTTTAAGGTGTGCGATGTCCTCTTTCTGATTGGCGCTTTCCGGATGGACTTCCGGATAGCACGCGGCCCCTATGCAAAAATCGCCCCCGTACTCTTTGATGTCACGGATCAGCTCAACGGCATGACGATAGTCCCATTCACTCCGGGGCTTATTCTCCATCTCAGGAGTGAGGTCACCACGAAGTGCCATGATATTCTGTATCCCGGCTGCCTTCATATCCTCTATGCGCTCACGTACCGTTTCTTTTGTGGAGTTTACGCACGTAAGGTGGGCAAGAGAAGGTACACCGTATGATTTTTCGATATTCTTGGCAATATCAAGGGTATATTTGCTCGTTCCGCCGCCGGCACCGTATGTTACGGACATAAATGCCGGTCGCAGCTTTGCTATCTCTTCCGTTGCGGATTGTACACTGTC
This sequence comes from uncultured Lachnospiraceae bacterium, assembly GCA_902788755.1. GTDB lineage: Bacteria > Bacillota > Clostridia > Lachnospirales > Lachnospiraceae > UBA2868. The sequence continues at coordinate 11,931 of CADALB010000013.1, read as the reverse complement.
ATATTTGTCACTTGTCTTCGGAGGAAAAACCTCAAAAGACATCCTGTTCTGCCCCAAGCTTAGTAACTGTGAAATTTTCATTCCGGTCTCCTCTATGATTTTCAGTTATTTTGACTGTTTTATTCTGATATTTGTAAGTGCAACCTGATCACCTGTAATACAGGCATAAATGTTTTTTGTACCGTCTACGACAGTCGTTATGTTTCTGATAAACAGACCGCAGTTTTGGGTTGTGGTAACAACCACGTTTCCGTGTCTTTCAAATGTGACCTTGCACTCATACCCTTCGTGATTGAACTTCTTCCAGAAATCCCATCCATCGAATTCATCCGTTCTGTTCACTATCATCCTGTTATTTGCTTCCTCCCTGCTCTGCCAGCTCTCACCGTCCAGACGTATCAGGGCGAATTCTTTATAATCCTCTCCTTCGGGAACAAGATCCGATGAGTAGAACAAAACTATGAACGGACAGTGCCACACAAGTCTGGCTGTAGGCAGGCTCTTTGTATGGAACTCGATGGAAAGTCCGTCCACAACCGGCAGACCGACGGTGGAAGCTGTTCTGTAGCCGTCGATCTGAACGTTTGGAACATCTCCCTCGGGCCCGTCGATATAACTGACCTCTTCAGCGATCCTTGTAATATAATCGGCCGGCACGGGATCTTCTGCCTTATCGATACTTACATTGCTGATAACACATCTTTCTCCCGTAAGTCCTATATACGCAAATCTTGAGCTGTCCGGGAGTGCAACCGTAACCTTTATCTCCGAGGAACCGTCATCTATTGTGATCAGGACGTGATCCTTGAATTTGACGGCATCTACCGTGTAATTAACACTCTTATCATCTGTATTTTCTTTTGCCGCTTCCCGCTCTGTTATTTCGGTCTGAACCTTTCTGACGCCTTCCCCGGTAACCACCCCGTTAAAAGGGATACGGCAATATTCAAAATAGTTCAGATCCCTGACGGTATTTTCTTCATCATGATAGCGCGCGTCAAGAGAATCAAACAAAATAATGACGGGAAAGCTTCTCTCTTTGGGCTGCTCATCCTTGGGAGTATATGTCAGACCGATCTTAACAGGATTGGGAGTTATGAGTATTCCATCCGATATTGTATCGCAAAGTTCCTCACAATCGAGCTCGTCTTTGCCGGCAAGTTCGGCAGCAACGCTTTGTTCGCGGATCTTGTACTCGGTATCCTCATCTATAATATGCTGCATGATCTTGGCAATTCTGGGATCAAACTGGGTACCGCTCCCCTTTACGATCTCTTCTCTGACAAGCTGCTGTGGAATGGCCTCTCTGTAACTTCTGTTACTGGTCATGGCATCATAAGCATCAGCTACCGAAATAATCCTTGCAACTTCCGGAATATCATCTCCCTTCAGTCCGTCAGGATATCCCTTTCCGTCGTAGCGCTCGTGATGATAATGTGCACCTATGCTAAGATACGGATATTCACTTATGCTGGACAGTATCTGGTTGCCGAGAACCGGATGCTGTTTCATTATCTCGTACTCAGCGTCGGTAAGCTTACCCTTTTTAGTGATTATTGCATCATCTATACCTATCTTACCTACATCATGAAGAAGTGCCGTATAGAATATCTTGTAGCATTCATCATCACTTTTACCCATGGCTCTCGCGATCCTATCGGAATACTGTGCAACACGAAGGGAATGCCCGTGAGAGTACGTGTCCTTGGCATCCACGGCATTTACAAGCGCTGTTGCCGTTTGTTCAAACAGCCTTTGGGACAGTCTCTGCTGTTCCATAAGATGGGTAAAATCCGATCTCTTGACTTTCTCCAGCTGTATGTTTCTGTTGTGTATAACAGCAACGGCAGTGATAGTAAGCAACAGACTGAAGACACCGGGAAGATTATCCAGTGTCATTTTTGAAACAAGTCCTATGATAAGACCCGGAAACTGGGCGACCGTTATCACTATGGCGGTTATAAAACCTGTTTTGCCGAAAAATACAACCAATAGAATTGCACAGATATTGGCAATGGAAGAAAATACACCGGTAAGTGAAGATATGATAAGTACCTTTTTACCTATTAACACCCTCATGCCCGATCTTGCCACATATGAAGTAAGAACGGAAGATGCTATGCAGACAGCAAGCAGTATCACATAAATATACCATGGTACTTTTCTGTTTTCAGTTGTGCCATCTGCGGTTTTGCCTACACGCATCATAGTCTCCTAAACGATTCGCAATTTTAACACATTATACTATACTATCGCTGGTTTTACACTCTGAATTTTCAGCGTGTTTAATAGACGTGATCACGATAGAAGCATCATCAGATCCTCGCGGGTTAGTGTCGTGCTCGAAATGTTTTCTCCCGATAATATATCGTCCGCAAGTTTTTTCTTTTGGTTCTGCATTTCCAGTATTCTTTCTTCTATCGTATTTTTAATGATAAGCTTGTACCCCTGACTCTCAAGGTCAGTAAACCATCTTCCCATTCCGGTCTCTTGACTTTTTTGAAGTTAACATAACCTTGTCCAGCATCTATTAAGTTTTCTGAAAATAATTCTCTCCAGTCCATGATTGTACGATGTCCTTATTATTAACGGATCGGGTTTATCGCTTATCCCTGCAAAATCAGTGGTTCCAAGTCTTGATCCCAATTGAATAAATGTTGTAAGTTGCCCTACTCCTGATAGATACTCGGCTGTATCAACATTGTTTCCGCTTGCATCTATAAATCCAAGTGTTATTCCTGCTTCATTTCTAACCTGATCTTCCGCTCTTAAAGGCATTATTGCCATCCTCCCTATTGATTATTTCTGAATATATCTATCATTTGCCCTTGTTCAGTTCGCCATGTACTCCAACCATTTGCAGCCGCACCAGTCACAAAACTTGCCGCACCGGAAGGAGAATTCAAGACGATATCCTCTTGCAGTTTGTCATCTACAATATTGGCATTTTCCCTTTTCATGCGAACAATATCCATAAGTCCATGCCCTTCATTAGGGCAAACATCACTACCCGCAAGGATGATGTATTTACCGCCTACAACCTGCATTTTCCCTTTAGCAGTCTTATTGCCCCATCTACGCAGCTTCCATGACATATTATAGATGCCGTCTGGAACTGAACCTGAAGCGGTATCATCGGCAACATTATCTGCATCAGATGTATCCTCGGTATCCATATATGTAATAAGATCCAGCCCGAGCACATCAAGCATTTCATAAGCTTTTGAAAGATACTCGTCGCAATCCTCCATATCAAAAGTATTCGCCGTCCCAGCATTCGTTACCTTGGTAGTGTTCTGATAATGCTTAAGATCATTGACTCTTTTATTGACTTTATCCTCTATATACTGAATGGTGCCATCATTAAAAAATGTGCGTTCTTCAAACTGCGTCAGAACATAGCAGTAAGTCCAGTTATCAAACTTATCATCGTGAGATGTGGGTCGATTCTTCAGTCCGTTTGTTGATTTTCCGACATAAATGACATCCTGTCCTTCGTTATTCTCGCCAAACAAAATATATACGATAAATTTGTTTTTTATCTTTATTGGCTCATCTGCACCTACCGACAAATTCTGATACGGAATACGATAAACAAGCAAAGAAGATGTTGCTTCCGATATCTCGACACTCCGTCCTATTCTCTTAATAATGTACTTCATAGCATTCTCCCATCTCTATTCATTTTGTCCTATTTTAAACTCATAAATAGGAGCATTAAAAGGCTTTAGAATAAAAGGTGTTCTTCCCTGATCCGTGCTTTATAACATACCCTTCGTCCAAAAGCTTCTTTAATGCCGCCTCTACGGATTTTTCACTTATGCTCGGACATATATTAACAATTTCCCGCTTCGTAAATTTCCCTATTTTGGTATCTACAGAAGCTTTTACGATGTCATAAGCCTTGCTCTTGATAGTGATTACTTTTTTCTTACCATCCTCCGTTTCAGACACAATGGTCGTATCACTTATGATATTAACTCTGCTTTCAAATTCCCGATAGCACGCAAGTATTACACCGAGCATGTATTTCACAAAAACAGTGGGGTCTTCATCTTCTTCATGCCATCCCGATGAAGATGCTTCCAATGCGTCATAATAAGCATCCTTAGTCTTTTCAATATGCTTCTCAATACTAATGTACTTTCCGACGAGATATCCGGATTTATACAAAAGCAAAAGTGTCATAAGCCTGCTCATTCTGCCATTGCCATCATTAAAAGGGTGAATACAAAGAAAATCATGCAGAAATACAGGTATAATCAGTAGTGGATCAACTGATATATCTTCCATCATGGAATTATAATTTTCACATATCGCATTGATGCACGGCTCAGTTTCATATGGCGGAACAGGTGTAAACCGAATTACCTCAGATCCATCCTCCTTAGTTTCCTTAAGATAATTTTGAGTTATCTTATATCTGCCACCGTTTCCTGTCTCGGCATATTGCATCAGATCACGGTGCAGTTGGAGTATTATGTTTCCATTGACAGGAATGTACTCATAATTTTCATGGATGGTATTTAGTACATCCCTGTATCCGGCAATTTCACGCTCATCGCGGTTCTTAGGGGTTGTCTTTTCCTTTGCAAGCTTCCCAATCCTCGTTGCTGTAGTAATAATTCCCTCTATCCTGTTTGAAGACTCAATGGATTGTATTTTGGCTACTTCAACGAGCTTTTCCATTTCGACAGGTTTTTGGCGAAGAAACAGCTCCTGCTTTCCTTTATACTCATGAATCTGTGAAAGGTAATTCAGTATTTCATTGTCCCAGCGGTATTCTTTATATTTTTTATAATTGAATTCTCGCATTTCCCCTATTTCCTTTCTATATTCCTAAATTATATCTCGTTTTAGGAGAATATCAATATGTAGGAGAATCATTTATCGCTTTTGATGCCAATATTTGCTTTTGCAGCCTATCCCTTTTCGCCTCCCTCTGCTCCTCTGATCTCTCGTAATAGGCTCTATTTCCGTTTTTGCCTTTGAAAGAATAGCCAGCAATTCTTTTCCGACCCCATTTTTTTATTCTTGTCCTCCGTATTCTGTATCAGAGGGGCGAATCTCAAGAAGGGATGTAATCCCGAAAAAGCAACAAGAACGGAGGATAATAATATGTTAAAAAAGAACACGAAAAAGAAAATCACAACACTCGCAGTTACAGGAGCACTCTCAATTCTCATGGCACAGGCTGTAATGGCTGCACCCGGCGGATTCGGCGGAGGTCCTCAGGGTGGTCAGGAATTCGGCGGAGGCCCTCAGGGCGGCGGTATGATGCAAGAAATGCAGCGTCCCGAAGGTGAAATGCCGGAATTTAACGAAGGAGAACGTCCAGAGCTGCCGGAATTATCTGAAGGTGAAATGCCCGAAAAACCCGAAGGTGAAATGCCGGAAGGTGAAAGACCTGAACTTCCCGAAGGAGAAGAGGGAAAAATGCCCGGGATGAAAGGCGACAGGGGCGGCTTTGCAAAAGGCATAGATACCGAAGCGATTTCGGAATCAATTGATGCTCTCGAAGACGATGATACAAAAGAAAGTCTTACAGAACTACTTAGCTCATACGAGGATGCAAAATCTGCACTCGATTCGGCAATAGAGAACGAAGAAGAAGATATCGACTCATACCGCGAGGCCGAAATGACTGCCATGAAAGCATTATTTGATGCACTTGAGGAGGCAGGCATTGACACAAAGCCGGCAAAACCCGAAGGAGAAGATGCGAAATTATCGGAAGATGACAAGCCTGAACTTTCGGAATCAGAAATGTCGGAAATTCCCAAAGAAAACGAAAGGCGTGAGTCCTTTCAGAACACAGAAGGAGCGCAGCAGAACGCGGCAGCACAGCAAAGCGGAGAATCACAGCAAAAAAACAATAAAGGAGTCATCTCAAAGATCGCAAACTGGTTCAAATCGCTATTTGCGAGATGATAAAACTGCAGCAAAGGATGAGAGCAATACTCTTCGTCACAATTTATGATAGAATAGGCGTATGAATAAAAAAGCAGTGGCCGCAAAGAATGACCTGCGGCTTCGGGAAAACTTCATACGCGACAGCGAACAGACCATTTTACGAATCGCTTCAAGGGCATGCAATAAGTTCATTACAAGAAGTGATGACGAATGGTCTGTTGCGCTCTACGCTTTTAATAAGGCAATAGACAGTTATTCGGAAGATGCGGGTGATTTTCTACCCTACTCATCCGTAGTTATAAAAAGAGCCCTGATAGATTACTATCGAAGCGAAAAACGTTATGCAAACGAAACGCCCGTCAGTGATGAAATGCTGACCGGTGAAGGTGACTACTCCTCAAACAGTGAAGTCCTTGGTGCCCTGTACCGGGACAGCAGTGAAGTATCCGAAAAAACCGATCGGACTGCGGATCTTCGGTATGAAATACTTGATGTAAACGAGCGCCTCAAAAAATACGGCTTTACATTCCGGGATCTCAAAGACGCATCTCCGAAAGCCGGCAAGACCAAAACAGCGTGTGCAAGAACAATATCATTTATTCTCGATAATGATGAAATACTCGAAAATGTTATCGAATACTGCAGACTTCCGATAAAGGAAATAACCGATAAAACCGGTGTAAACAAAAAAATACTCGACCGCTACCGGCGATACATAATAATGGCGGTCATCATCCTAAACGGGGAATATCCCCTGCTGGCAGATTATTTAAAATACGTAAGAAAGGAGGGCTCAGGCTGATGAAGGCGGTAATACTCGATACAGATAAAAATGAAGCTACCGTAATGACAGACGGCGGCGACATAATTGGAATAAGGAACAACGGCTATGAAATCGGACAGGAAATAATACTGCACAGAAGAAAAAAGCGTGCTTCAATAAATCGTATTACCGGTATTGTTGCCGCTGCTGCCGCCGCTCTTGTCATAACAGGCGGCATCGGGGGATACACATACTACACTCCCTACGGAACGGTCAGTCTGGATGTAAACCCCTCCATTGAATATACAATAAACCGTTTTGACCGTGTTCTTGATGTAACCGGAATAAACGATGACGGAGATGATATACTCTTCGGACTTGACACAAAGAGTCTTATCAACCGGAATATCGAAACCGCCATAGAAGATACTATCGAGCAGATTGATGCGGAAGGCTATTTTTCGGATGAAGACGGAAACTACGTGGTACTTACTGCCAACACAAAAGAAGAGGCACATACAGATACTCTTCTGTCTAATCTTGATAACAATGTTAAACAACGTGAAAACTTAGAACCGATATCGTTCAAGGTTTCGGATGATGAGATAACCGAAGCCCACAGTCAGGGAATCTCACCCGGCAAGAAAATGATGGTTGACCGGCTTGAGGGCGTATCCGGTGAAGAAATAGACCGCAGCGAATGGAACAGGCGCAGTGTCCGCGACATAGTTAACGAATACGACAGGATCCGTGACGGTGCAGACAAAATCAAAGCACCTCTCGAAGACGGAAAGAATACTCTTCCCGACAATAGCATGAATGAACAGCAGGTGCCGGAAAGTCCTGAAAAAACAGTACCGGAAATATCCGGACAGGATACGAAACCTGATGCTTCGGAGATGGCACCTCCCGACAACAGGCAGGAAATGACAGCTCCCGACAATGGACAGGAAATGGTGTCTCCCGACAATCAGCCGGAGATGATGTCACCTGACACTCAGCAGGATATGACACCGCCAGACAGTGATCAGAACATGGCACCGCCCGGCAATAAGCAGGAAATGACTCCGCCCGGCGGTATGCAGGAGATGGCACCCCAGGGCGGGTCTGCGCCCCCTCCGGAGGGTATGGGCAGATGAATCGGGATTATGAACTGATACGAAGCAGAAGACGTACAGTCAGTGTCGAGATTACAAAAGACCTTTCAATTCTTGTACGGGCTCCCAAATGGATGCCTCTGTATGAAATAGACAGATTTGTGGAAAAAAACAGAAAATGGATCGATAACCATCTGACCAAAGCCGCGAACAAAAAAGCGCAGCGGGAGAAAATCGATCCCATAGGAAAAGATGAACTCCAGCGTCTAAAGCTTGAAGCCAAATATGTAATTCCGGGAAGGGTCGGACACTATGCCGATATACTTGGTGTATCTTACGGACGTATCACCGTAAGAAGCCAGAAGACTCTGTGGGGAAGCTGCAGCGCAAAGGGTAATCTGTCATTTAACTGCCTGCTTATGGCAGTTCCCGAGCATATAAGGGATTACGTGATCGTTCACGAATTGTGCCACCGTCTGCATATGGATCACTCTCCCGCATTCTGGGACTGTGTCTCAACAATCATACCGGACTATAAAGCATGCCGGAGGTGGCTGAGAAATGAAGGAGCCCTGTATATGGAGGCTTTGGAAAAAGGTCAGGAATATAGCCTGCCAAGTTCACCCAGCTCTTCTTGAAAGCGGGATACAACCTCATCCGGTCCTATGATTTTAACATCGCATCCCAGTGCAAATATCCACCCGAAAAACTGGTCGGACAAAGCTACCTCAACAACTGTCCGGGACCACCCCTCTTTATCGGAATCCTCGATAATTATGTCTTTGCCGAACCTGTCTATAATGACTCCTGCCATGCCGTTTGCGAATTCAAGCTTAACTCTTGTTTTTGCCCCGGCAAACATACCGAAGCTCATCTTCGAATAACCAGCAAGGTCAAACTCGTGAAATCTGCCTGCCCCGGCACGCAGGTCATCGAGAACACGTATACCTTTCATTTTATCAACACGGAAATGCTTGATAGTATCCTCCGCCTCATCATAGGCTATCAGATAGTAATTTTCATCATTCCATGTAAGTGCCCACGGGCTTACCCGGTAACGCTCCTCGCGCCTTCTGACCATTTCCTTTTTATGGTTCCACTTCATGTATTCAAAAGTGATCTGACGGTTATCTGCAATTGCGCGATGAATATCATCCACAATATAGTAGATGCTCTCATTCATGGTTTTGACACGTCCCTGCACCACCACCTGGCGTTTTAGCTGCGTTGCCTCATAGTCACTTGCAAGGCTCGTGATCTTCCTGATAAGATCGTTTGATTTCCTCTCTGTAATAAATTTTGATGACTGAATAGCATCCACAAGAAGCTTTAGTTCCGCAATATCAAACTTTTTTCTTCCCACATGATATTTAAAATATTTGCCCTCTTTTTCCCCGATAACATCAACTCCGAGAACACGAAGTGCCTCCATGTCATCATACAGGCTCTTTCTGTCGGCTGTTATCCCGTACAATTCAAGCTGTTCCCGTATCTGCGGCATCGTAAGAGCATGTTCGTCATCTGTCTTCTCGGTCATGACCCGGAGAAGATAATACAGTTTAAGTTTTTGATTGGCACCCTTGGGCATACTTTACACCCCCTTACAATACATACTCGGTTCCGAATGCCTCAGGAAGATGGGCATTAAGATACTCATAAAGCTCATAGCCGTCGCTTTGAGGATTCATTCCCCGAATGTGCGTGCTGTCTTCAATAATATTGAACGACTCATAACCTGCAATGAAAAATCGTGTGCGCTCGGATGCGGCCAGATTTTTCATCTGTGAAGTGGTCCTGTTATACCAGTGATGGGTTGTAAGATAGTATTTTTCTTCGTTCTTCTCTATCTCCTTTAATACATACACATCCCTGATGGACTTCTGCAGTTCAAAATCATCCCAGCAGCAGTCGGTCTCATACCACTGTCCGTCAAGTTTTACGATATTCCACGCATGATAGACCTCATCCAGGGGATCTTCTCCACCGAAATCAGCCTTACCGACAATTACCGCAGACTGTATCCCCGCTTTTGAGAGCAGGTACTGAAAAGCATACGCATATCCGTCGCAAACAGCCTTGCGGCGAAGGCCCCGGCTGTCTTCAACAAGCGCTCCGTATGCCGTATGTGCCAGATCTTCCACGATCATTTTACTGAGTATATCCCGGTCATACGAAACATAATCGATCAGCTTGTCGTGAATCTGAAGTTCGATTTCGGCTTCGGAAGCGTTAAGATCTATGTCCTTCATAAAATCATCGGCAGCACGTTCAAATTTTGCGATCATCTCGTTCTCATTATCACGTCCCGGCGTTAATGACAGTTTTATATGGGTGGTAAAATTATTGCTGTATTCCTCCACTTCGGGGTATCTGACGGAATCCGACTGCAAAAAAAAGAATTCCGGATGATCTTCAAGCATAGCCATATAGATGAATTTGAAATTGTCCTTTATCTTCGCAAATTCATATTCCTCCATAGTTACTTCCCGAACGTACCCCGGCTCGTCCTTGTGCATTATAAGAGCGTAAAGAGCAGTGTAGATCACTCTCTCCTCGTCGGTCATTGTACTGTAATACAGGCAGCCCGAAAGATCGTAATCCTCATCCTCACCGGTTTCGTCTGCCGGTGCCGAAGCCGGAATCTCCAATACCTGGTCTTCCGAGCCCATGATATTTGCAGCAGGTCTTGCAAATAAACCCCTTATATTGTTCCACAGCACAAATGAAGCAAGGGCAAATACAGTCAGGGCTGCGGCAACGATAAATCCCGGTCTGACGGATGTCTTACTGCTTGTTTTATTTTTGGTCTTCCCGCTTGTTTTCGGGCTTGTTTTCCTGCTTACGTTTTCAATCCGCTTAACTGACTGAACCGGTCTGGCAGGCGAAGCGGATTCAGAAATACGATCAGGCTCTTGGGGGGGATTTGGAACTGAAGGATCATGAGTCGAAGCGTCGTAAACCTCATCAGTCCTCGTTTGCATCTCCTCCGGGCTCAACAGGTTCCAAGCTGCAGAATCAATCCCGAGCGATGTCATTGAGCCTCCACAGCGCGGACAGGCATAGTCGGACAATGAATCCGACAGATCCGTATATTTACATTTTCTGCACGCAAATACTATCATCACTTAAACAGTTCTCATTTTTGTCATGCTTCTTCCCGAAACGGTCATAACAACACCGCTAATCCACCCTCTCTTGATGAAACTTCCCCCTTACCCGTTCGGTCTTGATTATATTAACAAATGCCTTGGGATCTTCATCTTTGACCGCGGCTACAACTTTTCCGACTTCGTTGCTGGCAACTACGGAGAACACAACCTTTTTGTCATTATGCTCGTATGAGCCCTCCCCTTCGATTATCGTAGCACCATGATGGGTGAGCTCAAATATGACGTTTGAAACCTCTTCGTATTTGGTTGTGACGATAAACAGTGTAGTCTGCTGGTATTTTCTGTATAACAGTCTGATAGTCGTTGTTGACGCGTACTGGAATATGATCGAGTAAAGAGCCTTGTCCCACGAAAAAAGGGCTCCTGCCACACAGAGGATCACGGCATTAAATCCGAGTATTATGTTGAAAGAGTCGATACCTCTTTTTTCCGACAGATAAATGGATATAAAATCAGTCCCTCCGCTTGTTGCATCCGCCATAAGACACATACTTATCGCGATTCCGTTGATTATCCCTCCGAATATGCTTAAGAGAAGAATGTCGTTTGTCAATGCATACGGCGGAAAAAGATCGGTAAATACACTCGAAAGAACTATCACAACAACGGACAGTATCGTAAATTTCCTGCCGATATAACGAAATCCGATATATACGGGAATTGCATTCAGAAGTACGTTTATCGGGGTAAACGGCACGGAAATATTTAGGAAGCGAAGCAATATCTCCTGTATTAGAAGTGTCAGTCCCGTAGCGCCACCCGGTATCAGCCCCGCCGTATGAACGAATGAGTTGATATTAAGCGCAAAAATGACCGTCGCAACAACGATGACGCCGATCCTGAATGCCATATTAAGATCTTTTTTCTCGTGAAACATATTCATGGGATGTATTGTACCAAACCGCTAGCGCGGTGACTATTTCTACTTTCTGTTTTTCTCTAACGCCAAGATCATAAAAAAGAGTAGTCTTAACGTTGTTTGTGCTGT
>CADALB010000012.1:0-66748 GCA_902788755.1 uncultured Lachnospiraceae bacterium | reverse complement strand
CGTTCATCCTGAGCCAGGATCAAACTCTCTATTTTAATGTTTAATCCCATTCAGCTGAACGTAGCTTCGCTTCGTCCGTTTTATCTACTGTTTGGTTTCTTTTTTAAGAAATTCTGTAATTTAGGAATTTCAGGTTCGTTTGGTTGTACTATTTTATTTTCAAGGTGCGTAAGTCCGCGTATTTAGCGGACAGCTTAAATAATATAACACCGCCAAACACGCAAGTCAAGCACTTTTCTGCCTTTTTAACTGTTTTGGGTTACAAAATGTAAAATCCCCCTGTTTGCAATACCTAATTTTCCCTCATTTTCAGCAAAAAAAATGGACTCCACAAATGCAGAGTCCATTCAAATAAGCGGAGAAGGAGGGATTTGAACCCTCGCGCCGCTATTAACGACCTACTCCCTTTCCAGGGGAGCCCCTTCGGCCAGCTTGGGTACTTCTCCTTGGTCGATAAATAAAAAAGCGGAGAGGATGGGATTCGAACCCATGTGCCCGTGAAGGCAAACGGTTTTCAAGACCGCCTCGTTATGACCACTTCGATACCTCTCCACAGCTATTAAATTGCGCAAGAAGTATTCTAGCAAACAAGCACTTGCGTGTCAATTATTTTTTCTAGCTGCTATTATGGTATATGGATCGTCCCGATTCTCATTGTTTCTTTTTTTTGCTATAATATTCCCCGATATGGATAATGTGCAGATAAATGAAAATAAGGATACTCTGGTCAGGTTCTGGCCCATATTTATAGGTTCTACGCTTACGGCACTATTGGAATGCGTGGGTGTTTTTCTTGATGAAACCGTGACCGGACAGCTCTTTGATGACTCGGTCTTCGGTGCCATAAACGTTATCGAACCTTATGTTTCTGTCATAAACTTCATTTCCTACCTCATATGTGTCGGAGGCGGCGCACTGATAGTAAGAGCGCACGGGAGCGGCAACAAGCAAAAAATGACCGATATCTTCAGTCATTGCCTGACATGCTGCCTTGGAGTTTGCGTTCTGTTCTTTATTATATTCGCTGTTTTTGAAAGACCGCTTATCAGCTTTGTTACGGATGGAGGGTCGATGTATGAGCACGCCCTCGCTGCTTTTTTCTGGAAGAAGTTTCATATTATTCCGATCGTCTTTTATGCCTTTTTGTTTACTTATGTTCTGTATATGGGCGGCGCCGTATTCTGCTCTATAGCCTCCGTACTGGAACTGTTATCCAATTTAGTCCTGTCTGTCATACTTGGAAAACATATGGGAGTCGGCGGAATAACATTGGCCTCTTTTCTGGCATCATGCCTGTCTCTTTCTGTCCTGCTGCTGTTCTTCATACCTAATGATAGACACATTCCCGTAAAGCTCCGATTCGAACGGCGGCTTGCATATGACATCCTGCTGCTTGGTTTTGGCGAAAGCAGCATTTTCATTGCGGAAGCCCTTATAGAAGGAGGACTGAATTATATTTCCCTCCACCGCTACGGTCTCGCAGGCGTAGTAGTCATATCCGTAGTTATCAACCTGTTTGAAATTGCGGCATATGTTACGGAGGGCATCAGCGAATATGAAACTGTAGCCGTTAATGAATTTATCGGCAGTAACAGATCGGATAAGCTTGATCGCTCCATGAAAATCACATTGCTGTCTGCTGTGGCCGAAGGGTTTGTTTTCTTTTTGATCTTCTATATAGCAGCACCGTATATTCCGGTCCTGTTTGGCATTGACAGCGAAGAATATGCCACGCTTTCTGCTTCCTGCATACGGATCCTGGCATTTTGTCCCGTATTCATTGCATTAGACAGGATAATTGCGGTATTTTACCAGTACACCGGTCATATCAACCGGACTGTAATTCTATTCCTGTTTTCGTGGGGCATACTTCCTGTTTTGTATGGATGGGGATTTTCGTTTATATCCATCCAGGGCATGAGTTTCGCCTTGATTTTATCCGCTTTAACCGTCCCCATATGTATGATTGTTTATTATTCGGTAATAAAACATGAAAAACCGCTTCAGACGATCAGGCAGTAATAATAATATAAGCGAAGCTGCGGCAGCCCTTGGAATCTTTGCCGCTTTCGGCACTGTCATGTACTTTAAGGGGCGCCTGCTGCCCAAATACGCGGATGACTACCCGTATTCATTCATATGGGACGGCAAGCACCACGGCAATCTCACATTCGGAAAAAAGGATTATAAAAGAGTCAGAAACTTCAAGGATCTTGTAAAATCGCAAATATCCCATTACAAGACGTGGGATGGGCGCACTATAGCCGAATCGCTCGTGCAGATCTTTTTGATGAGCGATGACAAAAAATATTTCGACAGGGCTAACACCGCAGCAATGCTCGCACAGCTTGCCATCTGCGGAAAGCTTGGCAAAGGCAGGAGATACACAAGCATACTGACGATACCGACTGCTCTTACACTTACAGCCGGATTCTGGGCCGGTGCCCCCAATATAATGGGATCGTGCTTCTGGCTTACGGGTTCGATGAATTACCTGTGGCAGGGGCTCTCGCAAACATCATTCCTTCTTCCGTACAGTTTTAACTATCACGACAGCAAATATTCGGCAAATCCTGCTCTTATGGGACTTTTGGGTCTTCTTGCGGGCTGGTCGACAGAAACCGGAGCCGGAGCAGCCTTAATGCTCTCATCCCTTGCCGTTGCACGAAAAATCATACGCCACGAAACTGTCGCACCCTGGATGATAAGCGGGCTCGCAGGTATCGTGTCCGGACTCATACTTCTGCTTATCGCTCCCGGAAACCGCGTTAAATTCCAATACGAATCGGAATACAGCGATACTCTTCCGATGGACATGGATGAGGACAGACTGCCGGGCTATGTTCCCGCAGACATGCTGTATACTCCGGAAATGTTCAAAGCATTCTTTAAGGAAGGCTTTATCCCTACAATACTAAAGGAACTCCCGCTTCAGATACCGGTCGCACTTTACTTTATACAGAATAAAAACCGGTATCCTCAAACAACACTATACCTTATGGCACTTGAAGCAACAGCTCTTGCGATTCCCTCGGTTATGATGCTCTCTCCCGAATACCCCAGAAGAGCAACCTATCCTTCGATTCTCTACGTTCTTGCGGCTGCGGTACGCTCCTGTGATATGATAAGGTTTGATGAAATTCCTATTCCCAAAAAACTTCCTTACATTATCGCCGGGATACTGGGCGTAAACCTGCTCGCAAGCCTGCTTGTAGATGCCGAGATCACATGCTCGATAGCGGACGAGGTTCTGGAGATAAAAAAGCACGGCAGGGATGACGATGTAACCGTTCCGGTACCGCATCTTCCGCCGGTATACTCTTTTCTGGCACTCGATAATTCCATAAGCTGGGATATATGTATGGGGGTTGGGCTTGATAACACGGAAGATCCGTATAATATGGCCGCTGCCGAATACTATGGGGTCAAAAGCATCCTTGTTGAAGACGTCAAGGACCCTTATACTCCCGACAGTTTACAATCAGTGATCTATGGGCTTATACACCCCATTAAGAGTTTTATCAGGCGTATCAAGGAACTCATCAAGGGAACGAATGTAGTATGAAATTATCATTTTTTGAAGGCAAACATACAAAAAGGCGTAAAACCAGGCACTCCGTCGGATATCTAGGTAAGGCAAAGGTAAGAAACCTGTTCTTTGTATCTATGGCAGGATCTCTTATGACCGTACTCAGTGATGCTACCGATGCTTTGATCGTTGCCAACCTCATAGGTCCCGATGCGGTAGCCGGTACAGTTCTGGTTGCTCCGTTTTTTACATTCGGAATGATTTTTGAGATACTGGTAAGTACGGGCGCAGCCGTTCTGTATACAAGAGCTGTCGCTGACTATGACTCGAAAAAGGCACGAGAGATTCTCGGAATGTCCGGAGCAATAGCTGTTATATTCGGGGCTCTCCTCTCCCTTGCCGCATTTACCGGACAAAACCTTTTCTTTGACATGATGGGTGCCGAAGGAGTGGTTCGTGAATACGGCGAGAAGTACTTTTATTTCTACAGATTTACATTTCTGATAAACCCTCTTACTTCACTTCTTACCGAAATAGTTTACATAGACGGAGACGAGATAACATCAACAGCCAGCGAAGCGGTTGTATTTATCGGAAATGCCGTCTTTTCGATCATACTTGTTCATTACATGGGGATACTCGGCGCATCACTCGGTTCGGCGATAGGACTGGTTATGTCTTTCCTGCTTCTTGTGTCCCACTTCTTCAGAAAGAAGTACAGGGTAAAACCCGTTGTCATCTTCCGAATGTCCGATATAAAGGAAATCCTTATTATAGGTGGTACCGATGCGATAAACATCGGCTGCGACTGCTTATATTCGCTTCTTATAAATGCATTTATCGTGCATATGTTCGGAGCGGGATATCTTGTTCTTCTGGCGATCGCAACCATGATCTATGACCTGATGTCTCTTGGCGAGGGAGTGAGCGAGTCGATGAAGACAATGCTGCTTTCATATCACAGTGATTCCAACATTGATGCAATGAAGAATCTTCTGAAGTTCGGTATACGGGCACTTCTTATCATAGGCAGTGTGTTTATTGCGGTAATATTTTTCCTTGCACCCATCTTCCCGCGTATGTACGATATAGCCGATCCTGATCTTGCACAAAAAGCGGTTGTCGCATGCAGATTATGCTCCCTTTCCTGCATCCCCTGCATCCTGCTGTCGATCTTTTCGGAATACTATACAAATATAGGAAAATACAGGATCACGGTTCTGTCTAACACTCTCGATTCCATTGTTGTAAGGATAATCCTGAACACTTCACTCGGTCTGCTGCTTGGAATAAACGGGATATGGCTCGGCGAAGCACTCTGCACATATGTCACTCTTGCGCTTTCTTCAATCTACGTGATCCGAAAATACGGGAAGGATGATTTTCCGTTCCTTATCGGCGACAATGCAAGTGCCTCACAAAACTTCAACTTCAGGATTACCGAACTTGATGCGGTAAGAGTAAGAGATGAGGTAAATGATTTTCTGCAGGATCAAAGCGTTCCCGGCAAGATCAGAAATATGGTAATGCTGCTGTTTGAGGATATTTCAATGCTGATACTTGACGTCAATAAAGATGCTGATGACGTTAATGCGGATGTGTTCGTCAATTGCAGGGATGAGGCCGTAAATGTCGTGATATGGTACGACGGCGAAGAAGTCAATCTGTCCGATGAAGATATGCTGCCTACGGGAATACGGACATATCTCGTTGCATCCCTTATGGGAAGATTCTATGACAAGAAATACCAGCCTACGGCCGGATATAACCGGATGAGCTTTATAGTGCCTTATAACATGACTTCTTCGACCTTTTCCCCTTCATAATCAGGGGCTGCAGGGTCAGAGACAATTATATCCGACTCGTTAAGTCCGCTTATCACTTCGGTATATGCCGAATCTTTAACACCCGCTGCGATATAGCGTCTTCTCACCACATGATTTTCATCGGTCGTAAACACGTAGCTTCCCGAGTCATCGGCATACACGCACTCGTTCGGAACCGTAAGTGTATCGCTTATGTTTTCAAGTTTTATCGTAACATCGGCTTCCATTCCGACGATCAGCGGATCCTCGGTGTAAATATCAACACTTACCTCTGCTTTGGCTTTCCCGGACGAATCCGTCTGGGCATACTGGCTGATATTTGAGACAGCTCCCTTATATTCGGCATTTCCGATCCTGATCTTGGCGTACTGACCTTCCTTTATCGACGTGATGTCATACTTGGAAACAAGGAGTTTTACCATGTAGCTGTCGGCTTTTTGCATTTCAATGACAGGATTCCCCTTTTCGACAGACGCGCCCGTATCAACATAACATTTGGTGATAATACCATCAGAAGGCGCAACGCTCCCACCGCTTGCCTTTTCGAGTTCCTTTAATGCCTCATCAAGAGTCAGCTCGTCGAGAGCCGCATTTTTCTCATTTCCCAGCAGTTCGTCATATGCTTTTACCATTGACTGGGCCGTGTCTCTTTCGGTCCTTGCATCGCTCCACAGTCTGGTCACGGTCTCAAGATCGTTCTGTAGTGACTGGTATTGGTTGTATGTTGCGGGGTCCATTCCCTCTATCGGAAGACAGATTATATCTCTCTTGTTTTTGCTTATTGCACTGTTTGTTTCTGATATTTTATCCTGAAGATGCCTGGCTTCTTCGGTAAGTTTCGCGACATTCGACTTGTCTTCGGTCAGTTCCGCCTTCTTGAGTTCCGCCTCAATCTTGGCTAATTCCGACTGGTTATACGAAACCTCGTTCTCCATTTTCTGGATATCGTTTTCTATGATCTGAGTCTTGGCCTTCCTGTCGTAATCTTTGCTGTATGTTCCGGAGTCAAGTGCCATGATATTAAGCTTGAGCGTAGCGTATACGACCTCACACTGGCTGATCATCTGGTTTGCCTTGGCAACCTTCGCCTTGTTCTCGGAGCGGCTCTTATTTATCGCATCGACTATCTGCTGGTCGTAATCAAGCGTGATCCTAGCAATGTCTATTGCACTTTCCTGCTTTTCTGTCGCGTAAGAGAGCAGAATATCTCCTTTGTGTACTCTCTGGCCGACATTGACATTTTTGGCTTCTATCGTTCCGGACACAGGGGCGTATACCGTAACAGGCTCGTTTCCCTCCACATTCCCGACAAGTGAAATCGAGGGCACTACGTCCCTTCTTCCGGCTCTTACTGCAGATACTTCATCGGGGGACAGATAATACCATGCCCCACCGCCTATAGCCGCCAGAAGAACCACTGTTATGATGATGCCTTTAATAACTTTACTCATAAATCTATTTCACTCCCTGAAGGGCTTCAACCATATTGATGCTTTTTACTTTAGTCGATATTATACCATTAACAGCAACCGATACAACAAACGAAAACAATATCGCAAGCAGATACGGCGTTGCAGAAAGATCAACCAGAAAATCACCGGATGGGTCCAGTGAGTTCATCAGAACCCTTATAAGCACCAGCCCTACACCTATTCCGATCAGTGTTCCGACCCCGGTAATGAACAGGTTTTGCTGCTGGAGTATCCACCTTATCTTGTTTGTCGGAAAGCCGAGAACTTTTAGGGTTGCGACATCTCTCATTTTCTCCGCAAATGACAGTACTCCTGTATTATACATGGCTACAAAGCCGATAATGATACCTATTACGACTATGACATACACAAGTTCCGCCGTTGATGCGTTGTTTCTCTTAAGTGCAGCAACATATTTTTCCCTTGAATTAACACCGCTTACCTCTTTCAGTTCGGCAGCAAGTGTGTCCGGCGGGGTCATGTTTGTATATATGATCTTGGGATCAAATTCCCCGTGAAGACTCTCGTAATATTTACGGCTTATGACTATGCCCTGAGCCTCGGGTGTCTTGTGTATCTTCGCTATGTTTACCGAATACTCTTTCTTCTCTCCCGGAAGCCGGAAAGAGACCATATCTCCGACGGAAATGCCGAGTGTATCTGCGGCTTTTTCGCTTATCATGGCTCCGTAATCAGGCAAAGTGATGTAATTTCCTTTTGTATCATGAAACCTTAACAGGTTTCCCTCATCAACCACAGTGAGCGTAAACAGTCTGCTGTCATCCCTGCCCGTGATCTCCGCATCGGTCTGCATGACAAGCTGTCCGTTATATTCTCTTGCAATATCATAAGCCCACGAATATCCGTAATCCGGAGACACGGTGATAGTATACGCGGCCGGCTTTAAGTCCCCGTACAGCCATGTGTCCTGATATCCTATACTCTCCTGTATACCAAATGCACCCATGAGAATGGACGAACAGATGACCACGCCGAATATGCCCATGAGCGACCTTAACTTATTGATATTGATATCCCTTAGGTTCCATCTTGTCGCAAAACTAAGCTTATTCCATATTTTGAGTTTTTCAATACTGCCGGCGCCCGCTGCCTTCGGAGCTTCCGGCATCAGGATCACGGCCGCATTCTGCACAAGCAGCTTTCTGCACGAAAGATAGTTGGCAATAACCGCAAGGACTATGATCATTGCCGCAACGAGAGGAACTTTATACGACATCCTAAGTACCGAATCGGGAACAGAGTAATATTCGATAAAATCTTCAAACAGCCAGCTGCCGAGCACAAAGTGTCCCAGCGCCGCGCCTGTTATGCATCCTATTGCCGACAGGAACACGGAATACGAGATGTAATGAAAAATGACCGTTTTCTTCGAAAAACCAAGTGCCTTCAGCGTTCCTATCACCGTCCTCTGCTTGGCGGTAAGTCTCGACATCGTCGTTACAGTACTTAGCGCAGCAAGCATAGTAAACAGCGGAGGAAAAACCATGATCATCATGTTGTTGAAGTTGCAGTCGGACATCTGGCTCTCATAGCCTGACTGCTCATACTTCATTATGACACTCATCGAAGACTTGGAGACTGTATCAAGGATCGAGAGCTTAACTTTCTTCAGCTCTTCCCGGTCTGTATCATCAAGGTTGATCTGAGAATCCACATTAGCCGCATCAACAAGCATCTTGTCAAACGATATGTCATCAAACGGGTACTCGGAAGCATCCAGAAAAGCATAGCAGTACTCGCCGTATTCGGTATCAAGATACGTATCGTCTATGATAAAGTTGGTATGCTCGGAGTTGTCGACAAAGCCTCTTACAATTTCCGAAAATGTGGCATCCTTACATGATATCGAAAGTGTATCCCCGATACCTATGCCCTGTTTTTCGGCAAAATGACGGTCGATCCAGATTCCGCTCATCCCCTGTGTATACGGATCCCCTTTTTCGGTATAAAGCCTGCAGATATTATCACTTTCAAGGAAATTGAGTTCGATCTTCCTGTCGGAGATATTTGTAACCCTTCCGATAACGGATGCTCTTCTCTCCGCATCCTTTACGCCCTCAATCTGCCTTATATCCTGTATGTCTTCCTTGGAAAATCCTTCCGAGGTCAGAAACAGATCCGCAAAATTAGTCTCGCGATAATATCTGTCGGCCGAATACAGCCTTCCGGAGTTATCCGCGTCAAAAGCCCCAAGAAGCAGCATAGCCAGGTGGCACATGATAAATATCGCAAAGAACTGAACGGCATTTATCCGCAGATCTCGAAACATCTTTTTGATCAGGATCTTCTTCATGTATCTACTACCATCCCTGTCAGGAGCCATGCGGCTTACCAGTTAAGATCGTATGCATCCTTGACTTCTTTGTTTTCCTTAATATCAACCACTGTGCCGTTCTTGACATAGATAACCTTGTCCGCTACTTCGGCAAACAGGCTGTTATGCGTTACCATTACTATCGTTCTTTTGTGAACCCTGCACTGGTCCTGAAGGATCTTGAGAACTTCCCTGCCTGTGCCGGTATCAAGCGCACCTGTCGGCTCGTCACACAGAAGAAGCCTTGGCTGTTTGGCTATTGCCCTTGCTATAGATACCCTCTGCTGCTGTCCGCCCGACAGTTGGGAAGGAAAGCTGTCTTTCTTGTCCCCGAGGCCTACCATCTCAAGAGCATCCATCGGATCCATGATACTGATGCCAAGATCCTGCATCAGTGACACGTTTTCAAGTGCCGTAAGTGTCGGAACAAGATTATAGAACTGAAATACCACGCCGACGGAAATTGCCCGAAACTGCGACAGTTTCATATCATCCATCGCCGTTATCTCAGTCTGGGCAAAGAAAATCTTCCCGGTGGTTGCAGTATCCATACCCCCGAGAAGATTAAGAAGCGTACTCTTACCTGAACCGCTGGGGCCGAGCACAACGACAAGTTCCCCTTCATCTATCGAAAGGTTCACATCATGCAATGCTATGTATTCAACCGAACCGGTTCTATATATCTTTCCTACGTTTTCAAATTTGATGAGTTCAGACAATTATTATAAGTTCCTTAGCAAATGATTTTACGCGAACTGGAATGCTACAAATGCTGCATACAATACCAGAAGTACGATTCCCTGTACCCTTGAAACCTTGCCGCTTACAAGTGCCGGAATCGTCATAAATGCCATTACAAAGAACATTAGCGGTATGTCCACAATAAACGAAGCGGGAATACCCGCGATCTGCTTTTCAACCGGAACAGCAAAGGGCGAAAGGGTGCAGGCAAGGCCCGAAACAAGCAGAAGGTTGAGGAGGTTTGCACCTATAACATTTCCGAGAGATAACGCCCCATATCCTTTCCTGAGTGAAGTAATGGCCGTAACAAGTTCGGGAAGCGATGTTCCGAGTGCAACAAACGTAAGGGCGATAACCGACTCCGGAACTCCGAGAGCCTGTGCAATGAGCGTTCCGTTATCAATAAGAAGTCTTGCTCCGACAGCTATTATGGCTGCTCCTACAACAAGAAGGATGATCAGCTGCCATACAGGTCTGTCTCCCTTCCCATCCTCTTCTACTGTCTGTTCATTTCCCGGGGTTTTAAGCGCGTGACGGACCGTAACCGTCATATATATGATAAGTCCTATGAGCAAAATGATCCCGGTAACTCTTGAAAAATATCCGGAAATATAGGCTACAGCGCAATAAAATGCCGCAGCCGCAAAGAAGAAGCATGTAGGGACAATAAGAGTCTTGCGGTCAACCTCCGAAGGTCTGACTGTAAGCGTTATTGCAGCAATAAGGGCGGTATTACATATGATCGAGCCTATTGCATTTCCGTATGCGATCTCTCCGTGCCCTAATACCGCAGATGACGCAGATACTATAGTTTCCGGAAGCGTCGTACCTATGGAAACAACCGTAGCTCCCACAAGTATCTCGGGCATATTGAATTTCTTCGCTATCCCCGCGGCCCCGTCTACAAACCAGTCGCCGCCCTTTATGAGGCACACAAAACCCACTATAAACAATAATACAGGAACCAGCATTTTTTCATCCTCCACAATATTAGATCATTTCAACTATCACTTTTTCCGTTGCCAATATATAATCCGGCAATTTTCAGATCATCCGGATTTGTAACTTTAATATTACGGCCATCGCCCATAACAAGCTTGACTTTTCGCTCCGAAAAAAGTTCAAGTACCATGGCATCATCTGTAATGAGCACTCCGCGATCGAGAATATCCGGCTCGGACTCAATAAGCCTGCTGTAAGCATCGTATATCTCGTAAAAATCAAATGCCTGGGGTGTCTGCATAAGCCATATATGGTCTCGCCGCAGTGTTTCGGCCACAAAACCCGCATTATCCGACATCTTGACTGTATCGCTTGCGGGATATGCAACGGCAGCCGCACGATTTTCTACGGCGGCATTATATGCCCGCAGAATGATCTCTTCCGTAACAAACGGCCTTGCCCCGTCATGTATGAAAACGATTTCGCATGGATCGCTGTTACCCCCCTCACAGGTGCAGCGGATCGCTCTCAAGCCGTTGTATACGGAATGATACCTCTCCCTGCCGCCGCTGACTATGCTCCTGACCTTGGAAAAGCCGTATTTCTCAACTATTTCGGTTGAACAATACTCTTCCTCACCTGCGCCGCATACAAGGTATATCTCATCGACAGAACTGTCGGAAAAGGTCTTTAGGCTATAATAAAGGAGAGGATGGCCCCCTATTTCAAGATATTGCTTCGGTGTATCTCCTCCTATGCGCCGGCCCTTCCCTCCGGCAAGGACAACAGCCGCTGTTTTCCTGTTCATAGTCATCCCTCTTCGATTCCTATATTGGGAATCGCGTTCAGCGAGTAGTCAGCAAAATTACCTTTTATGTATTCGTCATATGCAGCAACTCCGATCATCGCAGCATTATCGGTGCAGTAAACAGGCGACGGGCAGTAGAACCTGACCCCCAGCCTATCACAGGCTTCGGCCATGCTAGCTCTTAGGGCCGAATTGCTTGCAACACCGCCCGCAAGCGCAAAATCATTCAGTTTAAACTGTTCTATTGCCATTACAGCGTGCTCTGTCAGTACATCTACAACCGCCTTCTGAAACGAAGCCGCAAGATCATCGGGATTAACCTTCTCGCCCCTCATCTGTGCATGGTTTAGGTAGTTAAGCACCGCGCTTTTAAGACCCGAGAAGCTAAAATCATACTCACTGCCGTTTACTTTAGCCTTAGGAAACTCTATAGCATTGCAGTCACCACGCTTTGCGGCAGCATCTATCTTGGGTCCTCCGGGATAGCCGAGCCCAATCGCCCTTGCCACCTTATCAAACGCCTCGCCTGCGGCATCATCCCTTGTGCGTCCGATAACTTCATACTCTCCGTAATCCCTGACACGTACCAGATGAGTATGGCCGCCGGATACGACAAGAGTCATAAAAGGCGGCTTTAAGTTCTCATTTTCGATATAATTGGCACATATATGGCCTTTTATGTGGTGCACCCCGATAAGGGGAAGTTTTTTCGCAAAAGCTATTGCTTTGGCTTCGGCAACTCCCACAAGAAGCGGCCCCACAAGACCGGGACCGTAGGTTACCGCAATCGCAGACAGATCGGAAAGTGTACACTCTGCCTTTGAAAGAGCGGCTTCTATTACAGGGTTGATCTTTTCGATGTGCTTACGGGATGCTATCTCCGGGACAACACCGCCATAAAGTGTGTGAAGGTCAATCTGGGAATATATGATATTCGACAATACCTTACGTCCGTTTTCCACAACTGCCGCGGCAGTTTCATCGCAGGAGCTCTCAATTGCAAGGATTCTGACATTATCCATTGTCATCCTCCGGGGTAACAAGCTCCCATCCAAGGATTTTCCAGTGTCCTTTTGAATCCTTCCTCATGATAAAGTGCTCCTGGATCGGCGCTACATTTGTTCCCATTCTTATAGAATATGTGCAGTAAAGCTGTGCCCACTCATATCCTCCGTATGAATACTCCTGAACGTCCGTACTGCTTGATACCGAATAGCTGGAGATTACCTTTTTGTCCTTCTTCCAGCTTTCTATATCCATCTTAAGGGCACTTAAGTATTGTTCGTCCGTCTGATTTGCAACCAGTTCATCATCAAAAAGCTTCCTTGAAAAGCTCGCAAGTCTCTCAAGTTCCTCCTCGGTATATTCCTCACCGTAGAAGCACCTTGTTATCTCACTGTAGAACTTCAGAACCTCTTTCGGGGTAGGCGGATAATTGGTATCAAGATTTCTCGCAAGTATTTCCTGAACAGCCGTCATAGTCTGCGCTCTGCCTTCGGAAATAACCTTTGACCTGTTTGAAATATAGAAAAACAAGCCCACAACAAATACTGCGAGCATCGTAAACACAACTATTACTCTTGTGGGATTGCGACGTTTCATCCTATGTCAATCCTCAAACATCAAGCTGACACTGCGGCCGTCCTTGGCCACGTGGGTATTCCTGAAAATCTTTCTTACTTCTTTCTCATAATCCTTCGGATACGAAAGCGAAGGTGAATAGTGGGTAAGCCACATCTCTTTAGGGGAGGGCTCAGCACTTTTTGCAAGCTTTGCAGCCTCGTAGAAAGTCATATGCTTGTGCTCCTTGGCTTTCTCCTCCATTCCCGGCTCTCCGTACATACCTTCGCATATGAACAGATCCGCTCCCGAAGCCATTTCGCTGATTACCGAAACAGGACGGGAATCCGTACAGTACGTTATCTTGAGTCCGCGCCTTGCAGGACCGATGACCATATCCGGGGTATAACTGCCCGTCTCATCGGTTATAGTTTCGCCCTTTTGGAGCCGGCTCCAGTAAGGAAGCGGAATTCCCAGCCCCTTCGCCTTATCTGCATCAAATCTTCCTATCCTAGGAACCCTGAGGGAGTATCCGTAGCATGTTACATTATGACTTACCTTAAAAGCATCTATCTCATAGCCGTTAAAGGAAAAGGTCGCCCTTACCCCTTCAATCTCAAGAAATTTTATATCAAAAGGAAGCTCCGGAGCTATTATTCGCAACGAGCTTACAACTCTCTCAAGTCCCCTTGGACCTATCATCGTTATAGGATCGGTCCTGTCGGAATTGCCTATACTTAGAAGCAGTCCCGGCAAACCGCTTATATGATCCGCATGATAATGGGTAAAGCAGATAACATCTATCGGGTTGGGACTCCATCCTTTCTCCTTGATCGCTATCTGTGTTCCCTCTCCACAGTCTATTAAAATATTGCTGCCGCCTATCCTCATCATAAGAGACGTCAGCCATCTGTACGGGAGCGGCATCATTCCTCCGGTCCCGAGCAAACAAACATCGAGCATATATCACCTGTTATGAATCATCTGTTATTTAATGCAACCAGTATATTGCTGCATCTTCTTTCGGGTTGTTGTAAAACCCCGGTCTGACTCCCTCACATACAAAGCCAAGGCTTTCATAGAGCCTGATTGCCGGCTCGTTCCCAACTCTTACCTCAAGCGTAAATTCGGTTGCCCCAAGCTTTCTGCCACGTTCGAGGAGTTCTTCAAGCATCCGTCTTCCGATACCGTTGCCTCTGTATCCGGATCTTACCATAACATTTGTTATTTCTCCGGTACCCACAATATTTCTGACTCCGGCTGCACCTACAATATTGTTATCGTCGCAGGCAACAACATATTCCACTCCCTGCAGCAGGAAAGTTTCGCGATATACCTTCTCCGACCATGGATCGGTAAAAACTTCGGTCTCGAGCTTTGCCACCTCAGGTATATCGGATTCTGTCATAGTGCGTATCATAATATTCATTGCGAAGCAATCCTGACATTTTCAGCCTGCGAAGCTCTCAGGTATTCCGGTTTATGGTCCGCAGCACTGACCGTCCTGCCTTCTTCATAATACTTTCCGGCAAGTACAGCGAGGGCTGCTGCCCTTTGCCTTGCACAATGCGCCGGTGCAAACCTGTACGGAACTTTAATATTGGCAGATATCGGATCTTTTGATACCGGTACACCATCACCCAGAAAAACAACCGGACGTCCGATCTCATCAAGCATCTGTGTAACCTTAACGATATCTTCTGCAAACTGCTCATGAAGAACATTTAATTCCCCATCAGCAGTAAATTCGTAAAAGCCCGTGTATACCTGACTCCTTCTTGCATCCATTATCGGACAGATGACATCCGTTATGCCCCATAAGTTCATTGCAAGTGCATCTACCGTGGGAACTTCTATTATCGGCTTATCCAGTGCCAGCGCCAGTCCCTTTGCAGTAGCCGAACCTATGCGAAGACCGGTAAACGATCCCGGACCTGCCGCTACCGCTACAGCATCTACCGTATCAAGGTCAAGCTCCGTCATCCGGCTTATCTCATCAAGCATCGGAAGCAGCGTCTGGGAATGGGTTTTTTTGTAATTCACCGTATACTCGGCTATTATGGAATCGCCGGTTGCAATCGCAACCGTCGCAACAAGTCCCGATGAATCAATGGCTATTATCTTCATCTTTATTGCTTTCTATCGTAATCATCCGGTAATCCACGCCCTTTGAAAGGTCCTTTTCAATCGTTACCTTTACGGTGTTTTCCGGAAATATATCTCTTACTATATCAGCCCACTCCACAAGGCTTACACCATCGCCCCAGAAGCAGTCCTCATATCCGATCTCATCCATCTCGGAAACATCTCCGATCCGGTAAACATCGAAATGATACAGCGGCATTCTTCCGCTCTCGTATATCTGCAGGATCGTAAACGTCGGACTTACTATACTCTCTCTTATTCCGAGCCCTTCGGCAAATCCCTTAGCAAAAGCGGTTTTTCCGACTCCAAGATCTCCGACAAGCGCGTATATATCACCCTTTTTAGACACTTCGGCAAGCTTTCTTGCCGTATCAAACGTATCTTTTTCGCTATAAGACTCTATCTTTTTCACCATCACCGTATATTTACCTGCTTCGGATCAAGATGAGTGCTTATTATCTGTATTACCGTATCCTTGACCGGGCCCATGTCTTCCTTCGGAAAGATACATGCATTAACACGTCCCGTGTACACTATCACGGAACGCGAGGTGGATACAACCTTATATATTTTGTCCCATGTAAGAGAATCGATATTATCACCGCTCCTAACCGTTATTCCGTTATCATCGACAATATAATGCAGCGGTTCTTTGAAGATCTCATTGCCCGTAACCTGCCGTTTTGCCCTGAAATATAAGACAACAGGCTGATACAGGATACAAATAATTCCAAATATAAGATATATCCACTGTTTATACACAAATGCACCGGCAACAAGTACTATCCCGAGAAACTCTCCTACAATCCCCGCAAAAGAAGTAAAAGTATGCCTGAGCATGTAATCGTACATCTTGCCGGTTGTCATCTTAACGTCAAATTCTGCGCTCATAATTCCTCTACCTCTGCATAATTACTGTTATCGCGCAGATCAGTATAAAACTGTACAACTGTCATGTTCTGGTACGGAATCACCCACAAGGCGGCTATTCCGATACTAAGCAGTATTAATGCCCAGTAGCCCAAAAAGGACAGGATCATGTAGAAATATCTGAATTTGTTACCCTTCATCATAGAAATGCTCTGCCTGATAATTTCGGTAACCCTCTTCTGAGGATCGTCAAGATATATCATATAGGACATAGCAAGCATCAGATCAATATAGAAGGATGCAATCATACCTGCAAGGTATAAAACGATATACAGCAGAAAAGTCTTTCCTTCAAAATCAAGATTCTGTCCGGATGCCAAAGAGCCGCCCACAAGGGTTGCCGGAAGGCATAATATGATCTGTGCCAGAATCAGAGTTAGGGCAATGATTATAACCTTGTCGGGGTGATTTCTGATGGCGAAGAAGAGGTCCGACATCACAGGGCTTCTTCCCTCACTGATCTGCTTCAGTATGTACAGGTGACCCACTGTAAGAACCGCTGAAAGTATGGCAATAACAGTGCTTATCGCATATGATTTTATTTGGTTTGGAACGCTTCTCCCCGTAGCTGCCACAGCGTCCGGGGTGATACTTGCGACAAGCGCACCTATAAGTATGGAGATAAGCGCATACACAAGCACAAAAAGAAGGGCAAAGGACCCGGTTGCTATTCCGTAATTGCCAAGTAACTGATCCTTTGCCTTTGCTTTCAAATCAGATATCGATGTATGATTCATCAGTAAAACTCCTGTTGCAAATGCCCGCCTGCGTTATATGGCCATGTCTACGCTCTGACCCTTCATTCCGAGTCCGTCATTTGCTTTTTTATTCTTCTGGTAAGGATTATTTTCGTTCGGATATTTGATGGATGTTCTCGTTAACCCACCTGACACGTAGGTTCTTCCGCATTCAGGACAAATCGCCGTATGTATTGATACACTGGCGTTAATAACCTTTCCGCCCTTCTCCTCCGCCTTGGAGTATGCGTTGGCAACATGCTCCTGTTCGTGGGCTCTTACACGCGCTCCGGCCTCTGTAGGCGATATGTGCTGTGCGGATTTGAACGATACGTTCTCATCCGACCCGTCCTGATACTTTCTCTCTTTGCAGGTCTGGCATTCCGCAGGGGACGATTTTCTCCCCGGGGATACCTTGGTGGACTCTCCGGGATTCTTGATTGCACCCACATTTTGGCCGCCGTCAGCAGAGCCTGCGTTCGAGACGCCTGCATATGATCCGTAGATGTATCCGGTTAATGGTGAATTCCCATATCCGCTTATTCCGATCAAAGGCTGTCCTCCTTGATGATCTGCTGCATCTGTTCATAGACATCATCACCGTAGATCTGTCTGAACAGTTCCTCATCCTGCTGAAGAGACTCTTCCATAGCATTATTGATATTCTTGCGAAATTCCGGGTTGGTCTTGTACATCACGATCGGGAATACTATCGTAAAGATCGTAAGTACAAACGAAATGACCAGCCCTGCTATCGAAAGGATAAGTCCTGTCTTCGCTCTCGGACGAAGCGCATCCGACGCACCCTTTGATAAAAGCGCAAGTACTATACCTATGGCCGAGAAAACAAACGGACAGCAGCACAAAACCGAGACTATCGATATAATACCCATTGCAAAAGATGCTGTGGCCAGCCTGTCTGCAGACTGCTCCTTACTGTTAAACTGTGCTTCTGTCTCCATAATATCTTCCTTCTGTAACTTACCCGTTTTTACACATAGTTATAGATATTGATATTATACCACAAAACAACGACTTGCAACAAAAAAAGGCGGAGTTTGCTCCGCCTTTTTTCATTCTCCTGTAAGCTTAATCTTCAAGCCCGAACATATCGTGTATTACATTCATTGCTTTGTCGACTTCCTTCTCATCGATAAGTACCGTAACCCTTATCTCGGATGTGGAGATCATTCTGATGTTGATGTTGGCGTTGTAGAGGCATTCAAACATCTTGGCCGCAACACCGGGATTGCTCATCATTCCGGCTCCGACTATAGAAACCTTCGCAACCTGTGAGTTTGTCTTGACATCCTGCATATTAAGGGTGTCCTTGATATTCTCAATGGCATCGAGTGCATCCTTTTCCATATCCCTGGGAATCGTAAATGTGATATCCTTTGTATCGTCACGCCCTATTGACTGAAGGATCATATCTACGTTGATGTTTGATTTTGCAAGAGCATCAAACAGTCTGAACGCAACACCGGGGCGGTCCTCAAGACCAACAACTGATATCCTGGTAACATTTTTATCGGCAGCAACGCCGGAAACAAGCATTCTCTCCACTTTAACAACCTCCTTAACAACTGTACCCTCGGCCTCGGACATACTCGAGCGCACTACAAGTTTAACACCGTATTTCTTGGCAAGTTCAACGGAACGGTTATGCAAAACACCCGCTCCGAGCGTTGCCAGATCCAGCATTTCATCATATGTTATCTCTTTGAGTTTTCTGGCCTTAGGAACGATTCTGGGATCAGCTGTATATACACCTTCCACATCCGTGTATATTTCACATTTATCCGCATGAAGTGCAGCCGCAAGAGCCACTGCGGTAGTATCGGACCCGCCACGTCCGAGCGTTGTGTAATCATCATACTTGTTTACACCCTGGAACCCGGTAATAATAACTATCTTTTTGAGATCAAGCTCATTACGGATTCGCTCCGTGTCGATCCTTTTTAGACGCGCATTTCCATACACACTTGTCGTATGCATAGCCACCTGGTAAGCGTTGAGTGATACCGACGGTACTCCGAGCGCATCCATAGCCATCGCCATCATTGCTACACTAACCTGCTCTCCGGTAGTCATGAGCATATCAAGCTCACGCCTGGGCGGATTGGGATTGATCGACTTGGCCATGTCGATCAGTACATCCGTCTGTTTACCCATCGCAGACAAAACAACAACCACATCATTACCCGCTTTGTAGTCAGCAATACATCGCTTTGCGACGTTCATGATGCGGTCTTTGTCGGCAACAGATGTGCCTCCGAACTTCTTAACAACCAGCATTTCTTTTTCTCCTCATTATTTATTCAAATCTTATTCGTCCCGAAACATTCGGGATGTTAGCCAGATGTGCATCGAATGATTTTTCGGCAAGAGCCGGTGTTACAAAACCAAAGCCCTCAGTATCCTCCGGAATTTCGATGAAATCAACCGCTCCGAACTCTTCCTTAATCCTGTTCTCACACTCAGACCGTTTTCCCAAAACTCTTACGAAGAATCTTCTTGTGGCATTTTCGCTGCCTGTAAGTTCCAGACCTTCTTCCGACCAGATGGTCTGTATATTTTCGTTAAGATGTCTTGCGGCATCGACAACATCGGCAACTACCGCACATGCTGTCGGGAGCTTGCCCGCACCGCTTCCGTAGAACATCACATCGTCTATCTCGCTTCCTTTTACGAAGATTGCGTTGAACACCCCGCTAACACCACTGAGCGGATGGGATGATTTTACGAGGAACGGGGCTACCATTGCGTAATATTTCCCGTCGATGTTCTCACTCGATGCAAGAAGCTTTATCTTGCAGTCCATCTTCCCTGCATACTTAATATCCATCGCGGTTATCTTAGAAATTCCTTCGGTATAGATATCCTCGTAATTAACACTCTTTCCGAAGGCAAGGGATGACAATATGGCAATCTTGCGGCATGCATCGTACCCTTCTATATCAGCCTCGGGATTACGCTCCGCATACCCCAGCTCCTGAGCCTTGGAAAGTGCCCTGTCAAAATCCCATCCTTCCACGTCCATCTGTGTCAGAATGTAGTTTGTTGTACCGTTTAAAATACCCTTGATCTCAAGTATCCTGTCGGCCGTAAGCGATGAGCAAAGCGGCCTGATGATCGGTATCGCACCGCCAACGCTTGCCTCGAACAGGAAGTTGATATTCTTATCCTTTGCGATCTTAATAAGCTCCGGTCCGTGGGCAGCTACAAGTTCTTTGTTTGAAGTGCACACGCTTTTTCCCGCAAGAAGACACTTCTTAACGAAAGTATATGCCGGCTCAACTCCGCCCATGACTTCGACAACTATTTTAACCTCAGGGTCATTTAATATAATGTCAAAATCATGCACAAGAATGCTTTCAACCCTGTCTCCGGGAAAATCACGGAGATCAAGTACATGCTTTACCCTTATGTTATCACCGGTTTTCCTGTCGATACTGCTGTTGTTCTTGTCGATAACCTCAACAACTCCGGAACCGATGGTTCCGTACCCGAGTACAGCTATATTTATCATATGGTTGCACCACCTTTACTTACTCTGCTTACTTTATTCACTCTGACCGCCACCGGATATCCACTTCAGATACGCGTTTATAAAAGGGTCCAGATATCCGTCGAGAACTGCGTCTGCCTGGGCCACTTCCTGGTTGGTTCTTGTATCCTTAACCATTGTATAGGGCTGGAGTACATATGACCTTATCTGGCTGCCCCATGCAATATCCTTGACCTCGCCGCGGATGTCCGAAAGCTTCTCTGCATTCTCTTCCTTCTTGAGCAGATAAAGCTTTGCCTTCAGCATCTGCATAGCCTTGTCCTTGTTCTGGAACTGGCTTCTCTCGTTCTGGCACTGAACAACAATACCAGTCGGGATATGTGTGATCCTTATGGCGGAACTTGTCTTGTTAATATGCTGTCCGCCGGCTCCCGAAGAACGGTATGTGTCGATCCGAAGATCGTCCTCGTTAATATCGACATCAAGATCTTCTTCTATATCCGGCATAACATCAAGGGATACAAAACTTGTCTGACGCTTTCCCTGCGCATTGAAAGGAGAGATTCGCACAAGCCTGTGGACTCCCTTTTCACCCTTTAAGTATCCGTAGGCATTTGTACCGTTTATCTGAAAGGTTACCGACTTGATACCCGCCTCATCACCGTCAAGCATATCGAGTACCTCTACGGAAAATCCCTTCTTCTCGGCATATCTTGTATACATTCGAAACAGCATTCCAGCCCAGTCACAGCTCTCCGTGCCTCCGGCCCCCGCATTAAGACGCAAAATCGCATTGTTGGAGTCATACTCTCCTGACAGGAGCGTGCTGATACGCAGATTGTCAAGTTTTTGGGAAAACTCCTCGAATTCAGCCTTGATATCTGGAATCATTGCCTCGTCATTCTCTTCGTAGGCCATGGAAATAAGCTCACCGATATCGGAATGCTGGGTCTTGAGTTCCCGAATTGTATTAACCGTATCCTCAAGATCCTTTAGTTCCTTGGAAAGTTTCTGGGCTCGTTCATTATCATCCCAGAAGTTAGGCTCCTCCATAAGACGACGCAACTCTTCTATGCGCTGCTCCTTATCGTTTATCCCAAGGCTTGCCTCAAGCTCGGCAAGAGGCCCGGCAAGGTTTCCTAATTCTGTTTTTATACCATCTAATTCTACCATGTCACCATCAATTCATGCACGGGTGGCCGCAGAGATGCCACCAAGCGAGTTCCGCAGACGCGAGTGCTTTTTCGAGCGGCGAGGACTGTTTGAGCGACTGGCGCTCTGACGGACAGGCCCCGTGCCTCTGCAATTTATTTTCGTCTCATGCAGCAATTCTTATACTTTTTGCCCGAGCCGCATGGACACGGATCATTGGGATAAACCTTGTCCGACTCGCGCTTTACGCTCTTCTTCGGACCGGAGTCATCCTTGTTTGTTCCCGTGATCTTGGCAACTTCCTCACGTTCAACCTTCTGCTCGACACGGATATGGAACAGTACTCTGACTGTTTCCTCACTTATGGCGTCGGTCATCGCATTGAACATATCATATCCCATCATCTTGTACTCAACAAGCGGATCTCTCTGACCGTACGCTTGAAGGCCGATACCCTGACGGAGCTGATCCATATCGTCGATGTGATCCATCCACTTTCTGTCTATTACTTTCAGAAGTATGACACGCTCTATCTCTCTTATCTGCTCAGGACTGGGGAATTCGGCTTCCTTGGCCTCATAAATCTTGACAACTTCTTCCTTGAGCTTATGGATAAGTTCTTCTTTCTTCATATCCCTGATATCCGGGGTTTTGAGCTCCTGAACCGGAACAGTTGCAAGCAGATGCTGGTTAAGCTCCGCAAGATCCCAGTCTTCGGGATTTGCCACATCTCCGATACACATCTCGACTGTGTTCTCCACAAACTCCGTAGCCATTCTGAATACAACGTCACGCATGCTCTCACCGTCAAGCACACGGCGGCGCTCGGCATATATAATCTCTCTTTGCTCATTCATAACCTGATCGTATTCGAGCAGGTTCTTTCTGATTCCGAAGTTGTTAGCTTCTATTCTCTTTTGCGCCTTCTCGATGGCACTTGTCAGCATCGAGTGCTCTATCTGTTCATTTTCGGGAACACCGAGTGTGTTAAATATGTTCATGAGCCTGTCGGATCCGAACAGTCTCATCAGATCGTCTTCGAGGGAAATAAAAAATCTTGATTCTCCGGGATCTCCCTGACGTCCGGAACGTCCACGCAGCTGGTTATCGATACGTCTTGATTCATGACGCTCGGTACCTATGATCTTAAGTCCGCCCGCTGCCCTTGACTCATCATCAAGCTTAATATCGGTACCACGACCCGCCATGTTTGTTGCGATCGTAACCGCACCATGCACACCGGCTTCCGCTACTATGGCAGCTTCAAGTTCATGGAACTTGGCATTTAACACCTTGTGTTCGATGCCTCTCTTGGTAAGGAGTTTTGAAAGCTCCTCCGATGCCTCGATGGTTATTGTACCTACAAGAATTGGCTGCCCGGTCTTGTGGGCTTCTTCTATCTCATTGCATATGGCAAAAAGCTTCTCCCGCCTTGTCTTGTATACCGCATCCTGAAGATCGATTCTGGCAACCGGCTTGTTGGTAGGTATCTCAATAACATCCATGCCGTAAATGTCACGGAATTCCTTTTCCTCGGTAAGTGCCGTACCGGTCATACCGCACTTCTTCTCGAACTTGTTAAAGAAGTTCTGGAATGTTATCGTAGCAAGCGTCTTGCTCTCGCGCTTAACCTTAACATGTTCCTTGGCCTCTATTGCCTGATGAAGTCCGTCGGAATACCGTCTTCCGGGCATTATACGACCTGTAAACTCATCAACAATAAGAACCTGGTCATCCTTAACAACATAGTCCTGATCACGGAACATAAGGTTATGCGCACGAAGTGCAAGTATTACGTTGTTCTGTATCTCAACATTCTCAGAATCGGCAAGGTTGTCGATCTGGAAGAATTTCTCTACCTTGGCTACACCCTGAGCCGTAAGTGTTACGAACTTATCCTTTTCGTTAACGATAAAATCACCCGTCTCTTCTCTTTCGATACCCATGATGGCATCCATCTTGGACAGGTCTTCCATGTCCTCACCACGTTTTAACTGGCGGGCAAGCACATCACACACTTCGTAAAGCTTGGTTGATTTTCCGCTCTGTCCGGAAATGATAAGAGGGGTACGGGCTTCATCGATAAGAACCGAGTCCACCTCATCGATGATCGCGAATGCAAGATCACGAAGGACAAGCTGTTCCTTGTATATGACCATGTTGTCACGCAGGTAGTCGAATCCCAGCTCATTGTTCGTAACATAAGTGATATCGCAGTTATATGCGGCACGGCGCTCTTCCGGTTTCATCTGGTTAAGAACAACGCCAACGGTAAGTCCTAAGAACTCATGAACCTGTCCCATCCATTCCGCATCACGGTTGGCAAGATAGTCATTAACCGTTACCACATGAACCCCACGTCCCGTAAGCGCATTAAGATATGCCGGAAGAGTTGCAACGAGGGTCTTACCTTCACCTGTCTTCATCTCCGCGATACGTCCCTGATGAAGGATGATACCGCCGATAAGCTGTACGCGGTAATGTTCCATATTAAGAACACGTCTTGCCGCCTCTCTTACCGTTGCATATGCCTCGGGAAGAAGATCGTCAAGGCTCTCTCCGTTTGCATAACGCTTCTTGTACTCTATTGTAAGCGCCCTCAGCTGTGAATCCGATAGTTCCATCATCTTCGGCCGGAGCGATTCTATTTTATCCACCAGCGGCAGTACAAGCTTAACTTCTCTTTCGCTGTGAGTGCCGAACAGTTTTTCAATAATATTCATACTAAATCTCCGTAACTATTATTTCCTCTTAAGAATAAAGTGTAACTCGGATGAGAACTCACTCTTATCAAGAACAGCCTGCAAATCGTCCATAAGCGGAACAAATCTGTCCGAGAAAAGACTTGCCAGCTGCTCATTACCGGCTTTTCTCATTGACACGGTAAGAAATCTGTACAGATCGTTTATGTCCGAACCGAACCGCCACTCATAGGCTGTCTCAAAGCCGATCCTGTCGGCCATAACCTCTATTGACTCATTTGTAAACAGGTGTGTATGTGTTCCTCCCGTATGCCTGTTGTAGCCATTAGGGAATGCTGCTTCAAAGCAGCTTGAGAACGAGAACATCGGTACCGATGCATATACATATTTGATATTTTCGTTATTCTTTATGGCTTCGAGATTTTCGTCAAGATGTACCAGATGTTCAAGCACGCCTATTGCAGACAGAACATTTGCCGATGATTTTGATATATAATCTATGGAATCCGTAAGTCCCACATGAGTCAGCCACTTTTCCGGATTCATGGCATTTCCGAACTCAACCTCTCTGTCGGATACGTCGATCCCGACCGCGTGCATCCCGCACTCTCTTGCTGCGGACACAAAATAGCCGCATCCGGCCCCTATGTCGAGTATATCCACATCTTCCACATTAATACCGTCATGCTTTAAGCAGTCACGAAGATACTCCGCCTTCGGGATATAGATCATATCCCTTCTTCTTATATAGCCTTCCTTGTCTGCAGCGCTGTAATTCTTCGAATAATCATCCTCAACATAGACAGCGCTTGCAAAATCATCCGTATCTTCACATTCGCTGTTTAAGTGACCGCACTTTTCGCATTCGATATAGCCGATCCTGTGGCTTCTGTACAGCGGCTCCCCAAGCAAAGCTCCGCATATCTTGCACCTGGTTCTCTTGGGCTGCATCAGGAGAACATCCGCCATCCCGTCTGCCATCTTGAGCATTCCGTCATTATTCTCAAAAAAGCTGGTCTTAAGCGAGTTGAGATTTCCGAAAGGCTTGCTGTATTTTTTCTTAGTACTCATAGTATTCCTTCAAATTAGAATCCCATTTCCTCAAACCACTTATATCCCTCGTATTTAGTAGGGAAGTAGCGATTTTCCGTACGGGGTGTATTACTCATCTGTTTGTGCTTGTATGACTGGACCGAAACTTCGTAGGAATTACCTTCAATATATGCAATATACTTGCATCCGTTTGCTTCAAGGTTTCTGTGAAGCTCGACATACTGAATGCTTCCTTTGGGGCTTACCTGTTGCAGATCCTCTATAAATGCCATGTACACAAAACCCTTGTCATCATGCCATTCTTTCGTAAGCTCGACAATAGTCTCATAGAGCCACGCTATCTCATGAGCATGCGCAACCCCTGTACCTCTCGAGTATACTATTCTGCGGTCACCCTCATCAGTCCAAACTTTAAAGCATCCCGATTCCTTCTCCATGTATTCCCTCCGTAAGCTGATCTATAAAAACAGACCCGTTCAAATTACAAACATATACGATTATACATTATTTACGGGTTTGTGACAATTTAAAATCACTTGACAGCCCAAAGATATCATAAAAAAATACCTTCAGCGTCAATTTTAGCCACTCAGTCATAAGGCAAACCTATAACCGTGTATAGAGCTTAAGTATTATACATGACAGGATATATAGGTTATCATCTGTTCATAGCAAAAAGATACGTGCTTTTTCAGATCCATTGCATGCCGTGGACAGACACGCAGCAGCCCATACGCTGTAAGGTGATCATCAGCCTGTTGCACATACTGTCTGTCCAGGCAAATCCTCCCTAATTCATTGATTCAAATATGAATTATCTTGTTATCCGGCATATACCAGCCCTTCAAACAAATCATCAACATCCTCTCCATCTATCTGAACGGGATAATCAGTCTTGGTAATTTTAAGTCTTACGAGCCTCCCGTCATCAAGTCTGCAGTCAACAAAACTGCTGTTATCCGTCCGAATCGGAAGGAAGTGCTCTCCGGCATCAATAGTCTCTTCTCCCTGTTCATTATACTTATCGTCAAGCATCGTTACATTGATACTCTTAAGGGACTTGGCTTCCTCCGAGCCCCAGCTTATCTTATATACACTGTCGGCAGGCTCGGGCATTCCATCGTCTCCGACAACATGTCTTCCGTAACAGGTATATGTTCCGAACAGATTTCCCACCTGTCCGAAATACATATTCTCCGGATCGGTAGGGATAAATTCTCCGTAATAATCCGGGTCTGAGGTATCGTATACGAGATGACACGTAAATACACCTGCAAGCTTTATATCGTTATCATTGATGTCAAATACCATCACATCCGTATAATCATTGTATGAAAGAGCACATGCATAAATGTATTCTTTCCCCTCTTTTGTAACTACCTTATACTGCTTCAGAAAATTCTTGTCATAATTGTATGTAAAGTACTCTTCTTCGGCTGTTGCGGATTTCTCTCCCTTCTTTAAGGTAAGCGCTGTACATTCGTAACCATTATCATAGTCTTCTTCGCTCTCATCGGTTTCATAGACAAAATGAAGGGATGTATCACTCTTATCATCCCACGCACTTCCGGTCATAGGGATATCACAGTTTACGATATAGCCTGCATTCTCATCGGGGAGATACTCTTCATTTACATCTCCGGGCAATTCATCATATGCTATCACGAAATCGAAGTCTCCGGCAGCATAAGGGGCTATCTCGTAAGGTCCGAAGTAAAAATGCATGCCGTCATTATCAAGATACCACTTATATCCGAATGTAAACCCACCGGCCTCATCATCGTACTCCGTCTCAGAATCCAGCTTATAGTTTTTCAGATTCTCATCCAGATCATCGTATACATCCTCATCATTTAAAGCCAGCAGTTTTTCCTTCAAAACAGGTATAAGGTCATCTTCCGTAAGCTTGACCACATCAGTAATTGACAGTTTTTTCCCTGTGTTAACGTCATATGTATATCCGCTCCTGCCGAACATTCCGTGCGCTCCGCCCGTAAAGTCGGAATAATCCATACAATAACTTAAGACCTTTGAATCGGCACGGCATACTGATACTCTTGAATAATCGCTGTACGGCCCAAAGAACGGACGGTTATCCTTTTTGGAATTTGCGGCATATTCCTGTGCCTGAGCGATCACTCCGTCTGCATCCGAAGATGCTGCATTAAGTGATGCGATCGAATCTTCATTTAGTGTTTTATACAGTTCGGGATACGCATCCTTACTCTCTTCTGCAACCATTATGGCCTGTGCCAGTCCGTCAAAAACTTCCCTTCCTTCAAGCGAATTGCCTTCCCCGTCCTCTTTTTCATTACCTTCATACATTGCGGAGAAATACTTGGAAACGATCTTATATACAGGTTTTTCCCCCTGCTCAGTCTGAGGCTCCGATTCCGGTGCGGTCTCTGTCTCCTCCGCCACCTCTTCCGGAACTTCGTCCTTATCTGCCTCTTTAGCACTGTCATCGGGAGCATTTATATTCACATTAACACTTCCGCCGCATGCCGAAAACACAAAAGCCATGGCAAATATCAACAAACATATCCTTTTCTTCATTTGATTTCTCTCCTTCCTATTTCTAAACTTTCAGCCCTTTTTCATTATCCCACAAACAAGCCGCTTAATGTTTGTAATAGCAACTTCCTTTTTTATAGCCTGGTCTACCGTCAGCCCATAATCTTCCGCGTATGCTCCAAGAACTGCCTGTGAGCAGTTGAATCTTTCATTAAATATCTTCATTGCTTTTTCTTTGTGTGTCATAGTTCTTCACTCCGCTTTCAGTTATTGCGTCAAAAGTACTTTTTGTTCAATAAACTGCACCCTGTCAAAAATCCGAGGCTTAAATGTACCGGTCATCCCCACGGAAATATTCTCTTCTTTATTGACATAGATAATATTGCCGCTATCGCCGATTGCGGCATAAACACCTCTGTCATCAAAGGGCTTATACCACAGATATCCGTAATTCATAAAGCCCATCCTCTCACCAAGTTTAAGGTGCGGTTTAAGCATATCATGCAAATACTCTTCGGAGATTATTCTTTTCCCGCCATACATACCATCATCAAGAACAAGTTCTCCGACCACTGCCATGTCCCTGGCTGACATACACATTCCCCAACCTGCGGTTACGGTTCCCTGCGGATCCGAATACCACTCCGGCTTCCTCGGATTCTTATTCATAAAGAAATCAAACTGATCCTCCTTGGAGCTGTCTCCGTGCAAAATCCGTCTTGGAAGACCTAACGGTTCAAACAAATTGTTGTTGGCAAAATCAATGCATTTCTCCCCCGTTGCTCTTTCTATTATTCCAACCAGAATCTGGATTCCCAGCGTCGCATACCTGAACTGGCCGGTAATACCCGTCCGGCCTCCAAGATAATCCAGAGTCGTAAGTGTCCAGTCTTCGGAAGTGCAAACCTTTTTCCATGGTTCTGATTTTCCCTTATACGGAGCAGTCATTGTCAGAAGATGCCTGACGGTTACATCATAAATGGTTTTCTCCCCGCGCTTTACCATATAATCCGGAAAGAATTCCATAACCTTCTGATCCACGCTCTTTATACATCCCTTATCCAGAGCGATTCCTGCTATAAGCGATATGATCCCCTTCGTTACTGAATTGACATTCATTGCATCTTCTGTCTTAAATCCATGAAAGTTATCATCAAGTACCGCCTCACCATCCTTTATCGCATAAATCTGACAGATATTACTCTCATTTCCTGTACTTTGCGAAATAAACCCGTGTAATTGTTCCTTATTCATATAACCAAAAGCCTCCTCTTAGGTAAGATTCGGACGTCCCAAGAAAAGGCTAATCGAATTAAAAATTATTTTCAAGTAAAATCTTATTCTCATTTATATGATAACATCTATATGATCACCGGTGAACCCGATTATCAGGAAAAAACAGTGGGAACAAACTGTCACATCATGATATAATCAAAAAAGAAGATAAAATGTTAAAAGGAAGAGAAACAGTCGAAGGATCTGATATATGAAAAGAGTACTAAGGACTGTTCTGCCCATACTTATGTTGACAGCATTTTCGCTATGCGGATGCGATGACTTTTTGGATGATGAGGATTGGGAAGTCGAAGAAGAAATTGCAGAAAACGTTGGCGAAAACGAAAGTGATACAACCGGGCAGAGCGGTCAAGGTGAGATTGATAATATCAATGTCGAACCGGTAAATATATACAGTGGCGCAGAATCCGCGACCATCCTCGTGTATATGAACGGCTCCGACCTTGAGACCAAAGCAGGTGTGGCCACAAACGATATTTCCGAGATGATCGGTTCGGGCGTGGGTGATAACGTAAATGTGATCATTGAGACCCTGGGAACAAAAAACTGGCATGATTACGGTATCTCTTCGGAGAAGTCCCAGATATACCGTATCAAGGATAAACAGCTCGAACTGCTTGAAGATGATCTTGGGCAGCTCGATTGTACTGTTTCCGATACGTTGTCCGATTTTATTGATTATGGAAAGAAGAATTTTCCGGCCGACAGATATATGCTCATCTTCTGGGATCACGGCGGAGGACCGGTTTATGGTTTCGGATATGATGAATGGCAGGATGATTCTTCGTCGCTTACTCTTGATGAGATACAAAAAGCACTTCGCGACAATTCCGACATCAGTTTTGACATCATAGGAATGGATTGCTGCATTATGGCTAATCTTGAGACGTGTTACGTCCTTGCGCCTTTTTGCAGGTATGCCGTGCTGTCTGAAGATTTTGAGTCCGAGATCGGATGGTCATACAAGGAATGGATGAGCCTGTTTGAGTCAAATCCCGGAATATCCGCTCCGCTTCTTGGAAAAAAGATCATCGACAGTATGATAGAAGCAAATGAAAACGATTACGACCGGGGCGGCTCGTCAACAATGATCCTTGTGAATGAGAGTGCTGTCGGCGATCTTGTGAACAAGTGGATGCAATACGCTTATGAGAATTCCGACAGGCTCACGGGATCCAATTACAGTAAGCTTCACAAGGCTATCGGAAAAGGATTGCTGGACAGCTTATTTGAAGCATGGGAAGATGATGACAGTTACGTTACAATGGATGATTTTTACGTAAGTGACATGCTGTCGATCGTCGAAAGTGCCGGAGCACAAGGCCAGGCTGCCGATGACCTTCGCGCATCACTAAAGGCCTGTGTAGCCTATTTCGGACACACCTCGGATAAGAACGAACTGACGGGGCTGGCCGTCAGCCTTCCGTACGGTGACGGGGAGTACTACGATAAGCTTGTTGATGTGTATTCCAAATGCGGATTTGA
Organism: uncultured Lachnospiraceae bacterium; assembly: GCA_902788755.1. Classification (GTDB taxonomy): domain Bacteria; phylum Bacillota; class Clostridia; order Lachnospirales; family Lachnospiraceae; genus UBA2868. The sequence continues at coordinate 36,010 of CADALB010000012.1, read as the reverse complement.
CGAGAAGTATATAGACTGGCTGGGAGGATTTGTTACTGCCAGCGGATGCGATGATTATTGTGATTACAGCCAGTTCGAAGATTCGTGGTGTGGCTGGAGCACATATGAGGAAGGCTGGAATTCCTGTGATACAACAGTGGATTCCGAGGACTGGGAATACGATTATGAAGAAAAGATCTGGTATCTGATCGAAGACGGGAACGTCTATTTCTATGATGATGAGACTGATATGTTGTTCGTCTATGATGAATATGAAGATGCGATCTACTATTATGACGACGAAGATGATGAATGGTATCTGGCGGAAGATTAGAATCTTTGCTGCCCGGAAAAAGCTCATAAAGCGCAACCGATCACTTCTTTAAAAAGCTACCTTGAAGAGTTCTTTGAGCGATCTAAATCGGAGATGCAGTGATTTTATTGCTTTTTCTTGCACGATTATCTTCCGATTTAATGCTTTATCAAGTATCTCTTTATGATCAAATATCCGTAAAAGAACCAGATATAGAAATACCACAATACCAGCGTAATTGCCGGATATTCAATGGCAGCAAACTTCATAATTACAGCAATGATGATTATGAACAACGAAAAAAGATGTATCCATATGGTCTTTTCTTTTCTGTCAGCGAATAAATGAAGTATAGTCGCCGGCATAAATGAGTAATCCATACAAATCACAAGAATTCCCACAAAATCATACCATTTCAATGTCATCCCTTCATAAAACACACCTGCAATAGCCAATGTAGTCGCTGCAAATACAAATATATCCACCATTCCCATTATCTTACGTAACTTGTCCATGGTTTTCTTTCTCCTTATTTGATTATCCTGCAAGTTATTTTTTTGAAAATAGCCAAATAATATACGCGATACTTAGCCGCGACTAACGAAACCACCTACATTATGGCTTAGAATAACATCAAGCAAATAATTCATCCAGTGTTATTACATTGTCAAAAAATCCACTATATTCATTATACTTTAACCCCTTTGTCGTAATCAGAACATTATGGATTACAGACCTATTCTCGCATTTTATCCTCTTAAAATCACCATAAATACTGTGGGCTCGCACTTTTTGTACATGAATTTGAGTGTAGATTGCAAAAGAGCATTCCGGTGAAGGATGCCGTCACTTCCTCCCAAAGAGTCGGGATATACATATGAGTCATCTTATAAAACAATTCCTTGTTCATTATAGTACGGACTTGGCATTACGTACAAATATTACTATTTCGCAATATAAATCTCCTGATTTGTGTGATAAGATTTAGACGGAGGAGCTACATATGAGACTTATATTCATAAGGCATGCAGATCCCGATTATGAGAACGACACCATAACTAAAAAAGGGATGCTGGAGACCAAATGTCTTGCAGACTACATTGAGAAATTGGGAATTGATGAGGCATATGAGTCGCCTCTAAAAAGAGCTCAAAAGACCGCAGAGTACAGCCTTAAAAAGCTTGGAATAAAAGCTACGACCTGTGACTGGTTAATGGAATTTCCAGCCGAATTCGATCCCAATATTTCATCATCCGCAAATGAGGCATATAGAACAGAGCTAAAAAAAAATCCGGATGGCACATACAGAAAGCGGATCGTATGGGACGTGCTGCCGTCATATTACGCGCATCACCCCGAACTGTTTGACAGAGATGGGTGGAAATGTAGCGAAATAGTAAAATGCAGCAATACCATTGAGGTATATGAGAAGGCAAAGCACGGGTTTTTGGAGCTTCTTAATGAACATGGGTATATAAAAGATGGGGATATTTTTAAGGCAGAGCACAATAACGATAAGACCGTAGCATTTTTTTGTCATCTGGGAATTACGTCGGTTCTGTTATCCATCCTGTGGAATATATCACCTTTTATACCGCTACAGTATATGGCAATAGCACCGACATCTGTAACAGAGCTCATCACTGAGGAGCGCGAGAAGGGCTGTGCGATTTTCCGGGCTATTCGCATAGGTGATCTGACACACCTTAACATTGCAGGAGAGGAGCCTTCTTGTTCCGGAAGATTCTGTGAGCGGTATGAAAATGAAAACGAAAGGCATTGAGTTTACCTACCCTTGATCAAGACGGCTTCTTATCCTTGCGTTGATGCTCTCTATTATCGTTACGTTATCTTCAGGTTGCGGTATTATCCACAGATCAGCATCAGCAGATGATCTATGTGATTTTCCTGCTATTATCTTAACCTTAACCGCGCTTCTTTCAAAGAGCGGGATAATCCCGAACAAAAGCCTGTCATCACGGAAAGTCATATACCCGATCCCGTTGTCACTGCCGTCTTTGACGTAAAGCCGATGATTTTCCACTCTTTGGGGATAAAGTACATGGCCTTCCTTCGGGATCTTTCCTCCCATAAGCTCGATCATAGCCTTTGTATGATATGATCCGTCCTTCTGACGCTTCATAAGTGATAGTGCTAAATCCGATCCAAAGAACTGCCCCGCGATAAGGTATGTGATATCCTTAAGAAGCTCGTCATCATCAGATCGGCTGATGTTCTTTTTGTAATCATCCTCACTTATCACAGACTTGGCTGTATCATACAGACTCTTTAAAAACAGCGAAAAATCCTCATCCTCGATCCACATATATCTGCCGTTATCAACGGTTATGGTACCGATGATGTTGCCGTTGGCATCTTCCACATACTGATATACCGGGCGCTGTGCATATGCGTTTGCATTAACAGGGGCATTCCAGCGGATCTTCGGCCCGTCGGAGCCGTTATCCTGCCCTTCGTCATCAAACAGGTGCGTCAGAAGATAATTATATGCCTCGTTTATTTCGTGGACTTCATACGGATAGTCATGCTTTTTAGCCGAATCCGGATGGGTCATTCTCATAAGTTCACGATAGCGTTTCTTAATCTCCCTTATGTCCGTATCCGTTTCAGCTCCCAATATCTTAAGAGCCCTCTTCCTGTTCATCTTCCCATACCCATGAACATACCGATAAAGTATGGGATCAGCCATACAGCCCAGACGATAAGGCTGAACTTATGAAACCGCTCCTTTGCTTCCTTGTTGTCCTTTATGAGCACGATAAGAGCCCATATGATGTGTATGAGCATTAAGACTATGGCAAGTACGCCTGTTACGCCATGAAGGCTCATAAGGGCGGATCCTGTGCTTTTTTTGCTCTGCTTAGCCATCATTGACATTGCCATGGTTCCGGAACAGTCACCGATAAAGCCGATGAGAAACAGTACAAAATGCCTCCATTTAAGGACTTTTGCCCTGTGTTCAGCCCATACGCCTATCGTGTAAAAGATGAGAGCCTGGGTTATTGCAGTTATAGCTGTTATAAGAAGTATATTCATCCGTCAGTCCTCCGACTCGAATACATAGAGGTATCCTCTGCATTCTATTTCGGCTTCATCCCCTTCGATCTCATTACTTACGCCAAGAGATGATTTTCTTTCGAGTGTTATGTGCTCTCCGCTGTATTTAAAGCCCTTTAAGGATACATTTACCATGATGTCACCGTATGGAATAAGTGAGACATAGCGGTATCGCCCCTTCTTTATCACCGCATGACCCTCAATGAGACGTATACGGTTGTTTGCGTCATAAATATAGGCTTCCCTGTATGCATCATGACACAGTTTCAACAGGTTTATCGCGGACACTGTCTGGTCAAGCCTCGTTCCCGTCGCTCCTAATATATGTATCACTCCAGGAAGATGAAGGGGCCTCTTTTACGGCATGTTCAAGATCGGTCTCATCCTTTTCGGCAGAAAGCCTGTCGAGTTCTTTCGCAAATTTACATATTGATAACTAGCCGTCAACGTGCTCTTTATTTATTCGCGGCTAATTATCTAAACATATCATTGATATATTCAGCTATCACCATGTTTTTGCATGAGAATTACAGTCTATCAGCATCTCCCTGGAAATATGACAATGCCGGTTAATTATCCTGTAGGATAACGTGCTATCACATCATCCCGACAAGCTGGAAGTTGTCGAGTCCTTCTCTTTATAAAATAGCCCTAAAAACTGCGATTTGTTTTGTATTCCGATTTATCTTCTGATTTGCTGTTTATCCGAGCTGTTTTCCAAATTTGTGCATAAGCCAGTGAGCAAATTTCAGATTGGCTATCATGAATAAAATGCTAGCAACCATAAGCAGAATCGTCGATAAGTTAAAAACAATATATTGTGAACTTTTTATTAAAATGATTACTGTTACAGGCAGGCAAATGATGCTTGTGATCAAGGATGGAATGTACTTCCTTATATAGATGCTCTGTCCGATATGCACTATAAAATGTGCCGTAAGGGATAATAACAGCCCAAACCACAATGTATATAGCACATCATTTTCAAAATAATATGCCATCAGACTAACTCCGAAAAACGGAATGAACTCTTCATATACCGCAAGCGCCATTCCAGCGGTTGTATAATCCTTGTACGCTTTAGTAATTATCGGAAATCTCTTAAAAATATCCGGATTATTTCTGAAGAACCATCCAAATCCTATAATCTCTTCCATATCATGGAATATGAATATAATCGGAAGCAGTAATAGATATTCTCGCATTTTATCCTCATTACATATCAGTTTACGGCTATATCAAGATGCGTTACTGTTTACTATTTCATTAAGCCTGGCAACTGCATCCTCGTATCCCGTAAATACTATTCCATTTAATCCAATCTTTTGGGCACTGACTACATTTTCTTCTGTATCGTCTATAAACACGCACTCCTCTGCTTTCAGGTTATACCTTGTTAACAGTATCTTATATATCTCCGGATCCGGTTTCACAATGCCTTCTCTAAACGAAAAAACACAACCGTCGAATCTCTCTATAAAAGAAATGCAGTCATAACACTGCTCGTATCCGGCAGGTGTGAAGTTGGTGATGCAGTAAAGCTTATAACCGGCTCCTTTCAGCGCATCTATCCAGCCTTCAGTATAGTCATATCTGCCCATAATACCTGAACATGAATCATAGGCTTTATACAATTCATCTGCGATATCTGGATCTGTGCTGACAAAACCCTCCATAGCTTCATCGTACGTGAGTTTCCCCTTTTCAAATTCGGTCCAATACGATGTCATGGCGGAAGCCTTGATAATCCTTTTTATCATCGCAGCGTCAAAACCTTTTTCCGCAAGGAACTCTTTAAATCTGAACGGAGCAAGGACATTACTTATATCAAAGACTATATTCCTTATCATTTGTCACCTCTATCATGTCTTTAAGCTTCTGTGCGTTCTTATCCTTTTCGACCATGAGGATAAGGGGCTTATCGGCTCCGTATTCTATCTTGAGTTTCTTTACCGGTATACCTCTGCCACAGCAGCAACTCGGGTTGTAGGTGCTGTCATGTACCGATACGGATTCAATGAGGTTTAATGGCAAATACTTACCGTCATAGTAGAGTGCCTTTTCCGAGATCATATATTTCTCCACTCTCTTCGCGCTCTTCTTGTCTGTCTTTACATCCTCTATTGCTTTTTCAGGTATTACACATTCCCAGGACATTTATGCCTCCTTATTTACTGTCTGACTGTTTATCATAATCGGATATGACCTGTTCAAGAATGTCACAGGCCGTCTCGATGGTCACTTTGCATCTTACATCCGGCTTGAAAGACTGAGGTTTGATGTCTTTACACAGAACTGATCCGTATTCTTTGTTGAAGGCTCGTATAAGCTCTGTTGTTACAGGCCTAATATCCTTGCTCTCGTGAGCTTTCTTCTCAATATACTTCATGGAAAGTATGGATACAGCGGACAGTATCGCTCCGCATGTGTTCCCGGTCTGTATTCCGGCACCAAAGCCACCGAAAGCAATCATATCCCTATCATGAAGGCCAAGATCATAATACTCGTTCCCGGCCCGTATTATCGTTTCTGCACAGTTATAATTCATTTCATAATAGTACTTCTCATACAGATCTTTTAACATTTTGATTGGCTACCTTTCCTGATATGATAAAGCTTCAAGTCTTACGTTTCGAGCCGCCTGTGACAAAAAGAACCGTCCCTTTTGACACCTATTGACAATGAAGAGTTATTGAAACCTGCCGTATTCCTCCCTGCAATATACATGGGCGTAACCGGCAGAGTAGCTACCTGTACCGCCTTCCGGAACGGTGAGTTTGAAGCCTGAACGACCCTCAAACAACATTACACAGTCTGAACCGCCAAAGAGGAAATAGCCCAGTTCATCTCCCTTTTTAACTTTTGCCCCGGGCTTTACATTGTCCAGAAAATTGATGCTTGAAACCTGTCCCATTCCAACCGGGATCACAGCTACCATTCCATAATCGGTATTAATAAGGACGCAGCCCCTTGTCTCTATGCTCTGCCATGAAAGGGAATTTGATTCCAGAACATATAATCCGCTCTTATCATCCCAATATACAACACCGCCTACCGCATTAGCATACGGGATTGTGTACACTGCCTCAACCGTGCCGGAAACAGGAAAATGATATCTGTGGTAATCGTCATAGTTCAGATAGGTATGAGTCAGATACCCACCGTGGAACAGTGATGCATATTCTGCACCTTCTTCCCCTAACAGCTGCTCGACGGAAATATAAGTAGAGTTCTTAATCGTAACACCGTCTTCTCTCAGGATGGGATCAGCATGGAATAACCCCTCATCATCAATCTTCCAGAGGCCCTGCGGAAGTGAATCCGCCGGCGAAATCACAATTGAACCGTCCTGTGGTGCAGCAATGGGCCGTGCTGCATCTCCGGAAAGTTTTCTGGAGAAAAAGTCATTGAAAGAATGCCAGTTTTCCGGAGACTCATACCAGCCTTTATCCAGATTCCAGGAAGGATCCTTCAAAAGCATATCCAGATATTCCTGCCTCCACGATTCTTCAGAATCCAGAAAGTCCCTCCATGTATTATTATACTCCGTCAGCCACCGGTATACCGGTTCCAGATATTCCACCGAAGGATAAAACAGGTCTTTATTCTCCAACTCCTTCAAAGGCTGATCCAAAAGCCAGTATACATAGAGGATACTCTGATCACATTTTGTTGCAAAACTACCGTATCGCTCCTCAGGCATAATGTTCCACGGCATGCATGTTACGGTGTAGTCAAGGAAACTATACAGCTCATCGAGTGACTGAACCGGATTTGTCTCCCGGTCCGGATTAATCTCCGCAGCCTGTGCAATTGATTTTTCGATCAATTCCCGAATATCAGGATACTGCTGCAGCATATTCTTAAATGAATCCGAAGCATACGACCTGTTAAACTGTTTAGAACTTACAGGCGTCTGTGTAGAAACAGAATTATCTGCATTTTGCTGTGCAGCACATCCGGCAAGCAAGCAGCCACATATCAGCAAACATAGTATTTTTTTGATTTTCTTCAATTAAATATCTCCTTTATTCCTGATATAGGATTCATTCGTAGGTCTCTAAATACTGTTATCCACTTAAAATCACCTTAAATACTGTGGGCTTGCGCTTTTTGTATCTGATCCTGAGCGTAGATTGCAAAAGATCATTCGGATCAGGATCCGGAAGGGGATGAAAAACATGCCAGCTGTGGATCTTCTCATCTCCTGCATAATATACTATCTCATACGCATTATAATCGGCTTCTATGATACGCCTTGCAGCCTTTACTGTGGCCTTCCTTGTTTTTCCGGTAAAGGTTGCCGTCGTTTCCTCCCAAAGAGCGGGGATATACATATGAGTCATCTTATAAAACAATTCAAACAAATTCATGATCCTGCACCACTTTATGCCTTAAGTTCCTGTCCCACATCTTTCTTTCAAATTTAATCTATTTCCACGGTCTTGCTTTACCGATCCAGCCGTTTTCATTCCAATACTTGTAGTCGGAATATTCGGGATTCTGCCTGCCAAGACCTGTCTGAAGCATCCTTACAGCATAGAATTTTGCTTTTACAGTCAGGCTTGTAGAACTTGGTTCATTATAATTGATGGCACGCATTTTTTCTGCAACACTGTTCAGCTTCTTTTTGAACGCCGCTTTTTTCTTTTCATCGATTTTATTCCAGTCAATTTCTGACATCAGTTTAAAACTTACGACCCTTATTGAAGAAATGCCCCACCACGAAAGGCTATCTTTTATATCCTTTGCTGTGGACTTTCCGCCTGCTCCAAGACATTGTGTGATTATTACGGCACGCTTTCCAAACATTTCTTTTGCAGGGCGGTGTGGCATCCACCGGTATCCGAAATGATCCAGCATCGCTTTCATTGCTCCGGTTGTGTGGAAAACATAGGCAGGTGACGTAAAGACCAGCAGATCTGCTTCAAATAATGATTTCTCGATCTTTTGAACTATTTCCGCATCTTTACAGAGATTCTGGTTCCCCCTGAAACACGTAGTGCACCCCGTACAGAATCCCGGGCCGTCCTTGGGGAGATAGTATTCTGTTATATCTGCATTATCCCTAAACGGCTCCAGGAACATTTCTTTCATTCTGTATGTCACACCGTGTTTTTCGGTTCCGTTAATGACAGTAATCTTCAAGCTTTATTCCTCCCTGACTTCTTTTTTATCCTGAATGATTTTTCGTTCTCTGATTAATTGTCTTCAAATTTAATCTCTTATTTCTACAAATACTCTGTCCATATTCCCAAGTACATTTTGTCATTTTACCCAATTATAATCAAGTTCTTGTGCTTTATTTGGGGAAAGTTTTGTTCAATGCGGAATTTTACCCAGATAACTAAATAGAAATGAAATTACCGGAATCCGATGCAAAATATGAACTGGACAGCCGAGCAGGCCATGACCGCTCTTGGTATCGCAGAAAGCAATCGGGCATCCTATCTTGAAAAGATCGGCAATTGATGACCGACTGAATCAGCCGGAAATATAACAGCGGACCATATGGTCCGCTGTTTTTGTTATTTATGAGATGCTGCTTTGATCATTTGTTGATCTTTGCTGCCTCTTCTGCTTCTTTCTTCTTCTTGTACTCGTCGTACATCTTCTTGCCTGTTGCTCCAAGAAGGAAGATTATGAGGAGCCACATCCAGTTCATCGTAACTTCGTCATCCATGTTAGGAATTTCTGCAAGAGGTATTTCGTTATCCTTGATCTTCTTGACAATCTGGCTGTTGTCCTTATTCTGCCTAGAACCAAGAACCTTGTTGACTGTGCCAAAGTCTGCTCTGGGAGCTACGTTTGTTCTGCTATCTGCTGCGCCGCCCTCGTCTGCTTCAGTACCGCCGCCTGTTCTTACTCCGAGAACTCCTGTTGCCGGGCCACCCGTAAATCCGGGAAGTATAGTTGAGCCAAAGCCATATGCCGGAGCTGAGAATGTGCCGGTTGAAAGATCGAATACGACTCCGCCACCTGCACCGGGAGTTTCGTCACCACCTGTGGTCTCATCACCGCCACCGAGTATATCATCTTCTTCCGGAATGATATCGTCTTCAATAAGATCGCTGGGCTGGAGTCCTTCTGTCATATATCTGTATAAGTCCTGGAAATCCTGAAGGCTCTTTTTGCTGTTCTCATAAGCCTCATGAGCTTTATCAAGTTCACCCTCGAGTTCTTTAAGTGTATCCTTATAGGAATTCACTTTCCCCTCATACACTTCCTGATCATCCCGGAACTTCTGTAACTCTTTCTCAAGTCTATCGACTTCTGCTTCAGCTTTAGCAACATCTTCTGCTGCTTTTCTGTATCCTGCGGTAAGAGTGTAATCATCGAGGAATACCGAGTTTTTAGGATTGTAAGCGGCATAACTCCACGTACCCTTCTTGCCGTTCTCACCTGGTGTATAAGTAACTTCAGTTATAAAGCAGATTCCCTTGGTAAGATCTACGTCTTCACCTTCATATTTAGTGCCCTTATATGCAACGTTATAATACTTGGTTTGAGGGTTTCCTTCACTATCCGTATATGTAACCTTGATATGATTCATTCTGCCGTTATCACCGCTTACATTTGTATAATAATGATTCCCGGTTCCAGATAACTTGACAGTATCGTTTACTCCCTCCTCTTCACTCGTATTAATTGTTACCTTACTCTCACCCTTATACTGATCATATTTAGTGCCATCTACATCTATTGCATCTTTCTCGGTGCCAAAAGTAATGCTGTTCTTATCTACACCGTCACCTTCAAGTTTAAGCATGACGAGCTGTTTAAGAAGTTCTCTGCCCGGCGCATATACATCATTACTCAGTTTGTCGCCTTCGACTAACTGATAATACTTATTTTTATCTTTATTAATATCACTTACTGAAGGGTCAAGATCTGCAATAGCCTTGGCACTCGCGTTTACATCCAGCTCACCGTTCTTATCATATTTAGCTGTATCATTTTCAATAGCTTTAGAGAAATAATTGATCATTATTCCATATTGCTGATTGGAAATATCCGTATACTTTTGCGCTTTTTCCCTTGCCGCTTTAAGGTTAGCCCTTGCAGCTTCCGTACTCGCAATTGCACCATTAACACACTTTTTGGCATTCTCAAGACTTGCTTCTGCTTTTGATGCTGCTTCCTGTGCAGCCTTGTACTGTGCTGTTGCATCTGCAAGAACCTTGGTAGAGTTATCAAGCCTGTTCTCGCAAGCCCTAAGGTATTCTTCCGCTTGTGCAAGGGCCTTATTCTCGGCATCCTCATCACCATTTGTACGAGCAGTTATAGCTTCCTGGATCTTTCCCATTCCAGCCTGGTATGTGCCCTGAACACTTCTGTTGGTCAGGTTCGCACCAGTTGTGCTCTTCTCACCGTCTACATTATACTGACCTGAGAGCTGTTCTTTCGCAGAACCATTCCCGACTTCGGGACAATTATTCTCATCGATCTTAAGATCGCCGTTCTCTCTGGGAACATCGTACTGTAATCTGGCTTTATGATTATCATCTTCATTAGAGTTCTCCAAATAGACACCTTCAAGGTTCTTCTGAAGCTCCGCAATGTTCGCATCAGCAACTGCCGTCTGAACTATGACATTGTTGATATCTTCAACACCTTTTATATTCTGGATTTCTTTTTTTGCCGCTACAATATCAGCATTGACTGCAGCATCCACAGCATCCAGCGTTTCATTATCAACGCTTTCTGCATGCTCACTGTAATCTTTGGCTGCCTGATCGATCGCATCTGTAACCGGCTCAACTTCAACCACGTCCACTTTGACTTCTTCTTCTGTAACTACAGCTTCAGGTACTGATTCTTCAGGCTCAGTCTCAACTCTGCTGCCAGGCTGACTGGTTGTATCTCCGATACCATCAGCTGTCGCAGGTTCATCTCCTGCACCTGCATATACGTTCAAAGGAGCACTCGTAGCTGCGATCATTGTCGAAAGACCGATCGTGATTGCCCTTAAAACCTTGTCGTTTTTGATGTTCTTTCTTTTCATAATGTTTCCTCCGAAAGTGTTGCCCCTTAGTTCTTTCTTAGTCTTTTCTCTTCCGTCCTATAATTATATCAGAAATTTTTTACCTCTTAACTATAATGACAGTAAAAAGTTCAAAAAAGGTTCAAAGAAATCAAAAAAACTTTAGAAAAATTACAAAGTGACGGTTTTTCGGGCACCGTGGCAGATCATCGAATTATCACGTTACTACGCTAAAGTAATGTGACCATAAAAAAGACGGTTATGAAGTTCTGTGACCCATAACCGTCTGCTCTGTGATTTTTACCTGTTTTTGTGACCGGATTCTTCTTTATTCTTGTAGTTATCGTACAATGCCTTTCCGGTTGCGCCAAGAAGGGCGATTATGAATTTTGAAGCTTCCCAGCCAATTATAACCGCCAATATCAGAAAGTCTATCAGTGTAGTTATTTGACATCTTAAAACAGGGGCAGGCAGTTAAGCCTGCAGTCTGATCTTTACTACAGATGCTGCCGGGATATTAAGCAGGAACTTATTACCGGCTACTTTTGAACAGTCATCAAATTTCTTTTCAACAACCTTATCGGGATCATCAAATGTATTGTAATCATGAGGATCCGAGCCGCCCACCATTGTAGACTCTATGACTTTATAATCCTTATCTTCGGTAAGTATAATATCCAGAGACTTCTTATCCGTTAAGGAAAGATTGTTGACGGTAACTGTTATAGTACCATCCTTTACGGTAACGGATTCGGTAAGTTCGGGTACTTCGCACTTGCCTTCCCCTATAGTTCCCACATCGGAGAGTGCGCTCTGTAAAAGCTCGGCTCCCTGGTGATCCCTGAACATATGGAATACGTGATATGTTGGAGTGCGGAGCATCTTCTCACCCTCTGTCAGGATAACTGACTGCAGAACATTTACCATCTGAGCGATACAAGCCATCTTGACTCTGTCACAATGCTTGTTAAATATGTTAAGCGTGATGCCTGCAACAAGAGCGTCTCTTATTGTGTTTTGCTGATATAAGAATCCGGGATTCGTTCCGGGCTCAACAGCAAACCATGTTCCCCATTCATCAACCGAGAGTCCAACCACCTTCTCGGGGTCATATTTGTCCATTATTGCAGTATGTCTGCTTACAAGTTCATCCATTCTGTAAGCCTGATTGAGTGTCTTGTAGTATGTGTCCTCATCAAACTCCGTAGCGCTTACCTTGGGCTCCCAGCCTTCTGGAAGATCATAGTAATGGAGAGAGATCATATCCATATGTCCATGAAGATGCTCAGGTGTGTTTTCAAAGCATGTCTTCATTACCTGCTCGGTCCAGTTATAGTCATCCACATTTGCACCGCATGCAACTTTGGTAATAGGCTTTTCGGGATCATACTGACGCACATATGTCTGATACCTTCTGTACTCGTTCGCATAGAATTCGGGCGTCATGTTTCCTCCGCAGCCCCAGTTCTCGTTGCCGACACCGAAGTAGTCTACCTTCCATGATTTTTCGGACCCGTTCTCTTTACGAAGATTTGACATTGGAGATTCGCCGTCAAAAGTCATATATTCCACCCACTCGCTCATCTCCTGGACAGTGCCGCTTCCCAGGTTTCCGTTCACATAGGTCTTGCAGCCTATCTGACGGCACAATTCCATAAATTCATGGGTTCCGAAGCTGTTATCCTCAGTAACACCGCCCCAATGGGTATTGACCATCTTCTTACGTTTTGATTTCTCGCCGATACCGTCCTTCCAGTGGTATTCGTCCGCAAAGCATCCTCCCGGCCAGCGAAGAACTGGAACGTTTATCTTGCGCAGAGCGTCCACAACATCCTTACGCATTCCGTTAACGTTGGGGATATCCGAATTCTCACCAACATACAGACCTTCGTAAATACATCTTCCGAGATGCTCCGAAAAGTGTCCGTAAATCTCAGGAGCTACGGTTCCGAGGGTTTTGTTTTCGTTGATAACAAGTTTTGCCATAATAACTTCTCCTTTTCATGATTTTGAAAGCGCCGTCTTTTGCGCGAAACTCATTGTTTTATATTATCTGCGGCATCCGCATCTTCGTCAACCATATAATGCACGCACCATATATCAAGCACATAAAATGTTCCCGCGGAATCGGATATGCTCCGCTGAAAGAATAAAACGGGTATCATACGATACCCGTTTTTGAATTCTCAAACTATATGAGTTTTGATTTTCAGTAAGGCTTTGCGGCCTCTTCCTTATTCATTACGCGAAGTCCGCCCTGGGCCAGAGCCAGAAGCTCATCTTCTCCGGGATATACGGTAAAGGGTGCGATCCACTCGCAACGTTCCTTAAGTCCTGCAACAACTGCCTTATCATATGCGATACCACCTGTAACGATGATCTGGTCTACCTTGCCGTTAAGAACGCATGCCATTGAACCGATGTCCTTGGCCATCTGAAGGATGAACGCATCTCTGTACTCTTTAGCCTTAGCATCTCCCTCGTCAACCATCTTGCCTACGTCACGCATGTCATTTGTATTAAGGTAAGCGTTGAATCCGCCCTCTCCGACAAGCTTCCTGTATACTTCTTTTTCGGTGTACTTGCCCGAGAAGCACATCTTGACAAGTGCTCCGGGAGGTACGGCACCCGCACGCTCAGGCGAGAATGCACCGTCACCGTCAAGTGCGTTGAAGATATCAATGACTTTTCCGTTCTTATGAGGTCCTACCGAGCATCCGCCACCCATATGGACAACGATAAGGTTCAGATCCTCGTACTTCTTGCCTACTTCCTTGGCATAGCGCTTTGCCACTGCCTTCTGGTTGAGTGCATGGAACTTACTCACTCTCGGAAGTTCCGGGCATCCCGAATATCTTGCTATATCCATCATCTCATCAACAACTACAGGGTCAACGATGTATGAAGGAATCGAAAGGCTGTCGCCTATCTCTCTTGCAAGGATACCGCCGAGGTTTGAAGCATGCTGCCCCTGTACACCTACCTTCAGATCCTCGAGAAGCGCATCTGTTACCTCATATGTTCCGCCGGGTATAGGCTTTAACATACCGCCACGTCCTACGACAAAATCAAGTGTATTGATGTCGAAGTTCTTCTCCTTTAGGAAGTTTAAGATTATATTCTTTCTAAAATCCTTCTGTGCGAAGATAGACTCGTAAGAATTGATCTCTTCGGTTGAGTGTCTGAGCGTTTCATCAAAAAGAAGTGTCTCATCCTCGAAGATACCGATCTTGGTGGATGTCGAACCCGGATTGATAATAAGACTCTTTAATCCCATGATTTTCTCCTTTAGTTTACTAGCAATTTTGCAACCAACATCCGCTCTTAGCGGATGTCGCCGCGTCATGATCGCTAACGCGATCCTGACATCTCATGTGCAACTATAGCTGCCAGCGCAATCGAATTAACCTTTGTTTCGAATGTGTCGGCACGGGATGTAAGTACGACAGGGGCTTTTGTGCCTGTGAGGATACATCCGTTCTTCATGTTCTCGACAACCTGTGTCATTGTCTTGTACACAAGGTTTCCTGCATGGATGTCGGGGAATATGAGTATGTCTGCATCTCCGGCAACCTTACGTCCCATTGCACCCTTTTCTTCTGCTGCTGCCTTGTAAAGGGCGATATCCATTGAAAGGGGACCCTCAACTATACAGCCGCTGATCTCGCCACGATCCTGCATCTTCGAAAGCTCGTCCGCTTCAACCGTGATCGGCATCTTCGGATTGACTGTCTCAACAGCGCATACAACCGCAGCTTTGGGATTTTCCACTCCGCATGCCTTTGCAACGTCGGCAGTGTATTCGATAATACACTTCTTGTCCTCAAGCGTAGGGTACGGCATAAACGCCACATCAGCCAAAAACAGCACCCTGTCAACCTTGGGAACTTCGATCACGCATACATGTGAAAGAGGCTTGCCTGTACGCAATCCCACTTCCTTGTTAAGTACACTCTTTAAGAATGTTCCGGTAGGAAGAAGACCCTTCATGTAAATATCGGCTTTTCCCTCTGAAACGAGAGATACCGCCTTTGTAGCAGCTTCAACCTCGTCCTCGATATTGATGATCTCATAATCATCCATGTTCATGCCGAGTTCCGCTCCTATAGAGCGGATCTCAGCCTCATTTCCTACAAGTATCGCATCTGCGATATCTCTTTCCCTGGCAGCCTTGGCAGCTTCGAGAACCGCCTTGTCCTGCGCTACTGCTATAGCAACCTTCTTGCGGCTTATTGTCTTGATTTTTCCGAGAAGGTCATCAAAATTCTTAACCATTTTTGCTTCAACTCCTAAATATACTATTTTGCGGCCATTGCTGCCTTAATCTCTTCAGTAAGCTTAGGAACTACCTTGTTAAGGTCTCCTACGATACCAAAATCGGCAACATCAAAAATAGGTGCATCTTCATCTTTGTTGATGGCGATGATGATGTCAGACTCTTCCATACCTGCTACGTGCTGAATGGCACCTGAAATACCGATCGCAAAATAAACGTTAGGACGAACAGTCTTTCCTGTCTGTCCAACCTGAAGCTCCTTGGGCTTCCAGCCTGAATCAACAACAGCACGTGAGCATGAAACCTGTCCGCCGATAGCTGCTGCAAGATCCTCAAGAATCTTGAAGTTCTCGGGGCTGCCTACGCCACGTCCGCCTGAAACAAGGATCTTGGCATCCATGATATCCTTGATATCGGAAACTGCCTTAACAACTTCCTTGATCTCAACATACTTGTTGTTCGGAGTAAATCCGGGATTGTACTCGATAACTTCTGCCTTGGCACCTTTCTTGGGCTCAATCTTCTGCATAACGCCGGGACGAACCGTTGCCATCTGCGGACGGTTGTAAGGGCATGCGATAGTAGCGATGGTGTTGCCGCCGAATGCGGGACGAGTCATGAGAAGCTGGTTGTGAAGCTGCTCATTCTCTTTGCCGGGAATCGGCTGAAGCGGAAAATCACCTATATCAAGTACTGTACAGTCAGCTGTAAGTCCTGTTGCAACTCTGGCGGAAACAGTAGGACCAAGGTCACGGCCGATGGCTGTAGCACCTACAAGCATGATCTCGGGCTTGTACTCATTGATAACAGATGCAAGAGCGTGCGCATAAGGCTCTGTTCTGTACTCTTTGAGCTCAGGATCGTCAACTACAATAACCTTGTCTGCGCCGTACTCTGCAAGATTGTCTGCAAGATTTTTAACGCCTGATCCGATAAGAACCGCTGTAACATCTGTCTTTAAAGGCTCGGCAAGCTCTTTTGCTTTTCCGAGAAGTTCGTAAGCGATGCCGCTTACTTCGTTATCTACCTGCTGCGCAAATACAAAGACACCTTTGTACTGTGCGATTTGTTCTGGAGTCATATTCATAATTATTCACCACTTTTCCTTTACTATAAATTAGATTACATGCTTCTCTTTTAACTTACCTACGATGTAATTAACCGCATCTTCGGGTGAATCGGGCACAACCTTCTCACCTGCTCCCTTACGAACTTTGTCGGAAGCCTTGGCGATTTTTGTAGGTGATCCGTTAAGACCTAAGTTGCCGTCTTCAACATCTTTAAGATCTGCTCTTCCCCATGTGGTGATATCAGCCTTGCAGGCATCGAATATTCCGCCGGGAGTCATATATCTGGGATCGTTAAGTTCGGAAAGTGCCGTGATAAGACAAGGCATCTTAGCCTCTACCATATGATATCTGTCATCATACTGACGCTTAACGGTAACCTTGTCACCGTTAACTTTAATCTCCTGTGCATAAGAAATAACAGGGATTCCAAGATGCTCTGCGATCTGGGGACCAACCTGAGCCGTATCTCCGTCGATAGCCTGACGACCTGTAATGATAAGGTCGTAATCAAGATTACGAAGCGCACCGGCAAGTGTTGTTGATGTTGCCCATGTATCAGCTCCGCCGAGAACTCTGTCTGTTACAAGAACAGCTTTATCTGCTCCCATTGCAAGTGCTTCACGAAGAACATCTGCAGCCTTGGGAAGACCCATGGTAATAACCGTAACTTCAGCACCGTATTCATCCTTTAATCTAAGAGCTGCCTCAAGTCCTGCCTTATCATCAGGATTCATGATTGCAAGCATTGCACCTCTGTCAAGTGTTCCGTCGGGATTGAACTTAACTCCGCCCTTTGTATCCGGAACCTGTTTGATACAAACTACTACTTTCATCCGTCTATCCTCCTATTTCAACAAGTTAGCGCTAATGACCATACGCTGAACTTCCGATGTTCCTTCGTAAATTTCCGTGATTTTCGCGTCGCGCATCATACGCTCAACATCATATTCCTTGATGTAACCGTATCCGCCGTGAAGCTGTACGCACTTTGTGGTAACTTCCATAGCAACCTCAGCTGCGCAAAGCTTAGCCTGTGCTGCTTCAACAGAATATGAGATCTTGGGATTTTTGGTGTACTCATCCTTCTTGCATGCAGCTTTGTAAACAAGAAGCTTAGCACATTCAACCTTTGTAGCAAGATCTGCAAGCTGGAACTGTGTATTCTGGAACTGTCCGATCGAACGGCCGAACTGCTTTCTTTCCTTAACGTACTGGATAGTTGTCTCAAGTGCGCCTTCTGCAAGTCCGAGTGCCTGTGCGGCGATTCCGATACGTCCGCCGTCAAGTGTATGCATGGCGATGTTGAATCCCTTACCGCGTGCTCCGAGAAGGTTATCCTTGGGGATACGGCAATCCGTGAAGATAAGCTCGTATGTGGATGATCCGCAGATACCCATCTTGTTTTCTTTTGTACCGAATGTAAATCCGGGTGTTCCCTTTTCAACGATGAATGCAGAAATCTCTTTCATCATCTTGCCGCGCTTCTCAACCTTGCCGGTAACTGCGAAGATAACGTATACGTCAGCTTCCTTACCGTTTGTGATAAAGCACTTACTTCCGTTAAGAACCCACTCATCACCGTCAAGAACAGCCTTGGTCTGCTGTCCCTGTGCATCTGTACCGGCACCGGGCTCTGTAAGTCCGAATGCACCGAGCTTTTCACCCTTTGCAAGGGGAACAACATATTTCTGCTTCTGCTCGTCCGTACCGAATGTCATGATAGGATCAACACACAGTGATGTATGTGCGGAAACGATAACGCCTGTAGTACCGCAGACCTTTGACATCTCCTCTACACACATAGCATATGTGAGAACGTCACAACCCTGTCCGCCGAGTTCCTTCGGAACCGGAATTCCAAGAAATCCGTATTTTGCAAGTTTCTCAACAGTCTCTCTGGGGAATCTGTGTTCCTGGTCGATCTCCTGTGCGAGAGGCTTTACTTCTGTTTCGGCAAAATCTTTAAAAAGCTGTCTTGCCATTTCATGTTCTTTTGATAAAGAAAAATCCATGATTTAATCCTCCGTTTATGTATTAATGATTATTGTATTGCAACTTTTGACACTAAAATGCGGGAGTCTTGGTGCGGTCTTCGTTATAGATATAGAAGCCTTTTCCACTCTTAACACCGAGGTTTCCGCCGCGAACCATCTTGCGGATAAGGGGGCATGCCCTGTACTTGCTGTCACCTGTCTCGTTGTAGAGAACATCCATGATTGCAAGGCAGATATCAAGACCGATAAAATCACCGAGCTCAAGGGGTCCCATAGGATGGTTGGCACCAAGCTTCATAGCAGCGTCAATACCCTCAACATCCGAAACGCCTTCCATCTTGATAAATGCTGCTTCATTGATCATAGGGATCAGTATACGGTTAACAACAAAGCCTGCTGCTTCGTTAACCTGAACTGGTGTCTTGCCGATCTCGGCAGCTATCTTCTTGATTGTTTCAACAGTTGAATCAGGTGTGTTCACACCGGCGATAACCTCAACAAGCTTCATACGATCTGCAGGATTGAAGAAGTGCATACCGATCATAGGTCTTGTAAGTCCGTTTCCGATCTCTGTTATTGAAAGAGATGATGTGTTTGAAGCGAACACACACTCGGGCTTGCAAAGCTCATCAAGTTCCTTGAAAGTTGTTTTCTTTACTTCCATATTCTCGAATGCAGCCTCAACTATAAGATCGCAGTCCTTGCAAAGATTCTCTTTAAGTCCCGGCACGATCCTGTTAATGATAGCGTCAGCCTGCTCACGTGTCATTTTCTCTTTGGCAACAAGCTTGTCATAGCCTTTGATGATCTTGTCCTTGCCGCCCTCTGCCCATTCCTGCTTGATATCGCAGAGCATTACTTCATAACCGTCAACCTGTGCAAATGCCTTTGCGATGCCCTGGCCCATTGTGCCGGCACCAATAATTCCAACCTTCATGATTTTTCCTCCGTATTATTATTTATTTGCAAATGGAACAACTTTAAGCTTCTTCTCTTTGTCTTTTTCAAGGAAGTTGGCCATTCCCGCCTTCTGATCCTCTGTCTCGAAGCAATCGCCGAAGAGCTTTTCTTCTATAACTATTGCCTTGTCCATATCTACGGCAAGACCGTCGTTGATAGCCTTCTTGCAGTTACGTACGGCGATTGGAGCATTTGCTGCGATACCCGATGCCATCTTGAGTGCCTCAGCCATAAGAGCATCCTTGGCACTTACAGTAACCTCTCCTGCCTCATTAACCTCAGCCTTCACAACCTTGTTAACAAGTCCGATCCTGTACGCCTCATCAGCCTTGATGTTTCTGGCTGTGTATATAAGCTGCTTCGCCATTCCGGGTGAAACAAGTCTTGCAAGTCTCTGTGTTCCTCCGAATCCCGGAGTGATTCCGAGACCTACCTCAGGCTGTCCGAACATAGCGTTCTCTGAGCAGATCCTGATATCACAGCTCATTGAAATCTCGCATCCGCCGCCAAGTGCAAATCCGTTAACAGCTGCAATTACCGGAATAGGGAATGTTTCGATCTTTCTGAAAAGGTCATTACCCTTCTTGCCGAATGCTTCTCCCTCGGCTTTTGTAAGGCTGCTCATTTCGCCTATGTCAGCGCCTGCAACAAATGATTTTTCCCCTGCTCCCGTAAGAACGATACATCTGATCTCGTTAAGGTCTACAGCATCAAACGCTTCACCAAGTTCATCAAGAACCTGAGAATTGAGCGCATTGAGTGCCTTCTCTCTGCTGATCGTGATTATACCGACACGGTCCTTTACTTCGTATGTTACAAATTCCATACAACTACTCCTTCCTGCTAATATTGAGATCTACTTTCCTAAAAGCACAAAAACATCAGCGCTTTCGCGCTGACGCTTTTGAATTATTCTTATTCCATTTCAACGATGGTGGCACATCCCATTCCACCGCCGATGCAAAGTGTTGCAAGTCCCTTCTTGGCACCCTTCTTCTTCATCTCGTGAAGGAGTGTAACGAAGATACGTGCTCCGGATGCTCCAACCGGGTGTCCTAATGCAATAGCACCACCGTTAGGATTGAGCTGCTTGTCAACATCTATTCCCAGATCCTTGCCCACTGCAACAGACTGAGCTGCAAATGCCTCGTTTGCCTCGATGATATCAAAATCTTCGATCTTGTATCCTGCCTTAGCCATAGCCTTCCTGGAAGCAGCTACAGGTCCGATACCCATAATCGAAGGATCTACACCTGCAAGTGCTCCGGCTACAAATGTAGCCATGGGCTTAACACCGAGTTCCTTTGCCTTCTCTTCGCTCATAACAACAACTGCTGCTGCACCGTCGTTGATTCCTGATGCGTTACCTGCCGTAACAAATCCGTCGGGATTGATAGGACGAAGCTTTGCAAGGCCTTCTATTGTTGATCCCTGTCTGGGACCTTCATCTGTATCAAATATAACAGTCTCTTTCTTCTTCTTAACTTCTACGGGAACGATCTCATCCTTGAACGCTCCGTTTTCGATTGCTGCGCATGCCTTCTGCTGGCTCTTAAGTGCGAACTCATCAAGCTCCTCTCTTGTGAGATTCCACTGTCTTGCAATGTTATCGGCAGTTGTGATCATATGGTAGTCGTTAAACGCATCCCAGAGAGCATCCTTGACCATTGTATCAACAAGTGCGCCCTGGCTCTGTGAGGGCCACATCATTCTGTAACCGTAACGTCCGTTAGGGATTGCAAAAGGAGCCATTGACATGTTCTCCATACCGCCTGCAACGACTACATCAGCATCTCCAGCCATGATCATCTGTGCAGCCTGGTTAACACAGTTAAGACCTGATCCGCATACAACGTTGCTTGTAACAGCGGGAGTCTCGATAGGAAGACCTGCCTTGATCGATGCCTGACGAGCAACGTTCTGGCCCTGTCCTGCCTGTATTACGCAACCCATATAAACATGTTCCACATCTTCGGGCTTGATGCCGGCTCTGTTAACTGCTTCCTTGATTACGATAGCACCCAGATCGGCAACGGGAATTGTTGAAAGTGAACCGCCCATTGTGCCGATGGCTGTACGACAGGCGCTTGCAATAACGACTTTTTTAGACATTTGCATACCTCCGAAAAAGATTGTTAATTATTTGTCAAATTACGCAAATACTATTATAACAAATCATCGAAGGCATTTCAACACAAGATATAGATTGTTAAAACCACATCTAGATAGTGGCGTGACTTTCGAAAAAATACGGCGGATAGAAAATCCCCGTCTCGGTTATAATGGCTGTGATAAGGCTGTGATCGGTAACATCAAATGCGGGATTAAACACCTTTATTCCCTTCGGTGCCATCGGACGGGTATACCACATGTCCGTCACTTCTTCCGGTTTTCTTTGTTCTATAGGAATATCCGCGCCGCTAGCTATTGACGCATCTATCGTCGACATCGGTCCGCACACATAGAACGGAATGTTATAGTGCTTTGCAAGTGTTGCCACGACACTCGTGCCTATCTTGTTTGCGGTATCTCCGTTTGCCGCCACTCTGTCACATCCGACAAGCACTGCATCAATCTTTCCCGAGGCCATCAGTGCACCCGCCATGTTATCACACTGAAGAGTTACATCCATTCCCGCATTTGCAAGTTCAAACGCAGTAAGTCTTGCTCCCTGCAAAAGCGGCCTTGTCTCATCACAATATATGTGAAAATCATATCCTCTTTCGTGTCCTAGATACATTGCGGCTGTGGCTGTTCCATACTTACTCGTTGCAAGGCTTCCCGCATTGCAGTGAGTCAGAAGACCGTATCCCGGCTTTAAAAGAGTAAGGGCATTCTCGCCGATAGAGCGGCAAGCCTCTTCGTCCTCGCGACGGATAAGAAGAGCCTCTTCCTTAAGTGCATCAATAATCTTACTGACAGGCTCTTTCGAATGAGCAACTGCCACATCCTTCATACGGTTTAATGCCCAGCTCAAGTTAACGGCTGTCGGCCTTGAAGAATTAAGGTAATCTTTGCACTTATCGAATTCGGCAATAAAGCCGTCGAAGTCTGCTGCACTTATTCTGCATGCGCACAAATAAATGGCAAAAGCCGCAAACACACCTATTGCCGGTGCTCCCCGCACCTGCAAAAGGTATATCGCCGTATAGAATTCTTCAATCGAAGACAGACGAAGCATCCTTATCTCGCCCGGAAGCTTCGTCTGATCTATGATCTCTATTTCCTTTGTCACATCATCAAGTGCGACTGTCTCGTAGGGCATGACCTGCCCCTCCTATCCAAATATATTACAACTCTGGCTCGATAAGTCCGTATGTGTTTCCTTTTCTCTTGTAGACAACGCATACCTGACCGTTCTCTGCGTTTGTAAACACATAAAAGTTGTGTCCGCAAAGCTCCATCTGAACACATGCATCCTCAGGATACATAGGCTTCACATCAACTCTCTTGGTACGAACGATTCTGATCTCGTCATCATCCGCATAATCCTTGTCAAGAAAATCCTGGCGGAAGTTCTCGGATGCATGCTTTGCATCAATGATCTTGTTCTTGTATTTCTTGAGCTGACGCTCAATGATCTCCTCAACAAGATCAATCGATACATACATATCGTTGCTGACCTGTTCGGAACGGATAACGCTTCCCTTAACCGGAATCGTAACTTCGATCTTCTGTCTGTCCTTCTCCACGCTGAGTGTAACATGGATCTGTGTGTTGGGGGTAAAATAACGCTCAAGTTTGCCTATCTTGTCCTCCACTGCCTGTCTTAAACCCGGTGTTACATCAATATTCTTTCCTACAATAATGAATTCCATGTAAGCCACCCCTTTCATTATTAGATTTGATCTTCGATCATTTACTTCTATTTCTTCATCAAGTCCGCTCAAACGCCGCTCAGGCTGTCTTGATCTTCGATCAAGACATATTATACCATATCCGGCAACTTATTAGCAATTAAGTCGGACATAAACAAAAGGACCGGCTCTTTCGAACCGGTCCCAATGATTTTCTTAGAATATTCTTCGAATTGCAAGGATGTTACGATATGATGCATTCGAAACCTTGATACCCGTCTTCGCAGTCGATGCGTGAACAATCTGTCCTCCGCCGATGTAAATACCAACGTGTCCTGAGTAACATACGATATCACCGGGCTGTGCCTCTGCAAGGCTTCCGACTCCGTAACCCATGGAGCGCTGGGCACCCGAAGAGTGTGGCAATGATACGCCGAAGTTTCTGTATACACCCATTGTAAATCCTGAGCAGTCTGTTCCGTTTGTAAGGCTGGTTCCGCCATATACATACGGATTGCCCACAAACTGCAGTGCATAATTCGCAACACTTGCTCCGAGACCGCTTCCGCTGACAGCATATGATCCGCCGCCACCGCCGCCGCTACTGCTCTTGCTGCTGCTCTTACCGCCTGCACTTCTGGCTGCTGCCTGCTGAGCTTTCTTACGTTCTGCGGCTTCCTTCTTCAGTCTTGCTTCCTCTTCCGCCTTGGATTCAGCCTGAGGGAAGAGAGTTGCTATGCTGACGAATTCCTTGGAAACCCAACCGTCACCTTCCTCGATGTTAACCTTTACCCATTCCTCGGTTTCTTCGATGACGGTCAGCTGGTCTTCGTTTGCAACAAGTCCGAGAACTTTCGAATCGAGACTTGCTTCTTCTCTTATCTTAAGTGTTGTTGTATGAACCGTAGCCGTTCTCTGTCCTACCTCGGCCGCCAGTTTAACAGCTGCCTGACCGGTCTTGACATATTCACCCTTGACGAAACCGACTACATTTCCGGACTCTATCTTGTACCAGTCACCCTGCTTGTCGAGCCATGTTCCGGCCGAATGGTTATAGAGCTTACCGACAATCTCACTGTTTTCATCTGGCATTGAACGTACATTAACATATCCGTCAACAACCGCAATAACCTGATCTGAAAGATCCTCTTCACCTTCCTCCACATCCTGGGATTCGGGCTTGATATCTATAGTAGGATTGGCTTCCGTC
The DNA here is from genome assembly GCA_902788755.1 of uncultured Lachnospiraceae bacterium. GTDB lineage: Bacteria > Bacillota > Clostridia > Lachnospirales > Lachnospiraceae > UBA2868. The sequence goes on along the minus strand of CADALB010000012.1, from coordinate 11,349 downwards.
TCAGACGCATCCGCATTTTCGGCAGTGTTGTCACCTTCTGCAAGTTCGGTATCGTCTCCGCCGTTCATTCCTCCGTCGGAAACAGGCTTGTCTGTGGATGTTATCTCTATTGTTGCGCCTTCCGAAGCGGAACCTACGACGGCAATTCCGTCTATCACGGTTCCTTCGTTTACAGCCTTTGATGAAGGAGTCTCAACCTTCTGAACCGTGGATTCGTCCTTCTTGGTGATCTTCTCATGATTGGCTATTGTTGACTGTTTCGCTGCGTTACGCGCCACATTGGCTCTTATATCCGCCAGGGATACTCCGTTTCCCGCAGCAAGTGCAACACCCGCAGCAGGAAAAACATAACTTGACGCAGCCTTAACATCATTTATAGGAAAGCTTGTTGCAACAGTCACTGCAGCCGCAATGACTGCCGTAGCTTTTAATAAGCCTTTCTTCATAAAACCTCCAATTATAAATACGATTCCCCCTCGGATTTATAATTAAATATTACAAAATTGTTACGTTTTCAGATTCAGCGTATAGGATATCAGAATAAGCCCATAATGTCAAATCAGGAACTCCTGCACCGAATATACCGCGTTTGCACCATCCGCAACCGCTGTCGACACCTGGCGCAGACGTTTTGTACGTACATCTCCTGCGGCAAACACGCCGGGAAGTGATGTGGCACATGACTCGTCGGCCTTGATATATCCGTTTTCATCCTTATCAATCGCATCGGTATAGGAAGAGTTGGGATTGTTACCCGTTGCGATAAACACTCCGGAAACCTCAAGTGTTTTCACCTCATGTGACTTCACGTTCTCTATTGTAAGTCCGCCAACCATTCCGGTATCTGCCTTAACTATCTCTTTCGGAATGCTGTCCCATACAACCTCAACATTCGGAAGCTCAAATAATGCCTTCTGAAGTATCTTGGCTGCACGAAGTTCATCGCGTCTGTGCACAAGGTAAACTTTTTCGCACCCTCTCGCGAGGAAAATCGCATCCTCAACAGCAACATCACCGCCGCCGATCACCGCAACGGTACGCTTTTTAAAAAATGCTCCGTCGCATGTGGCACAGTAACTGACTCCGGCACCGGTAAGTTCCTCCTCTCCGGGTATTCCCAGTTTTCTCGGAGAATTACCGGTAGCAAGGATAACCGTCTTGCCGATGAACGTACCCGCATCGGTCTTAACCTTATTGGCGCCTTCGGCAAAATCAATTCCCTCGACTTCTGTCATGAGCCTGGTAACGTTGAACTTATCAAGGTGCTCGCTCATCTTGGCGCCAAGCTCTCCGCCTGTAATGCCTGCAAGTCCCGGATAGTTGTCAACTTCATATGTATTAAGAATCTGCCCGCCGGCACCGTATCTTTCTATAAGAAGAGTTTTCAGATCGGCACGTGCCGCATAAATACCTGCTGTAAGTCCTGCAGGTCCGGCTCCTATAATAATTACGTCATACAATTCGCTCATGTCAGTCTCCTTGCTTTCGTGTGATATAATATAAAGTAGGAACGGAAATAATTTTACCATATTTACAGCTTACACACCAGCCATATGATCAGAGGAAGCGAGGTGACAGGTTATGAGTAAAAAAGCGCTGATCACAGGTGCGTCCCGTGGAATAGGACGTGCAATAGCGATAGAATTTGCAAGAGCAGGATATGATCTGACTCTATGCTGTATCAAGAACATCGAAAGTCTTGAGCGGCTCGCAAAAGATCTGGAGGATGCATACAAAGTCAAATGTGATGCGTATCAGGCAGATGTTTCAGATCCGCAGGCTGTCAAGGAACTGTTTTCGAAAATCGAGCCTCCCACGGTTCTGATAAACAACGCAGGAATCTCCTATGTGGGGCTTATAACCGATATGTCCGACGAAGACTGGCAGAAAACGATTGATACTAACCTCAGCTCAGTCTTCTATATGTGCAGGGCTGCGATCCCGCATATGCTCTCGGAATTTTCCGGCAAGATAATAAATGTATCCTCTGTCTGGGGAGAAAGCGGTGCATCAATGGAAGTTGCATACTCCGCATCAAAGGGCGGTCTGGACGCCTTCACAAAAGCGCTTGCCAAGGAACTGGCTCCAAGCGGTATAAGTGTTAACGCAGTAGCGTGCGGATTAATTGATACAGATATGAATTCAAGACTGTCCGACGAGGAACTTGCCGAAGTTGTGTCCGACATTCCCGCCGACAGAATCGGAAAACCGGCGGAAGTAGCCTCAGTCATACTCTCCCTTGCCGAATCAACAAACTACCTTACCGGGCAGATCATCAAAGTTGACGGTGGATGGAGATAATAGGTCATACTTTTCAATATCCATCTTTATTTCCGGGTCCGAATAAAAGCATATCGCATCTGCAAAAAGCGGTGTGTATATGCTTACCGATGCGGCCATTTGCCCGTCATTAAAGAAGAATTCGATACTGTTCTTATCAAGCAGCATTCTGATTTTCAGGATGCTGCTTTGTGGTTCTACAATAAATTTCCTTATATTTGCCGGACTTTCCGGGCATCCGCTCTTACTTCGGTCTATAGTTACCATATTATTTTGAGGATCGAAGCTCATTGCCGTCGAGCACTCCCCATCCCTGGCAAGTTCTATCCGAAAAACACTCGCTTCAGCATTTTTACTAAAGTCAATCGTAACAGTAAGATCAATTATCCTTCCGTTTATTCCTTCAAAATATGTTTCGCCGCAAACGGTTGCTCCCCGGCATATGATTTTTCCCCTGCGGTATGACTCGATCTCCCTTACGGGGTTCTGATACACTCTCCCGTTTTTATATTCAAGCTCTCTCGGAACACTCATCTGCCCGAATATCTTCCGTCCGGCACTTTGCAGGTCACAGGTCTCCCAGTTCTGCATCCAACCGATCATGATCCTTCTGCCGTCACCCGAAAGCATGGTCTGGGGCGCATAGAAATCCGGGCCCTCATCTATAAGCTGTACAGCTTCCCGGTTTAGTGAAAGGTCATCTCCGGCATCACCTATAAAAAAGACGCTTATACTCCCGGGATAAAATCCCTCGCTGCCGTCAAGTTCCTGCGGACTTGCCATAAGGATACGTTTACCCCTGAGCTGAAAATAATCGGGACACTCCCACATTCTGCCAAATGCACCGCCGCTTTTATCGACTATGGTAACAAACTGCCAGTTGATGCAGTCCGGGCTCTCATAAAGCAGTGCCTCACCGAACCCGTCCTTGTCACGACTTCCGATAACAGCATAATACCTTCCGTTCTCCCGGAACACTTTCGGATCGCGAAAATCACTTGTGCTGTTGTCCTGGGGTATCATCGATGTTCCTATAACGGGATTGGCTGATGGTTTTGTATAGTTTATTCCGTCACCGACAGCAATCGCCTGCTGCTGGAATTCCCGGGTGTTTCCGTCCTTATCCTCTTTTTTGACAGCGGTATATATCAGAAGATGTCTTCCGTCATCAAGCGTTATCGCACTTCCCGAATAGCAGCCGTCCCTGTCATACTCTTCGTCAGGCGCAAGCGCTGCCGGAAGGTATTCCCACGTGATAAGATCGCGGCTTCTTGCGTGTCCCCAGTGCATCGGACCCCATTTTACCGAATAGGGATGATACTGAAAAAACAGATGATAGAATCCGTCATATTCGCAAAACCCGTTGGGATCGTTGATCCAGCCGACAGGACCCGTGACGTGACAGCACGGCCTCTCCGATGAAGGGACTGTTGCCATATTCTCTTTTTCATAGGCTCGTGCCTGCTGCAGCTTAGATGTGTTCATTTATCGATTACTTCATTCATGCTTCCGGTTCTGTATCCGATAAGGTCCATGGTGATATAGGAAAACCCATATTCGCGAAACTTTGTAATGATCTGTGTTCGAATATCATCTGAGATCAGCTTCACAAACTCTTCAGGCAAAATCTCAATTCTTGCCATTGTATCGTGGATTCTTACCCGCACCTGATGAAATCCAAGGTCAAGCAGCAGTTGCTCTGCCTTGTCAATCATTCCCAGCTTTTCTCTCGATATTGTCTCACCATATACAAATCTGGAGGCAAGGCAGGCGAAAGATGGTTTTTCCCAGGTCGGAAGGCCCAGATATTTGGATAAAGTCCTTATATCATCCTTGGTAAAGCCGACAGTTCGCAGAGGACTCTGAATACCAAGTTCGGCAACAGCCTGTAATCCGGGACGATAATCCCCGTTATCATCAAGGTTGGAACCCTCAACAATTGCATCTATTTTTTCCCGGTCCGCAATCTTACGGATTTTCCCAAACAATTCACGCTTACATAGATAGCAGCGGTTCTTGGGGTTGGAAGAAAATCCCTCAATGTCAAGCTCTTCCGAATCACAGATAAAATGTCTGATGTTCTGTTGTTCGCAGAAGGATCTGGCTTCATTTAATTCTCTTTCGGGGAAAGAACAGGACCGGGCTGTCACAGCTATCACACGATCACCTAAAGCTTCCTTTGCGGCATACAGCAAAAAGGTCGAATCAACACCACCTGAAAATGAAACAGCAGCGCTGCCGAAACTTTGCAAGAGGTTTTTGAGTTCATCATATTTCTTTATCTGTTCATTGTTCGGTTCACTGATCATTTTACTCATAATCCCGGATGTCCTTTCTTTCATCGATGATTTTACATAGATAACGAAAACCCCCAAAACACAAGGCTTTGAGGGTTTTCTTGAATTTTGCAAATATGCAAAAGTTATCTCTTTGAGAACTGAGGTGCGCGTCTTGCTGCCTTGAGACCGGGCTTCTTTCTTTCCTTCATACGAGGATCTCTTGTTAAGAAACCTGCTGCCTTAAGCGTGGGACGGAAGTCCTCATCTACTTTAAGAAGTGCTCTTGCGATACCGTGGCGGATAGCTCCTGCCTGTCCTGTTGTACCGCCGCCCTTTACATTAACCTTAATGTCGTACTTCTTTTCGGTTTCTGTAGCTACAAGAGGCTGACGAACGATGGTCTTAAGTGTTTCAAGTCCGAAATAGTCATCGAGCTCTCTTTTGTTAACTGTGATATTTCCTTTGCCGGGCTTAATATATACTCTGGCAACGGCTGATTTTCTTCTTCCTGTTCCGTAGAACTGCTCTTTTGCTTTAGCCATTTCTTATCTCCTTACACCTTAAAACTTCAACTCTTCGGGCTTCTGAGCTGCATGAGGATGCTCAGGTCCGGCATATACAAAAAGCTTCTTGTACATTCTGCGACCGAGAGGGCCTTTGGGAAGCATTCCCTTAACAGCAAGTTCCACAACTTCCGTAGGAGCCTTTGCAAGCTTATCACGAAGTGTGGTCTCCTTCATACCGCCTACATAATCCGAATGATGATAATAAATCTTCTGATCGAGCTTACGACCTGTAACTACAACCTTTTCTGCGTTCACAATGACAACACAGTCACCTGTATCAGCATGAGGTGTAAAGATGGGCTTGTTCTTACCACGAAGGACCTTGGCAACTTCCGATGCCAGACGTCCGAGAGTACAACCCGTTGCATCAACGACGTACCACTTGCGCTCAAGGGCCGCCTCGTTGGGCATATATGTATTCATGACAATACCTCCAAAAAATCAACAAAATAACAATAATGATGCGGCATCTTCCTCTCCTGCCGGGGCTATGGCTTCGGAAAGACATTTGCCGTCACATTGACAGATTATATTACACGCTTATAGGCGTGTCAAGGAGTTTTTCGGGCGGAAGATAACTCATTATCAGCTTCTCAAGCTTCGGTCCTTCAACCGGCTTGGATATATAGTCGGCAAACCCGGCATTTAAGTACATCTCCCTGGCTCCCGAAATCGCATTTGCCGTAAGCGCAATATATACTGCATTCGAATCGGGATTGTCTTCTTTGAGTTTCTCAAGCGTCTCTATCCCGTCCATATCAGGCATGAGGTGATCAATAAATATGATGTCATATTTTTTATCCTTTGCCATCTCGATCGCCAATTTTCCGGAAAGGGCCGTATCAATCTGTATCTGCGTTTTCTTGAGCAATTTGGTAATAACCGTAAGATTCATCTTGATATCGTCAACAACGAGAATAGTAGCCTCGGGCGCATGGAACAATTCCTTATACTCAGCTTTCTTCTTATTAGCTCCGTCAGCCTTGCGCTCCGGCTCTCCCGCAGACTCCCAGTTTAAAACCTCCTGCTCTACCTCAAACGAGAATACCGATCCTTTTCCGTATTCGCTTTCAACATGAAGATCACTCTTCATAAGCTCAAGCAGGCGTTTCGTAATACTGATTCCCAGGCCTGTACCTTCTATGCTGCGATTTTTCTTCTCATCTATACGCATAAAGGGAGAGAACAGGTTATCCATATCCTCCGGCCTGATTCCTACACCCGTATCTGACACCTCAAAGGAAAGGACTATCCTGTCATCGCTTGATTTTCTGTGCCTAATCTTAAGTCGAACCTCGCCTTCCTGTGTATACTTCACCGCATTAGTCAACAGATTAAGGGCACACTGCTTGATTCTGATCTCGTCGCCTCTTAAAAGTCTCGGGATCTCCTTGTCAAATTCAACCTCAAACTTAAGCCCCTTCTTCGTGGCTCTGTCTTTGATCATGTTGACGATGTCATTCTTCATGATCACCGGCTCATACTGAACCGGAATTATCTCCATTTTTCCTTCTTCGACCTTTGAAAAATCAAGGATGTCGTTGATAAGTGCCAGCAGCGTCTGGCCTGATGTCTCGATATCCTCGGCATATTCAACGGTTTCTTTTTCCTTGCTCTCCCGAAGTATCATCTCGCCCATACCAAGAATTGCATTGATGGGAGTTCTGATCTCATGAGACATATTCGCCAGAAACTGGGATTTAGCCTTGTTGGCATCATCCGCTATCTGCCTCTGCTCACGGAGCTCATCCATATAGCGGTAATGCTCACTGTCATCCACCAGAACATACAATACTCCCACCGATGTTCCGTTTTGAATAAGCGAATTCGCCCTCGGTGTATAGATCCTTTCGTTTATGCGCATAGGTTCATCACAATATATCGCGAATCTTATGCGCTCAAGCACGGCTTCTGATTTTTTCCCGGATACGTCCTGTTCGGCAAGCTCCGGAAACAGCCTTTCAGCAGGTTTGTTATGATAAGAAACCCTGCCCTCATCATCAACTACAAGTATCCCCTCGGATAATTCATCAACAACATAATTCCTGGCTACGGTTTCCGCATCAAGCATCTTGTATTTGAAGATTGCTATCAGCATGAAAATCGTTCCAATGGCAAACCCGAATGTTGTTACATCATACAGTTCGGCAAGGGCTACGAGTTTGAAAATATACACCACATACGAAATTCCTATCGAAGCAAAAGCCAGAAGAATGAGCATCAGACGCTTTTTTGCCATTTTGTTGGTCTCTCGCAAAAAGGTGTACAAAACCCCCAGACACCCTAATACCGCGTAACCCATCGACATAACGGTCTGAACAGTATAAAAAGGGCCGCCGTGGTGAAGAAGTCTCGGAAAATCTCCGCGAATGACAAACTCCATATAATCGTAATACAGATCATTTCCTTCCAGATCCAGTATCAGTGTATAAATAAAAGCGTGTGTAAGTGCCAGCACTGCAGTAATGTACCCCGGCACACGTATCCTGCATAACTCGGCCCCAAACAAGAAAAGGGACAGGCCGATCCATAAGCGTCCCATATAGCCGAGCTTCAGCGCAACGACATATGCCTCTTCCGTTGTGGCGCGAAGCTCCATAAGCACTCCGGCATTGTAAACAAGATTTGAAACGCAATAAAAAAACATATAAGAATGGAGCTTGTTGCTCCAGTTTCTAAAAGCAACCCAGCATTCCGCAAACAGACCTATGATAGTGAAATATTCTATAAAAACGACAAGCTGGTACATTATCTACCTCCAAGAATCCTTATCGTATATACTGTAACACAATTCTTCACAATATATATAGGAAAAATTATCGTCACGTCGTCTGATCTCATTCAGAAATGATTTTGCCTGAGTGTAATCATCGAGGAAATACACAGTCGCACCGTCAGTCGCCGACTCAACATGGCACACAAGAGGCTTAACACCGTAATCTTTGACATATACATCTCCGGCTTCGTCCATGTTCAGTGTGATCACAGCCATTGCTCCAACCATTCTGTTTGCAACGCCCCTACCCTGTCCGCTCGTCCAGTTGACAAAGTTTCCGAGCGAATAATACACAGGGACTTTCCTCCCGTCATCAGCCGTCACAATCTCAACCGGCTCGATCACATGAGGGTGTGTTCCTATTATAACGTCTGCACCGCCATCGGCAAATATCTTTGCCCATTTTTTCTGATAATCCGTAATCCCGAGATTATACTCCGTCCCCCAGTGAGGGCACACTATCGTAAAATCAGCCTCCTTTTCGGCCTTTGCAAGATCACTTATGACCTTGTCCTCCTTTATGAGATTAACCGCATAGGGCATATCCTTGGGAAGCGGGATCCCGTTTGTTCCGTATGTATAATTAAGAACGGCTATTTTATAACCGTCCTTCTCATATATGCATAATTCTTCGCTTTCCTGTGCGCTGTCATATATTCCCACAGGCATGATCTGCGGATAATTATCCTTCCAGTATGACAGGCAGTTTATGATGCCCTTTTTCCCTCTGTCAAGCGCGTGATTTGTTGCATGACATATAACATCGAATCCGGTCTCTGCAAGTTCATCGGCGATCTCATAAGGTGCATTAAAGCTTGGATATCCGCTTACCCTAAGCTCTTCCCCGCCGATAATGACCTCCTCGTTAACAATCGCAAGATCCGCTGCCTCGATCTCATCCTTCGTATGCCTGAAAACTTCGGTATAATCATAACTTCCGTCCTCGCGGAGAGCACACTTTTCGATTCCGTCATGAAGCAGGATATCTCCCACCATCACTACCGTAAAATCACCCGGCTCCCTCGAATTACTGTCTGCCGGGTTTCGCTCAGTCTTTGAGGTACTTTGAGTTGATTGCGGGATTTCCTCACAGGCAGTAATTACCGGACTCAGATATGTTGCTATAGCTGTAAATATGAATGCTATGATAGATAACAGTGTAATTCTATAGTTGGATTTCATGTGGCAACACACTCATTTCCGTCATCCTTGAGTCAGGTACTCAAGCAATGCCTCACAGCCCTTTCTGATAAGTCGGTAGGCCTCTTCAAAATCTCTCGTATACCAGGGATCATCTATCAGCTCATCCGGAGAATCGGTATATTCCATAAGGGTATGAACCTTTCCTTCCGGATCTGAACCAAGTATCCTCTTAATATAGTACATGTTCTCACTGTCCATGCCTATTATAAGATCATACTCGTCGTAATCCGCCCGGCGCAGCTGCCTGGCCCGATGATTCCCTATGGGTACATCGTGATTAACAAGCGCCTGCCGCATCGGCGGATAGATCGGATTGCCGATCTCCTCCGTGGAAGTCGCCGCGGACTCACAGGAAAGCTCATTTTCAAGATGACCTTCCTCTATGAGCTGGTCAAATATGTACTGTGCACTAACGCTACGGCAGATATTGCCGTGGCAGATGAATAAAACTTTTATAGGCATTTCCTACCTCCAAAACCGCATCAAATTGCTCCAGTTTGCGCCGGTTTGTCAGGCTGCTGAAGCTTCAGTCATTTTACAAAAAACAGGCCAAATGGCAAAGTCTGGCAACGTGTGGCAAATCTTGACCATGAATCGTAGTCAAAACGTAGTTTTTTATCGGGCAAAATACTACTTGCGCCCCGGCGTGGGTTCACATTGCTTTGCCGTGGGTTCACTTTCCGTGGGTTCACTTTTGAACCCATGAACCCATTTTTGTGGGTTCATTTGAACCCACGATAGGAAGATTATCTTCCGGGATAACCTAATAAAAAATCAACAATCATTTTCTTCTCTTCATCCGTCAAAAAGTTCATGTGACCACGGCCTTTCAACAGATAGGTTTCGCAATTCGGAATTATTTTTCGTGCTCTCTCTATTACACCTTTCCCGGGAAATAAGCAATCTTTTTCAGCCGCCATTACAAGTGTCTGTGCATTGCATTTTTTCATTAATTGCTCATCCACATTACTTGGCATACCTGTCTTGACCTTTGAGTGAAGAATGCTGAGCCTTGCTGTTTCAAATATATCATCGGTGATATTCTCCTCAGTGATTGCCAAAGGCAAAAAAACTTTTTTCAACCACTTATCCTTACCGGTGATCCAATACATGATCATAGAAATCATCATTTTGGAATTATTCGCGGCAGGCGCATTCTTGATTCCCGAAGGGACATATATTACGACTCTTTTAATCTTGTCAGGTACGATGCACATTGTTTTTGCAATGATCCCGGCGCCAAAAGAACCTCCAAAGAGGCACATAGACTCATACCCGAGTTTATCAATCAATTCTCCGACCCATTTACCATAATCATAATTTTTCGGGGATAGCGACGTTTCTGCACTCTTTCCGGGATGACCGATCGTATCCACGGCATATATATGAAAGTCTTCCATAATAAAATCAAGCGTTAAAAGTGTGTATGCAGACGTTGAATTTCCCCCGTGAAAGAACAGCAGCGGTTCTCCCTGCACATTGCCGGTTTCTATAATATGCGTCTTTCCGAAGAAAGTATCCACATAGACATCTTTCCATGGTGTTGTAAGCCTTGAAAGCTGACTGTCGTATAACCTCAGTATTTCTTCTTTTCCTTTTTCTGATTTATATATCGTTCTCATATAATTCTTTTCGTAAGATATCCTGTTTATTCCTTCAATGTTTCTCTTACTGCATCAACATACTCATCCGTATGAAAATACAGCATGACTCCATGACCGACATTCGGCCAAATATGTTCTTCATAGTTCTTTAAGTACTTTTTCAAAATCTCATGGGATTTTATGGCATAAGGTTCCTTGCTGCCACACCAGAGATATACTTTTGTTTCGGTCTTGCTGATATCTTCATTCACGCGATACGTATAATTCTCGATAAGATTAGCCTGCATACACTCTTTGCTACTTCCCCAGTACATTAACGAAAATTCAGCGAGATCTTCTTTGCCAAGTCCCATAAGTTTACTCACGACCTGCATTCGTTTTGAAATCTGTCCGCCGTTTTTCTGCATCTTCAGAAATGCCTTCAGCCCCAGCTTGGCACATATTTTCCCCTGATGCGCCAGATATACTCCGTCGAGGATTGCTTTTTCTATACTAATCCTGTTTCTTGCAAGAAGCTCTGTCAGTACGGTTGCACCCTGAGAAGCGCCCCAAACGGCATAGAGTTCGCCGCCAAGATTCTCCGTAACATAGGCCTCAATCTGCTCACTTTCTTTTGCAAAAGAAACAAAATTCTCTGAACC
>CADALB010000011.1:0-75129 GCA_902788755.1 uncultured Lachnospiraceae bacterium | reverse complement strand
ACTCAGCAGCAGGTTGCTGAAATATTAAACTGTCAGCGTGAGGTATATAGAAGATATGAAAAGGGGATAAGAGAACTTCCCTTATCTTATGCGATACTCTTAGCAAAATATTACGGAGTGTCCATAGATTATATGGTAGGCCTGACCGACAAGAAGACAATTTAAGCTCTGGGAAATTCAAATGATCACTCTGTCGTTACAGCCCAGTCAGGCAACGCTTCCTGCGATTCGGCTGCAGACTGTGACTGTGTCTGCGGTTGCGCCTGAACCTCCTGGGGCTGTGCAGGTGTAGTCTGTTCTGTTTCACTGTTATCCGCAGGCGCGGGGGCTTTTCGATACGGAGATGTGTTCTGACCATTCTGGGTATTATGGTCGGTTTCCGACCTGGTCACAATTCCGTTATCATCTATGTCGGCATAATTGGATATGCCGCGCATATACTCGATTATCCTACCTTTTTCAGTGGGTGTGGCCGTCTCGACACAGGAACCTCTCTGTATGCACGGAATAAATTCCACATTTTTGATCACGCAGTTTTCATCAAGAGTTGCCCGAACAATGCAGGTGTCCTGGGTCTTGGAATTAAACCAGAAATTTCCAAGGCTGTAGAATACCGGGACATTATCTATGTAATCAATTCCCTGCAGGACATGGGGGTGGGCGCCTATTATAAGATCCGCCCCCGCGTCAACGTATGCCTTTGCAAGATCACGCTGGCTCTGTTCCACAAGGTCTGTACTCTCTGTTCCCCAGTGTACAAACATCACCGTAAAATCACTGTTTGCGGCTGCTTCCTCTATAGCCTTCACCGCCTTGGCAGGATCAAGTGTGCGAAGCACCCCGGGAGAATCGGCGGTAGCTTCTTTAGTATCGGGATTGCCAAGCCTCTCTATCTGGGTAGCCGCAACTATAGAAATGACATGACCGTTTACATGAAAATAAGCCGGTCTCATTGCTTCTTCAATGTTTTTGCCGGCTCCCACAAAGGGAAGCTTTGCATCGTTTAATATATCTATCGTATCGATAAGAGCATCCGGTCCATAGTCATAAGCATGATTATTGGCAAGACCAACTATATCCACTCCCATATCCTTCATAATATGAACATCCTTCGGATCGGCTCTGAATGTATATGTTTTATCCGGAGTCGGAGTTCCCCGGTCACTGTACGGAAACTCATTGTTAGCCATCATGATATCCATGGACTGCATCGTGCCCAGAACTCCCTCATCAATGCTGTTATGAATATCGCTTCCTTTTTCCCGGTATACCCTTATCGTTGCGTATCCTGCCGCAAATCCAACATCTCCTACGAACCCAAGCGTAACCTCATTCGCGGATGCCGGTTTAACAGAGTATATCTTTCCTACCGGGTCATATATTTCTTCGTACTCAGGCTCTTCAGGTGCTATATCGGCTTCCGTGATAAAAGGTGCCATATCATCCGATATTGATATTACCGGTTCCGGAGTAACAACAGGTGTGGCTTCCTCTGTCTGTGAAGTCTCATCTTCACCCGAAGGCAGAACAAAAGTGATGTTGCATCCGCTAAGGCAGAATGACGACACCATCGTACAGATCAATATGGCTCCTATGATTTTTCGTTTACCGGATTCGGTATTCATTCCGACTTTTCCTATCCCTTACTACCATTATATTTCGATTATCTAAATGAAGACATAAAAATACCCGGCAGTTACCTGCCGGGTACATAATACCATAAATCAATACTTTGCAGTAGATACTTTTACACCGGGTCCCATCGTTGTTGACAGGCTGATGCTTCTTAAATACTGTCCTTTGAGGGCTGAAGGCTTAGCTTTAACGATAGCTTCCATAAGAGCATTGAAGTTCTCTGTAAGCTTCTCCTCCGAAAAACTTGCCTTTCCAACAGGGCAATGAATGATGTTTGTCTTGTCAAGTCTGTACTCAATCTTACCTGCCTTGATATCGGCGATAGCCTTGGCAACATCCATTGTAACGGTACCTGCCTTCGGGTTGGGCATAAGTCCCTTAGGACCGAGCACCTTACCGAGACGACCTACAACACCCATCATATCAGGTGTAGCAACAACTACGTCAAAATCAAGCCATCCTTCGTTCTGGATCTTGGGAATGAGCTCATCTCCTCCAACGTGATCAGCGCCTGCTGCCTCTGCCTCAGCGATCTTGTCTCCCTTAGCAAATACAAGCACTCTTACTGTCTTACCTGTTCCGTTGGGAAGTACAACCGCTCCTCTTATCTGCTGCTCGGCATGTCTTCCGTCACATCCTGTACGGATATGTACTTCAACTGTCTCGTCAAACTTTGCGGTAGCAGTCTTCTTAACTAATGCAATTGCCTCAGCGGGCTCATAGGAAACAGCACGATCTACAAGTTTTGCTGCTTCAACATATTTCTTTCCGTGTTTCATATAGCCCCCTCCTATTCTTCAACCGTAACGCCCATACTTCTGGCGGTACCTGCGATCATACTCATAGCAGCTTCTATGGATGCGGCATTAAGATCCGGCATCTTCATCTCTGCTATCTCACGGCACTTCTCTTTTGAAAGTGTAGCAACCTTTGTCTTGTTGGGAACGCCCGAACCTGACTTGATGTTGCATGCCTTCTTGATAAGAACCGCTGCAGGGGGTGTCTTCGTGATAAACGAAAAACTTCTGTCTGCATAAACAGTAATAACAACAGGGATAAGAACGTCTCCCTTATCTGCTGTTCTTGCGTTAAACTGCTTTGTGAACTCTACAATGTTCACACCATGCTGACCGAGTGCCGGTCCGACAGGGGGTGCCGGTGTAGCTTTGCCGGCAGGAATCTGAAGTTTGATGTAACCTTCTACTTTCTTAGCCATAATAGCCTCCTAAAATATAAATGTGGTAGTGGCGGGAACGATTTCCCTCCCACAGTCCCCAATGGAACTCAAATTTATTCATCTTGATGATACAAATTACTCCGTTTTTTCAAAACTTTCGCAATTCTGAAGATATTCGGAATCCGCAAATTTACTTCGTAAATTGCTACTTCCTCATATCTTCTTGGTCTCAAGGTTACTATGCAATTTACGCAAGCGTAATCGCCATATAACCTTTCGACCTTATCATCAATAATTCGCCTTGTTTATCTCATCAAAGCTGATCTCTACAGGTGTCTCACGACCGAACAGTTCAACCATGATGGTTGCGGTCTGCTTGCCCATATCCATACGCTGTACAACGCCCACCGTATCTTTCCATACGCCCGCAATAACGTTGACCGTATCGCCTTCGGTAAAGTTGATGAATACATTTTCCGTCTTGATTCCGAGGGGCTTCATCTCACCATCGGACAGAGGCACAGGCTTGCTTCCGGGTCCTACGAATCCGGTAACACCTCTTGTATTTCTGACAACATACCATGTAACATCGTTCATTACCATATTGATAAGAACGTATCCCGGGAACATTTTCTTGGCGCTTGTCTTGCGAACACCGTTCTTGACTTCGGTAACATCCTGCATAGGAACGCGCACCTCAAGTATCTCATCCTCAAGATGTCTGTTCTCGATAGTCTTCTCGATGTTTGCTTTTACCTTATTCTCGTATCCGGAATATGTATGAACAACGTACCAATTTGCCTTGGGGCCGCTTTCCTTAGCTTCGTCTTCGGCAAACTCTTCTGTAACTTCTTCCTTTATCTCTTCGGAAAGTTCCATGTTATTTGTGTCTGACATGTTATCCCTCCTTACAGACTAACCAGGAAATTGATCCCCGCCTGGAGAAGAAAATCAATCACCGCAATCAAAAGCCCAAGAATAACAGACACTACAACAACAGCTATCGTCTGCTTTGTAACGTCTTCTCTGGATGTCCAGTTGATCTTATGGAATTCTGCCTTAAGACCTTTGAACCAGCCTTTACTCTTCTTGGCAACAGTCTCCGCCTGAGTATTTGTCTCTGCCATTACTTCGTCTCCTTATGTAATGTATGCTTCTTGCAGAATCTGCAGTACTTCTTTGTTTCCATACGATCGGGATGTGTCTTCTTGTCCTTCTTGGTATCGTAGTTTCTGTTCTTGCACTCTGTGCAGGCAAGTGTAATTCTGGTACGCATATTTTCACCTCTCTACTTGTTTACAAAAGCGAGTCATTTACAGCACAAAAAAAAGACCTAATTTCGTCTCGCCGGATAAATATAACACAGCAAAGCACCGCCGTCAATCGGTTTTTTACAATGTTTTTTCAAAAAAATCCCTCAGCTGATCTCAATCGCAGATAATGATGTTTGAAGTGAAATGTAACACAATATCTTGCTGTCTTTTCAATTTTATTGTAAAATTGCCCAATTTCATTAAATAATTATTGTTATTTTTTTGGCGTTTTTTTGGTGTTTTTTCGCGTAAAACCGCTTGATTTCCTATGGTTTCGGTAGTACTATATAGACATAAAAGTAGCATTTTATGCCCAGACGTCTGTTTGATTCCTTACAAACAGAACTCGGAACTGATTCCGTGGAAGTCTTACCATTCAAGGAGGAAAGGAGGGGCAGCAATGGCAGATAATACAGCTATTTCTACAGTATATAATCATTTCCTGACCACGTACGCGCCGCAGGGTACCAACACCAAGTATGATACCCATAAGAAGAGCGAGCTTCGCGGTCTTTATAATTCCATTGTTAAAATGAATAAAGAAGCGCCCCTGTTCCTGCTCGATACTTCTCCGGCAACTCAGGAATTTGCGGTTGGGCTCAAGGAAAATGCGCGATCACTTAAGAATGTTATTTCGTCTCTTTCAATGGATGATTCCGATAATATGCTTGATCAGAAAGCTGTTGCATCAAGTGATGAAAGCATAGTTGATGCATCGTTTATCGGAGGCGCGGATGTTGACCCCGAATCCATTCCTTCACTTGATATATCTGTTCACCAGCTTGCAGGTGAGCAGGAAAACCGTGGTAAGTTCCTTGATCCGGACACGATGGGACTTGATCCTGGAACCTATTCATTTGATATCCATTCAAGGGATATGGATTACGAATTCCAGTTCAACATCAGCGAGGGGGATACGAACAAGCTTGTCGAGGAGAAACTTGCCAGACTTATAACACGTTCCAATATCGGCGTAAACGCAACTGTTCTTACGGATGATGAAGGAAGAGTTGCCCTTTCCATCAAGTCTGATGAAACCGGCGTCAGGGGTAAGGGAGATACCAATTTTGATATTTCCGATAACAACACCCACAAAACAGCAGGTACCGTCGAGTACTTCGGAATCGGTGATGTTACAACGTATCCTCAGAATTCACAGTTTACATTGAATGGCGAAGAGAGAACCACCTTCTCCAATCACTTCTCGATCGAGAGAATGTATGATATCAATCTGAAGGGCATCAGCGAGGAAGGCACTGCGGTTAACGTAGGTCTCAAGACAGACGTTGAATCCGTTACCGAGAACATTAACAACCTTGTGAACGGTTATAACAGCTTTATTAACAATATTAATTCGTATTCGGAGTCACAGCCTTATTCGAAGAAGCTGATCGGAGAAATGAACAAAGTTGCGAGACTTTACTCTTCAGAGCTCGAATCCATCGGATTAAGTTTCATGGGTGACGGAACCATATCGGTAGATAATAATCTCCTGACCCAGACAGCCCGTGAAGATGATGCGATGGAACAGTTTCTTCCTATTAAGAAGTTTACCGAAAACGTTTTGTCCCGAGCCAACAAGGTTGCTCTTGATCCGATGGAATATACACAGAAGACTGTAGTTGCCTACAAGAATCCGGGACATGGATATGCAACACCGTATGTAACAAGTAACTACAGCGGAATGATGTTCTCAAGTTACTGCTAAATTTTGCTAAAAAAAGTCCTGCGGATCCGCAGGACTTTTTTTATGCACTCTTTGATGCTGCTTCCTTGAATACCTTAAGGAACGGTACTATATCGGTTGCAAGTTCATCCGCAATAGCCGGATAATCCTTCTTGGAGAATCCGTCACTCAGTTTTCCGACTGTTATCTCAAGCTGATCATCATTGATAAGCGGTTCCGGATCGTTAACGATATCTCTCGTAACATTGTACGTCTCTATCATAAAGTTAAACCCGTCAATGATCTGGAGAAGAAAATCAACAGTATCCTCTTTCATATCTCCCTTGATCTCGGAAATCACTTCCTCCATCGCCGGTATCAATTTTTCAAGATATTCCTCCGCTGTCTTCAGCGCTTCAAGTTTCTGTTCTCTGATCGTATCCATTAGTGTACCCCCATGCTTCCGTGCAAAAAATACGATAAATAGCTACTGTATCGGTAAACATCCTTGTTTACATAAACTACCGAATAACATTATATCACATCATATTAATAAATGCTATAGTTTCTCTAAACCCCACGTTCTCCACACCCATTCTGTTATGATACCATCTGTATCTTCTATATAAAGAACTCCGTCGGAAAACTTCCACGTTGCGGCATTCATTCCGATATCCGATGCCATCCACATAGGTCTTACGTTATTATCCGTAATTTCATATATAAATATATGCTGTGACCATTTGATATCATCATGCTTGACCCATGTCGGTCTCCTCTTACCGTACCGGCCTCTCTTCCAGCATAGAACAAGCAGCTCTTTTTCACCGTCGTGATCAATGTCGGCAAGAATACAGTCCTGCGCTTTTACATTGTACGGAAGACGCCAGATCAGTTTTTCATTCAAATACACCTTTATCCTTCTTGAATTCTGTTTGATAACAATCCCTCTGTCAGCATCTGTCAGCGTCCTGATCACCGGTTTGGAATAATCCGGAAGAAATATGTACGGTCCGATGATTCCCGCCATCATACGGTTTAAAAACACAGCAGCGGGAACCGCTGCTGTGATGATCAGTACTGTGCATATGATTATAAATGGTTTTTTATTCCTCATCCTCATAATATGCTTCATTATTCCAGAAATATCTGTAGCTCTTAACCCATTCGGGATGATCGTACGCCTGGCCGTAGCTTCCAAAGTCTTCATAGTCATCAACAGAGATTCCCATTCTCTTTCTCCACTCGGTGTCCGTAAGTCTGTCTGAAATTGGCTGCGTAAACTGATAAAAGCTGTAAACGGCTCCCTCGGCGATCCTTAATTTACCTTCAACAGGAACTACAACGTAAATATTGGCAGGATCTCCGGTTGCCATTTCAAGCACTGTACCGTTGGGATCGGTAGCAACATCCACAACAAGTGCCGCCGGATAATTATCCGAATTCGGGTACTCTTCCCCGGTCTGGGCTTTCATTGCATCCAGCCAGAAGTGTTCTATCTCACCGCCGTAAATCTCTATAAGTTCATACTCCTCATCGGTAAGTTTTTCATTACCGAGTTCTTTAACCGAAATAGTCTTGAGCTTTCCTGCAAGCTCTGAAAGTTTATTAAGATTATCTTCGTCATCCGCCGACAGATATCCCAGTTCCTTAAGCCCTTTTGCGGTATTTTTCGATAATGCTTCAAAGCGTGAGAACACTATAGGTTCGGGCTCTACATAGCCTCTGAAGTCCTTTTCGTCATCCCAGCCGCCGCCCATCTCGGCCATAACCTGTTTGGAATATAAAACTGTATCGTGCTTAAGCTCCGTGTAGCTTCCCGCAAATGTTTCAAGGTTCTTCTTCGTCCACTCGTCGTTCTGCATAAACGTGGGGTAACCTGCCCCCTTTGGTTCAAGAAGAGGACGCAAAGTATTGAGCCACCCGGCGTACAGACTTGCATTCCATATAGTGCCGTCATTATTCATAAACTCTTTTTTCAGGTTATTAAGGTTTTTGTCATAATTTGCGTAATCCGTCGAGCCTTCTTCCTTTAGTATCGAATACGCCATATCCGATCCGAGAGCTGCGGGAACATCGAGAAAATCAGGGAGCATACGTTTGTCCGTATCATCATAATTACCTACTCTCCTGTACACAAGTTCCTGCATTATAGTCGCATCTATCGTAAAGCGCTGACCCATAAACCTGTATCCCGGAATCACATTATCTTCATCTTCCGTATCCACTATCGGTATCGAGTTGATTCTGGGAGCACGAAGGGATGCCGTCATCTTATGAAACTTTTCCCATGCCTGTTCATCATCTTTGATATCCGAAAGTGTTGCACCGTCTCCGTAGACTGCCTGAATCACCGGCATATATTCACAATAGCCCAGATCATCACTTGCTCCGGCAAAGAAAGAAGTAACCGTGTATATAGAACTCCACTTGTCATAGTTTCCGTCATCAAGGGCAAGTGTCATAAGAAGCGCTGCCCTGTCCATATCCGGCACATCCTGATCAAGCTGCCTTCTTCCGTACCACATCATCGCGCGGAAATACTTCTCAAGATCCGCATCGCCCTCATAATATCCTCTGGGCTTGTACTGCGAGTAATCCTCATAGTTTCCGGTAAGAGGAGAGGTTTCCACACCTCCGGCTTCCATAACAAAATCATATTCACTCTTAACCGTATCAACCACCTCAGGAGGTACAAGTGCGGAATCATCAAGCAGCACCGCTGCTACAGAAAAGAGGGTAACATTTATCTTCGCGGCTTCTTCCCACTCGGTGCCTTTAAGTTCCGTATACTGTTCATAGCTCTTATTCAGCATACTGTCCGTAAGGGCGGCAAGATCACCTGCAAGATGATTTTTCTCAATGTTCCTCATAAGATAAGCAAAATATATATGATATGTGTGCATCAGAGAATCAACCGTTACAAAGTTAGGTATCTGCATATACCGGTTCATCTCATATGATTCAAAAAATTCCTTTCCGGCACCGTCATATACAACGAATCCGTTTTTCTTGAGTTTATCCAGAAAATCCTTATCCCTGTAATCATACTCTTCTTTATTGATAATATTACCGAGGTCATCATCGATCCTAATCTCGGGAACCGAAGGTTTGATATTCATAAGATCGGTTTCATCCGGAAAATCATCCAGAAGCATTTTGCGGTCAAGTGATTTTATCTGCCCCGATAATGCCTCATCGGCGCTCTCTCCCGCTTCCTGAGCTCCCTCATCCGCAATGCTTTCTTCATCGTTTATGGCATTTTCCTCTTCGGTAACCTCCGTACCGGAAAACTGATCCGAAACAGCCTTCTTAATCCCTTTGAATGCAAATACAAGACCGCCAACACATAGAATAAGTACCGCAAGGACAGCTGCAACTATAATTATTGCAGTCTTTGCACCGCTCGAAGATGATTTTGCCGAAGTCTGATTGTTCTCTTCGGCAAGCTTTGCTCCGCATGAAGTACAGAATTTAGCTCCATCGGGTATTTGGCTTCCGCATTTTTGACAAAACATTAGCTCTCTCCTTTGTTAACTGTTAAGTTTATCGATGACATCACGCATCTCTTTATAGGTGAACGCTCCGTTGCTCATATTTAAAACATTGCGCAAGGTCATATCGTTAAGGAACACATCCAAATCCGCCTTAAAGGCATCCTTAGCCGCTTCATCCTCGTTCTGTGCTTTGAGCGCTCCGTTTATATACTTTTCGAAATAGGGACCGGCAATCTTCCACGCCCCATGATCCTCCTTCAGATCCTTATAGACAGAGTTCTCATCATATACAATCTTCTTGGGCTTCCTGGGCGATACATTTACCGTCTTATATGCAATAACTTCATCCGCATTTTTGCATATTTCGATTTTATAGTCACCCGGCTCTACATACCAGTCGGATATATCAGTGTCATAATATGCAAATGCACTCTTATCCAGGACAAAGCTTACCGTTTTCTTCTCATGCGCATCCAGGAACACCTTGGTAAATCCTTTGAGCTCACGGGTTGCCCTGACGATCTTCGTGTTCGGAATATCAGGTTCAACATACAGCTGAACCACCTCCTTGCCGGGTATATTGCTCTCATTGATAACATCCACGGTTACTTCTACAGTCTCGTTATCCTTCATTTTTTCGGTATCACACCGCATCAGGCCATATGTAAAAGTACTGTAGGACAATCCGTGTCCGAAAGGGAAGAGTACAGGCATTTTCTTCTTGGTGTAATATCTGTATCCGGTAAAAATACCTTCCCGGTAATCAATCTTTGTAACGTCGCTCGAATAATCAACATATGACGGGTTATCCTCAAGCCTAATCGGAAATGTCTCGGGAAGACGTCCCGAAGGATTGCTCTTGCCATACAAAGTTCTGGCAGTAGCGACTCCCACAGCTTCTCCGCACAGATATGTCTCAAGTACAGCCTCGACCTTGTCTATCCACGGCATTGTAACCGGAGAGCCGTTCTCAAGCACAACTATGACATGCGGGTTGACAGCTGTGATGGCATCTATCAGATCATTTTGAACCTTGGGAAGATCCATATGGGATCTGTCATAGCCCTCGCTTTCATATATCTCGGGAAGTCCGGCAAACACCACAACTTTTTCTGCAGAATGTGCAGCCTTGACTGCGCTGTCAAACTTTCCCCGATCAACACTGTCATCCTCAGCCGAAAATCCTTCCTCGTACCTTACTTTTGAATTCCACTGCATTGCCAGCATTGTCGAATCAACATTGCCGCAATTGACATGCGAACTTCCTCCGCCCTGGAAACGGGGTTTTTTGGCAAAGCCTCCGACAAACAGAACGTATTCGTCATTCTTAAGCGGAAGTACCTTGTTCTCATTCTTGAGGAGGACTATACATTCATTGGCAACATCTCTTGCGTATACATGGTCATTGTCCTTATTCCAGACCGACTGATCATTATGATTATCAACGGCTTTGAACACGAAGTTTAAGACTCTTTCCACACACCGGTCAAGATCTGCTTCATCCAGTTCCCCGGAGCGCACAGCCGAAATCACAAGTTCATCATATGTTCCTTGCGAACCAGGCATTTCCAGATCAAGACCTGCTGCAATGCCTTTGACACGGTCTCTTACCGCACCCCAGTCACTTACAGTCATTCCCTCAAAACCCCATTCGTCTCTTAGAATCTCAGTGAGAATCCTGCGGTTTTCGGACATCTGTACGCCGTTTACCATATTGTAGGCACACATTACCGTCCAAGGCTGCGACTCTTTGACCGCTATTTCAAAACCCTTAAGGTAGATCTCGCGAAGTGTTCTCTCATCTATTCGCGAGTCATAACTGTTACGCCTGAATTCCTGATTGTTCGCACAGAAATGCTTAAGCGATGTCCCGACACCCTTGGACTGAACGCCGTTTATGTATGATGCAGCTATTTTACCGGCAAGGTAGGGGTCTTCCGAATAGTACTCGAAGTTTCTTCCGCACAGTGGTGATCTCTTGATGTTGATACCGGGTCCAAGCAAAGCGGCTATATTTTCGGCCTGACACTCTTCCCCCAGTGTTTCACCTACATTCCGGACAATATCTGTATCAAAGGTTGCCGCAAGATTGACTCCTGCCGGAAAGCACACCGACTTAATACTGTTGTTGATTCCGAGATTGTCTGCCTCAAGATTCTGTTTGCGAAGTCCGTTAGGTCCATCGCAGACCATAACAGCAGGTATTCCCAAACGCTCTATCTCCTGTGTATGCCAGTAATCCGATCCCGAGCAGAGGCTGACCTTTTCCTCCAGAGTAAGCTTTTTGACCAATGATTTTATTTTCGAATCCATATACACCTCTCTTAAGCGGTTTTGCAAATAAACATACTGCCATTATTTTATCATAACAGCTGCTTATTTACCACAAAATAGGGCATCAAAAGCACAAAAAAGCTCCCGGTCCCATGACCGGAAGCTTCAACATCTCTATTAAGATTTACATACCCTTCGGATTAGGTCCATACTGGTTATCGCCGGGCTGAGAATCCATGATCTCCCATATAAGAATAACGATTCCTCCTATACAGGTAAGATCCAGAAGAAGCCACCATCCGCTTCTTCCTACATCATGAAGTCGTCTCACGTGTACTGCAAGGGTCGGGAGAAGCAGTCCCAAAGAAACAATCCCGGATAAACCGGCAACAATACCTGACTGCGTTGCCTGATATACACTTGACAATACACCCGATACAATAGCGTAGCACAGGAAATACCACCAAAACTCACTTCTTCTAGCTCTTCCGCTGAAATCAACGTACTTGCTTAAAACAGTCTTAACCGACTCAATCATTGACATGTTGATGTCCTCCTATCTTGTTTTCCCTCATTATATGCCGCCATAGATTCTCTCGCGACACAGTAGCCTCGTTTATTTTATCATAAACCTCACAATTCTTCTACAAAAAATTTAAAGGTTCAGACATTTGCGTTTTCAATCATAACAGGCTTATGGTTATAGAAAAACTGCAGGGCAAGCGATGACGGGTCTCCGTAATATGCATCGCAGGCTGCGGCATATTTTTTGTTATCGCACCTTTTTACATCTTCTCTGTATTCGCCAATTTGAAGACTTTCAAATTTCTCCTTTGCCCTCAGAAAATCATCCGCAACTTTTTTTTCAAGTAATCCTATGTATTCCCTGATGCCCTGTGTTACCCACAAAACTCTGATTTTTCCGGCATTCTCCGAAAACAGATCAAGAGTTCTGTTTATCTTCTCTATGGCTTTATTCCCGTTCTCTGCAAGAAAGCTTATGGTCGTATAGAAAAGTATGGTTTTCTTTCCGTTTACCCTCTCAATAACCCCACCGGTTATATCCGCATAATCCTCACAGTATATAATTTCCGGACATACAACGATCCTATTGTTAAGTACTTCCTTTACGGCTACGTCGTCAGTATGAGCAAATTCCATGATTTTCTCTATATATGTTTTCTTAAGCACTTCGGACGGAAGTACAATCCTGTCGGCATTTATTACACCGGGCATGCATACATAATGATCCATGTTGACATACTCACGGCCATCCTCTTTTGTAAAATCGACTGTCACAAAAAACGGAATATAAACAAGTTCATCCGTGTACTGCCTGATATTTGACGAATAATACTTCGAGGGGATGGTCATTACTTTATTCCATTCGTCGAAAGGATTCTGTACAACGATCTTCTCGGGATGCATTTCGGCAAGGTTAAAACTTCTGTAATCCTCAATCTCAATTTCCGAAGGATACGCTTCGGTATCAAATACCTCGTCTGTCGGAGCACCATCCCACCCTCTGTAATAATATGGGATAGGAACAACATGAACACTGTAATCATCGTCATTCTTGTAACGATGGTACAGTTTCTCCATGTATTTCCAATGCTTCGCGGCAAAGGGCATAAAGACCACATCCCGTCTGTTCATGATGTGGGCTTCAACACTGTCCGAAAGCCGCAAAATGCAGTCTTTGACACTATCCGAAAGATCTTCGCCCTCACCTGTGCGAAATGCCAGTTCACACAATTCCTCAAGTATGGTTACCGTAGTATATCCTTCCCCATATACCGATTCTATATAGGTTCCGAACTCAATCGCCGCCTGCTGCAGTTCTACAGCTTTTTGCGTATCGCCTGCTGTCATATGTCCGGAAGCCTCTGTAACGGTTTTCAAATATACGGCCGATTTTTCCTTTATTCCCGGATCCGTCGAAGGCCGCTCCAGTATATCCTTTGATGTAGCCTTATAAGTCGGAGGCTCAAAATCAAGGGATGCAAGAAGCTGCTCGTGCTGACCGTAGAAAAACGGATAATCATGACCTGAAGCCGCTTTATGTATTTCCATATAATTGCCGAACTTCATGCGCATTACCGTGTCATAGCACAGCGGAACCGACATGGTCGTATCCATGTACGGGATTCTGACCGTATGTCTGTAATATTCCTTCGGTATATATCTTTCATTTCCATACATTCCGTACGGCATCATCTGAACAAGCGCATCACTGTCTTCGTCCGGAATTGATGCAAAGAGTTCTTCGGCGATCCCGTACATCCTGACTCTCAGATCCTCTCCGTGAAGTCTTCTGTCTATCCTTCTTCCGGAATATTTTTCACACTGCTTCAGCAGTTCCTCCGCTTCACGGCCCTTCTTGTCCCCATCCGCTATGTTATCGGCAACGGTAATGACAAACTCTGCTTTCTTTGCTTTGAGTCTCTCCCGTTCCCGGTCACGGCAGACATTATCAAGCACAAACAGATCCAGTCCCGCTATATACGGAAAAGAATGAAATCTTCTTAAGTGTTCCTCTTCAAAGCATATTCTGGGCTTGCCAACGATTCTGGCTACAAAGAAATGATGTCCCGGATGATTTTTAAAGGTCATAACCTTAAATCCTTCTGGGAGTTCGTCTTCGGCATACTGCAAGAATCTTTCATAATCCCTGCGCCGCATTGAAATGTCAAGGTCATCATCCCACGGGATGTAACCGCTGTGGCGGATTGCGGCAAGAAGTGTCCCCCAATCCGCAAAATAAGGGATATTATGCCTCCGGCAGATAATGTCTGTTTCATTTAGGACATCCATCTGCGCTCCCCATGCCAGCTTTAGCATGGACGGAACATAAAATCCCTCTATTACTTCATCTTCATAAAATTCCGGATTCATTACACAAAAGTCTCTATGTATAATTCGGGCTCCCTTGAAAGATCGATAAACTTATCCCCGCACTGCAACATCGGTCTGGAGTACTGGTTTCTGTTCATGAATATTACGTCCCCCTCCATTCCGTTGTTAAGGCGTACCCTGTTATTCATATA
Source organism: uncultured Lachnospiraceae bacterium (assembly GCA_902788755.1). Taxonomy (GTDB): domain Bacteria; phylum Bacillota; class Clostridia; order Lachnospirales; family Lachnospiraceae; genus UBA2868. The sequence goes on along the minus strand of CADALB010000011.1, from coordinate 60,520 downwards.
CGTTGTTGCTATATGTTCAAGGAAAGTCAGTATGTAATGCCCGTCGTATTTTTGCAGACCTTCCGATTCGAATATCCCGATAACCTTGAAGGGGCAAAGAGGACCTCTGTATACTCTGGCTGCCGTCATTGCATCGTAAACATCCGCAATGGAAACAATCTTGGCGTACTGATTGATCTTGTCCGCCGACAGTCCGAGCGGATATCCAGATCCGTCACACCTTTCATGATGCATAAGGGCACACTGTTTAACATCATCGTCAATATTCTTATCTTTGAGTATATTATAGCCCTGCAGAGGGTGAGTCTTGATAATATTGTACTCGGCAGGGGAAAGCTTGTCAGGTTTCCTTATGATATTATCCGGTATCTTCAGTTTTCCGATATCATGAAGAAGTCCGCCGAGGGTTATTATATCAATATCTTTTTCGGACATACCGAGCCATTTGCCAAAGACATTGCATATAAGCGCTACATTCATCGAATGAACATATGTAAGATCATCATACTGGCGCATATTATGAAGCATGTCAAATACTGACAGACCGGTCATGTCCTCAGCTATCAGTCCGGTAATGCTCTCGATCATCTCGTGGCTGTCGATTTCTCCACCTGATTCGGCAATATCCTTGAGTTTGACCTTGAAATTTTCCGTATTCTCCAGAAATGATTGTTCAAACTTCTTGAACTGTTTACTGTTTTTTACTTTTACGGAATATGCGGTATCTTCGCCCAAACCGGTTTCGGCAGGTGTGGGCACTTCGCTCTCCGGATCCTGATCATCTGCAATTCGTACAGCCAATACGGAATAAAACTCCAGACGGGTGATCATTTTATCGTCAAGGACCGATCCCTTCGGAACGATCATCTGATTGTTATATGAAAAAACATCCTCCGCCGTTTTCATTCCCGGCTGAAGGTCGGATATCCGTACTCTCTTCACAGATAATCTCCTCATTTTACACTACAGTTGGATATAATTATATGAAATAAATGCATAATATGTCAATTAAGAAAAGGCCGGCTCAGCCGACCTTTAATTTGAACTTCTGAATGTCTCTTTCGGATTCGACTTTCTCAATGGAAGCTCCGAGAGCTGTCAGTTTTTCGGGGAAATCTTCGTATCCCCTCTCGATGTATATGACATCATCGATTATTGAAATGCCGTCCGCTACAAGAGCGGCCAAAACAAGTGCGGCTCCGGCGCGAAGATCGGGAGCCGAAATACTTGCACCCGTGAATGAATCTACACCCTCGATAATAGCTGTATTTCCTTCGACTTTAATATTAGCTCCCATTCTCTGGAGCTCGCCCACATATTTGAATCTGTTTTCAAATATGCTCTCGGTAACTATGCTGGTTCCCTCGGACAAAGCAAGTGTTGTTGCTATCTGCGGCTGCATATCCGTAGGAAAACCGGGATAGGGCAGTGTCTTGACATGTGTATTCGTTAATCTCCTGGGAGCAGCTACTCTCAGGCAGTCATCAAACTCCTCAATCTCACAGCCGATCTCTATCAGCTTGGCACTTATTGATTCCAAATGCTTGGGGATCACATTTTTGATCATTATATCCCCTTTTGTGATTGCTGACGCGAACATAAACGTTCCGGCCTCTATCTGATCCGGGATGATCGAATATGTGGTTCCGTGAAGCCTTTCAACACCCTTGATCCTGATTACATCGGTACCTGCTCCCTTTATACTTGCACCCATGCTGTTCAGGAAGTTGGCCACATCAACAACGTGGGGCTCCTTGGCTGCATTTTCGATTATCGTCTTACCCGTTGCGAGTGTTGCGGCAAGCATAATGTTAATGGTAGCACCTACCGTTACAACGTCCATGTATATATGACTGCCGCTTAAGTTCTCGGACTTGGCCGATATCATACCTCTTGATACCTCGACCTTAGCTCCGAGAGCTCTGAAACCTTTCAGGTGCTGGTCAATAGGACGGCTTCCTATATTACATCCGCCGGGAAGAGCTACCTCTGCCGTTTTAAACCTTCCGAGCAATGCCCCCAGCATATAATATGATGCCCTGATCTTCTTAATATATCCGTCATCAATCGTATAGCCGGAGATATTTGCTGCATTTATCCTGACAGTATGCCGATCCAGACGTTCAACACGCGTACCTATACTCTCCATCGCCTGTATGAGTACGGCAGTATCCCGAACGTCCGGCAGATTTTCTATTATAACAGGCTCGGTTGTCATTACAGAAGCTGCCAAAATACCGAGCGCGGCATTTTTGGCTCCTCCTATCTCAACCTCACCAACCAAAGGGCTTCCGCCCTTTATTATATACTGCTCCAATTTTCACACCTCAAACGTATTATAGTCTCCCGAATTTTTCGTTTCAATACCTAAACGCTTTTTTGGAGAATGTGACAAATTATACAAAAATCACTTTAAATAATTGAGCGGATTTACTTGTGAACCACCTACAAGTACTTCAAAATGTAGATGTGGTCCCGTGGATACCCCGGTATTACCGCTTAAGGCAATCTTCTGTCCCTGGGATACCGTCTGTCCCACCTTAACAAGCACTTTGCTCAGATGTCCGTACCTTGTACTTACTCCGTCAGGATGCTGGATATATACACAATATCCGTATCCGCTTCCCCACCCGGCACGTGTTACCGTACCGCCACGGGAAGCCATAACAGCTGTCCCGATCGGAACCGCAAGGTCGATTCCCTTGTGGTATGTACTTGCACCTCTCTTGGGTGCTTTTCTTCTTCCAAATCCCGAAGAAAGCCTTCCCCAAACCGGATAAACATACGTCGGAGGCGTCTTGGTGCCCCGCTTCACTATTTTTGCTACAGCCTTGACCGTGACATCCTCATATAATATGTCGGTATTAACGAGTTCGGCATTTCTGTATGTAATGTCGGCAACAACTTTTCTGTATCCGGTTACGGGCTGCTGAACCACCTCGGTCTGGTTTGTGTACCAGTCATCAACATCTATGTATTCAACTTCCGCATCATAGTTTTCCTCGTAGTATCTTCTCTCTGTTCTTACCACCGACAATTCCGGCTCGGGAGAGAAGATCGTTATTTCATCCCCGACTCTTAATGTAGCATTTGCATTCGGAATGCTTTCGTTATTCAGCTTTATAATGTCCTCTATGGACATATCGTTCTTCTGGGCTATGGCTCCAAGCGTATCTCCGGAAACAACCTCATACTTCTTGTTCTTTTCGCTTGTCTTGGTTACAGCTTCTATCGCATCCTCCAGAGTACTGATTTTGTCGGCATCCACATAAGCCTGAACAACCTCCACATTTTCGTCAAAGTCAATATTTCTGACCCCGAACTCAAAGGAATTATCAATTTTCTGTGTAAATGCAGCGTCATATATCTCTTCCATCTTCAGAAGGGCACCGCCTATAGGAAATACAACCGGTTTATCCAGCGTCTGAACATTCTGCTCCGATACCTTTTCTATTTTGGTAGTCATTACATTAAGCTCACGGGAATTGTCGGTAACAAGCCAGACCTTCCACTCGGAATCCGGATCGTATTCGGCCTTTGACGCGTTAAGCAGTGCAATTACATCATCAATACTCTTAAGATTGACTGTAAAATCATTTATCTTCACTTCAAACGCAGGCTGCTTGGTCTTCATCACGCTTTCGGAAAGAACCTTATATATGTTGTCAACTATAGTCTGTCTGTCATCAACCTGCCCGACAACATCCGTCGATCCCGACAAAACCACCTCGGAAGAAGCGAGCACAAGATTTTCGCTTTCCGATGCGATCCTTCTTCTGGCTTCAAGAATCATCCCGTCAACTTCAGATGAATCTTTTACGGTACCGACCTGAGTTCCGTTTACGAACACACTTACCTTGTTGCTTCCGGTATCTTCCAGTTTCTGTATTCCGGGAACACACACAAAAATTAGCAATGCTGTTCCCAGCATTGCTAAATAGTGTGAATATTTAATAATGTTAACGTATTTGGTAAAAAAACTCATAAATCGAATCAGAACGAAAGAATACCCAAAATGCTGCAAACCTGAATAGCGAGGCTTACTATGCTGAGAAGTAATGTAACCAAAACCATGATTCTTAAACCGCCAACCGACTTCTCAAGTCCCTTGTTTGCTTCACCGCTCTGCTCTGTAAGGGCCGACTGAACGTTCCTGTAGCACTTAACACACTCTTTATGTACATGCTCTTCCAGCTCTTTGTAATAATTGGCAGCCGCATCAGCGGAAAGAAGAGCCGGTTTCTCATTTTCATCCTCTTCGGCATTATTTCTTGCAAATCCGTTCAGGACATCCTGACGTATCATGTTAAGAATCGCTCTGTTGTCACCTACGGCACCGATTATCTCATCCTTCTCGGCCGAAAAATCAACAGTCAGATCCTGCATCGGAGCAGCAGACCTTGTTGCGATCTCTCTCTTCACGTCCTCAGATGATGCTAAAAGTTCTCCGATGGAATTCTTGATATCGTTAAGCGCTTCGGAATTGCTGCGGAGTGAATTTACATTTCTCTCAAGCATCTCACCGGTCTCATTGAGAGATTCCGCATTCTGTCCCACGATCCTCTCGATTCTTGAGAGCGTCTCGGTATTCTGCTCGTCAACAACTATAGGTGCAGCAGTTTGTTCCGGAGCCGGTGCTACGGGCGCTGCCGGAGCAGGGGTTGAAACAGCTTCGCTTAAGCTGTGAGACAAAGCATCTATTATAGCTCTTTCGGATTCCATACGATCTGCCTTCGCTTCATCAAAAAAATCAGCAATAACATCAAGCTGCTCACGATTGGATTTCGTTACAGCCTCGCTTACGGCTTCACTCAAAGCTTCCTGGGATATACCCTCCCCCATTCCTCTTCTGGAAGCCCTTTCAAATCTGTCACTCTCATAGCGGTCATCAGAAGGCATACGGTCATAACCTGTGCCTCTCATTCCCGATCTGTCGTACCTTCCGCTTAGTCTTTCTCTGAATCCGTCCATTTCAACCTCCCAAAACGCATTGAACTATCTTGGATTTTACCATTATTCATATCAAAACACAATATTTGCATGATATTCGTCCGCACTAATTATTGTGCATTTTATACAATAATTTAGTCTGTATTTTTATGTCCTTTGGAAACATTTACTATATATTCATACATTGTTCATAATTTATTCACATGTAAATGATATATTCTATATATCTCCATTGGAGAACATTCTCCAAACAACCAGATGTATTTTTTCATAATATTGGCCAGGTGACTCTCATCCACCTGGCCACTCCTCATATGTAGATAGGAGGGGCCCGCAAAGCGGGAGGAACCTGTCTACACGACGAGCACCCATCGCCGTAGGCGATTCCAATGTGCGAGTCTCCTTATAGCTAATCCCTCCTATCTACATAATCCACTTAGCTTCTTCCTTCTTTGCCCTCTGTATCTTATCGTTGATAATAAGCATCCTGTCATCAAGCTGCTCAACCATTATCGCGCATTCAAACAGTTCCTTCTTGATCTCTTCCGGTGCGTCACTCTCGAACTTGTAGTTCATCTTGTGCTCCAGACTTGCCCAGAAATCCATTGCGATAGTTCTGATCTGAATCTCAACTTTGGTATCAACAACCGAATCCGACAGGTATATCGGAATACTTACGAGCATGTGGTAGCTTTTATACCCGCTCTCCTTCGGAGACTCAATGTAGTCCTTCGTCGAGAGTACCTTGATATCATTCTGCTTGCGAAGCATATTGGCTATTCTGTATATATCCGAAGTAAATGAACATATGATCCGGATGCCCGCAATGTCGTTCACGTATTTGACCATGTTTTCAAGGGTTACATCGTAACCCTTTTTCTTCAGCTTTCTGACTATGGACTCCGGAGATTTTATTCTCGATTTGATGTGTTCTATCGGATTATACTGATGAATATGCTGGAACTCATCATTGAGTATTTCCAGTTTTGTTCCTATCTCTTTGAGCGCGGAATTATGCAGAAGAATAATCTCCTCCCAGGTAATATCCTGCTCTTTGCTGTTAAAATCAACTTCCAAAAAAATGTACCCCCAATATTTCTTGTTATATATTATATCATATAAAACCGTTCGCTAGTATCATTTCACCGATTCTTAACAAACATATCTTTTTATACTATAATCAGACCATGAAATTTTGGGCACGTACTTTTAAAGACAACCGAATGACAAGAGATATGGTTATCACAAATACCGAAGAAGACACCCGTACACACAAGGTATTCGCGGCCATAGAAAAGATCGGTTATGATTTTGACATTGCAAGACCTATCTGGCTTGATTCAAATATCTCCGATTTCAAAAGGTACTCAAAGGTCAGATTCTATCAGGACAGTTTTATAGAAGAGGTTCCTTTTGACTATCTGGAGTTCTCCGTTCTTGAAGAAGACTGAGGGCTGGAACAATCCGATATAGTTTATGTAACAAAACATCTGACTGCACGGGGTGGCATAAGAAAAGGGAATAGAAAACATGAATAAATATGGTCTTATTTTGTATGACCTTGACGGAACTGTTTGGGATTCCATCCCTCTTATAATGAAATGCTTTAAGCTTGCTTATCTGGATGTTCTCGGTCGGTGCGACAGATCCGACGAGGATCTGAAAAGCTATATAGGCCGGCCGCTTCCCGATACGTTTGCTATGCACGATCCTAAAACATCCGAGGCCCTGCTTAAAGCATATCTTGCACACAACAGTGTACTTCTCGAAAATGACGAAATTCCGCTGTTTGACGGCGTGATCTCTGAAATGCATAAGATCAGGGATCTTGGCATTCATCAGGGATTCGTTACAAGCAAGCGGACAGTATCCGCCGGCATTACCCTGCGCCTGAAAGGGCTTGATAACTTCTTTGATGTAGGTATCTGCAAGGAAGACACCGAAAATCACAAGCCCAATCCGGATCCGATTATCACTGCCGCCAAAGCAGTCAATATAACCGACATGAGCCGGGTCATATACATAGGCGATGCACTCGTAGATGCTTTATGTGCCAAAAATGCCGGCACTGATTTTGCCCTTGTGGAATGGTCACAGATGGACAAGGAGAAAATCATAGCTGCCGCACCTTCCGGAAGCCGTATTATAAGCAGGTTTACGGATGTTCTTGATTATGACGCGTAATAGTTTATCAGGCATCCCTTCAGGATTATAGTGCGCTCATCTTCTGTAAGTTCAGCCATATGAAGCATGAACTTTTCAAGCTTTCCGTCCTTCACAACATATGCTTCGATATCGGAAAGTTTCTTCTCGACTGCCTCCCTGATCTTCGGAATAAACAGATAATCAAGGTTTGCAAACGGAAGGTCGCCTTCATCAATTATAAAGGGAAGCATACCCCAGTTAATGAGGTTACTGCGATATCTCTTCGTTGCATATTCATTTGCAATGTTTGCCCATCCTCCGAGAACCTTCTGGCAGCTTGCAGCCTGTTCTCTGGCGGAACCATCACCCGGTTTTACGGCAAATATCGTTGAACCGATTCCGATATTGGTCCTGTCAACATCGGGGAACTGCCCCTTTATCGCCTCCATAACAGGCTTGATCTCAGGCAGAACTTCACATGGATGCTCTCCGGCAACTCTTCTGTCTTCGGCAGCCTTAACCTCTTTGGCACGTCCCACATACTGCGGATCCTTGCGCGACAGCGCAAACTCGGCGAGCCCGAGAGGATTGGATCTGTACGAGGATGTCTCTCCCGACGGAATAAGCTCATCCGTGGTTGTGACAGGATCATGGATCTCCGATACAACCTTAAGCACAAGATTTTCAGGCAAAGCCTCCATAGCCGGCCAGTCTTTGATATTCGGCCCGAAATGAATTTCCTGGGCGGGGTCTGCCACACCCTTTGAATCAAATACTCTGTTTGCATAGATCGTACTGTCAAAAGAGTATTTGTATTTCTTCAGCGTGTCTTTTTCTATCTGTTTTGTTGCACTTGTAAGATATCCTTTGTTAGCGGCCGTAGCAGCGATGGATCTGGCATCCATAAGCGCAACCGAACTGATCTGTCCGCTCTGGAGCTTGCTGCCCTCCCTGTTCGGGAAGTTTCTTGTCGAATGTCTGATGGAAAATGCGTTATTGGCCGGTGTATCTCCCGCACCGAAGCACGGTCCGCAAAATGCGGTCTTGAGTACCGCACCTGTCTCAAGCAGTTTTGCCGCACATCCGTTTTTGATAAGCTCCATGTATATTGGCATGGATGCCGGGTAAACACTCAATGTGAACTCATCGGCGCCGATATTTTTCCCGTCGAGAATATCCGATACGGCGCAAATATTCTCGAATCCGCCGCCGGCGCATCCGGCAACGATTCCCTGCTCAACATAGAGTTTACCATCTCTGATCTTGTCGGTCAGTTTATAAGGAACCGCATTATCAAGAGAAATCGCAGCCTTCTTCTCAACATCATGCAATATATCCTCAAGATTTGCATTAACTTCGTCTATAGTGTAAGTATTGCTCGGATGGAAAGGCATTGCTATCATAGGCTCGATAGCAGACAGATCGATCTCAATCATTCCGTCATAATAAACGACCTCTCCGGGAACAAGTTCCTTGTAATCACTCTCCCTGCCATGGACAGCATAGAATTCCCTTATCTTGTCATCTGTCTGCCATATGGATGAAAGGCAGGTGGTCTCCGTGGTCATAACGTCCACTCCGATACGAAAATCAGCACTAAGCGTTTCTACTCCGGGACCGACAAATTCCATAACCTTATTCTTGACATAGCCGTTATCAAACACAGCACCGATAATGGCGAGAGCTACGTCCTGAGGCCCTACTCCGGGCTTTGGCTCTCCTGTCATATACACCGCAACGACCTCGGGACGGTTGATGTCGTAAGTACGGCCCAAAAGCTGTTTTACAAGTTCGGGACCGCCTTCACCCATGGCCATGGTTCCCAGTGCTCCGTATCTTGTGTGGGAGTCCGATCCGAGTATCATCTTGCCGCCACCTGCAAGCATTTCACGGGCAAACTGATGGATCACCGCCTGATGAGGAGGAACATAGACACCACCGTATTTCTTGGCACAGGTCAGACCGAACATGTGATCATCCTCATTTATCGTTCCTCCTACTGCGCACAGACTGTTGTGGCAGTTGGTCAGAACATAAGGAATGGGGAATTTCTCAAGTCCCGACGCACGGGCGGTCTGGATTATCCCCACATATGTAATATCGTGGGATGTAAGCTTATCGAATTTGATCTTAAGCTTCTCCATATCATCCGACGTATTGTGTTCAGACAAAATCCTGTATGCTATTGTGCTCTTGGATGCCTCTTCTTTGGAAAAACCGGCGTTTTGAAACGATACGTCCCTGTCGGACACGATCTGCTCACCGCCAATAAGAAACACTCCTTCATCATGCAATTTGATCATCAAGTCAACCTCCGAAAAAATACGGGGACTATCGCTAGTCCCCGTGTAAAATCATTTATCTTTACGATAGCCGGATCAGAAATCGAAGTACATATCAAATGAATCGTTGACTTCACCGTTAATAACGCTGTAAACCTTCTGCTCAGCAACATTTACATAGATATCTATGCTCTTGATGTCAGCAACCTTGATTCCGAGATCATATTTAGCACGATCCTTTGCTGTCTTAAGATACTGTTTGAAGAGTGCATCTGCTGATACATTCTTTGTATCGTTAAGTGCAAATACTGCATTTGTCTTAACAACTGTCTTCTTTGCTGCCTTCTTTGCAGGTGCCTTCTTAGCGGGTGCTGCCTTTTTAGCAGGTGCTGCCTTCTTAGCGGGTGCTGCTGCCTTCTTAGCGGGTGCTGCCTTCTTTGCAGGTGCTGCCTTCTTTGCAGGTGCTGCCTTCTTTGCAGGTGCTGCTTTCTTTGCGGGTGCCTTCTTTGCAGGTGCTGCCTTCTTAGCGGGTGCTGCTGCTTTCTGCTCAGCTACAGCTGCCTTGATAGCCTCTTTCGCCTTTTCGGGCTCCGTAACAACAGCCTTTTTAACTGTTACAGTAGGTTTCTTAACGTCTGCCATGATAATAATTCTCCTTTCAAGCTTCCTTTATCATCATAAAACACTTTAAAATTAAGCAAAATCGTTACGTGCAATAAGAAATATATCGCAGTTATGCGGTTTTGTCAACTTTTTGCATATTTTTGTGAATAATTACCACAAATCTGTATATTATTCAGATTAATTATGCAACTTAACAAGAGAATCACGCGCGAATACTGTATCCGAGGCTCTTGCCATCATTCACAAACATCTGAACCGTCTCAAGAGAAAGTTGTGAAAGATCTTTGCCAAAATTGGGAAGTTTTGCCAGAATCGCATTAGTGACTGTTATTATGTCCGTCCCCGACTCCTGTGCCTGAATGATATTGTACACTTCCCTGCAGCTTGCCCACAATGTAAGTGTTCCCGGCTTTTTTGATGCAATCTCCTTTGCCTTCTTCATCATAGGTACCGCATCGACGCCCGTATCCATTATCCTTCCGGCAAATACCGAAACAATGTTTTCGGTTCCTTCGGCAAAAGCATCTACAGTCTGCTCAATCTGCTCCATCGTAAGTATTGCCGTAACATTGAGCTTCAGTCCCTCGGCGGACAGCTTCCTGATCAGAGGAATACTTGACTCGCCCTTTGAATTAGTGATCGGGATCTTGACAAACACATTCTTTCCGAGTCCGCATATGATCCTGGCTTCCTCTTCCATCCCGGGAAAATCATCCGCGAAAACTTCAAGTGAAAGCGGCAGATCCGGTATTTCCCTGACACATTCCTTCGCAAAAGTAACGTAATCCTTTACTCCGGCTTTCTTCATAAGCGTCGGATTTGTTGTAAATCCCTTTACGATACCTTTATTGTATTCTTCCTTCATTCCTTCGATATCCGCTCCGTCAGCGTATATCGTTATGGTAAGATCATTAACATTCATTTTATGCCTCCTTAATCATTATTTATCTCCTGGTGGTCGCTCGGCCATTTAATATTCGACTTCGTCGAAAGGGCCTCGCGGTGTAGACAGGTTCCTCCCACCTTCGGCGGGTCCCTCCTATCTACAATGCGTTTACCATCAGATGCCATACAACTCCCTGCCACCCTTCTGCATGAGGAGTTATCCTTTTATCATCCACAACAGGTATCAAAACACAGGCATCGCTGACCTGTTTTGAATATCCGCCGTTTCTCGAAACTATGGAAATGATTTTTGAGCCCCGTTCCTTGGCAAGCTTAAGCGCATTTACAATATTAAGTGATGTTGTCTCGCTTCCGCCGCCGACCGAGAATACCATAACGGAATCCTTCCCATTCAAATGGCTGCACCTCAGCCACTCCGTAAAGGTTGTTTCCCAGCCTTCGTCATTGGTTCTTGCCGTCAGTTCCGATACATTGTCGGTAGGCGCATATGTCTCAATCCCGCCGATCTTCCTGAAATCATTGACCGCATGCGAAGCATTTGCCGCGCTTCCGCCGACTCCGAGAATAAACAGTCTTCCTTCGTTCTTCTTCGTTTCACGAAGGATCGCAATACCCTTTTCGATCTCTTCCTGCGATACCGTCTGTGCTATCTGCATGGTTTCCTCAAGGTATTGCTTAATGTAGTCTTTTGTCATAATTGTTCCCTCCTTTTCCCGTATTACTTATTTCCAAACAATTAGACTATTGTGAACCCAACAGGGTTATCACCTTTGCTGTGGCACTATCTGTGCTGCGTCAAACAGATCCTTTGCTATATAAGTCGGTGAAATATCTCCCAGCTTTTTACACAGATCGCACTTCAGATCTCCTATAAAGATCGTCATCAGTCCTACACCGGATCCGGCAACAACATCCGAGCACGAATCCCCTATCATATATGATCCCGACATATCAATCGAATACTTTCTCATTGCCCTGTATATAAGTCCCGGCTCAGGTTTTCTGCAATTACATTTTTTTATCAGGAACTTCTCTTTTGTAAGTCCCAGCTCCTTCGGATAATGGGGACACATAAACAGATCGTCGATATCAACTCCCTCGCCTGCAAGGGCGTCAATCATATATGTATTAATATCATAAAGTGTCTTAAGATCCGTTTTGCCCTTCGCCGCTCCGGGCTGATTCGTCACAACGAAGATATAATATCCCTTTTCCTTAAATATCCGAAGTGCCTCAGCAACATCCGGAAGGAAGGAAAACTGCGATACCTTCATTGGGCTGTCAAGTTGTTCTATGTCATCATTCCATACAATTTCATTGATCACACCGTCACGGTCAACAAACACCGCCGGATGATTTTCAGAAAACCTCTTTGTTACATATCCGGAAAATTCCGCAAGGGAAGCCGGGCTTCCGATCTCGTAAAACCTCTTCGTCACTATCTGTGCCGTCATTTCGCCTCTGACAGACAGATCGTGCTGTATCTCGGCAATATCAAAAGCTTCGTCCTCGCCGTATGCGGCAAACAACGACTTTTCATACATACAGACACCATAGTCGATATAATCCATGTCCGGTGTCGCATTTTTCTTGTCATACAGCACAAGTTTTCCGCCATCCATAACAACATTGCTCTTATCAAACCTGTTGTTATTGCGAAGAACGCTCATAAGAGCCCGTGCTCCCTCCTCCTTACCCCTTTGATAGCGATACAGTGTCTCTGCATAATCTATATCCATAAAGGAATCACCATAAATAAGGAGAAAATCATCCTCAAGAAGGTCAAGAGCCCGCCTTACCGCTCCGCCCGTTCCGAGAAGCTTTTCTCCGTCATAGCTGTAACTTATGGATATATCACGGCTGCTGCCGTCCCCGTAGTATTCCTCGATCATATCGGCCCTGTATCCGATAAGAAACAGGAATTTCTTAAATCCCCATGCAGTAAGAAGTTCCAGCTGATAATCAAAAAACGGCTTGCCGCATACTTTGACAAGAGACTTAGGACATTCTTTTGTGTATTCCTTCAGTCTGGTACCGAGTCCCCCCATAAGTACCACAACCTGAACATCTGTGGGACCTGTCATAGAACCCTCGAACCTTCCTTTTCAAATCTGAACCTGACTTCACTCATTCCCGTATTTCTCATGGCATCACGAAGTCTTGCCTTATCCTTGACGTAGAACATCAGGAATCCGCCGCCTCCTGCGCCGATCATCTTGCCGCCCTGTGCTCCGTTTGCGAGTGCAAGAGAGTACCACTCATCAATCTGAGGATTACTCATACCGCCGGACCGTTTTTTCTTGTATTCCCAGTGGGTGTTCATAATATCCGCAAACGTGTCGAGATCACCCTTTTCAAGCGCATCCTTGCTCTGATATCCCAGATCCTTCACAAAATCAAGGTTCTTTATCATATCCTCGTCATGTTGCTTGCTCTTGTCGTTCTGTTCTTTGAGTATATTCCCGGCAGAGCGCGAAAATCCCGTAAAGAACAGTATCAGATTATCCTCAAGGTTATACAGGGTCTCATCGGATATTCTCAAAGGATCGACCCATACATATCCGTCCCTGTGGAAGTTCATGCAGGTGATACCGCCGTAGCTTGCGATATACTGATCCTGCTTACCGATAGGCTCTTTTAGCCTGTTCATCTCTATCTCGCATGCCTCCTCCGCAAGAGTACGTGTGGAGACAATATTTCCCTGCATTGTATGAAGCGCCCTGAGGAGGGCTGTCGTAAAGGAGCTTGATGATCCGAGACCTGTTCCTGCCGGTATGTCAGCCATAGAGCAAAGCTCAAGACACGGCCTCTTCCAGTCAAGGAGTCTTAATGCCTCCCGGATTATGGGATGCTGTATCTCATCTATTTCCTCACACTTTTCGAATTTGGAATACTTGAGAAAGTACCCCTTTTCAAAGGTTTCATGAAGTGTAATATAAACATACTTGTCTATGGCAGCAGAAATAAGGAAGCCTTCTCTTTCCTCGTAATATGAGGGAAGATCCGTTCCTCCGCCGCCAAGTGTTATTCGTAATGGACTTCTTGCTATGATCATTTATCCCTCTCCCGAAATTAACGCCATCTAATCCCTTGCAGCAAACACCCACGGGTTAGCCTGCAGATATTCCACCGTTTTGATAACTCCCTCTTCGATGGTTGCTTTCGGCTTCCAGCCAAGTGCCCTTACCTTTGACGTATCAAGATATATGAATGGATTATCACCTATCCATCCACGCTCCCCGCCTTCATATGTAAACTCCGGTGTTACGCCGAGTTTTCCACATATAAATCTTACCGAGTCATTTACCTCTACGTATTCGTCCGTTCCGAGATTATATATATTAACCTTATCTTTCGCATTCTTTATAACCGTAAGGATAGCCTCCATGCAGTCCTTGACATAAAGGTATGATTTTTTCTGGTGTCCGTCTCCGAGGATGTGGAGCTTCGTCGGATCGTCGGAAAGCTTTTTACAAAAATCAAACACATGACCGTGCGTGTAGCGCTCTCCGAGTATTGAAACAAATCTGAAAATATATGCCGTGTATCCGAAGCCTTCTGCATAAGCGGCAAGCAGGCCCTCGCATGCAAGCTTTGATGCGCCGTACAAAGATGTCTGTATAGGGAACGGAGCATTTTCCGGAGTCGGAATGACCTCAGCCTCTCCGTATACCGATCCCGTTGAAGAAAAGCCTATCCTCTTAATACCGTTTGCCCTCATCGCCTCAAGAACGTTATATGTGGCAATGGTGTTCTGCTCAAGATCCTTCCTGGGGTGCTCGCATCCCATCCTGACATCGGCATTTGCCGCAAAATGAAATACGAATTCACAGCCCTTCATTGCTTCGGTAAGCGCCGCAAGATCAAGAGTGTCTCCCTCTATAAGGGTAAATCTTTCACTCTTTTGCGCCTCCGCAAGGAACTCATGCCTTCCGGTGGAGAAATTGTCATATACAACTACTTCGTTTTCCGGCTCAGACAACAGTCTGTCTGCCATATTCGAGCCGATAAAACCGGCTCCGCCCGTGATGAAATATTTCATAATTGTCTCTCCTATCTACATGTAATAAGGTCGCTCGGCCATTTTGAATCGCTTCGCGATGGGCCTCGCGGTGTAGACAGGGTCCCACCGCTTCGCGGTCCCCCCTATCTACATATCATATTCAACCTCATCTTCAACGTCACTCTTGAAGCTGTTGGCATCTCGATTATATTTTGTCTTGTCATACTGCAAGTATCCGATCTTAACTTCGGTTCTGATCTGCTTGTCGGAAATGCCCTCAAACCATTTCGAATCGGAAAGCTTGTCCCTCAGTCTTTTCTCAACGATCTTCGTACCATCCCTGTCGCAGGTAAGAATTATACCGAATCCGCCGTTTTCATCAATAGAATACACCCTGTCCTCTAAGCGGACCGTATCCACTATAAGAAGTGACAGCTGCTTAACTACCTTTTCGTATTGGGAAGGTTTGAGAACTTTCTTCATTTCCGCAGGATATCGGAGCCTTAAGATCATAAAAGAAATGGGGCTGTCATTTCTCTCTGCATATGATATCTGAGTTTGGAAATCCATAAACAGACTTCTGAGATTATATAACCCCGTGACAGGATCTATCATAACAAGATCGTCGATCTGTTTTTTCAGAATAGCGTTTTCAAGAACAAGCGGTGAATACCGCTTAATATACAAAGCAATTCCGGCCACACACATTGCGGGCAGCAGTATCCACAAGAAAGATATGGTGGGAAAATCGCTCTGAAGTGCGGTAATCGAATAAATCTTCAGTCCGGCAAATACAACTGTTGCAACGGCGGCCACTATAATACCCACCATAAGGTACCCGGCGGCAGTAACAATAACCGCAAGAGCAAGTACACAGGTCAGAATGATGTTCTCCGTAAAATAATCGCTGCCTGTAGAGTCAGTAACTACAACCGCAAGAATAAACGACAGTAAC
This sequence comes from uncultured Lachnospiraceae bacterium, assembly GCA_902788755.1. Classification (GTDB taxonomy): domain Bacteria; phylum Bacillota; class Clostridia; order Lachnospirales; family Lachnospiraceae; genus UBA2868. Next base: position 44,655 of record CADALB010000011.1, on the reverse strand, counting down.
ATTAATCCCAGGCCTATATACGAAAGGATCCTTCCGTCACCGGATCCGGCTGATTTCTTTTTTTCTTCGTCCATTACAAACTCCAATCGGTCAGATTACCAATTATTTTACCATTTTATTGCAGTTTGGTCAAAGAATACACGTTATGTTTTCCGCCCCTTATGTTTGCCGAACCTTTCCTTGTAAAACCAAGGCTTTCGAGCAGCCGCAGGCTTGCTGTATTCTTCTCTTTTGAAAAAGCAATAAAATCATGGACATCAAGTTCTTCTTCGGCATATTCCATTACAGCCGTGACCGCTTCTGTGGCATATCCCTGTCCCCTGTACGACTTTCCCAATATATATCCGATTTCAAGCGCGTCATAACCTTCCCTTGCGGACAGCCCTGCTCTTCCTATAAGTTTACCGGAGTCTTTAAGCGTAAGTGCCCACACTCCGTATTCGAAAAACCTGTACTGGTTGTCTATATACTTTTGAAGATAGTCCCTCTCTTCTTCCGGATCTTTGTACAGATCCTCCATATATCTTGAGGCCTCTTCATCTGAGTAGATATCGTAAAGTGCAGAAATATCGTCTATTGTCTGTTCCCTTATAATGAGGCGGTCGGTTACCCTTATCGTCCACGGAATCCCGAAATATCTTTGCCACATTTTATATATACGGTCATATGACATAAGTTCTATATCTTCGATACAGTATAAGACCTCTGAAAAGCTGCAATTGCGATTGCCATCGGTATAAAGAGCCGCACTTGCCAGATTATTGTTACTTGTGAACAAGATTACCGCTTCGGAATCAGTAATTATGAATAATGAATCCGGATTTTCACTAAATGAACTGATCAGATTCGACAAACAGCTTACATCCGATCCTGCAATTTGGTTGTCATAACATAGATATGTAAACTCAATTTTGGGGTTTTCATTCTTTACGTTTGTGCAAAATGACGATATGGGTCCTCTGGGTATATTTTTGTCAACATTTATTATAATATGTGACAGTATTCTGTCTTTTTCATCGATTTTCATTGTGTTTTTTCACTATTTTACGAATAGGATTTAATGCACTTTTACGAATCATACGTTCATAATTTGTTCATATTTAATTTATAAACTTTTCATTTGTGGAACATTTTTTATACATTTATGTGAACTATACTAACACCATAAGATGAGACAAAAACATTGCGAATACTTTTTCATAATAAATGCCAAGTAGCAAGCTACTTGGCATCCTCCCTTTTTATAGGGTTTTATTCACCCGCCAGATAAGTAACAATGGCATCTACCGCCATCTCCTCATCAGATCCGTCCGCGGTTACCGTTACGGTATCTCCCGCCACAAGAACCAGCGTCATCATTCCCATTATACTCTTGGCGTTCACTCTCTTATCTCCATACTCGAGATACACCGAGCTCTCATACTGACTGGCTACCTGAACGAGCAATGCGATAGGTCTTGCCTCCAGCCCGTTTTCCAGACGGATAACCGTATCCTTTTTTGTCATAATTCTCCTCCTTTTTGCTGCTCTGCCATCCCGGAAAGCTTACGAAGTCTGTGATTAACCCCGCTTTTTCCGATCGCCGGGGTACTTAGTTCTCCGAGTTCCTTAAGAGTGGCCTCCGGATACGCAACACGCAAATCCGCCATTTCCTTGAGTGCAGGCGGCAGGCTGCGGTATGCGTCCGTCTTCATAAGTTGTTTAATATCTTCGATCTGCCTTTGTGCAGCGTTTACAGTCTTTCCTATGTTGGCGGTTTCGCAGTTTACCTTCCGGTTAACGCTGTTGCGCATCTCTTTAAGTATCCTCATGTTCTCAAAGTCCATAAGGGCTACGTGCGCACCCATAACGTTCAGCGTTTCGACTATCTTTGTTCCGTCCTTAACGTACAAAACATGGTATTTCTTGCGAATTACGGTTTTGGCCTCTATCTCGAAACTGTCCAGAAGTTCCGCCAAAAAAAGTGCCTGTCTCTCATCCTGGCACACTATTTCCAAATGATATGACTTTTCGGGATTGCTAACAGATCCGGCAGCGAGGAATGCGCCTCTTATATATGCTCTTCTGCAGCATGACCTCATAGAGTCTGTCGTGACCCTGATCGCCGATCTGATCTCCCCGGCTTCTTTGCTGTCATCAATCTCAAGGATGTAATATGACCCTTTTTTGATGTAAGCAGGATCATTCTCCGAATAATCCTTATACATATTAAATGTTTTCCCAAGTAAAGTAAAGTACTTTCTGACCGCCAGCTCATTTTCGGAAGAAATGACCATTTTTCCCTCTTCTTCCTCCGAGTGTTTACCGCAAAAGTCATAAATAGCGGCCATCTCTGCAAGCTGGCAGTGCCTCGGCACCCCACTTACCCGTTCCAATTCATCTTTGATTTTTCCGGAAAATGACATCCTTATTTTCCCCTTGCAGCATCTTTGCCCATATCCCTGTGGTCAAGTTTAAATCCATAGTCCTCATACTTTGACATTCTCTCAAACAGTGCCTCCGCTAGAGTAACGCTTCTGTGCTTTCCTCCGGTGCACCCGATCGCTACAACAAGCTGGTTTTTCCCCTCGGCAATATAGTTCGGAATCAGAAAAGTAAGCATATCTTCAAGTTTGTCCAGGAATGAATCCGCTTCCGGAAAATTCATGACAAAATCCCTTACCTCTTTATCACTTCCGGTAAGAGGTCTTAAGTTCTCATGATAATAAGGATTGGGCAGGAACCTGACATCAAATACAAGATCCGCATCACCCGGGATCCCGTATTTGAACCCGAATGAAAGAATCGTCACATACAGATTCTTGAAATTCATATCATTTACAAAAATCTTGTCGATTTCCGCCTTAAGTTCCCGCGTAAGCATTTGTGATGTATCGATTATATGTGATGCGTGCTTTTTGATATTGGAGAGCTTCCCTCTTTCTCGACTGATACCTGTTTCAATCCTGTCCCCGAAAGCCAGCGGATGAATCCTTCTTGTTTCCTTATACCTCTTAATAAGAACGGCATCATCGGATTCAAGAAACAGGATATCATATGAGATATCCATTTCCTTGAGCTTTGCCAGCTCTGTCTCAAGCTCGTCAAATCCCGATCCGGTCCTTGCATCTATTCCGAGTGCAGCCCGCTCTATTTCATCATTCTCACGTAACAGTTTGGCAAATTCCGAAATAAGCTGGACCGGCATATTATCAACGCAGTAATATCCCGCATCTTCGAGGAAATTCAGTGTTGTACTTTTTCCGGCTCCGCTAAGTCCGGTTACGACTACGAATCTCATTAATCAATATCCTCTCCGAGAATGACCACTTCCGGCTCAAGCAGCACACCGAATTTTTCATTAACAGTCAGCCTGACCTTTTTGATCAATTCTATTATATCGCTTGCTGTTGCTCCCCCTTTGTTTACCACGAAGCCACAGTGCTTTTCGGAAACCGCAGCTCCTCCTACCGAGAAGCCTTTAAGCCCGGCATCTTCTATGAGCTTTCCCGCAAAATAACCTTCGGGACGTTTGAATGTGCTTCCGGCACTGGGAAATTCAAGAGGCTGCTTTTCTTTGCGGCGCCTTGCAAGTTCATCCATTTTCTCCTTTATCTCTTCCTTGCTTCCCGCATCAAGTGTAATCTGTGCTTCGAGCACGATCAATGGATGATTTTTGACAATGCTGGTTCTGTATCCGAACTTCATATCTTCCCCGGTGAAAATCACTGTCTGACCGTTGCCGGCATCCAGCATTGTTACCGATGTTATGACGTCTTTCATCTCACTGCCGTATGCGCCTGCATTCATCACAACGGCTCCGCCCAGTGTACCCGGAATTCCCGATGCAAACTCAAGACCTGTCAGGCCACTCTCATACGCTGCATTTGCAACCTTTGACAAAAGGGCGCCCGCACCGGCCGTAATGACATTACCGGAAACCGTTATGTCTCCCACAGCACTACCCATACAGACAATACAGCCTCTGTATCCATTGTCGGAAACAAGCAGGTTACTTCCGTTTCCAATAACCGTGTACTTAGCTTCCCGCGCTAAAAGAAGGCGGACAATATCTGCCGCCTCCGTAATGCTCTGCGGTGTAACAAACACATCGGCACATCCCCCGGTCCTGAAAGTCGTATGCTTTCCCATATCCTCCCGGGTTCTGATATTGCCTTCTGCAGTCACACTTTTCAATTCATTTGCGATATCAGGTCTCAAGATTGCTTCACTCCGTCGAGCACAAGTTTCGCAGATCCGTATATTCCCGCATCGTTTCCAAGTGTAGCAAGTGTAAATTCGGTGCCTCTGCTTCCGTGGAACACATATTTTTTATAGTTCTTTTTGACATAATCGATAACTATCTGTCCCGCCTTGCTGACTCCTCCTCCGATAACATACAGTTCCGGATTGATCACATCAGCTACGTTTGCAAGGCCTTTTCCCAGTATCTCACCAAACTCTTCGGCCACTTCACACGCAATCTCATCTCCGGCCTTGACCGCATCAAAGACAACCTTAGCATTCATGGACTTGGCATTTCTTAAAACGGAAGGTTTGCTGCAAGAAGCAAGCTTCCTGTTGGCCAGCCTTGCTATTCCCGTTGCCGAAGCATACTGCTCAAGGCATCCGTAATTGCCGCAGCCACACTTCTCGGTCTCATTATCATTCATGTGAAGGTGACCGATCTCACCACCGGCACCGTGAGAACCCGAGAGTATCCTGCCGTTTACTATTATTCCTCCCCCCACTCCGGTACCGAGAGTAACAACGACAACGTTCTCCTTGCCGCCACCGCCGCCTTTCCATACTTCTCCGAGGGCTGCCGCATTGGCATCATTTCCCGCAAACACGGGAAGATCAATATACTTTCTCATCTCCTCATCAATATCGAAGGCACCCCATCCGAGATTGACGCATTTATGAACGATTCCCTTATCATCAACCGGTCCCGGAACGCTGACACCGACTCCCGTAACATCGGACATCTGTATATTTTTCTCCTCCATCTTCTTCTTGATGGACTGTGCGATATCCGGCAAAATGTTACTTCCGTTATTCTCTGTTCTGGTAGGTATCTCCCACTTGTCAAGCAGGTCGCCTTCCGATGTAAACAACCCCATCTTGACGGTTGTTCCGCCGATATCAACTCCAAATACCCTCTTATCCATCAGTTTTCCTCTTCTTCTCTTGTTTTCAGTGAATTCTGGAACCTTGAATACAATTCCTGTGCGGCATTGTAACCCATCTTCTTCTGTCTGAAGTTGACCGCAGCCGACTCCGTAATAATCGCAAGATTACGTCCGGGCCTTATGGGTATGCTGTGGCATACGACTTTGTTACCAAGATACTCCGTGTACTCCTCCTCAAGGCCTATTCTATCATAATCCTTGTCCTTGTCCCACTCTTCAAGCCTTATAACCAGATCTATGCTCTGAGTCTCTCTTACCGAGGACACACCGAACAGCATCTTAACATCAACTATTCCTATGCCTCTTAGCTCAATAAGATGTCTGGTAATGTCGGGAGCAGTTCCTATAAGTGTATCATCACTTACTTTTCTGATCTCTACCACATCATCGCTTACCAGTCTGTGTCCGCGCTTTACAAGCTCCAGCGCTGCCTCAGACTTACCGATACCGCTTTCACCGGTTATCAGCACACCCTCGCCGTATACATCAACAAGCACGCCGTGTACCGAGATGCAGGGAGCCAGCTTAACATTGAGCCATCTGATTATCTCCGCCATGAGGTTCGATGTACTCTTATGGGACATCAGAACCGCAACATTATGAGCCCTCGCAATCTCTAAGAAAAGCTCGTCCGGCTGCAAATCGCGGCAGAAAACATAACAAGGTGTATCATCGCAAAGTACATGCTCATAACGCTCTTTCTTCACGCTTTCATCAAGCTTATTCATGTACGTATATTCAACAAACCCGATTATCTGAACTCTACCGGTTTCAAAGTGCTCCAAAAACCCTGCCAGCTGAAGCGCAGGACGGTTGATATCAGGCTGATTGATCTTGATATCCTCAACATTGATATCGGGCGTCAGATTAACGAGCTTTAATTTGTCGATTAATTCACTAACAGATACCGATGACATAAACACCTCCGATCTATTCCGTAACAGATGCAGCACAATTTTCAGTATATCATAATACCATTCAATAAACTATCGTTTACATTTTTATTTTCGGAAAAAATCATAAACCGACTTTGCTGCCTGCCGGTTAAATCCTTGCACGGCCTGCAGTTCATCTTCCGTAGCATTCCTGATATCTTCAAGGGATTCGAAAGACTTCATAAGTGATTTTCGCCGCGCGGGACCGATTCCCGGAATATCATCAAGAACAGAATGTACCTGCTGCCTGCTTCGCAGTTTTCTGTGAAAAGTTATGGCAAATCTGTGAGCCTCGTCCTGAATTCTTGTGATCAGGTGAAATCCTTCCGATGATGATGAGATCGGCAGCTCCACATTGTTGTAATACAACCCTCTTGTCCTGTGGTTGTCGTCCTTGACCATGCCGCATACCGGAATATCCAGTCCGAGAGCAGTAAGCACCTCTTCGCATATATTGACCTGGCCGCGTCCCCCGTCCATAAGGATCAGGTCGGGAAACTTCGAGAACTTTCCGGGCAGGCTATCATCTTCCTGCTCTTCAAGTCCGTGCTCGAATCTTCTTGTAAGAACTTCTTCCATACTTGCGTAATCATTGGGGCCTTCTACCGACTTGATCTTAAATTTCCTGTATTCGTTAGGCTTAGGTCTCCCGTCTTCATACACAACCATTGATCCAACGGATTCGAATCCGCTTATGTTAGAAATATCGTAGGCCTCCATTCGGTGAATGTCAGAAAGTCCCGTGATTTTCTCAATCTCCTCAACAGCCCCTCTCGTTCTGTCATGGTCTCTTTTTAACTTCTCCACATCCTGATTGAGCTTGATTTGCGCATTTTCCTCTGCAAGCTTTACAAGCTTGTCTTTTTTACCCTTTTGAGGAACTGTCAGCGAAACCTTTGAGCCCCTCTGGGAACTCATCCACTCTTCTATAAGCTCTGCGCCGGAGGGTGCCTCTGAAAGCAGTATCTCCTTCGGTATAAATGGCGCCCCCGAATAGAACTGCATGAGGAACGCTGCAAGTATATCTTCGGATGATTCATCATCCGTATGCTGCATATAATAATGCTCTCTGCCGATTATCTTTCCTCCCCTAACGAAAAACATCTGGACAATAACGGATTCGCTATCTCCCGCAATCGCTATGATATCCCTGTTTTCATCTCCGGTATCGGTGATCTTCTGCTTCTCGGATACCTTCCTGACACTTTCGATGAGATCCCTGTACTCCATGGCTTTCTCATATTCCATGGCATCCGATGCCGCCTGCATTTTCCTGGTAAGCTCTCCTGTTACCGCTTTGTAATCACCGTTTAAAAAATCGACTGCTTTTTCAATGTTTTCGGCATATTCCTCCCGGCTTACAAGGCCCTCGCAGGGAGCCTGGCACTGACCCATATGATAGTACAGGCACTTTTTTGTGGCAGACAAACCATCCTGCACCGTATTGTCTATACCGTCTTCAATCTTCATCCTGCAGCCTCTTATCTTGTATACTCTGCGCAGAAGATCGATAGTCTCCCTAACGGCTTCACCGGATGTAAAGGGGCCGAAGTATTTTGCATTATCCTTGATGACCTTGCGGCACATCGTTATCCTCGGAAAATCATCTCCCAGAGTGACCTTGATATAAGGATAGGTCTTGTCATCCTTGAGCATTGTATTGTACTTGGGCTGATTTTCCTTGATAAGATTGTTCTCAAGTACAAGTGCCTCAAGCTCCGAATCCGTTACAACGTATTCGAACCATGCAATGTTCTTGACCATCTGCTGTATCTTGACGCTCTTTTTTGTACTTGCACGGAAATAAGACCTTACGCGGTTACGCAGGATCACAGCTTTCCCAACATAGATAATGACATCATCCTTGTCGTGCATCATGTAGACACCCGGACTTTTCGGAAGTTTATTCAGTTCTTCGTCTATATCAAAATCCACTCTGTTCATACACTATATATTATCACACTTTCAGCTCAAGCCAACACCGACTTGAGCAGTAAAAAGAGCCCTTCGATCCCGCTTTCGCGGAAAAGAAGGGCTCCCTCATAATAATGGATCTATCGAGAACCAATTAATCCCTTTATGCTTTAGTCTTCGGACGGTTGTTTACGATCTCAAATACAACTGCCGCAAGAAGAACTACTCCTTTAACAACCTTCTGCCAGTTAGGGTCAATGCTCATGATCGACATACCAAGGTTGATAACACCGATAAGAGCTGCACCTACAACCATTCCGAATACACTTCCGGATCCGCCGTATGCACTGACACCGCCGACGATACATGCGGAGATCGCATCAAGCTCATAGTTTTGTCCCATGAATCCGTTTGCGGTAGAAAGCTTTGCAAGGCTTGTCCAGCCGGCTATAACGGAAAGGAACTGCATGTTAAGGTATGCAAAGAAGAGAACAAGCTTTGTGTCGATACCCGACAGTCTCGTAGCTTCCATGTTACCGCCCATCGCGTAGAAGTAACGTCCGAGAACGGTCTTGCTTGATATAAAATCATATACAAGAAGTACTACCGCAACCCATACAAGAACAGTAGGCATGCCAAGTGCTTTTTCTCCGAATACTCCGCCGTATTTACATGCAAAGAGCAGGATAACGGCACTTATTATCACGCATCTTGTGATGAGGGCTGCCATTGATTCAGCCTCGTAACCTTTTTTGATCTTTGTAGCTCTGCTTCTGATCTGAAGGAATATGAATACTACACAGCACACTATTCCGATAGGAAGACACAAACTCTTGGGAATATGGCTGTTAAACAGCTTCTTAAATCCCTCTATATCATTGATTGAGATTGATGATGTCGATGAAGCTATAGTAACAATTTTGGTTCCAAGTCCTCTGAAAGCAAGGAATCCACCAAGTGTTGCGATCCATGGCGGGATATTCAGATAAGCGATAAGCCATCCGAGAATGGCACCGATTATGCATCCGATAAGTACCATTGAAATCATGGCAACCGGAACCGAAAAGCCCATATTTACCATCATATATGCTCCGATCGCGTCTATAAGACAGACCGTAGCACCGACCGAAAGGTCGATATTACCTTTGATAAGCATGCACATGAACATACCTGTTGCCAGAATGAATACATATGCGTTCTGCGTAATAAGTGCATCAAAGTTAAGTGCAGACAGAATCTTTCCCTGTGTTGTAATTGCGAAGAAAATAACAACAAGGACCAGAATGATCTGCATAGTATGTTCTTTAAAAATCTTACCTACTTTTTCCATTTCTCTATCCTTCCTTTGTTATTTTTTCTCTTTCTTTGATACTACATCAAAGATGACAGCACCAAGAAGAACCAGTCCCTTAACAACCTTCTGGAGGTTTGCATCAACACCGCAGATTGACATACCCTGGTTGATGACACCCATAAGAAGAGCACCGATTATAACTCCGGGAACCGTACCGATTCCGCCGTATGCACTTGCTCCACCGATAAAGCATGCACCGATGGCATCCATTTCATAACCCTGTCCGTATGTAGGCTGTGCTGATGCGGCTCTTGCAATCGTAAGAATTCCCGCAAGACCTGACAGCAAACCCATAAGTGAATATGCGAAGAAGTATACCTTCTTGACATTGACACCCGAAAGCTGGGCTGCCTTTTTGTTACCGCCGACAGCATAAAGGTCACGTCCGATGGTGGTTTTCTGTGTAACATAGCCGAAAGCGATGACTACAAGGAGAACCCATATGAGAGATGTGGGAATTCCTTTGTATGCGGCAAGTTTCTCCGTAAGGTATAAAACTACAACAGATATAATAACCATCTTTACAACATCTCCAAGAAGAGGAGGCGTTGCATAACCACGCTTCTTTGTATTGATACGTCCGCTGATGGTCATAAACAGGAATATTGCAACACCGATAAGACCTACAACCAAACAGATAAGATTATGAGGTGCACCAAAAAGATTAATACTCGGACCCGGAATATAGCAGTCAGCACCTCCACCGAATGCCTTAAGGAATCCGTCCATCTTGGAAAGGTTTATTGCCTGTCCGCCGAGAACAACGTTCGATAATCCACGGAAAGCATACATACCGGCCAGTGTAGCTATAAAAGGCGGAACGTTTACGAATGCGATCCAAAATCCCTGCCACATACCGATTGCAAGTCCTATGAGCATCATGATTATAAATGCCACTATAAAGTTCATATCCTTATCAAGGACAACACCGCCTACCGCGCCGACAAAACAAACTACAGATCCGACAGCAAGATCGATGTTACCACCTGTTAAGATACACAGTAACATACCTGTTGCAAGAACGAATACATACGCGTTCTGTGATAAAAGATTGTTGATATTTTGAGGATACAAAATGGCTTTCTTGGTCAGAACATAAAACAGAAGGATTACAAGAACAAGAACGATCGCCATTGCATATTTTTTTAATACAGCTGAAATATTTGTATTTGCCATCGTTACTCACCCCTTCCCGATCTCATGATACAAGCCATGATTGATTCCTGACTTGCTTCTTCCTGTTTCAGTTCACCGACAAACTTACCTTCGTTCATGACATATATCCTGTCGCTCATACCTATTGTCTCAGGAAGCTCCGAAGAAATCATCACAACAGATTTACCTTCCTTGACAAGGTCATTGATTATGCAATAAATCTCATACTTGGCACCGACATCGATACCACGGGTAGGCTCATCAAGGATAAGTACATCCGGCTCTGCAAACATCCACTTAGCAAGAAGGACTTTCTGCTGGTTACCACCGGAAAGATTTCCTACATTCTGCTCAACGGTAGGAGTCTTGGTTTTAAGCTTATCCTTGTATTCAACGGCTACCTGATACTCTTTATCTTTATCAATGATACTCTTGGAACTTACCGCATCAAGATTCGCAAGTGTTGTATTGATCTTGATGGGATTATTAAGAACAAGTCCGTTACCCTTACGGTCTTCGGTAACATATGCCAGTTTATTCTTGATGGCTTCCTTGGCATTCTTGAGGTTGACTCCCTTTCCGTTAAGGGCCATAGTACCTGTAATACCTGTACCGTAAGACTTACCGAATATACTCATGGCAAGCTCCGTACGTCCTGCTCCCATAAGTCCATATATTCCGACTACTTCACCTTTTCTTACATAGAATGAAACATTATCCACAACCTTCTTCTCAGGATAAAGCGGATGATATACACTCCAGTTCTTGACCTCAAGCATCGTATCTCCGATCTTGACGTCATGTCTCTTCGGGAAACGGTCCGTAATCTCACGTCCAACCATTCCCTTTATGATCCTGTCTTCAGAAATCTCTTCTGTTGCCTTATCAAGAGTCTCTATAGTGGATCCGTCGCGGATAACCGTGATCTTGTCTGCCACATATGAAACCTCATTAAGTTTATGAGATATAATAATCGATGTTAACCCGTTTTCTTTCTTGAAACGAAGAAGAAGGTCAAGAAGTGCTCTTGAATCTTTCTCGTTAAGAGAAGACGTGGGCTCGTCAAGGATCAGAAGCTTTGCTTTCTTTGCAAGTGCCTTGGCTATCTCCACAAGCTGCTGCTTACCTGTGCCGAGTTCCTTGACAAGAGTTCTGGAACTGTCGGAAAGACCTACCATTTTCAGATATTTGTCTGCCTCGCCATATGTTTCATTCCAGTCAATCGCCGCTGCTTTACCTCTTTCGTTTCCGAGAAACATGTTCTCGCCGATCGACATATAAGGAATAAGTGCCAGTTCCTGATGTATTATAACGATTCCCTTTTCTTCGGAATCTTTAATCTTATTAAATTTACAAACTTCACCGTTGTAAATGATATCGCCTTCGTATGTTCCGTACGGATATATTCCGGAAAGAACATTCATCAGTGTTGATTTTCCGGCACCGTTTTCACCTACCAGTGCGTGAATCTCGCCTTCCTCAACCTTCAGATTTACGTTATCAAGTGCTTTTACACCGGGGAAAGTTTTGGTTATATTTTTCATTTCGAGAAGTACTTTAGCCAAAATGTATCCCTCCTAAACCCATTATTATGATACCTTGCATATTTTTTTCTAGCAAACAGGCGGGTAAAAGCCCGCCTGTTTAGTTAGTCTAGATTACTCTGTAGCCGCTATTACTGAAGGTCAGCCTCTGTGTAGTAACCGCTGTCGATAAGAATCTCTTTGTAGTTGTTGATATCAGCGAATACAGGCTCGCAAAGGAATGAAGGAACAACCCCCTTACCATTGTCATAAGTCGTTGTATCGTTTACATCAACTGTCTCGCCCTTAAGGATCTGTCCAACCATCTTAACAACCTGAGCTGCAAGTGTACGTGTATCCTTGAAGATAGACATTGACTGCTTGCCATCGATCATGTTCTTAACGTTTGCAACGTCACAGTCCTGACCGGTGATGATAGGATATTTACCCTTGTAGTTTGCTGCAAGTGCGTTCTCAACACCAAGTGCTGTAGAGTCGTTTGAGCAAAGTGCGATGTCAAGGTTTGTGCCATCAGCGTAGTTAGAAGAAAGGATGTTCTCCATTCTTGACTGAGCATTCTCTGTTGCCCATGAAGCTGTTGCAACCTGCTCGAAGTCTACCTGGCCTGACTTAACAACGATCTTGCCGCTCTCGATGTAGGGCTTAAGAAGATCCATAGCACCATTGTAGAAGTACTTAGCGTTGTTGTCACCGGGGTCACCACCTGTGATCTCCATGTTGAAAGGTCCTTCTGCATTGTCAAGATCAAGTGTATCAATGATGTACTGACCCTGCTTTGTACCTACCATGTAGTTATCGAATGTAGCATAGTAAGAAACTGCATCTGTGTTCATGATAAGACGGTCATAAGCGATAACAGGAATTTCTGCTGCCTTAGCTGTCTCAAGAACTGTACCGAGTGACTCACCGTCGATAGAAGCGATAACAAGAACATCACATCCACCGTTGATCATGTTCTCAATCTGAGAAACCTGAGTCTGAACGTCGTTTGAAGCGTACTGAAGGTCAACTTCGTAACCTGCTGCTTCAAGCTGCTCCTGCATGTTAGAACCATCCTGGTTCCATCTCTGAAGGTCCTTAGTAGGCATTGCTACGCCAACCTTCTTGCCTGCTGTAGCTTCGTCAGCAGCGGGAGCTGCTTCCTCAGTTGCTGCTGCATCATCTGCAGGTGCTGCTTCCTCGGTTGCTGCAGGTGCTGCTTCTTCAGTTGCAGCAGGTGCTGCAGCAGAAGCGCCACATCCAACAAGAAGAGAAGCTGTCATTGCTGTTGCAAGTAATACTGATAATACTTTTCTAGACATTTTTTGTCCTCCCTTAAATTTTCTCCGGATGACACTATGTCACCCGACAGTTAACACGATATCACGATGCAATCTAGAAAGACTTGTTGATTTCTTCATTTTTTTATCAACCTTTTTCGTAAAAAAACAAAACTAGCACAATTTTGTTACAGTATCCGCAAAATTGTGCTAGTCATTCTTTTATATGATATTGAAAGTCACTGAACATTAAGGTAAATCTCGTTTTTCTGGTGATATTTCCCGGTTATCACTTCATCCATATTGGCCTTTGTTACAGCTATAGGCTCAAGTCTTTCATAGGGAACGTCATAGGTTCCGTCGTTAAAAGTATCCTTGAGTCCGAGCGGAACACCTCCTGCCATGTCAACCGCTCTTTCGGCCGCTCTTATGGCAAGCTTTTCCACCGGCTTGTACACAGTCATATATTGCGTTCCTTCGACTATCCTCTGACATGCCTCAAGATCGGCGTCCTGTCCGACCACACATACTTTTCCGCCCAGTCTTTTTTCTATAAGAGCCCTTATGGCATGAGCCGCCAGATTATCATTTCCGCACATTATGGCATCAGGTACCTTTCCTGTCTTAAGGTACTCATCAGTCACGGTAAATCCGTTTTCCGCAACCCATCCGTTGGAATACTCCGCATAATCTATCTTTATCTTTGTAGTGGAAAGTATCCTTTCAAATCCCTCCTGTACCATCTGTACATTGTAATCGGTAGGCGATCCTTTCACCTGGATGATCGTCCCTTCATTACCTATATATTTCCTTATGTATTCCGCCATCAGCTCTCCTACCTTTTCGTTATCAACCGAAAGGTACAGATCTACATTTGCATTTCTGATGGGCCGGTCATAGGCGATAACCTTTATCCCTTCCTTTTTGGCTGCCGCAACAGTATCCTTAAGAGCAATATCATCTATGGCTATCACGACAATGACATCCATTTTCTTGTCGATAAAGTACTGTATCTGTTTTATCTGCTCTTCGACTTCTCCGTTGGCGTTCTGGACATTTACCTCGGCGCCCAGTTCCTGCGCTTTTGACACAAAAAGATCTCGTTCTCTCGACCACCTCTCTATAAGAAGGGAATCTATGGACAGTCCTATCTGGATGCTGTCATCTTTCTGCTCGGGCTGCGGTGCGTTTTTGGGTGTCGCAGAGGCGCATCCCGTCAATCCCAATACAATTAATGCAGCTATTGCAATCAGAGTTCTTCTATAGTCCACTTCCGGCTCTCTCCTTGTACTCAGTAGGTGTCATTCCCGTTGCTTTCTTAAAAATTCTTGAGAAGTAATTTGGATCCGAGTATCCGCAGTCACTGCCGACTTCCTTGATACTCTTTGCAGGATCCTTAAGCAGCTCTTTTGCCTTATCAACTCTTTTTTTCGTAAGAAACTCAACAAAGCCTTCTCCGGTTTCCTCTTTGAAGAGCTTGCTGAAATAATAGGAACTGATATTGAGCATTTCGGAAATCTCATTTAATGAAATGTCCTTTTCCGTATTGTTCTCAATGTACTCAAGTGCCTGCTTTATCAGATAATGTGTGTGGTCACTCGTTCCGGTGGTCATATTGGAAGCTGCGGTCTTCATCTTGTCGATAAACCATGTTTTTATTTCTTCCATTGAAGACATACCGTTTATGTCAGACAGATAATTCTTGCGGCTCTCGAATTCGTACAGGTGTCCTCCGCTTTTGTACATATCACTTTCCGCGCGAAGAACGAACTCCAATGATTTTAACTTGATGCTCATAACATCATCGGAATACTTGCCGCTCATCCAGTCAAAAAATCTGCCGGAACTTAACAGGCACCCGTCCACGTCTCCGTCCCTAAGCTTCTCGAATATTTCGTTCTCGATATCTGAAGGGTAGCTCTCCTCATAGGATACCGCAATGGGCAGATCATCAACGTGGGCCACGCTTCCCTTTGTTGAATACAGGGCTTTAAGGGCTTCCTCATATGATTCGTGACAGCTCTTCAGACGCTTTATTCCGCCTATTCCGATACGGTACTGTATATCCGTGGCATTTCGCATCTCCCTGACAGCAACCCTTGACTTTTCGATAAGATCATCCCTTTCGTTGTACTCCATAGACATATCGTTTCTCGGAACAAAAAGAGGTATCTTGTTGGAGCTTATGCTGCCTACAACCGCATCGGGAAAAGTATCCTTTATAATATCCCGTACCTTCGTATAATAAACAGTCTGTGCCCTCACTGCCGAGCCTACCGCATTTGTCAGATGACTCCCCTGCTGCATATCCCCGAACATTACAGCTGCCATATATCCGTATGAGCTGTCTATACCGAGAAGGCTCTTGTAGTTATCTATGTCTTCCTCAAAGGGTTCTTCAAAGATTATGCTGGATATGAATCCGTTTTCAATGATCGGAACAACCGTTTCAAGGCGCTCTTTTGTCTGAAGATCCTGTCTTCTTTTCTCGCGCCTCATATCAAGCTCTTCTATCCCTTTGTTAATGACATTAACGATAGATTTCTGATTATAGGGCTTGTTCAGATAATCGATAACGCCGAGGCTGATGGCCTCCTTGGCATAATCAAATTTATCATATGCGGTCAGAACAACAAATATAACCGACGGAAGTATGGATCTGATCTCTTTCATTGCCTCGATACCGTTTATTCCCGGCATCTGGATATCCATAAAAATGATATCGGGTCTGAAACGGTCAGCAACCTCAATCGCCATTCTTCCGGACTTTGCTGTTTCAATCTCAAACTGTGATTCGAAATTTTTGGTTATTATCATCGATAACGAATTGATAACAATTCCTTCATCGTCAGCCAGTAAAATTCTATACATGCAGTGGCACCTTTATAATAAATTCCGTTCCTTTGTTCCTACCTTCACTGAAGATTTCCATTACATCACTTCTGCCAGTAAATATCTGGAGTCTCTCAATAACGTTTCCAAGACCGATACCGTTGGATGCCGCATGATCCGCCGATACCTCACCCACGGCTTCTCCGGAGAGTATCCTCTCTATCTGCTCTCTTTCCATACCGATACCGTTATCCTTTATGGACAGAAGAACATATCCATTCTCTTTATAAACCTTAAGGTCAATGTGTCCTTCCCAGTCGATATCCCTTATGCCGTAATTTACCGCATTTTCAACTATCGGCTGCAGGATCATACTCGGAACACGCACATGGGCAACATCCTCGTCTACATCTTTGGAATAATGTATCTCTCCGGTAAACCTTACATTCAGAATGTAAACATATTTATCCACAAGAGCTACTTCTTCTCCGATAGTGGCATCATTATTTATCTTCTTAATATTATATCTGAAAAAATCAGCCATGTTCTCAATGAATTCGGTAGTCTTGTCCGCTCCCTCCATCATGGCAAGCTGCTCTCCGGCATTTAAAGTATTAAACAGGAAATGCGGATTGATCTGGGCCTGAAGAGAACGAAGCTGAACCTCCTTCATTCGGTTTTCCATTACTAGTTCATGTTCTTTGAGCATGCTTTCACGCATGACGCTGTCCTTAATCTCGGCAATATATCTCTGGATACTTGCAAGCATCTGCTTAAATGCCTTGGACACTACGCTTATCTCGTCACCGCCCTCGGCTACCTGAACATTCACATCAAAGTTTCCTTCTGCAACTTCATTTGCAGCCTGTGACAGGTCTATTAGAGGAAGTGTCATACTCTTTGTCATGAGAAACACGACAATAACATTTACAAATCCTATAAAAAACAGAATAAGTATCGTTATCATTTCCATGTATCTAAGAGACGACAGCAGAATGCTGTAATCGGATGTATTCTTCTTGAACTGGTTGTTGTTGAGAGAGTAGATGCATGTCTGAAGATCGGAATACATTTCAACGGTTTCTTCGTAGGAGGACTTGTATTTTTCAATATTTCTTCCACGTTTTGCGGTTATTGTCTCTCCGGCCGTCCTGAGATATTTTTCTGACTGATGAACTATGTTTTCCTGCATGGCATAGACGGCGGTTCCCGAGTTTTTAAGATCAAGTGTGGCCAGTCCGTTTCTGTAATCCTGTTCAGCCTTATAATAATCGTTAAGTGCGCTTGTTCCCTTACTTTCCAGATACTCCCTCATGGAATTCTGCAATGCGGTAAGGTTGTCGGACAGCTCATTAAGGCTCACGTTTACGACATAGATCTCATCAACCCTTTCGATCATCGTATTTATACTTATGTACATATAAATATTGACAGCAAGGATAAGTATGACCGGAATGATAAAAGCGACCAGCATCTTGGATCTTACCGAAGCGTTATTCCATTTTCTTCTGATCGCTCCGGTCATTATCACTCCGTCCTGTCCGCTTTTTCGCTTATCATATTATGTGCCTTGTTCTGGTCCACAACTTCAACCCCTACCGGCAGATATGAGTTGGTGTAACCCATATTGTTGTACTCATACAATGCCTGAATACATGATTTTCCCATCTCCTGCGTATCAACCGAAATTGTGGAAAAGATGACCTGCTTATCAACAGCATCAAGAATCGTATCATTCGCAAAGTATCCTATTATCTGGATCTCTCCCACCAGATTATAGTCAACAACAGCCTGATATGCACAACGGGTATATACGCTGTTGACGCACAGCATTATGTCCGGAAGGTTTTCTTTCTCCAGAAATATGTTTCTGATACTCTCTTCCGCACTGAATATATCTTCCGCCTCTATTCTTGTTACAACTATCTCCGGAAGAAACTCCTCCTCGTTCTTTTCGCGAAGATAGTCCTCAATTGCCATAACTATAAGGTTTGAAGCCCCCTCCGACATATCCGTATCAACCAGTATATCGATGGATGTTTCTTCCATGTTTGCAGTATCGACAAGCTTTTCAACCTGTGTTGCATACATCTGGCCAAGCTCATAATAATTAAGGCCGACATAGCATTGACGTTTTGATTTTTCAACATCATTCTGGAGAACAACGACGCCTGTTCCATTATCGGCTGCACTGTCGATCAGATCAGCCACTTTGTCGCTTACCGCCCCGGAGTATACTATTCCGTCCACCCCGGAATTAACTGCTATACGCAGAATATCTTCCGTGGAATATTCTCTTCCGAGATTGTTGCCTATATCTTCAAGATAAATATTGTACTCTCTTGCCTGCTCATCTGCCGCATCAAAAACTTCCTGCCAGAAATCACTGTCCGAGTCCTCAACAACAAAAGCATAGTGAAGATCATACTCCATCGTCTGCTCCTGCTCCACATTTCTGATCATTTTAGTGATAACACGAAAAATAATCCCCGTGACAACCGCTGCAACGATCATGATCACAGTTCCGACTATCATAAATCTGTATGATCTGTTAGAGTAACTCTCCCCGTTTGGTTCCTTCTTATCAAAAATCATACTGTCGCGTCTACTATCGTACCTTTATGTGTGTTCTCATGATATTCCCGAACTGTATCCTCCGTCAGGACTTCATCCGGGCCGGTTTTGTCTTCGGTGGTGTCTCCTTCCGACTCATCTTCGGATTTCTCCTCTTCAGGATATTTGGTTCTGAATATTTCCATAAACTGTTTGCCGGTTATACTTTCCTTCTCAAGAAGATATTCCGCCAGCCTGTCAAGAAGATCCCTGTTTTCGTTAAGAAGACGCTTCGCTTCCTCATACGCCTCCGACAGTATCCTCATAACTTCTTCATCAACACCGGCCGCAGTTTCATCTGCACATTCCATTACCATGCGTCCGCTTAAATATCTGTCCTCTACACTTTCAAGCTTGATAAGTCCGAACCTCTCCGACATACCGAATCGCGTGACCATAGCTCTTGCAAGTGATGTAGCCTTTTCTATATCATTGCTCGCTCCGTTCGTAATAGAAGCAAATATCAGTTCCTCGGCTGCACGTCCGGCAAGAGCGGTAACTATCTGTTCATAAAGCTCTTCTTTTGACTCCAGATGCTTTTCCTCTTCCGGAACATACCATGCATATCCGAGAGCGCCCATTGTCCTCGGTACTATGGTGATCTTCTGGATGGGATCCGTATTTTTCTGAAGTGCGGAAGCAAGTGCATGTCCTATTTCATGATACGATACGATCTTGCGCTCTTTCTTGGTCATTATCCGGTCTTTCTTCTCTTTACCCATCATAACAACTTCGATGGCCTCAAGGAGATCCTTCTGGTTGACCGCTTCTCTGCCGCTCTTTACGGCATTTATCGCAGCCTCGTTTACCATATTGGCAAGGTCGGATCCAACTGCTCCTGCCGTAGCAAGTGCGATCTCATCAAAATCTACCGAATCATCAAGAAGAACATCCTTCGAGTGAACCTTAAGCGTCTCTTTACGTCCCTTAAGATCAGGTTTGTCAACGATTATCCTTCTGTCAAAACGTCCGGGACGCAGAAGCGCTTTATCAAGTATTTCCGGTCTGTTTGTTGCGGCAAGTATCATTATACCCTTTGCACTGTCAAAACCGTCCATTTCCGACAGAAGCTGGTTAAGGGTCTGTTCTCTTTCGTCATTTCCTCCTCCGTAACGCGAATCCCTTGATTTTCCGATGGCATCAATCTCATCTATGAATATTATGCAGGGAGCGTTCTTCTGTGCATCCCTGAACAGATCCCTTACTCTTGATGCACCGACACCTACATACATCTCTACAAAATCCGAGCCTGCAAGAGAAAAGAAAGGAACGTGGGCTTCACCTGCAACCGCCTTGGCAAGAAGAGTCTTACCTGTTCCGGGAGGTCCCACAAGAAGCGCACCCTTCGGAAGCTTGGCACCGATCTTGACATACTTTCCGGGATTATGGAGAAAATCAACAACCTCCTGTAATGACTCTTTGGCCTCATCCTGTCCGGCAACATCCTTGAATGTAACACCCGTCTCCTTCTGGACGTACATCTTGGCATTGCTCTTTCCGACTCCCATTATTCCGCCGCCGCCCATTCTTCTCATAAAGAAGCTGATGATAAGCCAGAAGATCAGTATCGGCAATATATATGACAGTACAAAAGAGAGGATCATGGATGATGAATCCGACTCTTTTTGCTCAAACTTTACTCCGGCCTCAAGAAGTCTGTCCGGAAGAGAATCGTCATATACCGGAATCGTATAATACTTCATCGGAACATACACATTTTCCTGTCCCTTCGGTATTATCGTTATCTCGTCATTTCCGATTACAACGCTTTCGACTTCTCCGTTTTCAACTTTCTCGATGAATGCATCGTATGTTATCTTCTGGTTTGTCGCACTGGAAAACATAGTTCTCATGTACGAAAGTATGACAAACAACACAACCGATACAACGATGATTATCAAAAGCATCTGCTGGTTTTGTTTTTTATTTTTATTGTTATTTCCCGAATTATTATTCTGGTTATCCATAATGATCTCCTTCGAAATCCTCCTTAATGGGGTATCGGTTTATTATAGTTATAAAAGCGCGTAAAATCAACTTCTAAGATGTGAAAAAAGTGTGATATAATATGGAGCGGATTAAACTAATAAGGTATCATTGCATGGTTCTTCCATCGTATTCTTTTATTTTTATATTTCTTCCGATTACGCTGATACTTTACTGGATAACCTCCTCGCGTAATCTGTATACTGCGGGCAAGATAGTTCTGCTTATATCTTCGCTTGTTTTTTATGCCCTTTTATCCCCCGGGATCAAGGGGCTTGTTGCGTTGCTTGCTTCCGCGGCGGTAAGCTACCTGATTGCAAATTTCGGTCTTTCATCCGGCAGATCCCAAGCCGTCAGAAAATCGCTTATGATCACAGGCGTTGTATTGAACATCGCTTTTTTGGTCTATTGCAGATATCTTTCATATATCGAGCAGCTGACTGCCGAAGCCGGAGGTCCTTCCTTTACATTTGAAGCCGTGGTTGTTCCGGTAGGCATCAGTTATTTTACATTTTCACAAATAGCCTTTATCGTGGATTCTTACCGTGATCCCGAAATATCATATTCTGCTCTCGATTATCTGCTGTTTATCAGTTTCTTTCCGAAAATAACGGTAGGACCCATCGCTCTTACAACCGAGATGATCCCGCAGTTTAACGACCCTTTAAGAAAACAGATAAACTATGACAATATGGCAAAAGGGTTCTACAGATTTACCCTCGGTCTTTCCAAAAAACTTCTGATTGCCGACAATCTCGGTAAATTTGTTGATATCGGATACGCAAACATTCCTAATCTCGGGACAAGCAATTCTATTCTTGTGATATTATCTTATACACTGCAGATATATTTTGATTTTTCGGGATACTGTGATCTTGCTTCGGGAATATGTCTGATGCTGAATCTGGATCTTTGCGAAAACTTTGACGGCCCATACCGGTCGCTGTCAATAACCGAATTCTGGAAGAGGTGGCATATTTCTCTGACACGATTCTTTAGAAACTATCTGTATATTCCCTTGGGCGGTAACAGAAAGGGAAAGGTTCGCACTTACCTGAATAACCTGTTTATTTTCCTTGTGAGCGGTCTGTGGCACGGAGCAGCAACACACTTTGTAGTATGGGGAGCCCTTCACGGTATCGGAATCATAATCAGCAAACTCATCAGCCCCGTAAGCACAAAGGCTCCGAAATTCCTACGCTGGTTAGTTACATTTGTTTTTGTTAACCTTGCCTGGGTGTTCTTCAGGGCAGATGATACAACAGTAGCCCTCGATATGCTTCGTCAGCTGTTTACGGGAGGATTTGTTCCTCTTAACGATGCGCTTATAGCCGCATGCATTCCTACTGAATGTCAGCTTCTTCAATGGATAATCCTTAAAGTGGCACCGGGTTTTACATATTACAGCGGATGTATCATATGGATAGCTCTCGTAATGATAGCCATATATTTTTCTGCCTGCTCAAAAACAGTCCGCGAACGATGCGACACGCTCAAGGCATCCGGAGTAAAGGTAGCCGTCACCGTAATCCTGTTTACCTGGTCGGTATTATCGCTGTCTGAGGTAGCTGAATTCATTTACGTTAATTTCTGATTATGACTAACAGACAATACTTTGTAAAATCAATTGCATACTCACTGGGACTGCTTTTTCTTATTGCGGTACTTACCGTGATCATCGATCCCTTTGTACATTATCATGCTCCCTTTTTCGGACTTGCGGCAGCAGAAACCGAAGAGCGTGGGCAGCAGATCGGTGTTGCCAAAAACATGCATTATGACACTGCCATAGTCGGATCATCCATGAGCGAGAACTTCGAGGCCGGATGGTTTAGCGATGGGGTTATCGGAAACGATACGGTCAAACTTTCAATGCAGGGGGCCCACTTTGACGATTATTCAAGACTCCTGAACGTTGTACTCTCCAAGCCCGATACCAAAACCGTGATAATATCCCTTGACAATTACCTGCTTCTCCACAATCCGAAGGAGCATCCGACAACCATTCCGGATTATCTGGAAAACGACGATTATTCCGACGATATTTATTACCTGTGGAACAAATCTGTTGCCTTTGTATTTCTTCCGCAGTTTATCATCAATAACATAAGCAGCGGATTTTCATCTGACACTGCTTACAACTGGGCAGACAGGTATACTTTTGACAAGTATGTGGCCAGAGCGACCTATCTCCCATACAGGATCATGCAGCAACGGGATGAAGAAGCCTTCAACGCTTATTATGAATATGTGGACGCATTTCTGACAGGTATGACTCCGTACATAGAAGCGCGCCCCGACGTAAACTTTATATTTTATGCACCCCCGTACAGCATTCTGTACTGGGATGACTGCATTCTCCGCGGAAGACTGACTGCCGAGATATGTGCTCAGAACGAAGTGTTTAACTCACTCCTCGATTACGATAACGTACGGATATTCTATTTTCAGGACAACTGGGATATCATAACAGATCTTGACAACTACAAGGACTACTCCCATTATTCCAAGGAGATCAGTCATTACATCTATGAGTGTATAAGAGACGGGAAATGTGAAGTGACAAAGGATACCTCATTTGATACACTTTTGAAGTTTTCAGAAGACGTGGCCGATTACGACCACGAGTCTTCATTCCATTAGGACTGCCATAGGTATTTGGGATACACGCCCTGTGATTTTAACTGCGCGATCTTTTCCCGTACATATTCCTTATCTTCTTTGTAGGTTACACCAAACCACTTATCCGATGACGAGAGCACTTTAACAGTAGCCCGGCCCGACTTGATCATACCGTCAACAACAAACGGCAGATAGCACTCGGCCTTCTCGATATTCTTCGGAAGCTCTTCACGATAAAACTTAACAAACGCATCATCGATCTCTTTGAGGAAGTCTTTATTAAATCCCCAAATGTTCATGCTTGTCATAGTGTCGGTGGGGATCGGAATATAATCCCTGTCATTTTCGGTGTAGGCAGCTCCGTTTTCGGTGCAGATTATCTTGGTTCTCTCCGTAATATCAATAAGGTTTCCGCTCTCGTCAACAGAACAGATGCCACGACTTACAGAGCCGTTTTCGGTAAGTGTATTTCCAAGCTTGAACCCTACCATGCAGTAATTGCCCGGCTCACCTTCCGTACTTACAAGGTATTCGTATATCTTTTGAAATGCTTCCCTTCCGTAAAAATCATCCGCATTGATTACGGCAAAAGGACCTTGTACCACATTTCTTACACTCCTTACGGCGTGTGCCGTACCGTATGGCTTGGTTCTGTTTTCGTACAGCTTTTCACCCTCGGGAATATCGGAAAGCTCCTGAAATACATATTCGACTTCTATATGGCGTGCAACAGCGTCGCCTATAGCCTCTTTGAACAGCTCATGATTTTCTCTCTTGATAATAAATATGACCTTCTCAAATCCGGCACGTTTGGCATCGAATATGGAAAAATCTATTATCTTATCATTTTCATCATCAACCGTATCTATCTGTTTAAGTCCGCCATAGCGTGAGCCCATGCCCGCTGCCATGATAACAAGTACAGGTTTGTTCATTTTACCACCTACTGATCTTTCTTCTTAACTGTTCTGACCGGATCACTTGTAACGTCTACCCCAAGGCGCTTAAACGTACGCATATCCGCAGGAGAGAGCATTACCGATGTATGAGCCTGCAAGCCCTTAAGCTTCGGGATCTGAGCCATTGAAACCTTTGCATTTTCATCGGAGATCGAAGCAATCGACAATGCTATAAGAACCTCATCCGTATGAAGTCTGGGATTTTTCCCTCCCAGGAACTCAACCTTCAGCCGGGCAATAGGTTCGATCGCCTCCGGAGATATCAGATGAGTATCATGATCTACTCCACCGAGATACTTGAGCGCATTAAGCAGTAACGCCGCAGATGCACCAAGCAGATCCGTTGTCTTGCTGGTAATTATCGTACCGTCTTCGAGCTCTATGGCAGCAGTCGGAACACCCAGCTTTTCAGCTCTCTCTTTTGCTGCTACAGTAACCTTTCTGTCATCGGTTGTAATTCCTGCCTGATTCATAAGCAGTTCGATTTTCAACACTTCACTCTCGTTTGCTTTTTCCTCGACCACCCTGTTAAGTGTTGTATAATATCTTCTGATTATCTCCTGTTTTGATGCTTCGCAGCAGATCTCGTCGTCCACTATACAGTTTCCGACCATATTAACACCCATATCCGTAGGAGATTTGTACGGGCTCTTTCCGTATATCTCTTCAAACATGGCATTAAGAACCGGGAATATTTCAATATCCCTGTTATAGTTGACCGTTGTCACACCATAGCTTTCCAAGTGGAAGGGATCGATCATATTAACATCGTCAAGATCTGCCGTCGCTGCCTCATATGCAAGATTGATAGGGTGTTTTAACGGGATGTTCCAAATGGGGAATGTTTCAAACTTAGCGTATCCGGCCTTGATCCCGCGCTTGTTTTCATGGTAGAGCTGTGAGAGGCACGTAGCCATTTTTCCGCTTCCGGGACCCGGTGCGGTAACGACAACAAGAGGTTTTGTAGTGATAACGTAATCGTTCTTGCCGAATCCGTCGTCACTTACTATAAGCGGAATATTGGAAGGGTAGCCTTCGATCAGATAGTGCATGTAGACATTGATATTTCTCCTTCTCATGCGCTCCTTAAACTGCAGAGCCGTCTCCTGTCCCGCAAAATGTGTAACCACAACCGAGGATACATACAGCCCTTTATCTTCAAACAGCTGCTTGAGCCTTAGCACATCCTCGTCATAGGTAATGCCGATATCTCCTCTTACCTTTTTACGGTCGATATCCATGGCAGAAATAACTATCACTATTTCAGCCTGATCGGAAAGCTGCATCAGCATCCTGAGCTTACTGTCGGGTTCAAACCCTGGAAGCACTCTTGATGCATGATAATCATCATAAAGCTTTCCTCCGAACTCAAGATACAGTTTATCGCCGAATTCTCCTATCCTCTCACGGATATGCTCCGACTGGGTTTTCAGGTATTTTTCATTGTCAAATCCGATCTTCATATAATCCCCTGTTCTTAATCTAAACCAAATATATAAAATCTCACAAATTTAACCAGTAAATACTATCACATCAGGCAACCTGCGTTCAAGATATCATTCACACTCTCTTATCTTTTTCCGAAGGGGCAGTACCATATTCGGCGAGACGGACAAAGCATCTATTCCCATATCTATAAATTTCTGCGTCTGTCCCAGATCCGCTGCGGCTTCCCCGCAGATATCCACCGGTATACCCGCTTTGTGAGCGTTGTTTACCGTCATCTCTATCATCTTCATCACTGCGGGATGAATCTCGTTAAAGTAAGCCTCAAGCTTGGGATTTTGCCGGTCTATGGCAAG
This sequence comes from uncultured Lachnospiraceae bacterium, assembly GCA_902788755.1. GTDB lineage: Bacteria > Bacillota > Clostridia > Lachnospirales > Lachnospiraceae > UBA2868. The sequence goes on along the minus strand of CADALB010000011.1, from coordinate 18,509 downwards.
TGTAAACTGTGTCAGATCGTTTGTCCCGATGCTGAAGAAATCAACTTCCTTTGCAAGCTTGTCACTTATCATTACAGCCGCCGGAGTCTCAATCATGATCCCAAGTCTTAGGTCTTGCCTGTATTCTATATTTTCCGCATCCAGCTCATCTGTCACTTCCTTAATGATCATCTTAGTATGCCTGATTTCATCAAGTGAAGTGATAAGAGGAAACAGTATATCAAGATTTCCGTATACCGATGCTCTGTAAAGGGCACGAAGCTGTGTCTTGAACAGCTCGGGCTGGGACAGACTGATCCTTATGGCACGATAACCCATGGCAGGATTGTTTTCTTTTTCAGGTCTGAAATACGAGGCCTGCTTATCGGTACCAAGATCAAGAGTCCTTATTATGACCTTCCTTCCCCGCATCTTTTCAAGAACTTCCCTGTAGATTTGGAACTGCTCCTCTTCCGTCGGGAATGTAAGGGATTCAATATATATGAATTCACTCCGAAACAGCCCGATACCCCCTGCATCATACAATAGAGCCGTTTCTACTCCTTCCGCACTTCCTATATTGGCGTATACGTTAATATACTTCCCACTTTTTGTTATATTGTTCTTACCCTTAAGAAGCAGAAGCATACGCTGACGTTCTTCATACTCTTTCTGCCTTCTCTTCATCCTGTCAAGAGTCCGCTTATCGGGATCTATGATCAGCTCCCCTTTTACTCCGTCAAGGATCGCATATCTTCCATCATATATGGAGAGCATTTCCTGTCCGATTCCGACTACCGAAGGTATTCCCATTGTACCGGCAAGTATGGAAGCGTGACTAACAGGGGATCCGAACATGGTAACAAGCCCAAGGACATTATCTCTGTTAAAACCTACTATATCACCTGCGCTGAAATCATCCGATGCGTAAATACACGGCTCAAGGGGCTGGACCATCTCACCTTCAGCTCCACACAGTATTCTAAGCAGCCTTTCCGAAACATCTCTTACATCAGCCACATGGCTTTGCATGTATTTATCTTCTATTGATGTGAACAATCTGGAAAATTCATCGGATGCAAGTACAACGGCATAAGCCGCATTGTACCCCGATTCCCTGATCTGCTTGTAGACATAATCAATATACTGCTTATCCTCCAGAAGCATCTCCTGCGCTACAAAGATGGACGCATTCAGCTCCCCAAGATAAGGAATGGATGATTCGTGGAGTTCTTCAAGCTGTTCAATGGCCTTCTTCTTCGCATCATTGAACAGTTCGATCTGTGCCGACCTATCTTCCACCGTAGATCTCGATATATGTTTATCGGGGTGCATGTAAACATACAATCTGCCTATAACTATTCCCGATACGACCTTTGTTCCCTTAAGAGTTACCATATAGCCTCCAATTTCTTGAGAGCCACGCCATTTCCTACTACCTATACTACCATATTTTGTAGTATAATTCTTGTGTTTGGAAAATATTGTGTAATTACCGAAAGGATCTGTCATGTCTGATCAAAAAAATATAAAACGGAATCTTATCATATCCGCAGTCCTGACTCTTATACTTTTCTATCTTGGCGCAGGGCACGGGCTGCTTAATCTTCCGTTTCCCGAAATATTGAGGAACAATCAGATTTTTCTTCTTGTAATCCGGGTGATTTTATCCCTCCTGGTAATCTTCGTAAACAGAGCACTTTTTACCAAAGGCATTTCTTCCATCATTCACCTGTCTCCGGACATGGATTCTCTTGTAGTTCTCGGAGCGTTGGCAGCATTTATATACAGTACCGCAGTATCCGTCATAAACATTATATATTATAAAAATGCCGATGAATACATCGGAGAATCCGAGCTTTATTTCGAGTCCTGTGCCTTGATACTGACTATTGTGGCCATAGGAAAACTTCTTGAGGAAATCGCAAAAGGAAGAACCTCTGACGCGATCAAAGACCTTTCGGATATGTCACCAAAGACCGCTCTTATTCTTGTTGGCGGCCAGGAGCGTGAAGTTTCAATAGAAGAAGTCAAAGTCGGAGATACATTCATTCTCAAACCCGGCATGAGTGTTCCCGTTGACGGCATCATTGAATCGGGAACAAGTGCAGTGAACGAATCGGCTCTTACCGGCGAATCCATGCCTGTCGACAAAGCACCCGGCATGGTCGTTAGCGCCTCAACAATTAACCTGTCCGGATATCTGACATGCCGTGCAACCTGTGTAGGGAGTGATACCGCATTTTCCAAGATCGTCCAAATGGTGTCTGACAGTTCATCCGGCGAAGCTCCCATATCAAAGAGGGCAGACAGAATTTCCGCCATATTTATTGTTGCGGTTATCTTATTATCGGTTATTACATTTATTGTTTGGAAGTTACTTGGTTTCGGCATAGGTTTTTCTCTTTCAAGAGCAATTTCGGTCCTCATTGTCAGTTGCCCTGCTGCTCTGTCTCTTGCAGCTCCTGTTGCAATAATGTCCGGAAGCAGCGTCGGAAGCCGTCACGGTATATTGTACAAGACCGCACAGTCACTTGAGTCAACGGGAAGAACACAGATAGTCGTTGTCGATAAGACCGGTACCCTTACGACAGGTAACCCGAAAGTTACGGATATTATAAGTACGGAAAGCGATATCGAGCATCGGGACCTTCTGCTGTCCATAGCCTATGCTCTTGAGAGCAAGAGCGAACATCCTGTTGCTAAGGCAATCTGCGCATTCGCAACGAAAAGATTTGTACCTGTAATGGAAACAACCGGGTTTGAAGCTGTTCCCGGAAAGGGAATCAAAGCCGACCTTGTCCTTTCGGGAGAAAATCATACCGTTTATGCCGGAAGCGAATCATTTATAGCAGAATCTTTGCTAGGCAAAAAAGCAACAGAGTTTAACAATGATTTTTCGGCAAAGATCAATCAGCTTGTAGCGGAAGGTAAAACACCGACTCTGTTTGCATCAGATTCCGGAATGCTCGGTGTGATCGCGGTTGCAGACGAGATAAAAGAAGGAAGTATGGAAGCAATAGAAGCTCTGAGGCAGGAAGATATACACGTTTGTATGGTAACCGGAGACAGACTTGCCACTTCCGAATCCGTGGGTGCAAAGCTCGGAATAGAAGAGGATGATGTAATATCCGAGGTAATGCCTCAGGAAAAATCCGCAATTGTTCAAAAGCTCAAGGAGACCGGAAGAGTTGCAATGATCGGAGACGGTGTTAACGACGCACCCGCACTTACCGTTGCCGATACCGGTATAGCCATAGGTGCCGGTACGGATGTTGCAATAGATGCAGCCGATGTAGTTCTTATCAAAGACAGTCTGGTTGCTGCTGTTGATTCCATCAGGCTGTCTAAGGATACTTTGAGGATAATCCATCAGAATCTCTTCTGGGCTTTTGCATATAATCTTGTAGGGATTCCTCTTGCCGCAGGATGCTTCTACAAGGCTTTCGGCCTGCTGCTTAATCCTACGTTCTGCGCGGCGGCCATGAGTATCTCAAGCATATTTGTCATTACAAATGCGATGCGCCTGTTTTCGTTCAAAACTACCGAAATTAGTATCAATGAATCCACAGATGACGAAGATATGTTATAATATCGGTGTTTATGAATATTCTAAGATCGCTTAGAAGCTTTTTTCGCAGGGTTGCAAGAAAACTTCGAAGGAGCTTCAGCAAGAAGGAATTATTAATAATCGCCGTTTTCATTGCAGGAGTTGTTATTGCAACTTCCGTTGTTATTGTACTCAAAATCAATTCTCCCAAGGATGTCTCCGAGGGCGACGGTACCCTTGATATTTCAATTGAAGAAGGCTCCGAAGAAGATTCCGGAACCATGGAGTCTGTTGAAACTACTATAGTCGAAACTGCATCCGCCGAAACAAAAGTTGAAAGTACTGCTGAAACAACCGTACTTACCCTCAAGGAAGGAACCAGAGACGGGTATATGAACCGCTGTGTTTTTCTCGGCGACTCAAGAACCGTCGCAATGGTAAATTACGGTCTCATCAATGACGATGCTGCCCTTGCCCAGATAGGTATTTCTCATCCGTCATTTAAGAGTAATACTTTTGTTAATAATGCGGGAAAAGAATATACACTTAAAACTTATCTTGCATCTCATCAGGCACCTGTTATTTATATTGCCCTCGGTGTAAACGGAATAAACGATCCGAGTGAAGAGCATTATAAAAGCACGTTTGAAGATCTTATCGATAATGTAATGGATTTGTCTCCCAATTCCAATATAGTTCTTATGTCCATCGGACCCGTCAACGATAACGGGCCCTACAAAAAAACAGTACAGAACTCATGGATTGTCAAATACAATGATTTTCTGTTAAACACAGCAAAAGATAAGCATTTATTCTATCTGGACATTTCCGAGATACTTACCGGAAGCGACGGACAGGTTAAATCGGAATATAACGGAGGTGACGGCCTTCATTACAGCAGTTCGGGTTGTAAGGCCATATTTGACTACATCGTTGAACATCCGGTTCCCGGAATTTCCGATGACGGTGAATACACAGTTAAATACATCAAACCCAATCCAAATAGAACTAAGGTCACAATGGATGAAGGATCGGGAATTGACGAAGCAAAGCTTCAGGAATTAATGAATTTGATGATGGAGGAGACGCCTACGCCGACTCCTACGCCTACTGCTACCGCTACGCCCACTCACACCCCGACTCCTACGCCGGAACCGACAAAAAAACAGGAGTCAGTTTCAACACCGACTCCTACGCCCGTTCATACATCTACGCCGCCTCCGACTCCTACGTCCGCGCCAACAGCGGCGCCGACTTCTACTCCTGTGGTGACAGCGGAACCAACACAACCGGTAACCACTCCTACGACCGAGCCAGCCGAAACGCCTGTGCTGACCCCTACTCCGACTCCTACGGAGACCCCGACACCCGAAGCGACGCCCGAGGCTACAGAGACGCCAGCAGAGCAGACCTCCGGAAGTGGATCCGGGGATACAAGCAATGATTCCGATTCCGGTGGCGAATAATAATTCATAATCAATTGCTTACATACACATCAACTGTATATCTGCAATCCTCTCCCTCTACGGTTATAACACATGCCCCTTCGTGAAGAGGCTTTATCTGACCGTCCTTTTCAACTGTGCAAACCGATGTATCCGATGATCTGAAAGTGATATCGTTACTGTTAATCTCATATCCCGACAGTTCGTGAATTTCATAATCATCGAAAACAGCCATCGGCCTGATCTTTAATATGATCGGTTCATTAACGCTGATATCATATCGAGTGCATACAGGATAAAATGTTCTGATATGCGAGTCATCATAATTATCCGGTAAAATTCTTACCCTGATATCCCTTCGAAGTCCCTTGTATTCAACTCCTACCGTTGTTATGCCTTCTCTTACAGGTACAAGTCTGTTATTGTCGGACAATTCAAGAATATTTGTGTCATATTTTTCTATTCTGACCTTGTCTGCATCCAATCCGCTTTTCTGTCTGCGGCTGTTCATCAGATAATAGCTGATATTAACCGGCTCACCCAAAGTTGCAGAATATGTAAGCTTGTCAGTTACAAGCATGATCGGCTCGTCGGAAAGCAGAGATTCATCAATTTCAATCTTCTGCTTGAGGTTTTCCGCACCATCCTCCGAATTATCCATCTCATCGGTATAATCGATGGTTACGGGAACAAATCTTGTTGCCCAGACTCCCCATTTAGCCTGTCCCGAACCGGAATATGCATATGCTATAAGAGACCGGTCTTCCGGACCGATATGGCCGCTTTCATCAGCCATCAATCCACTATTGTGGCATCCTGTTATAACTCCGGTATTAAGTTCAGACACCCTGGCAAAATTTACTCCGTCATCGGATTCATAATAGAGCAGACAGCTGTCATCCTTAAAACGCCTGTTTGTTGAAAGCGCAATAAACTTATGACTGTCTTCAAGATATGCAACGTCCCATGAATCAGAATCGGCATATGTGTAATCATTTGCATCCGTACAGTCGTTTCTGAAAACCGATATGCCTTCAAATTGCAGCTTTGACGGCCATCGGGGATCGGTAAGATCGGCAGTATGTATCTGCGTTGCCCTTACCCAGCCGTATTTATCGGAAAAAGAGTCAAGAGTACTGTACACATATATTTTGTCATCCACAACGACAAAACTGGGCTCCCCGACTCCCCATGCGATGTCAACTCCCTTGAAATATACTATAGGAACAGGATCTCCTCCCCAATCCTTTCCGTTCCACTTTTCATAAGGGCCGTCAGGATTCTGGGATCTTGCAAGGAATACATTATTGCACAGACCGTCTTTGTTAACCGTTCCCGTGTATCCGAGATAATAATATCCTTCATAGTAGAATACATCCGGATCACATACCGACTGCAGATCTGCAGTCCCGGGGGTAGGAGCAAGAACAACTTTTTCATCGCCCCAGGTCTTGCCGCCATCTTCCGAATGTCTGTATGTCAGCCAGTCATACTCTTTCTTACCGTCTCCGGGCGAAGCAAACCAGGCATCAATGCTTCCGTCTTCATTCTGTATCAGAGATGCTCCGTATCTGTAATCCGGTCTTCCGCTTCCCCATAAAGCAAATACATCCTTTCCATCCCCTTCGAGACGAAGCCTTACGTGTTTATCTTCAAGTTCACTGTTATATACGTCAACCGGCTCTTCCTCTGCTTCTTCCGGCATTTCACCGGCCTCTGATTCCGTTGAATCCTCCTGTTTGGACAGCTTATCATCTACTGGTTCAGAAGTATCCACGGCCCAATTTTTATCTGTCTCTTTAACTTCACTTTCAGCCCCCTGCCCGGGAGTGTTCCCCGATTCCCCGGAACATCCCGCAAAGGATATAATTGCCGCAAGTACGGATACTCCTATGATTTTCTTTATTGTATTTATCTTCATTCCATACCCTTTAAAACAATATTTCTTCAAGTCTATTTATCTGTTTTTTCCCGCAAGGAAAGAGAGGAATTCATCTTCGGGAATCGGCTTTGAATAGTAAAAGCCCTGTATATACTCAACTCCCATATCCTGCATAACCGTCATCTGCTCTTTTGTCTCGATTCCTTCGGCAACAACATCCATACCGATCTTGTGCAGAATATCAACCATACCCGTCAGCACATGTTTTGTTTTCTCATTGTTGAAGAAGCTTCTGGTAAATGTATAGTCAAATTTGATAGTCTTAACAGGCATATTTACAAAGTAATCTATGTTGGAGCGGCCCGTGCCGAAATCATCTAGTGAAAAAGTTACTTCCTTTTCTATAAGACGCATCATATTACGGATCATTATATCCCTGTTCTGGGCAGCGGCTGTTTCCGTTATCTCCAAATTGATCCACTTCGGGTCTATCTTGTATTGCTTGATATAATCAAAAATAAACTTAGCAGGGTTCTCGTAATCAAACTGTGCGGCGGAAATATTAATCTCAATCTGTTCCAGGCCGAACTTCTGTGCCTCTCCTTTTGACAGGAACTTACATACTTTCTCAAATACACGTATACCCAGAGGAATGATCTGACCACTCTCTTCGGCAATAGGAATAAACTCTCCGGGAGGTACTAAGCCTCCGTCCTCACGCCTAATGCGCACAAGAGCCTCAGCAACGTTGAATCGCGATTCCTTAACGTTGTAAAAAGGCTGGTAGAAGACCTCAACCCTGTCGTTTTTGAGTGCATCTTCTATCAGTTCTTTTATCCTGTTCTGTTCCCTGAGCTTCTGAACAAGTTCCTCATTGGCAATGACAATTTCCTGTTCGCTTTCAAGATAAGTATGAAGAAAGCGGAAGAATTCATCCGGTCCGCTCATCTCAAGGCTGTCGGGAATCAGAAGATATGTACCTTTCGCAGGAATATCGGTAACACCATCCTTTTGCATTTTGATATTTGCAGCCTTCTCAAACATCCTGTCCCTGTCATCATAGAGCACACAGAATGTATCATCATCTATACGAAACGCCGGCTCGGGGCCGAGTGCTACAAGTGCACGGGCAGTACGTATAACCGCATCATGCTCCATGTTGTAATCGACATAGTTGGTCAGGAAATGAATCTTTGCGGTAAACATGGAAAATCGTTTGCCGAATCTGTATTTGTCATGCACATATGCCGAAAGTGCATTTGTTGTAAACAATCCTGTGGATGAGTCAATGAATTCACTCGGATTTTCCAGCTGGATGTATAGGATTACCATACCGAATGAGGAAGCAAAGCCTACAAGCAGAAGTTCAGGATCAATAAACTGTATGGCAGCAGCAAGAAGCCATATACCCTGCCACAGAAGCATTGCCATGAATCTTCTGCCGGGCATCTCTTTCCTGTATGCTATTGTTATAGCGATCGTAGCCAGAATATATACAGCTGAAAGTGCATAAGCAACAGATGTGGAAGGACCGTACGAATAAACTATACGTTCATATGCCGTAAATTCGATGGGAAGAACAAGCATTAGCAGCTCACCTACACCGAAAATCATATGCGAAAAAATTCTTGCAACCTTCGCCCAAGTCTTGTCCCGGGGAAGCAGACTCGTGGAAGCATAAACATATCCGAAATACCCTTGAAGAACAAGAAGCATTATATACAGTTTACAGACAATGCTTGTTATGAATGGACTGAATCCGCGAAAAACGGACATATTGATCAGAATAACTGACAGAATATCAAATATAAGACATGCAAAGCACGCACAAATTGCACGGAAAAAGAGTTTACGATTCATCAAATCAAGCTTCTTCTCGCGAAGAAACATGACCGTGATCGTAAAAATGATAAACAATGCACAACATTGAAGTTCAATGTTCATTCAGGGATCCTCTTGATTCGATAGGTCCTTATATTATATAGAATCATTACATACAAATCAAGAGACTCTCCTGGGGGTCTATCCATGATTTTTGCGGAACCTCATGCACTTTATCCCCATCCATGTAATTACCGATAAGAAACGGAGAAGCAGGATCGTGGAGTCTATTCTGGGCATATATTACCGCCGGCTCTGCATTTGCATAGCAATATTTACAAAGGTGCATACAGGTATTATAAGCTCCTATATCACAAGCAAGGTAACAGGCACACTCCGCTCTTGCTTCCTTCTTCTTGGGCGCGATCAGTTTCTTCCCAATTGCCTTTTCGTAATCACTGATCTTCATACATCCGCTGCAGTCAGCCCCATACACTGCAAGTTCATTACCTTCCGCACAAGGCTTCACGGTCATTTGGCATTCCTTTGCAATATTTATGATCTCTTTTCCAATCGTTAAACGGTCGGCTTGCGAAACCTCTCTTGCTTCAGGAAAATTCTTTCTTACTTTCGGGTATAAATCAATAAAGCTTATCACCACCGCTTTCGTATATCCCTTCAGATTTTCCGCTATCTGTCTAAAAGCCCTCAAATGATAGTCTGCCGTGTATTTGTCAGATAAGAAGATCGGATCATATCTCCATACGATTGCATCTGCTCCGACCATTCCGGATAATGTTTTAAAATCATCCATCAGTCTGTGCTTGTCCGGAACATTCGGCTCAATATCCCGTCCGTAAGGTGTCAGGGTTACGAACCAGTATTGGCCGAAATCTTTTATTAAATCCATGTACGGAAAAATGGGTGAGGGATTTTTGGTACAAAATCCTATCACATCCACAAGAGAAGGGTCCAGCCTGTATTTGCTCACCTGGCTTGGATTGTAAGGGTTGCGGACGCAGACAAAGCCTTCCTTTATTCTGCCCGCGAACCACTCGGCATAAAATGCCGGTATGTCAGTTCTTTGTCCGGTATTAATGATCATAGATTAGTCTCAACTTCAGGAACTTTTTATAATATCCACCAGACTGCTGATTGCTTTACCTATATGCTTATCTTTGTGTATGAATATCTGTGAGTAGATCTGGAAGTTCTTTCCTTTCCAATCCAGTTTTTTTAGCATTCCTTTTTTCATTTCCTTATCTGCAGTCATATCCGGAATAAAAGCAACTCCCAGGCCGTTAGACGCAAATTGCTTCAGCACTTCCTTGCTGCTTGTTTCAAGAAACGGCTTGGGCTCAACGCCACATTTTGACAGATCGGAAAGAAGCATTTGTCTGAAGCTGCAATTATGACCTGTTAAAAGCAATGGATAACCCTCCAAATCCTTTTCTGTAATCTTTTTCCCAACCAGCGGATGATCTGGAGAGACAAAGAAGCTAAGTGCTTCTTCTTTCTTATACAGCATAGTGAGTCTTTCATCTTCCATTTCGGGATTCAGTGTGTATACCAAATCCAACTCACCTTTTTGCAGCATATCCGGGAATGTATCATGTGTGATAAATGTAAGCTGAATCTCTATACCCGGAACTCTTTTATTATATTCCATCAGAAACTCAGGAATTCGATTGTAACATAACGACTCGGATACACCTATCTTTAAAATACCTGTCGGTTCTTCCTCATCTGATACCTCAAGATGGATTTCCCTTTCCAGTTGAAGTATTTTTTCCGCATAAGCAATAAGTCTTTTCCCCTGCGGAGTAGGTATGATCGTCTTACCCAGTCTGTCAAAAAGTTGACAGTCAAGTTCATCTTCCAATTGCTTAATCTGGGTTGTTACCGTAGACTGCGCATACCCAAGACTGTTAGCTGCTGCCGAGAAGCTGCCTTGTTCCGTGATTTTCAAAAATGTATTTAACTGTGTGATCGTCATACTACGGTTCCTTCAACACACAAAGATTATTATTCACAAATTTCGAATGTTAATATTATTTATTTCAATTTTACTGATATTGATTTTGAGGTTATTATACGTTTAGAAACAATATGATGCAAGGAGGAATCACAAATGAATGAGTTATGTATGATCATCAAAGATACGGTATTGCCGAATTTCCTGAATATCAGAACTTCTATACGGGCATATGACCGTGATGCCGATTGCCTTGGTGCGCCTTGCTGGCGCTGGGCATATCACGCACTGCACTCTGCTGACAAATGGTTTATCAACCCTTTTGATTATGAAGAACCTCCCTTCCATGTAGAAGGATTGGATAATCCCGATAATCCGTGTGATGTTATACTTTCGGATGAGGAACTGCTTTCTTATCTTGATTCGATTGAAAAAAAGACTCTTGATTACCTGGATACCCTGACAGACCAAATGCTTTATGAAAGGCCGCCAAAGTGTAAATACACCCGTTTAGAACTTGTGCTTCGACAATACAGACACCTGTCCTTCCATACCGGTATGCTAAACGGACAGACTGCTCTTTCCACCGGAAAGTTCCCTATGTGGGTATCGGAAACCGACCAGTATCTGGACGATGGTATCCTGTACGGAAGATATCGTAAATATCGTGTATAACTACCATATAAACGGCACTACCTTCCGCTTTACTTTATTCTTGTACTCTGCATAACCGGGGAGACCGTCCTCCAACACCTTTTCTTCGTTTCCTATCCGCTTGGCAATGATAGGAATGTACGCAAGCGTTATAACAAATGAGATGATTGAACCGAGTACTAAGGGCATCGCCAGAAACAGAAGCAAGGTGCTCATATACATCGGATGTCGTACAACTCCGTATAACCCCGTATCTATCACCTTCTGATCCTGCTGCACCTCAACCGTCCTTGAAAGATATGCATTTTCTCTCAATACCTCAGCATAAAGTGCATACGCTGCAAGAAAGATGATGGCACCCGCATATGAGACCCACTCCGGAAGCACGATCCAGCCAAACCGGAAATTAAGTCCCGCAACTACAAATGCCGCAAGAAACATAATTCCGCTCAGCATAATCACGGTTTTCTGCTCTGTTTCTTCTTCCTTTACATTGAGTCTCTTACGCAATAGTTCCGGACTCTTCTTCATCATAATAAGCCCGGCTATAAACATGGGGACAAACAATATCCCTATTAACAGCCAGCCCTGCCAATACATAAATGAACCTGCCGGAAGAAAAATCAGAACTCCCACCATAACGAGTCCGATTATAAACTTAGAGATTGCCTGACAAAACAGCTTTGCATCCATACGCTATTCCTTTCTATCCCCTACGCTGGATTAATCTTCTTTTGTTAAAACTTTTTTCTGCCAGCTTCTTTTCCCACACTCAGGACATTTCATGTATCTTGTCCTTCCCATATGCATAGCAAGATTTGTCTGCCAATAGGTGGGTACATACCTGTGATGACAATGCTGACATTCATAATATCCAGCCTTTTGCTCAATGCCAACAGCGATAAAAGCGACCGTAAATATCATCACAAAAACGAATACGATAAGTACGATTCGCAGCCAAACCGGCATCTCTATATATGAAGCTACAAACGCCATGACCAGCCCGGCAATTACGGTCGGAAACGAAATCCAGTATTCCGTCCTAAGCATCTGTCTGTTCTTTTCTTCAACCTCTCGTTTCATTGCCAGCAGGTTTTCTTCTGCCCGCTTATCATAAGATTCTGCCATGATTCTTTCGCCCGACAGGAGCTCGTTGACATTAATTTTCAGAAGCCCGCACAGTTCCAGCATAATCCCGGAATCCGGCAGCGACTTTCCGGTCTCCCACTTCGAAACAGCCCGGTCACTGATTCCGAGTCTCTCCGCAAGGACAGCCTGCGTCATGCCCTGTTCCTTACGACAGGATGCTATGAATTTTCCGATTTTGTTTTGATCCATATCGGGCACCTCCTTTCATAGCCCAGCATAACTAAAAGCACTGTGGTTTGACACGAACCACAGGTTGATTTCATACAACTCTACCTCTGGTTGAGTCCCCAACCTAAGGCATTCTTGGTTTCATTGATTACTTATCCATCCCTATCCACTGTATGAAAGCTGTCTTATCACTGCTGTTATACCCGGCATGCTCATAAAAATGCAGCGTCTCCGGTTTCTTTGACCCGGTAAGGAGCATCATTTTATAACAATTCTCCTGCTCAGCTATTTTCTTAGCAAAATCCAGACATTCCGTCGCGTAACCCTTTCCACGATGATCCGTATGTGTCACCACATTCTCGACAAATGCGTATGGTCTCACGTTTCTGGTCAGATTCGGTATGATCACGCACACGCATGATGAAACTATTTTTCCATCAACTTCACAGATAATCAGATGATGATTCGGATCGCCGATTATCTGCTCCCACGTTTCTTCAAGGTGACTATTCATTTCCGGAATGCTGTCTTCATGTAAATACAGATACAATTCAAGCAGCTCAGTTAAATCTTCTCTTTTCGCTTCACGAATCATAGTGTGTGCAACTCTCCCATAAAATACTGTTCCTGAAAACTGATGGCCTCCAAAACTTCCTCTCCCGTCGATTCAATCCATCTCTTTGGAGTCATAACGAATCCGTTATCACCAGCCTCTTTTTTAATTGTCTCGAATTCGAGGCAATTAAAATACTGATTATGCAATGCCTCCCATAGGCCAATAAAGGATATTACACTTCTGTTTCGCATCCAGTTTTGTATAACATATCCCGGATACTCTCCTTCCCTTTTCTTCGCTATGTCGGTTAATGATATAAACTCATTCTCATAGTCTCTTGTATAAATGCCTACTTCAATCTTACTTCTTCTTTTTCTTCTCCGGCAGTTCTTCCCACATACTCTGAACCAGCTCACACAGGAACGCCCGATTATCAACATCATCGACCATAAGCATCTCCTTCGCCCCTTCATAAGGCAATTCCAGCTCTGCATCCGGCATCAGTTCCACCGCCGCCGGAACTGGCTTTACAAGAAGCCTGTCATCATATATTCCACCAAACACCTTTCCTCGATAATAAAGGATGTATTCTCCCATCATCGCCCTACTGCTGACTTCATCCAATTCTGATAATTGCTCCAGGACAAAGTCCAGATACTCTTTCGTTGATGCCATGTCGATTCCTCCTATCCATTGACCAGCTTTAAGAACTTCTTATCGTTCATCTGCTCATTTGTAACATATTGACCATCATGAAACAGAGCATAATTCGTGTTCGGAGTAGGAGCATTCTGTGCTTCATCCCTGCTCTCTATATGAATCGCCCGGAACGGAATAGCATTCTCTTTAGCCGTCTGTTCCAGAATCGGAACATACTTTGCATTAAAAGGACATTGGCTCGTATAATACAAAACATATCCCTTTTCTTCTATATGCGGATGTTTGGCACATTCTTTGAATCGTGGTGTGTCCGCTTTCTTATCAAACGGCAAATACCAGAGCCCGATACCGTTATCTGCCTCATCAGAGACGGCAAAGCCCTTATATTTCAGAAATTTCGGATCAGCCAGAAACGGCTTTTTCTTAGCTGCACATAAAATACAAAGCCCCTTCTTGCCTTTTCCTTTACTATCCTCGATACAGGCAGTAAGCAGATCCGTGGAATAACCATGCCCTTTGAAAGATCCGGACACCCACAAACAATCAATGTACATATACCCTTCCGCCTCTATAGGAACCCAGGCGTATTCCGCAGGGATATATTCGATAAAGCACTTTCCCCGCTCCACACTCTTCAGAAAAACAAGACCTTCATCAAACCTGTCAGCCAGCCAGGCTTTCTTTGAAGACACCTGTACATCCTTATTGTTGGAAATAGCGCAGCAAATGTGTTCCTCTTCCAGATTATCCTTAGTGACTCTGATATACTCCATATGTTCAGCCTCCCTTTTTATAAGTCAAATATACTCATCTGCGGATACTTATCCGGCAGTTCCTGCATAAATCCGAAGCACTCATCCGGAGTTGACAGGATTCCATTGTCCTTACAGATTCTCTGGAATAGACCCATCAATTCTTTTGCATTCGGGCTTGGCAGTTCATACGCATTCCCATACCGTCTGATGTAGCGTTCTTTCATTCCCGGAAAATACTTATCAAGCGCTGCATAATAATATTCCCGGTCGCCGTCTCTAAGCGTCAGCCCCATTCCAAAATCTATAATTCCTTTTACTCCAACCCGAACGCATTCATTCAGTATCGCCGTAATATTATCCTCTGTATCATTGATAAATGGCAGAATCGGCGTAAGCCAGACAATCGTTGGAATATCATTCTTACGCATTTCTTCCAGCACTTCTATCCGTCTTTTTGTATTGCAGACATTCGGTTCCAATATCCGGCACAGGTCATCATCGTAAGTGGTAAGAGTCATCTGCACCACACATTTTGCATACTTGTTAATCTCTGATAGTAAATCAATATCCCGAAGTATACGGTCAGATTTGGTCTGAATAGCTACTCCAAAACCATTATCCAGAATAATCTCCAGGCATCGCCTTGTCAGCCTTAAGTTTTCTTCACAGTGCATATACGGATCTGACATCGCACCTGTTCCGATCATGCACTTTTTCCTCTTCGCCTTCAGTGCCTTTTCCAGGAGCTCAGGTGCATTCTGTTTTACCTCAATATCTTCAAAAGAATGCGTGAACTGATAACACCTGCTCCTACTGTCACAGTAAATACAACCGTGAGTACATCCCCGGTAAATATTCATTCCAAAGTAGCTGCCACTACCGGTCAGTATTCCTTTTGCATTAACAAAATGCATATTATCCCTTCACTTTTATCGGATGCCTGACCACTGTCTTTAACTTCTCCGGCGCCACTTTTCTGGCATCGCTCAAATAAATCTCGTGGTGCATTCTATGATCCGTAATATCAAGAACATATCCCTGCTCTTCCATAAATCTGTGCATCGCCTCTATCGTGGCAGGTTCATCATCATAAGCCCCGATATGCATACATTGAACACACAAGCCTTCATCATAGGTGAAGAATTCGACCTTTGAGAAATCCTGCTTCTTCTTTTTCGTGGCTTCGTTGACCGCCCAGTCGAAGTCTTCCTTTGTCACAAAATCAGGCAGTCGGATAACGGAGATCCACTGAAAAGAATCCTTGCGTGTATAATCCACACCGGTTACACCGTCCTGCCACCAGAACCCCTCCAGCGGAGGCACCTCATAATCAAAGTATCCATCGATCTGATGATTACCCTTCTTACTCATCTTGATTGTAAAAGCAATCCCATACAAAAGACCTATGGCCTGTTTGTATTCTCCATTTTCATCATTTGGATTACCGCTGCCACGCACCGCAATGTAATTCATCTTCGGGACGGTGACGATTGATGGCGTGCCCTTCGGCATATAGAATTCTTTGTATTCCTTCTTAAAATCAAATGCCATACCCTTTTCTCCACTTCGTTCCTGTCGGCGCTAAACGATCGTCCACCGGACGATCAGCGCCCCTCCGTCAGATCCTTCTCTTCATAAGGCTTATTCCAGGAACCGATCTCAATCAGATTTCCTTCCGGATCGGCGATATAACAGGTTCTCTGTCCCCAAGGCTCAAGCTCCGGCTCAAGCACAGATGTCGCACCATTTTCAACAGCCTTCCTGAATGCATCATCCACCTCTTCGAATGAATCCACATACAGCGCCATTTCAAAATGACCGTTCAGTCCCTTGATATACTCATATCTCCGGTTTGTCATCTTCTCAAAATCATTCCTGCCATAAAGCAGAAATAATGTTCCGTCCTTCACAAGGTAAACATTAGACGTGTTCTCTTCTTCTTTAATTTCGAATCCAAGCACATCTCTGTAAAAACGGATCATCTTTCCCATGTCCTCAACAAGTAGCCCAAAGCCATCTAATCTCATTATGCTAATCCTCCATAAATATTTAATGTTTCTTCAGCATTCCTGCGAATAATTCCCCGCACTTCTGCAGGCTCTAACACCTCTGCCTTTGCCCCAAAGGTCATGAGCCATGTAACAAGGTTTTCCATATCCGTATAATCTGCCGAAAAGAGCAGCCTTCCGTCACCGGTTTCAGTAAAACAATGGGATCCGAATTCTTCAACCAGCCGCCACTTCATATCCGGTGTAAAAAGAGCCTTTACTTTAATTCCGCCCGGGAATATCTTTTCAGTTGATAGATCCGGCATAGGTGCATTCCGACAGATAAACTCTTTGTCAATTTCTGCAACCTTATCCATACGGTTCAGCTTAAATAATCTGTAGTCCCTACGGTCTGCACACCATCCCCACAAATACCAGCTTGACCATCGAAACACCAGATAATAAGGTTCAATCGTCCGCTCGCTCTCTCCAGATGGAGCATAATACCGGAACCTGATCAAATGTCTATTACCGATTGCATCCTGTATGGTCTCTATCTTCGGAGCCAGCGATTCCCGATACCATGATGACAAATCTATCAAAATGGAATCTCTGCCGGTGATAAACTCAGAGGAACCTGCCTGAATCTTTTCCATCAGCTGACTGTAGTAGCTGCTTCCGCTCACGCTATCCAGGCTCCGAAGTCCGGCAAGGATCATCTGCATATCCTTCGACGTCAGTATTGTTCTGTCCATTCGGAACCCATCCATAATGCTTATTCCGCCGCCGGTTCCCTGCGCCGTTCTTATGGGAATCCCTGCTTTGCACAGATCCTCGATATCCCGATTGATTGTCCTTCTTGATACCTCAAACTTTTCCGCAAGTTCCGGTGCCGTAGTTTTCTCTTCCTGCAGTAGTACTGACAGAATCCCTATCAGCCTGTCTATCTTCATTCCCAGGTAACGCCCCCTCACTTCGTTCGGCGGCGTGTCGGTCGGAACAATGAATATCATGTCTTCGACATGATGGTTCCTCCCTCTCACGCTCCATATGTATCATATCAAATCCAATACGACAACTGTATGTCATGTTTATTATAGCAGTGAAACTTTTTTTCACCAAGAGAAAAGACCGCCGACAGACTAAAAAGTTCCATCAGCGGTCACCATCATTACTAACGTTTATCCGAATATTTGTCCCGGTAGCTTCAGTTTTTCTTTGGGTGGAAAGTTCTTATCAAACTCTTCAACATCAGCATCTTCAACATAGTAACCCTTTGGAGTCTGATACACACCTGTGATCCCATCAAGATATCCAGGGATCAGCTCCTTGCACAGGAAGAATGAAGAATCAGCATCTTCCGGAAGGTCATGGTATCTGATTCCGAACTTGCTGGCATAGTCAAAGCCGCTGTGTCCATAGAATCCAATATTCCCTTCAAAAAGCACTGCCCCAAATCCCATATCTGTGGCCTTTTCAAGAGAGTAGTCCAGGATTGCCTTGCCATATCCCTGTCTCTTTAATTCAGGAGCGATACCGATCGGTCCCATGGTAAGGACATCGATGGTCCTGCCATCATCTGCCTCAATTATCGTCTTCATAAAAATGTTCTGACCGATAAGCTTGCCGTCTTTCTCCATGACAAAATCAAGCTCTTTTACAAAAGCAGGATCATCCCTAAGGACATGTATCACATAATGCTCACTGCAACCCGGGCGATACACGTTCCAGAAGGACTCCCTTACAAGGTTTTCAACTTCTCTGTACTCTTCTTTTCTCTCAGGTCGTATTGTATAATCATTTGAATTCATCTCCAAAAATCTCCTCATATAATTCATGTTTTCTCTCGTTTAAGTAGCAATAATCCTTTTATGGTCATCAAAATAAAGGCTACAGATGTAGCATACGCTGCCCTGGTGATAGCAAG
>CADALB010000010.1:0-89243 GCA_902788755.1 uncultured Lachnospiraceae bacterium | reverse complement strand
TAAGGTCATTGTCAACGCGCAGATCCTCGATTCTCTGCCAATACATAATAAGACCTCCGTTGACAATGTTACCGTTTGGTGGTATGTTTTAGGTATAATGCTACCAAACAGTAGCGCAATATGCCGTAAATTAACCTTTTATAAAGGTACTGGATACTACTGTAACTGTAGTAGAGTAGTTCTGGTCAGTATATTCTTATCTGAGTTTCTTTTCTGATAGTTGCTATAAGTGATTTGCTCTATATAGGATAATGTCACATTTTAAAAAGAGATTGAAAGAATTATTATTGTGGATTTCGAGATTTGGGGTTATCTAGTGGCTTTAATCACATGAATTCTATTAATCGTGAAAGGGATTTTTAAAATGGAGAAGCATAAGAGAACTAAAATTTATATTGTGATTGGCGTTATCGTTGTTGTGTTGCTTGCAGTGATTATTGGTTTGACAAGTCGAAAAACAAGGGTACCACTCAATGAATTTGTATCATTTAATTTATATGGTTATGAAGGTTATGGTTCATTGGAAGCTAGATTTGATGAAAAGGAATTCATGGATAGATATCGCGGTGTTATAAAGCCAAAAAATGGTTACAACATAGAGAGTATGTTTGAAGAAATAATCTGTGGATCCGCGGATAGTCCAATCAATTTGTCGAATGGAGATACTGTTAGCTGGATATGGAATTGCAACGACCAATATGCCAAGAAATACTACAACTGTATACTTCAGTATGAAGATATAGATTATAGTGTATCAGGTTTAAGCGAATTAAGATATTTCGATCCTTTTGAAGGTATGGACTATGAGTTGACGGGAATATCGCCCAGAGGACAGATTAGACTGACAAAAAAGCAGAATGAAGTACCTTTAGAATATGTATTTAATAAAAGTTCAGATATTAAGAATGGAGATGTTGTTACCGTAAAAGTTGAGTCTCCGGATGGGTCCACTATAGATGATTATTGTGGACGGAATTACGGAGTCAAACTTAAAATGACGGAAATGGATATTTCCATCGATTCGTTGCCTTTCTACGCACAATCTGCATCAAAAATATCCCAGGAAGTTCTAGATAAACTAATTGAGGATAGTAATAATGCTTTTAGTGATGAAGACAAAAGAACATCCGATAAGATTCATTTTGTGTCTTTTGAACCGGTACGTTACTTTATATTCACGAGGTCTTCTGATAAACAAAAATGGGAGAATATAGTTCCTATTTTGTTCAAGGTTGGAGTTCATGGTGATTATGATTATAACGATGAACGGAATGATTTCGATTATTACTATGGAACAGTCTTTTATAATCTTATTCTATATCCCAACAATGATTCGGAATACGATATAGAATCAAAGGATAGATACAATGGCATGTTTGTACATGATTTTAAAGACAAAGACTCGACATTGTCATTCTTCTCGGGCACAGGAGTAGATTTTAATGGTTATTCCAGTTTAAGTGACGCAATAACAACAATTGTTGAGAGGTTCGAAAATAAGGAAGAATACACTAAAGTTGATGAAGTCGATTTAACATCATCGAATGAAAGGGATGCGGATAGTATCGAAGAAGATGAAGGATCAGTAGTAAGTGGGGAAGATGCAACGGAATATCTGATGTTTCAAGGCAAACGCATAGGATATCAAACAGTTGATTTAGCTGGAAATGTATATGATAAAGCCGTATTATCAGATGACGATGCTAATTGCCTTTTGTTAGATGGTAAATTTCATAAACTTCATGGGAAAATATGTCTTTCTGAACAGAGCGATACACCTGCAAGAATTAGAATTTGCATTTTAAATGAAGAAAATGCGAACATTGACGAATACTATAATACTAGAAGTATATTTAACCCTGATTATACAATTATTGAGGAGACACTTGAGCCTGATGGTACGGTGATACCATTTGAAATTGATGTTACCGACGTGTATACAGTGGGTTTTAAATCAGATTTGGTTGAATGGAGAGCGTGGCGTCCATATATGAAAGTATTGATCACAGATTTGTATTTAGAGTAGCATTATTTTAATAATATGGAGGTAATGATGAAAATAAAACGAATTACAACAGTTTTTATAGCTTCCACCTGTGCAGTTGCATTATTTGGATGCGGAGGACCATCAGGAAGATTCTACCGTTACAACGTGATTCAAAAAACACTTGAGGATGATGATTATTTTGAGTTTTCCGGCGGTAAATTGACGTATCATGATCGAGATAATGTTTATAAATGCGATTATGATGTGAATGGGGAGTATATAGAGATAAAACTTAACCATCCGGGAAATCCTCTTGACGAAATATTTGAGTATAATGAGAGCGAAGGCACTTTATCTACAAAATATGATACATTCAAGAAGAGATGATGGAGAAAAGGTGTTATGAGTATTCTATCGCACATATCGTAATGGTTGTCAGGGATGTATATTCATAGGAGGAACAGATGAAAAACACAATCATATTTCTTGCAGTAACAGCTGCTATGATGACGTTTCTTTCAGGATGTGGTCATGAGCACATGTGGAAGGAAGCAACCTGTACAGAAGCAAAAGTGTGTAAGGAATGCGGTGCAACAGAAGGCGAAGCACTTGGACATGATTGGGTGGATGCCACATGTGATTCACCAAAAACCTGCAGTCGGTGCGGTGTGACAGAGGGCGAGGCATTAGGTCATGCATGGGAAGAAGCAACTTGTGAATCCCCTAAAACATGTAGTCGATGCGGAGCCACTGATGGAGAAGCACTGGGACATGATTGGAAGCTGGCAACAACGGAAGTTCCCAAAACGTGTAAGGTGTGTGGAAAGACAGAAGGAAATCCGCTTTCCATAGAAATATATGATTTTTCAAAATATTATACAGATGGATTTAAAAGAGGGGCTTTCAATTCTGACTTGGGACTTTTTGTACGACATAAGAGTAATGAGCGTAATCATAAGCTGGTGGAAATACTGAAGGCAGATGATGGGTCCGTTCAATTCTCACAGCAAGTTGAGTATGGCGAGTACAGTGGTTGTTATTCGGTTGGTTCGAACAATGATCCTTTTATTAGTGTTATGCTAATGGGATGCTATAAAGACCCCGGCAAGCTGGAATCTCATGCTATTATTCTGGGCTGGGATGGTGAAAAGATAATTGATGATGTTATTCCTTATAATCTGTTTATAGACAATAATCAATGGAATTATGTTCATACGAGTGACGACGATGTTATAGCCATTATTATTGGCGACGAATGTGAGCCAATTCGCTATTATAACATCAAAACATCAGAGGTGTTTGAACCTGGGCAGCTGAATGTTGAAATACTGGGGAATCAATATACGCACCGTTTTAGTGGGGGTCGCAATGAGCCTTTTGATGAAACAGTATGGAGTTATTGCGATTATCAGCCGGTCATAGATGGATTTTTAGTAGAGCGTGTAAGCGATGAAAGATGGGGTTATGTTGATAAAGATTTCAACGAGATTGTTACATACGATGATGCCACGGACTTCTGTGAATTAGGATATGCATTAGTATCAGAAGATGGGAATCATTATTACTTTATTGACAGTGATTTTAACAAGATATATGAACTTGAAGGAGATTATAAGAGCGCAGGAATGTGTGGTGGTAATCTGTTCAGTGTCTGCAAATCGGACGATAGTTATATAGAGGTGGTTTTAAAGTAATGCTCTTAATTTGTTTATTTTATCAGATATAGTTGTTTAAGAATACGATATTATAATTAATTTTATTATTTGACGAAACACCGCCCTACCGATATTATTTTAGTGTAAGGCGGTTTTTTTGTGAAATCAAACAGTGTAATATAGAAGAATGAGCAGATTGACTGAAGTAATAAAAGAATACAGGACAATTGGAATACCGGATCAGATAGACTTTGAAAAACTCTATTTGTATTCTATAATTACGCACTCCACTGCGGTAGAAGGTTCTACTGTTACAGAGATAGAGAACAGACTCCTATTTGATGAGGGAATTAGCCCAAACAAGCCTCTTGCCATGCAGCTTATGAATCTTGATTTGAAACATGCTTATGAAGAAGCAATAGAATTAGCTGAGGGTCATAAGGATTACGATGTGGAGCTGCTTTGCCATTTGTCGGGAATGGTAATGAAAAATACCGGCTCGGATTATAGTACTTTTGCAGGAAAGTTCAGCAGTTCGGCAGGTGAGTTAAGACTTCTGAATGTGACTGCAGGAAGAGGCGGTAAGAGTTATATGTCTTATCAGAAGGTTCCACAGAGAGTTAAGGATTATTGCGATTGGCTGAATCGTCAGAGGAGGGCGGTTAATCCTGCGGATATAGAATCGGTATATGAGCTAAGTTTTATGGCCCATTACAATCTTGTCTATATCCATCCCTGGGCAGATGGAAACGGATGTATGGCCAGGTTGGTGATGAATATGATTCAAGTAGAATATGGACTTATTCCGTCTATCGTAAAAAAAGAAAGCAGAAGTGAGTATATCAATAGTCTTGCAAAGGCTCAGGACGAGGAAAAACCGAAAGTATTCATTGACTTTATGATTGATCATCATATAAGTAATATTGAAAAATCCATCGCGGAGTACAAGGATTCCATTGGTAATGATACTTTAATTCTTGATAATGATACTTTAAATGATACTATAAAGTTATCGGATAAAGAGAGAACGGTGCTGGAAATTATAAATGAGAATCCGGACATTGTCATAATGGGTATCGTGGAAAAGACCGGATTTAGCCGACCTACTGTTATGAGAGCAGTCAAAAGCTTAAAAGAAAAGCAGATACTTGAACGAATCGGAGCAAAGAAAAACGGTCATTGGACGATAAAGGATTAAAAAGTTTAAATTTTTTTGACTTTAATTGATATTAATGTTAATATATAAACAAATTTAGAGGATTATAGTTAAAATATCATCTATAATCCTCTAAAATATATATAATTGTACTACGGTTAGAGGAATTTGCGAACTATGAACATTATTGGAAGAAAAAGGGAACAGCAAATACTCAGCGACTGCCTTGAGAGCGCCAGACCTGAATTTTTGGTTGTATACGGGCGCAGGCGTGTAGGAAAAACATACATGGTAAGGGAGTTCTTCGGGGGAAGGTTTTCGTTTTATGCGACCGGAGTTGCAAATAAGAAGACTAAAGAGCAACTTGCGGTTTTCGGCGACTGGCTTATGCAATACGGGTGTGAAGACAGGAAATCGCCACAGAACTGGCGGGAAGCCTTCTGGAGGCTTAAGGATCTGCTTGAAAGTGATTATGTCTACAGGGAGCCGACTAGTGGAAAGAGGATCATCTTTCTTGATGAACTTCCATGGATGGACACAGCAAGATCAGACTTCAAGAGTGCACTGGATCTTTTCTGGAACGGTTATGCTTCGGCTAAAGAGGATATTGTCCTTATCGTCTGCGGGTCTGCCACATCGTGGGTCATCAATAATCTGATATCGGACACAGGTGGGTTTTATAACAGGATCACAAGAAAGATACACCTGCTCCCGTTTACGCTTAAGGAATGTGAAGAACTGCTGGAGCTCAATGGATTTTCCATGGATCACAGGCAGATCATTGAATTATATATGATCTTTGGCGGGATACCTTATTACCTTAATTATCTTGATAAGCGCATTAGCATCCCCCAGAATATAGATACTCTTATATTGGATGAAAGAGGACCGCTGCATGAAGAATACTCAATGCTCTTTCATTCGCTTTTTAAGAATTCCAGGAAGCATATCCTGATAGTGGAAGCCATTGCGGAAAAACATAGCGGGATTACCAGGGTCGAATTGTCCGCATACAAGGATGTAGGTGATGGAGAGCCTCTCACAAAAGCGCTATCGGAGCTTGAACAGTGTGGATTTATCCGCAGATATAGAAATTTTACAAAGGAGAAGAGCGGATACTATTTCCAACTCGTAGACCCTTTTATCCTGTTTTATATAAGATTCGTTAAAGAGGCGGGCATAAGATCATGGCTTTCATACAAGGACAGGGGCGGATATTACGCGTGGCGCGGACTATCTTTTGAAATAGTGTGCTTAAATCATATCGACAGGATCAAGGAAGCACTCGGAATAGCCGGTGTAGAAACGGCGGAATATGCGTGGAGAAGTGAAGAGAAGAAAGATGGTGCGCAGATAGATCTTCTCATAGATCGCAGGGATGATGTGATAAATGTATGCGAAATGAAGTTTTCGGATTCGGAATATGTCATTGACGCAGGTTATTATGAAAAATTGCGGCACAAAACAGAGCTGTTTGCAAAGGAGACAAACACACGGAAAACACTGATAACCACCATGATCTCTGTAGAGGGGCTTAAAAAGAATGAGTATTCTAACGTGATTTACGTTGAACTGACGGGAGAGGATTTGTTCTGATTGAAGATAAACTATTGACAGCGTTCATTAAGGTGTGATACAGTATGCAAGGTCGCGTAAGCGGCCGGCCGAAGACAGTTGGTACGTCCTTCCGTGTAAGTAATGAGTTTATCATTCGCCAACCGAGGAGAATGAGATTTATCATAGTTTATTTGCTTTGATATTATACCCGTTCCGTCTTCGGAGCGGGTTTTTTAAACCTCGTTTTCGGCAATATCGAAATCTATAAGGAGGTAAAAATGGCTAAGGTAGAACTTAAGAAACCTATAGTTGACGAGATCTCGGAAGTTGTCAAGGACGCGCAGGGAGTTGTGCTTGTTGATTACCGCGGACTTACGGTTGAACAGGATACAAACCTTCGTAAGCAGCTTCGTGAGGCAGGTGTCACCTATAAGGTTTACAAGAACACAATGATGAACTTTGCGTTTAAGGGAACCGATTTTGAGCAGTTAGCTCCTCATCTTGAAGGCCCTTCCGCAATTGCCGTATCAAAGGATGATGCTACTGCACCTGCACGTATCATCGTTAAGTTTGCCAAAGAGGCACCGGCACTTGAACTTAAAGCAGGCATTGTAGAAGGCGTGCTTTATGATGCAAAGGGTATCGCAGATGTTGCCAAGATCCCGTCAAGAGAGGAACTTCTCTCAAGACTGCTTGGATCGTTGCAGTCACCTGTTGCAAACTTTGCCCGCGTTCTTAATCAGATCGCTGAGAAGGGTGGAGAGGCAGCGCCCGCAGAGGAAGCTCCCGCAGCAGAGGAAGCAGCTCCTACCGAAGAGGCTGCAGCTACAGAATAGGTAGATAGGGGGCCCATTTGGGAAGAACCTGTCACCATTGTTATGACAATTAGGTATTGGAGGATAATAAAATGGCAAAAATGTCAACAGCAGAATTTATTGATGCTATCAAAGAGTTAACTGTTTTGGAACTTAACGATCTTGTTAAGGCATGTGAAGAAGAGTTCGGTGTATCCGCAGCAGCAGGTGTTGTTGTGGCAGCAGCAGGCGGCGCAGCTGAAGGCGGTGCAGCAGGCGAAGAGAAGAGCGAGTTTGATGTTGAACTTACAGAAGTAGGTCCTAACAAGGTTAAGGTTATCAAAGTTGTTCGTGAAGCAACAGGTCTTGGCCTCAAGGAAGCAAAGGATCTCGTTGATTCAGCTCCCAAGGTACTTAAAGAGGGCGCTTCCAAGGAAGAAGCTGACGATATCAAGGCTAAGCTTGAAGCTGAAGGCGCAAAGGTTACTCTTAAGTAATTGATTAAAAAATATCATAAGAAATAAAAATATTTCTTGACTCTAAAAAGAGCTTGTGTTACCATGGATAACGCACTATTGTGGTTTCATAGGCTCTTTTTGTGTGCTTTTTTACGGAAAAACCGCTAAATATAGGGGTTTTTGAGGGCACGTCCACAAGTGCATGCACTAAATGAAATCTAAATAGAAAAACGGGGTGAAAACGTCAATGGAAAAGAACAGGATACGTCCGGTTACGGTTGGCAAGAGCACGCGAATGAGTTTTTCGCGTCAGAAAGAAGTTCTTGAGATGCCTAATCTCATTGAAGTTCAGAAAGATTCTTACCAATGGTTTCTGGATGATGGACTGAAGGAAGTCTTTGCGGACATTTCTCCGATCACTGACTACAGCGGGCAGCTTAGTCTGGAGTTCGTTGATTTTAAGTTATGCGAAGAAGATGTCAAGTATTCTATTGAAGAGTGTAAGGAAAGAGACGCTACATACGCAGCCCCCCTCAAGGTTCGTGTTCGTCTGTATAACAAGACGGATGACAAAATCATAGAGCACGAGATCTTCATGGGTGACCTTCCTCTTATGACCGCAACCGGTACATTTGTCATCAACGGCGCAGAACGTGTAATCGTCAGCCAGTTGGTTCGTTCCCCGGGAATCTATTACGGAATTACTCATGATAAATTCGGTAAGAAACTGTATTCGTGTACGGTGATACCTAACAGAGGCGCATGGTTGGAGTACGAAACTGACTCCAATGATGTGTTCTTCGTGCGTGTAGATCGTACAAGAAAAGTTCCGGTTACCGTTCTGCTTCGTTCACTTGGACTCGGAACCAATCAGGAGATTCTTGATCTCTTTGGTGATGAGCCGAAGATCCTTGCTTCATTCGGTAAGGACGTTGCAACAAATTACCAGGAAGGTCTTCTTGAATTATACAAGAAGATTCGTCCCGGCGAGCCTCTGGCTGTTGAAAGTGCAGAGAGCCTTATCAATGCAATGTTCTTCGATCCGAGAAGATACGATCTTGCAAAAGTAGGACGTTACAAATTCAATAAGAAACTCAAACTTCGCAACCGTATTAAGAACCAAACCATTGCCGAGGATGTTATAGATCCGAATACCGGAGAAATCCTTGCCGAAGCAGGAACTGTTGCTACGGCGGAACTTGCCGACAGGATTCAGAATGCTGCTGTTCCTTACGTTGTTATTCAGGGTGAGGAGCGCAACATAAGGGTTCTTTCCAATATGATGGTAGACATCACAAGCTTTATCGATTGTGATCCGAAGGAACTCGGAATCAATGAGCTTGTTTATTATCCTGCACTGCAGGCGCTTCTTTCGGATTACCAGAGTGACCCGGAAGCTCTTGTTGATGCTATCAGGGATTCGGTGCATGCTCTTATACCCAAGCATATTACTCCGGAAGATATTTTTGCTTCCATTAACTATAACATGCATCTCGAATACGGAATCGGCCACGATGATGATATCGATCATCTCGGAAACCGTCGTATCCGTGCTGTGGGAGAACTTCTCCAGAACCAGTACAGGATAGGTCTTTCAAGACTTGAAAGAGTTGTAAGAGAGAGAATGACAACTCAGGATCTTGAAGGCATCTCTCCCCAGCAGCTTATCAACATCAAGCCTGTTACGGCGGCTGTCAAGGAATTCTTCGGATCTTCCCAGCTGTCACAGTTCATGGATCAGAACAATCCGCTGGGAGAGTTGACACATAAGAGAAGGCTTTCGGCATTAGGACCCGGTGGTCTGTCAAGAGACCGTGCCGGATTCGAGGTTCGAGACGTTCACTATTCACATTACGGAAGAATGTGTCCCATAGAGACACCCGAAGGTCCCAATATCGGTCTTATCAACTCGCTTGCATGTTATGCAAGAATCAATGAGTACGGATTTGTTGAGGCACCTTACAGAAAGATAGATCATTCAGATCCCGAGAATCCGGTTGTTACGGATGAGGTTGTTTACATGACAGCCGATGAGGAGGATGAATACCATGTAGCACAGGCTAACGAACCCCTCGATAAGGACGGACATTTCGTTAGGAATAACGTATCGGGTCGTTACCGTGATGAGACTCAGGAATATGACAAATCCATGTTCGAGTTCATGGATGTATCACCTAAGATGGTGTTCTCCGTAGCTACGGCACTTATTCCCTTCCTTGAGAACGACGATGCTAACCGTGCTCTTATGGGATCAAACATGCAGCGTCAGGCGGTTCCGCTTCTTAAAACAGAAGCCCCCGTTATCGGAACGGGAATGGAGCCCAAGGCGGCAGTCGATTCGGGCGTTTGTGTAGTTGCTAAAAAGTCCGGTACTGTTGTGAGTGCTGTTTCGGACGAGATCGTTATCAAGAATGATGACAAGACGATGGAGACATATCATCTTACCAAGTTCCTTCGTTCAAACCAGTCGAACTGCTACAACCAGAAGCCCATTGTTGACAAGGGTGAGCATGTTGAAGCAGGTCAGGTTATTGCCGACGGACCTTCAACATCAAACGGTGAGATGGCGCTCGGTAAAAATCCTCTTATTGCATTTATGACATGGGAGGGTTACAACTACGAGGATGCCGTACTTCTTTCGGAAAGACTTGTACAGGAAGATGTTTATACTTCCGTTCATATTGAAGAACATGAAGCTGAGTCAAGAGATACTAAGCTCGGACCCGAAGAAATAACAAGAGATGTTCCGGGCGTCGGTGAAGATGCACTTAAGGATCTTGATGAAAACGGTATCATCAGAATCGGTGCCGAAGTAAGAGCCGGTGATATTCTTGTAGGTAAGGTTACACCTAAGGGAGAAACTGAGCTTACGGCCGAGGAAAGACTGCTTCGTGCGATTTTCGGTGAAAAGGCAAGAGAAGTAAGAGATACCTCACTTAAGGTTCCTCACGGTGAATACGGTATCGTTGTTGATGCCAAGGTATTCACGAGAGAAAACGGAGATGAGCTTCCTCCGGGAGTTAACAAATCCGTCAGAATATATATTGCTCAGAAGAGAAAGATATCTGTGGGAGATAAGATGGCAGGCCGTCACGGAAACAAGGGTGTTGTTTCCCGTGTGCTTCCTATAGAAGATATGCCTTATCTTCCGAACGGACGTCCCGTTGATATAGTTCTTAATCCTCTGGGTGTTCCTTCACGTATGAATATAGGACAGGTTCTTGAGATCCATCTGTCACTTGCTGCCAAGGCACTCGGGTTCAATATTGCAACCCCTGTATTTGACGGCGCAGACGAGGACGACATCATGGATACCCTTGATCTTGCAAACGATTACGTTAATCTTCCTTTCGATGCCAAAGAGGCGAAGGAGAGCAAAGACAAATCGGGCGTAACCTTTGAGAGCCTCCACAAAGACGAACTTCTTCCGGAAGTATTTGAATATCTGTCAGAGAACAGAGAACACAGATCGGTATGGAAGGGTGTTCCTATTTCGAGAGACGGTAAAGTAAGACTTCGTGACGGACGTACCGGGGAATATTTTGACAGTCCCGTTACCATCGGACATATGCACTATCTGAAACTGCACCACCTGGTTGACGATAAGATCCATGCACGTTCAACCGGACCGTACTCACTTGTAACACAGCAGCCTCTCGGCGGTAAAGCCCAGTTCGGCGGACAGCGTTTCGGAGAAATGGAAGTTTGGGCACTTGAGGCATACGGTGCATCATATACACTTCAGGAAATCCTGACGGTTAAGTCTGATGACGTTATAGGACGTGTCAAGACATATGAGGCGATCATTAAGGGCGATAACATCCCTGAAGGTGGTATCCCCGAGTCATTCAAGGTTCTTCTTAAGGAACTTCAGTCACTCGGCCTTGATGTGCGTGTACTCAAAGACGACAATACGGAAGTGGAAATAAAAGAAACCGTTGATTACGGAGAAACCGATATGCGTTCTGTTCTTGAAGGAGATTTCAAGGATTATCACAAAGACGAAGATTTCTCTAAGAGCGGATACAGCACACAGGAATTCGATGAATCCAGCGGTGATCTTGTTGATGTCGAAGAAGAATCCGAAATGGATTTTGATGAGAATTACGACGATACGGATGAATAATCTTTTTCAATACTTTTCGTAAAGGAGCAAAAAATGGCAGAACAAAATAAAGAAGCTTATGAGCCTTTGACTTTTGATGCGATCCGTATAGGACTCGCATCACCCGAAAAGATCAAAGAATGGTCAAGAGGGGAAGTCAGAAAGCCGGAGACGATCAACTACAGAACTCTCAAGCCCGAGAAGGACGGCCTTTTCTGCGAAAGGATTTTCGGACCTTCCAAGGACTGGGAGTGTCACTGCGGTAAATACAAGAAGATCCGCTATAAAGGTGTTATCTGCGACCGATGCGGAGTTGAAGTAACAAAAGCAAATGTTCGTCGTGAACGTATGGGTCACATCGAGCTTGCAGCACCTGTTTCACATATTTGGTACTTCAAGGGTATTCCGAGCCGTATGGGTCTCATCCTTGATCTTTCACCCAGAACACTTGAAAAGGTTCTGTACTTTGCAAACTATATCGTACTTGATCCTATGTCGACGGATCTTAAGTACAAGCAGGTTCTTACCGAAGCCGAGTATCAGAAGGAATACGAACAGTATGAAGGCAGATTCCGTGTAGGAATGGGAGCCGAGGCGATTAAAGAGCTTCTCATGGCTATCGATCTTGATGCCGAAGCTGAACAGCTCAAGGCAGAACTTCTTGAATCGACAGGTCAGAAGAAGGCCAAGATTATTAAGAGGCTCGAAGTTGTTGAGGCATTCCGTGAGTCCGGAAACAAGCCCGAGTGGATGATTATGGATGTTATTCCGGTTATTCCGCCCGACCTTCGTCCTATGGTACAGCTTGACGGCGGAAGATTTGCAACATCTGATCTTAACGATCTGTACAGAAGAATAATCAACCGTAATAACCGTCTGAAGAGACTTCTCGAACTCGGAGCTCCGGATATCATCGTCCGTAACGAGAAGAGAATGCTTCAGGAAGCGGTTGATGCGCTTATAGATAACGGCCGTCGCGGTCGTCCAGTAACCGGTCCCGGAAACAGACCTCTCAAGTCGCTTTCGGATATGCTCAAGGGAAAATCAGGACGTTTCCGTCAGAACCTTCTCGGAAAGCGTGTTGACTACTCAGGCCGTTCGGTTATTGTAGTAGGACCGGAACTTAAGATATATCAGTGCGGACTGCCCAAGGAAATGGCAATCGAGCTTTTCAAGCCCTTTGTTATGAAGGAACTTGTGGCAAACAAGTCTGCTCACAATATCAAAAATGCCAAGAAGATGGTTGAGCGTCTTCGTCCCGAAGTATGGGATGTCCTTGAGGAGGTTATCAAGGAACACCCTGTAATGCTGAACCGTGCACCAACACTTCACAGACTGGGAATTCAGGCGTTTGAGCCCATCCTTGTGGAAGGTAAGGCTATCAAGCTTCATCCCCTCGTATGTACGGCATTTAACGCCGACTTCGACGGTGACCAGATGGCAGTGCATCTTCCTCTTTCGGTTGAAGCACAGGCAGAGTGCAGATTCCTTCTGCTCTCGCCCAACAACCTTTTGAAGCCTTCCGACGGTGGACCGGTTGCAGTTCCTTCTCAGGATATGGTACTCGGAATCTACTATCTTACAATGGAGAGAATGAGAGACCTTTCCAAGGACCCTGATTTTGAAGGTGAGGCAGCAGTGAGCTTCCCCGCTACCGAAGAGGAAGTTCTGAAAGCAGGGGCTGAAATAAAAGCTCTTGATGAGAATACGGAAAAAGAAGCAAGAGAAAAGATTCGTTCATCATTTATCGAGGCCGCTAAGAATGCTTTCTATGAGTACCAGAGTGCAAAGGAAAAAGCAATCAAGGCCGGCAAGAGTGCTGACAGCGTTAAGGGCACACCTCTTGAGAGAGATACGATTATCAGGGTTAACATCGATCCTGAGCGTGACAGATGGATCGTCTGCGAGATGGTTGATGTTCTCGGAAGATATTACAACTCAATGAATCAGGCACTCCTTGCATATGAAAATCAGGAGATTACCCTTCACCAGCCGATAAACGTTTATCGTGAGAAGGTTATGCCTGACGGATCGAAAGTTTCCGGAATGATCAAAACAACCCTCGGAAGACTTATCTTCAACGAGATTCTTCCTCAGGATCTTGGATTTGTCGACAGGGAAAATCCGGAAAATGCGCTTAAGCTTGAGATTGATTTCCACGTAGGAAAATCACACCTCAAGAAAATCCTTGAAAAAGTCATCAATAACCACGGTGCAACCAAGACCGCGGAGGTTCTTGACGATATCAAGGCAATGGGATACAAGTACTCGACACAGGCAGCGATGACTGTTTCCATTTCGGATATGACGGTTCCCGCCAAGAAGCAGCAGATGCTTGATGAGGCACAGCAGACCGTTGAGAAGATCACCCGTAACTATAAGAGGGGTCTTATTACCGAAGAAGAGAGACATGACGGTGTCATAAATACTTGGAAAGTAACCGACGAAAAAATCACTAACGAGCTGATCGACGGACTTGACAAGTACAACAACATCTACATGATGGCTGACTCAGGTGCCCGTGGTTCGAACAAGCAGATCAAACAGCTTGCCGGTATGCGTGGTCTGATGGCTGATACAACAGGTAAGACTATCGAGTTGCCGATCAAATCGAACTTCCGTGAGGGTCTTGACGTTCTGGAGTACTTCATGTCGGCACATGGAGCACGTAAGGGTCTGTCGGATACTGCTCTTAGAACAGCTGACTCGGGATATCTTACAAGACGTCTTGTAGATATTTCCCAGGAGCTTATCATTCGTGAGCAGGATTGTTCCGAAAAGCGTCCCGAGATTCCGGGAATGTATGTCAAGGCATTTGCGGACGGCAAGGAAGTAATTGAGACACTGCGTGACCGTATACTCGGAAGATATGCGGCAGACGATATACTTGATAAGGACGGAAACGTCCTTGTTAAGAAAAATCATATGATTACACCCAGACGTGTGGAGCTTGTTCTTAAGAGCGCAGTTGACTCTGAGGGAACACCGGTTCTTGAATCAAAGATCGGTATCAAGATCCGTACCATACTTACATGTAAGTGCCATAACGGTATATGCAGTAAGTGTTACGGTGCTAACATGGCATCGGGTGAAATGGTTCAGGTCGGTGAAGCAGTAGGTATCATTGCAGCACAGTCTATCGGTGAGCCCGGTACACAGCTTACCATGAGAACATTCCATACCGGTGGTGTTGCCGGAGACGATATCACACAGGGTCTTCCCCGTGTCGAGGAGCTGTTCGAGGCACGTAAGCCTAAGGGACTTGCAATTATATCAGAGATCGCAGGTCGTGCGGTATTGCAGGATACCAAGAAGAAACGTGAGGTTATAGTAACCAACGATGAAACAGGTGAGAGCAAGACATACCTGATTCCCTACGGTTCACGCTCCAAGATAACTGAAGAGGGCATGGATATAGAGGCCGGCGACGAGCTGACGGATGGTTCCGTTAATCCTCATGACATATTAAAGATTAAGGGAGTTCGTGCAGCACAGGATTACATGCTCCGCGAAGTTCAAAGAGTTTACAGACTTCAGGGTGTTGAGATCAACGATAAGCACATCGAAGTGATTGTTCGTCAGATGCTCAAGAAAGTTCGTATTGAGGATGACGGAGATTCCGATCTGTTACCCGGATCACTTGTTGATGCTCTTGAACTTGAGGATATCAATGAGGCACTTGTAGCGGAAGGAAAGAAGCCGGTTGAAGCTAAGCAGGTAATGCTCGGAATCACAAAGGCAAGTCTTGCAACAAGCTCATTCCTGTCGGCAGCATCATTCCAGGAGACTACAAGGGTTCTTACGGAAGCTGCCATCAAGGGTAAGGTTGATCCGCTGATCGGACTTAAGGAAAATGTTATTATCGGTAAACTGATCCCTGCAGGTACAGGCATGAAGCAGTACAGAAAAGTTATGCTTGACACAACGCTTCCCGACAGCCTTGAGGTTAAGAGGGACGAAGAGGTAAAGCCTGTATACGATGATGAGGATGAAGACGCTATAGACATGACCGAGGATTTGGAAGAGTCTTTTGATGAAGAAGAGGTTATGGAGGAAGTAGCGGCAGAGGATGCGGAAGAATAAAAACCGTACATTGTGAAATAAGAAACGGAGGAGATTTAATCTCCTCCGTTTTGTTATGATTATTTCCATCGGTGTATGGCAACATCGATGAGGCTGATACAGTATCTAAATGTACCTTGAGTATCTGCTGACAACCATGTCTTCGGCTTCTTTTTCAAGACGGTATGATTTTACCGGATGTAAGAAACCATAGTGCAGATCATAGGCTCTTCGCTCCGACAGGGAAAGCCTTCCTGATAACTCGAAAAGATTTCTGCGAATTGAAAGATACCAGGTCGAGTACACAAACAGAACCATTACAGTAATTGCGGAAAGGGTGATCCAGAAAACATACACCGAAACGTCTGCCGAAGGTGCAGCCGCAAGAGGCACATCATTGCTTTCAACAATATAAAAGACGTAGCCGTCCGATGAAACAGCAGTCTGATCGGTTGCTCCGGCCTGCGCTTTGACAGCGGATAAACCTATAATAGGCAGAAGAAATAACGTTATAAAAGCAATTGCTGCGAGTATATATACACTGATTCTTCGTTTAAGTGACATAGTAACCCTCTTTCCTATAGAGAACAAAATTATCTTTTCAAAAGTAAAGACAACAGAAACGTTAAAAAAGGTTCAGAAAACTTTTCTTTTTTTGTCACAAGGTTTATAATAAAACTCGTTAACTGTATGGTTGTAATGGCTTGGCTTTCAATAATATCGGGGGAAGGAAATGAGTGAGGATTATTTCAAGAGCTATAAGATGTTCAAATTTGTTCAGCTTGCACTTCTTGTGATTTTCGCGATCTGTTTTTTTCTGTTCATTTTTCTGGATGAAAGTCTTCGGGTAAGTGTTTTTTCAAACAAGGTACTTTTAACAATATGCGTTTTTTTATGGGCATTTATGCTGTACAGCGTAGCGTGCATCATAATGGACTTCAGACTCCTTGAAGGACATATTGTTCATGACCATGTTCTTAAGAGAGCTGTATATGTTGATACGCTTACGGGAATCCCTAACAGGTTCTCCTGTGACCAGATATTTGAAAAATATGAGAGCGGGACGGATATCTCAAAGCTGGGATGCGCACTTATTGTTATTGATAATCTTGATGAGATCAACAGGGAGCATGGGAGATCAAGCGGTAACGTAGCACTCAAGGAATTTTCCTCCGTAGTTGAGAGAGTGAGTGCATATTACGGTTTTGTAGGCAGAAATAACGGAAATGAGTTCCTGGTTGTTATCGATAACTGTACCGGTGATAAGATGGACAGGTTTATGGGGGAACTTCAAAAAGAGATAGATATATACAACAAGACTTCAGGTGGATATGCTATCCGGATCAAACAGTCCAAAGTGCTTAACGAAGTGCTTGGCTTAGATGATTTTCGGGAACTTGTGGCTAAGTTGTACGGGATTGCCAAGGTGTAATAATGGCTGATTTTAACCATGCCTATATAGGGCGTTTGGTGCAAAAATCGCAAAGAGGCGACAGTGATGCTTTTGCCGAACTGTACGCTATAACATATCAGCACACATACAACTATGCGGCACATTATTTAAGAGATCCCAATCTGGCACAGGATGCCTTGCAGGAGACATACATCCTTGCCTTGAGAAATATCGGAGGGATCAAAGAGCCGGCATTGTTTGTGGCGTGGCTTAACCAGATATGTTTCCGGGTGTGCTACGATATGGAGCGCAAAAACCGGCAGGAATACGGAGAAAACAATCCCGAACTGCTGGAACTGATAAGCGATGATTACATTGATCACAATCCGGAAGATAAAACCGAAACAACGGATGAGACATCGAGACTGAAGGATGCAGTCATGTCCCTTCCCTTCAATGAGCAGCAGGTAGTCGTTATGCGGTACTACAACGACATGAAGCTCGAAGACATTGCATCGGCACTGGGGTGTTCGAGAAGCAGCGTCAAGAGATACCTGATAACAGCCAGAGAGAGGCTCAAAAAAATGCTCAGAAAGGAGGGCGAAGATGTTTAGAAGAAATAAAATATACAGTATAAACAGAAAAGCAGCGAATGAAGCACTTCAGAATGTCTTCGCCGCGTGTGAACAGACTCCCAATACGCAGTCGCTGGACGTGCTGCTTTTCAAGAATATAGCAAATACAACACTCGTTAAGACAGGGAAGTGGTTGTCTGTTTCTTTGTTTGCTCTTGTCCTCATGAGCCCGTTGGTCTTTTACTTAGCCGGCAGACAGGAGAGCGGCAGAATCGGCAGAGGGGACATAACGGTTACTGAACATCATATTGATGCAGATGACCAATGCTTCGTTATGACGCTTAGCGGAAGCAATATAGACTACGAGGGGATATACGCCAAAAAGGAAGACGGATCGGTAATATATCCTGTTTCAACCGACCCTGACGGAACGGTAAAGTTTCATTTTGAAAGCGGTACTCTGAATATTTATATTCCCGATACGGAGGGTGGAATTGTCCAGGCAGTTTTATCCAAATAGAATACTTGCTCTGATGTGTGCGGTTATTATGGCAATAACACTATGCGCATGTAATGACGGGCCGGAAGAGACAGAAGTTGAGATATCAAAGGTCGGATCAACGCAGAACAGGAGTAATGAGCCAAAGTGCCTGACTCCCGTAGCCGGAGGTAAAGAGATTCTTGGCGGAGGTGAACTTACGGTAGATGCGTCGAACTCCGACGAAGGATATCTGTATGTCAGTAATACGGGAGAAGTTGATGATGTTAAGATACAGTTATCCTGTGATGATAGTGTGACTTATACATATATCATTCCCGACGGTGATTCGGTAATACCCCTGTCCCTTGGTGACGGGACATATTCTGTAATAGCATATGAGGGAATGGGAGAAGAAGGTATGTATGCAACGAAATTTGCGGAAGATATCGACGTTGTAATGCCTGATCCCTATCTGCCTTTTCTGTATCCCAACTGTTATGTACAGTTTGATATTAATTCCGATGTAGTTGCCCTCGGCAAAGATCTTGCGGAAGGGAAGGCAACCGACATAGAAGTTATTGCCGCGGTATATGATTACGTAATCAAGAACATAACCTATGATCACGAAAGAGCCGCAACGGTTAAACCGAATTATGTTCCGAGCGTCGATCAGGTGCTTAAAGAGAAAAAGGGTATATGTTTTGATTATGCCGCACTTATGGCAGCAATGTTAAGGAGCCAGAGAATTCCGACAAAATTGGAGTTCGGATATGCGGGTGATGCATATCATGCATGGGTTACAACGTACATAGAAGACGAAGGCTGGATAAACGGAATAATAGAATTTGACGGTGTGGACTGGACACTTATGGACCCCACATTTGCAGCAAATGCCGGAACCAAAAAGATAAAAAGCTTTATAGGCGACGGAAATAACTATACCACTAAGTATACTTATTAGATGCTGATAGGAGGGACCCACGGAAGTGGGAGGAACCTGTCTGCACGTGGAGCCCCTATCGCCGAAAGGCGATTCAAATGGGCGACACACATTAAAGATTTGGAGGAAAAAATGAGCGACAAGAAAAAGCTTCTCAACAATCAGGAACTGTCTATGTTCTGTGATCAGATAGCGATGATACTGAATGCGGGAATCTCTCCGATGGAAGGAATCTCGATCATGCTTGAAGATGCCACAACGGAAGAAGGACGACAGATCCTGCAGGCAATTCTTGACAAGTGTAACGAGGGAGATACATTTCATCATTCGGTTGAAGCTTCGCATGTTTTCCCAAAGTATGCTCTTGATATGATAGAGATCGGCGAACAGTCAGGTAAGCTTGAGGAAGTAATGAAAGCGCTGGCATTCCACTATAACAGAGAGGAAAATGTTGCAAGAGGCATCAAGAGTGCGGTTACATACCCTATGATGATCGTGGGAATGATGCTTATAGTTATTCTTGTGCTTGTTATCAAGGTTCTTCCGATCTTCAACGATGTATTCAAACAGCTTGGAACGGAAATGACCGGATTCTCAAAGGGAATGCTTAACTTCGGAACGGTTGTCAGCAAATATGCGCTTGTAATAGTCATAGTTGCTGCAGTGCTTATAGTTGCGGTGTTTGTGCTTACGAAGACAGCGGCCGGAAGAGCAAAGCTTCGCGGGTTCCTCTCGAAGTTTGTTGCAACAAGAGGATTGTACGATAAGATCGCTGCGGGAAGGTTTGCATCGGGTATGGCACTTACAATGAGTGCCGGACTTGATACCGATGAGAGTCTTGCCATGGTATCCAATCTTGTGGACAACAGCGATATGATCGAGAAGATCAATAAGAGCAAGGAACTTATGGCTGAGGGAAAATCATTTGCTGATGCTTTGAGTCTGTCGGGTATATTCTCCAATATGTATTCAAGAATGATATCGGTTGGATTCAGGACGGGATCGGTCGACAAGGTTCTTGAAAAGATAGCAGTCGGATATGATGAGGAAGTTGACGAGAAAATGTCGAATCTCATATCGGTTCTCGAGCCGACACTTGTTATTATCCTGTCGGTTGTTGTGTGTCTTATCCTTTTGTCAGTAATGTTACCTCTTATGGGAGTTATGGGTAGTATAGGATGAACAACAGATTTAACAGACCCGGATTAAAAAAACGAATAATAGAGTCCATGAATTTTTCTGTATTCTTTTTCGTGATCATCATCGCCGTATTTCTGATGGGTATATCTTTTATTGCATCCACATCATCCAAAGATCAGAAGCAGGTGCTGACGGACGCCGTAAATAAGGATATCATTCATTGCTATGCGGTTGAGGGTTACTATCCCCCGAGTCTTGCTTATATAGAAGACCATTACGGACTGACATACGACAAGTCAAGATATCTGGTTGACTATGTTCCGGTAGGTGACAACATAATGCCTTCGGTAACTATTGTGGAGATACACGGGAAATGAATTTTGCCAAAAGAAACAAATCAATAGTGGATTTTCTGTTCATTCTCGCTCTGTTTGGTGCATTTGCCATAACAGCTCTGTTTGTTGTACTTTTCGGTGCAAGG
Organism: uncultured Lachnospiraceae bacterium; assembly: GCA_902788755.1. Classification (GTDB taxonomy): domain Bacteria; phylum Bacillota; class Clostridia; order Lachnospirales; family Lachnospiraceae; genus UBA2868. The sequence continues at coordinate 68,459 of CADALB010000010.1, read as the reverse complement.
ATATACGAGAGTACCGTGAACAACATGAACAGCAATTACGAAAAGCGTACTGCCATGTCATATGTTACCGAGAAGATCAGATCCCACGATTACACGGACGGTGTTGAGATTGATGAAACAGGGTCTACACTCAAGCTCTACCAGAACGCCGGTGACAAAAAATATGTAACCTATCTGTTTGCAGACGACGGATATTTAAAGGAGTTTACGACAGATGAGGATTATGATTTTGATTATAAGGCCGGAACCCGGATACTGGCGGTAAATGATTTTTCGGTGGAGAAGGAAAATGATTCGTTGTACCGGTTTAATATCACGGATACAAACGGAGAGAAGACGGAATTCTTTGTAACGCTATACAGTGATACAGACGGAATCTGATGTGATAACCTCAAAGGAAAAGGATGAATAAATATCTCAAATCCAAAACATCACTGTTCCTTATGGAACTGATCATAACGATACTTCTGTTTGCGGCTTGCGGTGCTGTATGTGTGAAGCTGTTTGTTACGTCCTATGTGATGACGAAAGAGACGGTAGAACTTAACGAGGCGGTTTCCGTAGCGCAGGGCTTTGCAGAGGTTATGCGTGGAACGAACGGCGATATCGATTCCGTTTTGATGCACTATCCGGATGCGGTACGTGGTGACGGAGGTTTCTTCGAGGTGTTCTATGATGAGGAATTCGAGCCCTGCGGATACTCGGATGCGGTGTATGTTTCGGATGTTACGATGAAGCCTAACGGGGCTATACAGAACATGGAAGTGCGTATCGTAAGGCTTTCGGATTACAGGGACATTTATACACTTAATGTCACAAAATACATGAACAATACAAAGGGGTAGGGGATGGACAGAAAGCATTCCGGAGGAATAAATATCGGAACAAGTTCTATACTTGTAACATTTGTGCTGCTGGCGCTTGTTACCTTTGCGGCCCTTTCGTATATGTCGGCAAGGTCGGATTATGTTCTGTCCAAGGAAGCCGCCGACAGAACAGCCAGTTATTATGATGCAAACAGAATGGCAGAGATATATCTTGCTAACATAGAGGCTCTTTTGTCAAAACATAACAGCCGGTGTGACACCGAAAAGGATTATATAGACGGTGTAGATGAGCTCTTCGCCGATAACGAAAAGATTGAGGTAAGTGACGGTGAGGACGGCTCCAAGAAACTGTCGTATATGATCGCCGTGACGAACGGACAGAATCTGAATGTAGTACTCACGGTACATTATCCGGATGTTGGTGATGACAGTCTGTTTAAGATAGATACATGGACTACGAGTGTCAACCGGGAGTGGCTTGATAGTGTTAAGGATGGTCCCGAAGGTGAGTCGGGAACGAAGCTGTTGTTTTAGAGCTTATCAAAGTCAGTTAGCGGATCGGCTCTTATATATTAGCTAAGGAGAATAATTATGGCTGTAGAAGAAACCCTGGCAAAAATCACACAGGATGGAGCATCGGATATTTTTATAGTAGCCGGTCTTCCTCTTTCATATAAGAGAAAAGGAGTTTTCGTTGAAGAAAGCAGCGAGAAGCTTATGCCTGCGGATACCGCGGTCCTTATCACGGAGATTTACGAACTTGCAGGCGGAAGGGATATATCCCGTCTTCAGAGAACCGGTGATGATGATTTTTCCTTTGCGATAAAGGGTGTTGCAAGGTTCCGTATAAATGCATACAAGCAGAGAGGTTCGCTCTCGGCCGTTATCCGTGTTATTACTTTCAGGATACCCGATCCGACAGAGAGAAATATTCCTGCGAATGTAATCGAGTTTGCCGACAGAAAGAAAGGCATGGTTCTTGTTACGGGACCCGCCGGAAGCGGAAAATCAACTACGCTCGCCTGCATGATAGACCATATCAACTCAACAAGGCATTCCCATATAATTACCCTTGAGGATCCTCTTGAGTATCTTCATATGCATAAGATGAGTATTGTAAGCCAACGTGAGGTTGTTACCGATACGGAAAGTTATCTTACCGCCCTTCGTGCATCACTTCGTCAGAGCCCGGATGTAATACTTCTGGGAGAGATGCGTGATTATGAGACGATGAATGTCGCAATGACGGCAGCAGAGACCGGTCATCTGATTTTATCCACGCTTCACACCATCGGAGCTTCCAATACAATAGACCGTATAATCGATGCCTTTCCGCCCAACCAGCAGCATCAGATCGCATTACAGCTTTCAATGGTACTTCAGGCGGTTGTATCCCAGCAGCTTGTTCCGTCAACGGACGGCGGACTCGTTCCGGCATTTGAGATAATGACACTTACTCCCGCTATCAGAAACATGATCAGGGAGTCCAAGGTCCATCAGATCGACGGAATGATCTATGCGTCCGCAGCTGATGACATGATCGCTATGGACACAAGTCTTCTTAATTTATATAAGGATGGAAAGATTACGGATAAGACCGCGCTTACCTATGCGACCAATGCCGAATTGCTCCAGAAGAAAATAAGCCTTCTGAACAAGTAGTATTTCAGGCGTATTTCGCGTAAAAAAGTCCTTGACATCCCCTAGATTACTAATTATAATTTTTTAGCGTGCACGAAAATGCACTTATTTTCGTGTGCCTTATTGCAGATTATAAGAAGGAGGTGAAAAGAATGCCAACATTTAACCAGTTAGTCAGAAAGGGTAGACAGACTTCAGTTAAGAAGTCAACCGCACCTGCGCTCGGTAAGGGATTTAACTCTCTTCACAAGAAGCCTATTGATACAGCTTCGCCGCAGAAGCGTGGCGTGTGCACTGCTGTTAAGACAGCTACCCCCAAAAAGCCTAACTCGGCTCTTCGTAAGATCGCCAGAGTGCGTCTTTCAAACGGAATCGAAGTTACAAGCTACATTCCCGGAGAAGGTCACAATCTTCAGGAGCACAGCGTTGTTCTTGTAAGAGGCGGAAGAGTAAAGGACTTACCCGGTACAAGATATCATGTTATCCGTGGTACGCTGGATACGGCGGGTGTTGCAAACAGAAATCAGGCCCGTTCAAAGTATGGCGCAAAGCGTCCTAAGAAGTAAGGTGGGCTACCACAGGAACTGTTGAGTGTTGGAATTTGGATCACCAGCGCGAGACACAGAAGTTTCTAATGTGAGTACCTAAGATCTAACAATTATAGTTAAGGAGGGAAGAATCGTGCCACGTAAAGGACATATTCAGAAGAGAGATGTACTGGCAGATCCCGTTTACAACAGCAAAGTCGTTACAAAGCTGATCAACAACATCATGCTTGACGGCAAGAAGGGCGTAGCCCAGAAGATTGTTTACGGAGCATTCGAGTCAGTAGAGGAGAAGGTTGGAAAGCCTGCTCTTGAAGTTTTTGAAGAGGCAATGAACAATATCATGCCTGCTCTCGAAGTTAAGGCCAGACGTATCGGTGGTGCTACCTATCAGGTACCTATCGAAGTTCGCCCCGATCGTCGTCAGGCTCTTGCTCTTCGCTGGATGACAATGTTTTCTCGTAAGAGAGGCGAGAAGACCATGGAAGAGCGTCTTGCGGGAGAGATAATGGATGCAGCCAACAACACAGGCGCATCTGTTAAGAGAAAAGAAGATATGCACAAGATGGCAGAAGCAAACAGAGCTTTTGCGCATTACAGATTCTAGTAGGAGGAGAAAGTCTTGGCTGGAAGAGATTATCCATTGGAGAGAACCAGGAATATCGGTATCATGGCTCATATCGATGCGGGTAAGACCACAACGACAGAGCGTATACTGTATTACACCGGTATCAATCATAAGATTGGTGAGACTCATGACGGTACTGCTACCATGGACTGGATGGAGCAGGAACAGGAAAGAGGTATCACCATTACTTCTGCAGCTACAACGTGTCACTGGACATTGCAGGATCACTGCAAGCCCAAGGCAGGTGCGCTCGAGCATCGTATCAATATCATCGATACCCCGGGTCACGTTGACTTTACAGTCGAAGTTGAGAGATCACTTCGTGTCCTCGACGGAGCTGTTGGTGTATTCTGTGCTAAGGGCGGTGTTGAACCTCAGTCTGAGAATGTATGGCGTCAGGCGGATACATACAATGTACCCCGTATGGCCTTCATTAATAAGATGGACATTCTCGGTGCTGATTTTTACGCAGCTGTAGATCAGATAAGAAATCGTTTGGGTAAGAACGCTATCGTTATCCAGTTACCTATAGGAAAGGAAGACGAGTTCAAAGGGATCATCGATCTTTTTGAGATGAAGGCGTATATCTACAACGATGATAAGGGCGAGGATATTTCTATCCTGGATATCCCCGAAGATATGAAGGATGAAGCAGAAATGTATCATGAAGAGCTGGTTGAGAAGTGTGCTGAGCTTGATGATGATACAATGATGGCTTATCTTGAGGACCCCGACAGTGTTACGGTAGATGACTTAAAGAAGGCACTTCGTAAAGGTACATGTGAATGTACGGCAGTTCCGGTTTGCTGCGGAACGGCTTACAGAAACAAAGGTATACAGAAGCTTCTTGATGCTGTCATCGAGTATATGCCGTCACCTCTTGACATACCCGCAATAAAGGGTGTTGATCTTGAAGGTAACGAGACCGAGAGACATTCCTCAGATGAGGAGCCCTTCTCGGCACTTGCGTTCAAAATCATGTCAGACCCGTTTGTTGGAAAGCTTGCATTCTTCAGAGTATATTCAGGTACAATGAACTCAGGTTCATATGTACTTAATGCAACAAAAGGTAAGAAAGAACGTGTGGGACGTATCCTGCAGATGCATGCAAACAAGAGAGAGGAACTTGAAAAGGTTTACTCCGGTGATATTGCAGCAGCAGTAGGATTCAAGCTTACAACAACAGGTGATACGATCTGTGATGAGCAGCATCCCGTTATATTGGAGTCTATGGAGTTCCCGGAGCCTGTTATCGAGCTTGCTATCGAGCCCAAGACGAAGGCAGGACAGGGAAAACTCGGCGAATCACTTGCAAAGCTTGCTGAGGAAGATCCTACATTCCGTGCACATACCGATCCGGAAACAGGTCAGACGATCATCGCCGGTATGGGTGAGCTTCACCTTGAGATCATCGTAGACAGACTTCTCCGTGAGTTTAAGGTAGAGGCAAACGTAGGTGCACCTCAGGTTGCATACAAGGAAGCAATCACCAAGGCTGTTGATATAGAAAGCAAATATGCAAAGCAGTCGGGTGGACGCGGACAGTACGGTCATTGTAAGGTACGTTTCGAGCCCATGGATGCCAACGGAGAAGAGCTGTTCAAGTTTGATTCCGAGGTTGTCGGCGGCGCTATTCCCAAGGAATATATTCCCGCTGTCGGTGAAGGTATCGAAGAGGCAACAAAGGCAGGACTCCTCGGAGGATTCCCTGTTGTGGGCGTACATGCAACGGTTTACGACGGTTCATACCATGAAGTCGACTCATCCGAAATGGCATTCCATATTGCCGGATCTCTTGCATTCAAGGATGCAATGCAGAAGGCAGGAGAGGTTCTTCTTGAGCCTATCATGAAGGTTGAGGTAACAATGCCCGAGGAGTACATGGGCGACGTTATCGGCGATATCAATGCGCGCCGCGGACGTATAGAAGGTATGGATGATGTCGGAAACGGCAAGATCGTTCGTGGGTTCGTTCCTCTTTCCGAGATGTTCGGATATGCAACAGACCTTCGTTCCAAGACTCAGGGCCGTGGTAACTACTCAATGTTCTTCGAGAAGTACGAGCAGGTTCCCAAGTCGGTTCAGGAAAAAGTTCTTGCCGCCAAGAAGGCTTAAAACCAAAAATGCCTTGATATTAGCGGAAAAATGAAATATAATCTTTGTTATCGAGCGTAGAGCTCATGAGAAGAGAAGAGAGTTTAATCTAAGGAGGATTAATCAAAATGGCAAAAGAGAAATTTGACAGAAGTAAACCCCATTGTAATATCGGTACCATCGGCCACGTTGACCATGGTAAAACAACTCTTACAGCTGCAATCACAAAGGTTCTTGCTGAGAGAGTTGCAGGTAACGTTAAAGTAGATTTCGAAAACATCGATAAGGCTCCCGAAGAGAGAGAGCGTGGTATCACAATTTCAACGGCTCACGTTGAGTACTCAACAGAGAAGAGACACTATGCACACGTTGACTGCCCGGGCCATGCTGACTACGTTAAGAACATGATCACAGGTGCAGCTCAGATGGATGGTGCTATCCTCGTTGTTGCAGCTACAGACGGTGTTATGGCTCAGACCAAGGAGCATATCCTCCTGTCCCGTCAGGTTGGTGTTCCTTACATCGTTGTTTTCCTTAACAAGTGTGATATGGTAGACGATCCCGAACTTATCGAGCTCGTTGAAATGGAAGTTACAGAGCAGCTTGAAGAGTACGGATTCAAGGATTGCCCTATCATCAAGGGTTCAGCTCTTAAGGCTCTTGAAGATCCTAACGGAGAATGGGGCGACAAGATCATGGAACTTATGGATACAGTTGATTCATATATTCCTGATCCTCAGCGTGATACAGATAAGCCTTTCCTTATGCCTGTCGAGGACGTATTCACAATCACAGGTCGTGGTACTGTTGCTACAGGTAGAGTTGAGCGTGGTACACTTCATATGTCTGACGAAGTTGAGATCATCGGTATCAAGGAAGAGACTCAGAAGTCTGTTGTAACAGGTATCGAGATGTTCAGAAAGCTTCTTGACGAGGCACAGGCAGGTGATAACATCGGTATCCTTCTTCGTGGTATCAACAGAACAGATATCGAGCGTGGACAGGTTGTAGCTAAGCCTGGTTCGGTTACATGCCACAAGAAATTCACAGCTCAGGTTTACGTTCTTACAAAGGATGAAGGTGGACGTCATACACCTTTCTTCAACAACTATCGTCCTCAGTTCTACTTCAGAACAACAGACGTTACAGGTGTTTGCGAACTTCCTGCAGGTACAGAGATGTGCATGCCCGGCGATAACATCGAGATGACGATCGAACTGATCCATCCCGTTGCTTGTGAGCAGGGTCTTACATTCGCTATCCGTGAGGGTGGTAGAACAGTAGGTTCAGGAAGAGTTGCTTCTATCATCGAATAATCGCGAAAGCAATGAGATAAGCGCCGTAAGGCGAACGAAAACAGGGACTGCAAGTTTACTTGCAAGTCCCTGTTTTTGTGAGTTTGGTGGCTGTCGATGCCCGGGGATTTCCTCGGGAGCCTGGTTCTTTTCTCTCTTATTAATAATATGAACTGATCTTCTCAACCAGCGGTTCAAGCGCCGCTTCAAGTTCTTTGCTGTCAATGCCGATCAGGTCCGCAAGTTCGGGACTGATGGAAATATTACCGTCTGTAATGCTGACTACCGGAATGTTGGCGGGATTGTTACCATCGATGAGAATGCTCTTGGCCATGTTGGCAGCCTCTATTCCGAGGTTTGCAAAATCAGTCTGATAATCTTCTATGGAGCCCTTAAGAACAAACGGGGTATTATTATTGATAAGATCAAGAACCGCGTTCAGATCAATATAGTCAAGAACTCCGATAATGTTTGCATCAGCCGCCCCTTCCTTGACAAGTCCTGCTCCTTCGGGATCAGAGAGAGCCGCGAAGATTACCGGAGTGTTTATCCCTTCTGCAAGAATACGGAAAGACTCGGCAACGGGAGTCGCAACTCCGACCATAAGATCAACACCATCCGATACATATTTGGCAACAACCTGATCGAGAACTTCTGGGTCCGCATCACAGTATTCGTAAACCACTTCAAAGTTAACATTGTTCTTCTCGCCTATATCCTCAAGCTGTTTTCTGAAGTTTTCTACCACAACATCGAGGGATTTGTCACCGAGATAGTTATAAACGCCTATTGTATATGTAGCGATTTCTTCACCTGTTTTCTGTGCCTGGTCCTGCACCTCCTTAACAGTCGGCGCGGTTGAGGTACATCCGCAAAGGCCGCAAATAAGTGTCATTGTAAGGACTGATGCGAGCATTCTTCTGATTATATTCATAGTTAAGTCTCCTTATCTGTTCTGCAAAATCATTTCTTCAAGCTTGTCTTGAACATATCCGTAAGAGTCTTGCGAAGGTCTTTGTTGGCAAGCACTGCCTCGATAAGACTGTCGTTCGGTCTGGTGTCTGCTTTTAGAACTTCCATTGCTTCCTTCTTGGTCTGGGCATTAGCCGCACGGTAAAGCTCGAGAAGTTTTTTCTCGGTAGCCGTAACCTTTACCGAGGAGCCGCTTGCAGCCTTTTTAACGGCGGTAGTTTTCTTGGCTGTAGTCTTAGCCGTAGCTGTCTTTTTAGCGGCGGTAGTTTTCTTAGCCGTTGATTTTGCAGCAGGTTTCTTAGCTGCGGTCTTCTTTGTCGTTGTTGTTTTCTTTGCTGTAGCCATAAGTAACCCTCCTGAAATGTGTATCAGATAGTAAATTTGTTTCCCCTAAAGTGTATTATACCATTTTTTTATACTGATATGATTTTTTGTGTGATATTTCTGTGATATATCGGATGATACTATTACAGTGAAAAAGGAAATGAGACTGTTATAGTGCCTGCGGAGTTGTAAAACCGCAAAATCCCGATTGACCGGTTACGGGAAAGATTATATATTAATGATAGCGGAAGCTGAAAGGAAGGAAGAGAATGGAGATAGAAAAGAAAATGGGAAACAACAGGATAAATGATGATGAACTTAATAAGGTATCGGGCGGAGCAGAGCAGGTTGCTGATTCGGGTAATACGGTAATGCATACATGCCCTAACTGCAGCACGGATAAAAAGGTTCCTTTTAAGCTGGCATCCGGCGGAAGAGCAACATGTACAGTGTGCGGTCAACAGATATTTTTGTGATTTTTGAAAAAGTTTATAAAAATTTCAAAATACTGTTAACTATCAGTTAATTTTGTCCGATATATAAGATACGTATAGGTGTCGTCTCAAATGGAATTGAGACTTGTTTACTTCAAGGAGGAAGGTGTTATCGTGACAAATTCTATTTTTGGTACATCCGGTGCATCCGCACCGGTATCTGCGTATTCTACGCAATCAAGATCAGTCAAAAAGGATCAACCGAATAAGGCTGCCGAAAAGGTTAAGTCAAACGACTGGAAGCCGGTTTCCGAAAACAGTTCGCTTATTCCGACCGAAAAGGCCGAGTATGGAACGGTTGTCGGTGATGTTAATCTCTCTGACAAGGCTAAAGAGTATTATGCCAAGCTCAAGGAGAAATTCCATGGTGTTGATTTTGTCCTTGTGAGCAAGGATATGAAGCAGCAGGTTGAAGCAAATGCGAGCAAGTACGGCAATGCAAGCAAGCCCATAGTTCTCATTGACGATGAGAAGATCGAGAAGATGGCAAATGATCCCGAATATGCCAAGAAGTATGAGGGAATAATAGAGTCATCTCTTTCAAAACTTGAGGCTGCGAGGAATTCTCTTGCCGCAAGCGGTGCTACGATCAAGAACTTCGGAATGTCGGTGGGAGATGACGGCAAGACGTCGTTCTTTGCGGTTCTTGAGAAGGCAAGTGATTCCGCAAACAGGATAAGAGAGAAGAATCTCGCCAAGCACAAAGCCGAAAAGGCCGAAGAGAAGAAGAAAACCGAGAAGAATAAGGAAAAGGAGCGGCTTGAGAAAAGCGCTGACGAGGAAGAGAAGGAATATATCGAATTCCACTCAAATTCTCTTGAAGATCTTCTTGACAAGGTTTCGAAATATGCTTATGAGAGCTCGGAAAATGCGTTGTTTGCAAGTGAAGGAATAGGACAGTCCATAGACTTTAAGGGGTGATGCGCTATGACAGGAATGGTAAATATGTCTCCGAAAAGTGCCGGAGCATTTGCAGCCCTGATCACCCGAAAGGACAACAGTACAAGAGCTAACGGGGCGGAAGTATCGAAGATGCGCCGTGCACTAAAAACAGGGGCCGCAAATTGCACGCCGGCACAGCCTGTTTCCATTGTCGACAGCATGAAGAAGTATTCCGAGACTTTAAAGAAACAGCGGACGACGAACAAAGATACTTCTCTTGCCAAAATGAAGCTTAAGTACAGCTTCAAGAAGATTTCATCCAAAATCATAAGCAGCAAAACATCGGCCGCAGCCAGGGAAGCTGTTGCTTCGGCAAAAAGAGAGATCCAGAAGCTAAAAGCCGCCAAAAGAACAGGAAAATACGACGAAGAGGAGCTGGCAGCTGCATTGGATCACGCCAAGGCCATGGAGAGGATCGCTCGCAAAAAAGCAAGGCACCTCGAAGAAGAGGAGATGGCAAAGAGGTGTTCGTCCGATAAGGGCGGAGGCGACGTGCCGGCAGTTGATGCAAAGGATTGTGATACAAAGGAAGATCCGGTCGAAAAAGAACTGAAGGATTTGAGGGATGAACTCGGGGAAATAGAAAGCAAAGCAGAGAACGAAGAATACATTGAATCAAAAGAGGTCACCAATGAGATGATAAGCGAGATATGCAGCGGCATGGAGGAGATGCTTGATGCTATCGAAGACCTTAACGACCTTCTTGATGAGATGGCAGAAAATCCTGTTAATATGGATCCGGAAGATATCGATGCGCTAGAGATTAAGCATCGGAACAAAGAAATGAAGGATATTACAAAGGCTGATGCCGATTACCTTAAGGCACTTTTCGAACATTACGAGAAGATTGAGGCAGGTCCGGCAATAGATGTTGCGTTGTAATGTTTTATTCCCCGTCCACGGCCCGGAGGCGTGAAAGCCTCCGGGCCTTTTTTGTAAATAATTAAAAAATTCTTCTTCGTGATGGTTTCAAATATCACTTTAAAATATTATAATATAGAATATATGTTCGGAGGGACGGTATGTCAAAAAAATACGATTATCTGATAGTCGGAGCAGGGCTATACGGAGCGATTTTTGCTTCGGAAATGACTAAGGCAGGAAAGAACTGTCTTGTTATAGACAGGAGAGATCACATAGGTGGGAACGTTTATACGGAAAATGTTGAGGGAATCAATGTTCATAAGTACGGCGCCCATATTTTTCATACAAGCAACAAGAGGGTGTGGGATTATATGAACTCTTTCGCAGAGTTTAACCGGTACACCAATTCGCCTGTTGCAAAGTACAAAGATGAGCTTTATAATCTGCCGTTTAATATGAACACATTCCACGAGCTGTGGGGCGTTACAACACCTGATGAGGCTAAGGCAGAGATTGAGAGACAGAAGAAGGAAGCATCTCTTCCCGAGGGAAAAGAAGCCGCAAATATGGCCGAAGCGGCAGTTGGGCTTGTAGGTAAGGACATTTTCGAGAAACTCGTTAAGGGATACACGGCAAAGCAGTGGGGAAGACCTGCGGAGGAACTGCCTCCTTTTATAATAAAGCGGCTTCCGGTGAGATTTACATATGACAACAACTATTTTAACGACAGTTACCAGGGCATCCCGATAGGAGGATATACTGCGATAATAGAGAAAATGCTTGAGGGGTGCGAAGTCAGGCTATCAAGTGATTTTTTCAAAGAGCGCGAAAAGTATGAGCAGGAAGCGGCCAGAATCGTCTTTACGGGAATGATAGACGAATATTACGGCTACTGCTACGGGCCTCTTGAATACAGAAGTCTCCGGTTTGAGGACAAGATAATCGATACGGATAATTTCCAGGGAAATGCAGTCGTAAACTATACGGAATATGAGATTCCTTACACAAGGATAATCGAGCATAAGCATTTTGAATTCGGAACTCAGGACAAGACAGTGATCACGTATGAGTATCCGGCGCCGTGGAAGAAGGGCGATGAACCCTATTATCCGATGAATGATGATAAAAACAATGCGCTGTTTGCAAAGTATAAGGCTCTTGCCGACAAGGAAGATAATGTGATTTTTGGCGGAAGGCTCGGAGAATACAAGTACTACGATATGCACCAGGTGGTTGCTGCAGCCTTGGATGCCGCGCAGCAGGAGCTTGAAGGTTAATATATGTCATTTGTCCATTTGCATACCCATACGGAGTATTCGCTCCTGGACGGGTCCAACAAGATAAAAGAATACGTTAAGTATGTCAAAGAGCTGGGTATGAATGCCGCGGCTATAACCGATCATGGCGTTATGTACGGCGTTATTGATTTTTACCGTGCTGCGATTGCTGAAGGCATCAAGCCCATAATCGGCTGCGAGGTGTATGTGGCGCCCAATTCACGTTTTGACAGAGAGCTGACAGGTGGTGAGGACAGGTATTACCATCTTATTTTGCTTGCGGAAAACAACACCGGATATCATAACCTGATGAAGATAGTGAGCATCGGATTCACGGAAGGGTACTACTACAAGCCCCGTGTGGACATGGAGACCTTGAGGCTGTATCACGAGGGAATAATCGCGACCTCGGCGTGCCTTGCCGGGGAAGTGGCAAGATACATTCAGAAAAACATGTATGAGGAGGCAAAAGCGGCTGCGGCAAGGTACCTTGAGTGCTTCGGCCGGGGAAATTATTTCCTCGAGCTTCAGGATCACGGAATTCCGGAGCAGAAGATGGTAAACCAGGCACTCTTACGTATGTCGAAGGAGCTTGATATACCGCTTATTGCCACCAACGACGTCCACTATACATATGCAGACGATGCGGAGGCGCATGACCTTCTGCTGTGCATACAGACCGGCAAGAAAGTTACCGATGAGGACAGGATGCGCTATGAAGGCGGTCAGTTCTATATAAAGAGCGAAGAGGATATGAAAGCTCTCTTCCCCTATGCGCCGGAAGCGATTGAGAACACCCAGAAGATTGCCGACAGATGTAATGTTGAGATAGAGTTCGGAAAATCAAGGCTGCCTCATTTTGAGGTTCCCGAAGGGTATGACTCATGGACTTACTTAAATAAGCTCTGCTATGACGGACTGAAAAAGCGGTATCCCGACTACGGTGAGGATATAGAAAACAGACTTAAATATGAGCTTGATACTATAAGGACGATGGGATTTGTTGATTATTTCCTGATCGTTTCGGACTTCATACATTATGCAAAATCAAACGGATTCGCTGTAGGCCCGGGGCGAGGAAGTGCAGCGGGCTCCATAGTTTCGTACTGTCTGGAGATCACAAATATCGATCCGATAAAATACCAGCTGCTGTTCGAGAGATTCCTTAACCCCGAAAGAGTTACGATGCCGGATATTGATGTGGACTTTGATGAGCACCGCCCCGATGTTATCGATTATGTGGTAAACAAATACGGCAAGGAGAAGGTTGTTCAGATAGTGACTTTCGGAACGCTGAAGGCAAAGGGTGTCGTAAGGGATGTGGGAAGAGTAATGGATCTTAGCTATTCCTATTGCGACAATATTGCCAAGTCCATACCGAATGTCCTGAACATTACCCTTAAAGAAGCCCTTGATATGGGAGGGGATTTCAAAAACATCTATGAGTCGGATCCACAGGCTAAGAAGCTGGTGGATATGGCTATGAGGCTTGAGGGGCTTCCGAGACATTCATCCATGCATGCTGCCGGAGTCGTTATATGCCCTGATGCTGCCGATGAGCTTGTACCTCTTGCCAGAGGTGCAGACGGTACGATAGTTACCCAGTATGTTGCGACCACACTTGAGGAGCTGGGACTTCTCAAAATGGACTTTCTGGGGCTGGTTACCCTTACGGTTATCAAGGAGGCAGCACGTTTTGTTTATGAAAACAAAGGCGTGAAGGTAGACCCTAGTAATCTCGATTTTGACGATATAAACGTTTATAACTACATCGGAACCGGAAAAACAGACGGTATATTCCAGCTTGAAAGTTCGGGCATGAAGAGCTTTATGAAGGAACTAAAGCCGAAGAACCTTGAAGATGTCATAGCCGGAATATCTCTTTACCGCCCTGGTCCCATGGACTTCATACCTGTGTATATAAAAGGAAAAAACTCAAGATCGGATATCACATATGACTGTCCCCAGCTTGAACCTATCCTGAAACCGACATACGGGTGTATTGTCTACCAGGAGCAGGTTATGCAGATAGTAAGGGATCTTGGCGGATATACACTGGGACGTTCAGATCTTGTGCGCCGTGCCATGAGCAAGAAGAAACAGGATGTTATGGAAAGAGAGCGCAGAAACTTTGTGTACGGCAATCCCGATGAAAATGTTCCGGGGTGTCTGTCAAAGGGGATTTCCGAATCGGTGGCAAACAAGATATATGATGAGATGATGGATTTTGCCAAGTATGCATTCAACAAATCCCATGCCGCCGCATATGCTGTTGTAGCGTATCAGACAGCATACCTGAAATACTATTATCCCGTTGAATTTATGGCCGCCCTTCTTACAAGTGTGATTGATAATTCCGGTAAAGTAAGCGAATATATTTATTCGTGCAAGACAATGGGTATTAAGATTCTTCCCCCGGATATAAACCATGGCGTGGCGGGATTTTCCGTAAACGGGGACTCCATCGTGTACGGGCTTGCTTCGATCAAGAGTGTGGGATGGCCCGTAATAGAGGCAATAGTCGGTGAGAGAAATGCAAACGGCGAGTTTGCGGATATATATGATTTTCTAAACAGGTTGGACGGTAAGGACGTCAACAAGCGTGTCGTTGAGAATCTGATTAAAGCAGGTGCTTTTGACTCCCTTCCCGGCAACCGTAAGCAGCTTATGAACGTGTATGCCCAGTACATGGACGGCATACTTAAGGACAGAAAGCAGAACATGGCGGGACAGCTGTCGCTTTTTGATATTGCAGGTGGGGAAGTAAAAAGCGACATGGCAGCTGAACTTCCGAATATTGATGAATATCCGAAAAATGAGCTTCTATCTCTTGAGAAGGAAGTCCTCGGAGTATATGTATCCGGGCATCCGCTTGAAGAAAATGAAGCGATGTGGCGCCGGAATATCACCAATATGACCACTGACTTTGTATATGACGAGGATATAAGGACCGCAAAGGTTACGGATAATGCGAAAGTAACTATCGGAGGAATTATAGAGTCAAAGACGGTAAAATATACAAAGACCAACAGGATAATGGCATTTCTTACGATAGAAGACCTTGTGGGAACGGTTGAGGTAATAGTGTGGCCGGATGACTATGAGAAGAATTCGAGGTATTTAAACGAGGATTCCAAAGTGTTCATTGAAGGCAGGGTTTCGGCGGAAGATGAAAAGGATGCAAAAGTCATCTGCAACCGCATTATCCCGTTTGATAGTATTCCGAAGAAGGTCTGGATCAAGTTTGCCACAAAGGATGACTATCAAAAAAGAGAAGGGGAATTGAATAATTTAATTGCGGATTCTGACGGTAAGGATATAATTGTAATATATATTGAGGAGACCAAGGAGAGGAAAACGTTGCCGCCAAGCAGCAGCGTTGATGCAAATGAAGAACTGACTGAAAAACTGTCCGAGGCTTTCGGCAGTGAAAATGTCAGACTGACTTAACAGGTTGTTGATAAGGAGATTGTGATGGCAAAAGAAGTTCGCACCATAGGAGTTCTTACAAGCGGAGGCGATGCCCCGGGAATGAACGCGGCAATCCGTGCCGTTGTTCGCAGAGCAATATCACAGGGCAAGAAGGTTATGGGTATAGAAAAGGGATACAGAGGCCTTCTTGACGAAGAAATATATGAGATGTCACCGAGAGATGTTTCCGACTCTATTCAAAGGGGAGGAACAATACTCCGTACAGCAAGATGTGAAGAATTTATCACGGAAGAGGGGCAGAAGGCCGGAGCTGCCGTATGCAAAAAGCACGGGATTGACGGACTGGTTGCCATAGGAGGTGACGGAACATACAGAGGAGCCCAGAAGCTTGCGTCTCTCGGGATCAATACGATAGGCGTTCCTGCGACTATTGACCTTGATATTTCCTCAACCGATTACACGATAGGATTCGATACTGCAGTCAACACGGCTATGCAGGCTATTGACAAGGTAAGAGATACATCTTCCTCACACGAGAGATGTTCTATCATAGAGGTTATGGGAAGAAATGCCGGTTATATAGCGCTCTGGTGCGGTGTGGCAAACGGCGCTGAGGATATCCTGATTCCGGAGAAATACGGATATGAAGAGCAGGAGATTATTGATAATATCATCAATAACCGCAAGAAGGGCAAGACACATCACATAATCATAAACGCTGAAGGAATAGGACACTCTACTTCAATGGCTAGAAGGATTGAGGCTGCAACAGGTCTTGAGACAAGGGCTACGATATTGGGACACATGCAACGCGGCGGTTCTCCCACATGCCGTGACAGATATTATGCGTCGATCATGGGCGCCTATGCGGTAGACCTTCTGTGTGACGGTGCAACCAACCGTGTAGTAGCGTATCGTGACGGTGCATGGGTAGATTATGATATAGACGAAGCTCTTGCGATGGAGAAGCATATTTCCGAGTATGAATATGCCGTAAGCAGGGCACTTGCAATCTGATCCCATGGATATTATTACAAGCACTTCAAATGATAAGGTCAAGCATGTGACAATGCTTGTAAACAACGCAAAAGCCCGCCGTAAGGAGGGTCTTTTTGCAGTTGAGGGCATCAGGATCGCAAGTGAGATCCCGGAGAATATGCTCAAAGAGTGTTTCGTATCTGAAGGATTTGCCGCAGAACATGATATTTCGGAAATCTTCGGATACGAGACAGATCCGGTTGTTGTATCATCTGCCGTATTTAAGAAAATGTCCGACACGCAAAATCCCCAGGGTATATTGTGTGTATGCGGGAAGAACGAGGAGACGGCGGATGATTTTCTAAAAGAGCGCAGATCTGGTAAGATCAGGCTTCTAATACTTGAAGGGATACAGGACCCGGGAAACCTGGGTACAATGATAAGAACAGCCGAAGGCGCCGGATTCGATGCCATAATCGCGGATGAGAATACGGTGGATGTTTATAATCCGAAGGTAACGAGATCGACGATGGGGTCGCTGTTTCGCGTTCCTGTTTACTATGTACATGATCTTGCCGCGCTGATAGATGATATCAGGCAATCATCGGTTACGGTTTATGCCGCGCATCTTAACGGGGAAAAATCATACAAGGATATCACATACGGAGAAAGGGTTGCATTCCTTGTGGGAAACGAAGGCGCCGGACTGTCCGACGGGATATCGGCGAAGGCAGACGAACTTGTTAAAATACCGATGCAGGGAAAACTTGAATCTTTAAATGCCGCAGTGGCAGCGGCATTGCTTATGTACAGTTTGTAATACAGTATTTCGCTCTTAAAAGAAGGAGGCATTATATGAAACTTGGAGTAATAGGATTGGGGAATATGGCCACGGCCATGATAGGAGGCATCGTTAAAGCGGGAGTGTTTGCCGCTTCTGACATTACCGGATCGGATGCAAGTGCCAATCAGAGACAAAAGGCCGAGAAGGATCTGGGGATAAATACATGTGAAGAAAATGCAGATTCGATCAAAGATTCCGATTATGTAATAATAGCCGTCAAGCCCCAAATATATGCGGATGTTCTGCCGCAGATCAAATCATCGATGAATAATGATCAGGTAATAATATCAATTGCTCCCGGCAAAACGATTGCCTATCTGGAGGATAATCTTGCGGAAGGTGCAAAAATAGTACGTTTGATGCCCAACACCCCGGCGCTTGTGGGAGAGGGCTGCACCGGAGTGTGCAGAAATTCAAAGGTTTCCGATGAGGAGTTTGCATTCGTGCTTAAAATGCTGTCGGGGTTCGGAAAGGCATATGAAGTTAAGGAAAGCCAGATGGATGCCGTGGTTGCGGTTTCGGGAAGTTCCCCGGCATATGTCTTTATGCTGATTGATGCAATGGCAGACGGAGCTGTAGCAGAAGGACTCGACAGGGCGACTGCCATCAATATGGCAGCCCAGGCAGTGCTCGGGAGCGCAAAAATGGTTCTTGAAACAGGAAAACACCCGGGCCAGCTCAAAGATATGGTATGTTCCCCCGCAGGTACAACGATTGATGCGGTTGCGGTGCTGGAAGAGGCCGGATTTAGGGGCGCTGTGATATATGCGATGGAAGCATGTGCCGAAAAATCGCGGAGAATTTGACATTTACATAAGTCTTTGATATAATGCGAAAGCCAACTATGTAATAAATTTGTAACATTTTTTGGAGGAAGTTATGAAGAAACTTACATGGCCGGCTATGATAGCAGCATTATCGGTTATCATTGTCGGAACATGGGGGAGTAGCGTAACGGTGTCGGCAGCTGATGCACAGGTGCGCATCGTGACTGCGGGGGCAGCCAAGGCAGCCGGGATCGAAAAATCAAGAGTTGTTGCTTCGGGCAACACGATCAATATCGAGATTGTAGAAGATGAGTCAAAATCATCGGCAAAGACCGCAACAAAGAAGGGAGAGGTTGCGGGTATTTCATATGACAAGCTTGTCATGGCAAATGTCGATGAAGCTGTTAATGTAAGGGATTCCGCCTCCGAAGACGGAAAGCTTATCGGTAAGTTTTTCAAGGAATGCGGTGGTGAAATAATAGAAAAAGGAAACGGCTGGACAAAGGTCAAAACAGGGGACCTTACCGGATGGATAAAGAATGATTTTCTTCTGTTCGGTGATGATGCCGTTAAGCTTGCCGAGAAGGTTGTAGAGAAGACAGCAACCTGTACAACGGATTGCTTAAGAGTCCGTAAAAGTGCAGATCCCGACGGAACGGTTCTCGATCTTCTGGCCGAGGGCGACAAGATTGGTGTTCTCGGAGAGGAAGGGGAATGGACCAAGGTTGAGTTTTCTGATGGGCAGGAAGGCTATGTATCTTCCGAATATGTTACAATTGCGGATTCACTCGGAAGCGGCAAGACGATGGAATCAATAAAGGCCGAAGAAGAAGCCGTCAAGAAAGAAAAAGAAAAAGCCGAAGCTGCTGCCAAGAAGGCAGAAGTCGAAGCAGGACGAACAACAGAGACTACCAAGACCAATACCGGCGCTGTTGCCGCCGAGGTTTCGGATCAGGTATTGCTGGCAGCACTTATTCAGGCAGAAGGCGGAAACCAGCCGTATGAAGGCCAGGTTTCCGTAGGCACAGTCGTTATGAACCGCTTAAAGAGCGGCAGATACGGAAGCAGCATCGCATCTGTAATATATGCAAAGGGACAGTTTGGACCTGCGGGAAGCGGACAGGTTGCTCAGATCGCAGCAGCGGGCCCCAAGGCATCATGCCTTCAGGCAGCGTCAGATGCGATCAGCGGAGTCAGCTATATAGGCGGAGCAACACATTTCAGAAATATCAGATCCGGATATACTGGTATAGTAATCGGTTCACATGTATTCTGGTAAAAAATGTATCTGTATACGAGAGGAGTAACTATGAAGTTGTTTAGAAGGATCACAGCACTTGCCTGCGTATTGGCTTGCCTTGTTGTTACACCGGTCAGTGCAACGGTTGCGGATTATTATGACATAGGTTTTATGAAATTCAACGGAGTCTATGTTAACCGTTTGGGACTGCCTATTCCCAATGTAGCAGCGAGAGGAATAGATGTATCTTCCTATCAGGGAACGATCAACTGGGCAGAAGTAGCTACCGATGATGTAAGCTTTGCTTTTATCAGATGCGGTACAACTAATACCGGCGTAGACAAGATGTTTGAAACAAATGCCGCCGGAGCAGCCGCAAACGGTATTCCCTTCGGTCTGTATTACAGAACATATGCGCCCAACGAAGAGATCGCAAAGCTTGAAGCTACATACACAGTTATGTGCGCACAGAATTACGGAGCAACACTTCCTCTTGTAATGGATATCGAAGGAAGCACGCTTGCAGCGCTGGGAACGGCTCAGCTGCAGAAGAATATTCAGGCGTTCTGCGATGTAGTAAGGGCAGCGGGCTACACTCCTATGGTTTATTCATCCAAGAGTTTTATGAGTACGTACATAAAATCATGTCCTTGCGATAAGTGGATCGCACAGTACGGAGACAACTTTACGTACACAGGCGGTGCAAAATACTGGCAGTGTTCGAGCCATGGATGGGTTAAGGGCATCGAAGGACGTGTCGATATAGATTTCAGATTTAATTAATGAGACATTTTACTTGCAATAGATATTGCGTTCGTGTATAATTACATTCGTTGCGAAAGCAACGGATATAGGGCTATCGCCAAACGGTAAGGCAACGGACTCTGACTCCGTCATTTGGAGGTTCGAATCCTCCTAGCCCTGGGAAAAGGGACCGGAATTCCGGTCCCTTTTGTCAACTTTGTTACCTTAGATCTTGATCTTCGATAGCAGGTCTGCCATTGTTCCGCGGGCAAAATCATTACTCTTACGGTCATTGTTCTTTTTGTTCTTGTTGTCGCCTTTGGGAGCTGTATGAGCTTTCGGGGCTTTCGGGGCATTTTCGTCAATCATCGTAAGGCTGATCCGGCCTTTTTTCTCGTCAACTTCGAGAACGGTAACGTCTACTATATCTCCTACCGATACAACTTCGAGAGGGTGTTTAATGAATCTGTCTGTCATCCTTGATATATGAACGAGTCCGTCCTCATGAACGCCGATGTCGACAAAGGCACCGAAATCTATAACATTTCTGACGGTTCCCTTAAGCTTCATTCCCGGTTTCAGATCTTTCATTTCAAGAACGTCCGAGCGCAGAACAGGCTTTGGCATTTCTTCTCTTGGGTCTCTTGCGGGCTTTTCAAGCTCCGAGAGAATGTCGAGGAGTGTTATCTCGCCGCAGTCAAGCTCTGCCGCAAGAGCAGAAGCATCATGGAGATTTTTCCTGAAGGAGCGGATAGCTTCCTCGTCTTTGATATTGCACCCTATTTTCTGAAGAAGGGCTCTTGCCTGCTTATATGATTCGGGATGTACCGCCGTAGCATCAAGCGGTTCATCGCCGTCAGTGATCCTGCAAAATCCCGCGCATTGTTCAAATGCCTTGGGGCCTAGCTTTGCGACCTTGAGTAGTTCCTGCCTTGAGTGGAACTTACCGTTTTTCTCCCTGTATGCAACTATGTTTTTGGCAACAGCGGGAGTGATGCCGGAAATGAAGGATAACAGTGAAAATGAAGCGGTATTAAGATCCACTCCGACACTGTTAACCGAATCTTCCACAACACCGGTAAGGGTCTCGGAAAGCTTCTTCTGATCCATGTCGTGCTGGTACTGGCCTACGCCAATTGACTTTGGCTCGATTTTCACAAGCTCAGACAGTGGATCCTGTACACGACGGGCAATCGATGCAGCGCTTCTTTGTCCTACGCCAAACTCCGGAAATTCTTCGGTCCCGAGTTTGCTTGCGGAGTAAACACTGGCGCCGGCCTCGTTTGTAATAATGTAATGAATGTTGCTGTGGAGCTCCTTAAGAAGCTCCGATACCACCTGTTCCGATTCTCTTGAAGCTGTCCCGTTTCCGATGGAAATAAGGGTAACGTTGTATTTTTCGATAAGTGATTTTAATACTTGTTTTGATTCTTCAATCTTGTTGTGTGGTGCCGTAGGATAGATGACTTTTGTATCAAGCACCTTGCCGGTAGGGTCAACTATTGCAAGCTTGCACCCTGTTCGAAATGCCGGGTCCCATCCGAGAACGGTCTGTCCTGCGATGGGAGGCTGCATCAGGAGCTGCTTTAAGTTCTTGCCGAATACTTCTATTGCACCGTCCTCGGCTTTTTCGGTCAGCATATTTCTGATCTCGCGGTCGATGGAAGGGGCTATAAGTCTCTTGTATGAATCTGCTATTGCAGAACAAATCGCGGGCGTAGTGTACTGATTGTCGGAAGTTATTATCTGCTTTTCAAGATAGCGCATTATTGAATCTTCGGGAGCCTCAATCGAAACCGTAAGAATCTTTTCCGCTTCACCGCGGTTTATGGCAAGTACCCTGTGTCCTGCTATCTTCTTAACCGCTTCCTCGTAATCGTAATAGTTGCCGTAAACGGAATCCGCTTCGGGGTCTTTTGCCTTTGAGCGAACCTTTCCTTCTTCTGATGTGATCCGGCGTATGTATTCACGATAGGTCGCATTGTCGGAAATATCTTCGGCAATTATGTCCGAGGCGCCGGCTATTGCCGCAGCAACATCGATCACTTCCTTTGCGGAAGCTTTTACCTGATCTTCCTTGGAAGATGATGCGGGCTCGATCTTCCCTGTTACGTATTTTGCTGCCTCTTCCTCTATCGGCTTATCGGCATTTTGTTTCATGATATATTCGGCAAGAGGAGCAAGGCCTCTGTCTCTTGCGGCATCCGCTCTTGTCTTTTTCTTCTGCTTGTAAGGTCTGTACAGATCCTCAACTGTCACAAGTTTTGTGGCTGAGAGGATAGAAGCCTTCAGCTCTTCCGTAAGCTTTCCCTGCTCGTCTATAAGGCCGATTACTTCTTCCTTTCTGGCCTCAAGATTTCTCAGATAGGTAAGCTTTGTATGAAGTAGACGAAGCTTTTCATCATCAAGACTTCCGGTTGCCTCTTTTCTGTATCTGGCAATAAAAGGGATTGTATTTCCCTCATCTATCAGTTTAACGGCGGCTTCCACCTGTGTATTTTTTGCACCGATCTCTTCGGCGATCATTGAAATGATATCCATCCTTTTTCTCCTCTTTCTTGAGAGCATTCCTCTTTGCCGGCAAGCCACAAGAGTATTTCATGCTGTGCACACTCAACAGATTATATCAATTTGACGGTTGTTAATGCAAGAAGATGAATGTGCTATAATTAGAACGATCAATAGCAGTCGGAGATCAGCACATGCGTATACTGATAGTTGAAGATGAAATTAGAATACGGGAAGGGATACAAAGACTCCTTAATAAACTGGATTCGGGATATACGATAGTCGGTGAAGCTAATGATGGGGAGGAAGGGCTCAGATTGTGTAAAGAGCTTGATCCGGATCTTATTATTACCGATGTTCAGATGCCAAGGATGAATGGTCTGCAGATGCTTGAAACTCTGTATGCCGAAGGTATATTGACTAAAGCTATTGTTTTAAGTGCTTACTCAGAATTCGAATATGCCAGAAGTGCGATGAAACTGGGAGTTACGGAATATCTTCTTAAACCTGTAAACCTAAATGATTTTTCAAATGCGCTTGAGAATATAAAGCGTCAGATATTGGAAGATAATCGGAGAAAGCCTGAAAAAGTGGGAACCCTTGAGCAGATAATGCGGGAGATCGTTGGCGGAAGGCTTCAAGTGGATGAGGACACAAAGAATTATTTATACAATAACTACAGCATTGTTGAAGAGCAGGATTTTATCCTGATATTGGCATATATGGGCGATCAGTACCATAATCTGTCCGGCAACGGAAAAGCATCGCTTGCCCACTCACTTTCGCACTATGAGGGGATCGGGTACTGCAGTCTGGATATCGAATATTTAAGCTCTGTATTGGCTATAATCTATAATTGCAATTCCGGCACGGATTTTGAGAGATGGGTACAATACCAGCTACTGAATTCTTTTGCGGATAATACAGCTATAGGTTATACCGTTGTCGAATCGCTTTCGCAGATTAAAACTGGTTTGGACTGCCTGTTTCCCTATATGGATTGGAATTTGTCATTTGAAGACAACGTCTTGATATCATATCCGAAGATCACAAAAGTACAGACATCGATGTGTATTTACCCGCAGGATCTTGAAGCAAAAATGAAGTCTGCCATATGTGCATCGGATCACAGCAAGGAAAGAGAGATCCTAAGAGCGTTCTATGATTATTACAGGGACGGCAAAGTATATGACCCTCATGAGGTAAAAGAGAGTTACATTCGCTTTATGTGGGCGATTATTGAAACGGCAAAAAGTGTCGGAAACGAAAGAGTGGGGAATATCAAGCAGCAAAAGCTGCTCGACCGGATCATGAGCGCAAAGGTACATAGTGAGTTATCGGAAGTCTGTGATTTTATCGCCGATAATCTGGATTGCCGGGAGACACAAAACGAGTCGGACAATCTTACTATCAGACGCGCCAAAAGTATGATAAGTGAGTTCTACAATGTGGGGATCACACTGGATGAGATCGCTTCAAGATTGAACATTACCCCTGAGTATCTCGGGACACAGTTTCACAAAGAGACCGGAGTCACGTTTAGCGCATATATCAAAAACTTCAGGATACAGAAAGCCAAGGAACTGCTTATCGGCACTTCATTAAAACTCTATGAGATAGCCGACAGGGTTGGTTATTCCGATCCTAAATACTTTAGCAAGGTTTTCAAGGAAACAACGGGACAGTTACCGGCTGACTACAGAAAATCATATAAATAAGCATTAGATAATTCCCCCTTTTTAAGATTTATCATATTTATTTGACAACCTTGATCTCATAAAATGTGTATAACAAGAAAAATCACCAATAATACACTGTTATGAGACAGGGGGAATTATGAAACGTATTAAAGACTTCTTTCGTTACGATAATATCGGATTATTATTCATTTTGCCTGCATTTCTATATATGATGATCTTTGTGGGTTATCCCATAATCAGTAATATCATTCTAAGCATTCAGGATGTTTCGGTAAGGAATCTGGTTAAAGGTCAGAAGAACTTTATCGGATTGGCAAATTACATCGATATATTCCATGATGAGGTATTCAGGAAGGCCATGGGAAATACTTTGGTATTTACATTGGCTTGTCTGCTGTTCCAGTTCTTGATCGGCTTTCTTCTTGCGTTGTTTTTTAACAAGAATTTTACATTTTCCAAGACCGTAAGAGGAATGACAATGATTCCCTGGATGATGCCCATGACGGTTACGGCACTGATGTTTAAATTTATGTTTTCGACGGATGTGGGGATCGTCAATTATATTTTGAGATCTGCAGGTTTTATCAAGGAAAACATTGAGTGGCTGACCACTCCGGGAACTGCAATGATCGCGGTAGTAGCGGCAAATGTATGGATAGGGATACCTTTCAACACGATACTTATATCTACCGGACTTACAACTATCCCACAGGAACTGTATGAGAGTGCATCCGTTGACGGAGCTAACGGTTGGCAGAAGCTGATAAAGATCACGCTTCCGCTGCTCAGGCCCACAATAGAATCCGTTTTGGTACTCGGGTTCATATATACGTTCAAGGTTTATGATCTTGTGTATGTAATGACTGAGGGAGGCCCGGTAAACTCCACACATTTACTCTCTACATATTCGTACAAACTATCCTTTGATATGTTCCAGTACAGCAAAGGGTCTTCGGTGGCAAATGTTTTGTTCCTGATATTGTTGCTTGTAGGTATGTTGTATTTAAAGATTACTATGCAAGGTGAGGAAGACTGATGGAAGATAAAAAGCTAAATAAGAAAAAGAATATATTATTTTGTGCGATATCATTAATAATACTTATATTATTGCTGTTTCCCCTGTTTTGGACTCTTATAACTTCATTTAAGACCGAAAAAGAGATATTTATGATACCTCCGACATGGTATCCTCATGTCCTAAATACAAAATCATATGCCGCGCAGATTGAGACGGGTGACTTTAATATGTTCAAGTCATTCTTTAACAGCTTTATGATATCTCTGGGGGCAATGTTTATCGCTGTAATACTTGCTGTACCGGCATCCTATGCAATTGCAAGGTACAGATTTGTCGGAAGACGGGCGATGCTCCTCGGATTCCTGGTCACTCAGATGCTTCCCGTCTCCGTGCTTTTGACACCGATGTTTATCATGTTCAGAAACATGAAAATGTATAACACATGGGGAGCAGCGATCCTGGCTGATGCTACAATAGGCATTCCGTTCTCGGTACTTATTCTCAAAAATTATTTTGCTTCAATACCTAAGGCACTTGAAGAGGCAGCCTATATTGACGGGTGTACAAGACTATCCGCATTTTTGAGAATCCTGATTCCAGTAGCCAAGCCCGGAGTTATTGTGTGCGCGATATTCTCCTTCCTCTATGCATGGGGTGATCTTGCATACGGAATGACCTTTATCCTGGATCAGGAGAAAAGACCCATCACAGCGGGGATATTCAATTTTATGGGACAGTACGGGACGAAATGGAGCTACCTTACGGCGTTTGCCATAGTTGCGATCATACCCGTCACACTGATATTCATCTTCATGCAGAAGTACATAATAAGCGGAATGACAAACGGAGCCGTAAAGGGATAGAAAACATTTGAAAGCAAATACAGGCAGTACTATGATAATGATCGGGAGTATTATTAATTTCTCCCGGTCATTTGATTATTGAGGATAATAATATGAAGAAAACGAGCATAAAAACCAGACTTGTGATTTTGTTTATCATAACTTCGATCATTCCGATAATAGTTGTCGAGTTTTTTTCCTTTGTTAATATTTCAAGAACCCTCAGAGAAAATATGCAGATCATGTCCCACAGCAATCTGGGACAGCTTGATAATAATCTGAATCTTGGACTGGAATCATATGAGGATCTTTTGTATCAGATATACACCGATGATGACATGGTCAAATGGGTCGGTAATCTGGATAATGATATTGATGAGGCCGTGACTGTTAACCAGATGAGAAGACTGTTCAGTGCGCTGCTGTATTCCAAAGAATATATACGGGCAATTTCCGTTATAACTCCGAAAGGGGAGGTGGTAACATATGAGCAAATGACACCGGCAACATACAGAAGTTCCTGGCTTGAAGGATTTGAAATGGGACAGGAAGGCCTGTATAGGGATGTTATAAAAGATTATGATATGCATGTTTATCCCACCGAGTACGGTACAAACTTTGCAAATAAGGACTACTATCTGCTGCACATAGCGCACAGGATAATCGATTATAAAAACCTGGATAAAGAATGTGGAATAGCGATACTGAGCATTGATGAAGAACTGCTTCAAAGCATATGTAACAGATCGGAGCGTGATGGGAAGGTTTTTAATTTTATCGTTGACGGAAACGGACGTATCATTACATTCGGTGACGAACCTTACAGAATAGGGGATGTGGTTACGGATGTGAATAAAGGTGATGCGGTAAAGGGCGAGGATTACGAACTATATTACAAAAAAGCAACAGGACTTCCCTCATCAGCATTCGGAATATATATTCTTCACGATGACGAACTTGACTGGGATATCGTGAACGTAGCCGACATGAGCAGCCTTAGCGCTTCTTTGACAAGACAACTCTTCCTGATGTTGATTGTAGGAATAGCAGTGATCGCTATCGTTTTATTCTTATCAACAAAAATGTCAAAGGATCTGATCAGATCGGTACGACAGATTGTGAAAGGGATGGAACAGACGCAGGACGGAGATCTTTCGGTTCGCATATACAAGGACACAAATATGCCGCTTGAGATAGAAAGTATTGCAGACGGATTTAACGATACTTTGGAAAAACTCAATGAAGCGATAACAATGCAGCAGGAAGCACAGATAGTTGCGCTGGAGGCTCAGATCAATCCGCACTTTTTGTACAATACCCTTGATACAATCAATTGGATGGCGATCGACAGGGACGAATATGATATAAGTAATGCAATAAGTTCACTGGCTACGATACTCAGATATGCCATAGTCAACAGCAATGCAGAAGTGAGCATCCGTGAAGAATCCGAGTGGATCAAAAAATACATATATCTGCAACAATACAGAGTAAAAAATCGCTTCTCTTGTTCAATAAATGTGGCGCCCGATACTATGGACGCGGGAATACACAAACTGCTGCTGCAACCCTTTGTAGAAAATGCGATTGTTCATGGCTTCGAAAAAGATATTCAGGATGCTGAGCTTGTTATAAATATAGAGAAGAAAGATGAAAACGTGGAAATACGGATTGAAGATAACGGCGCCGGAATGGAAGATGAACTGATGGAAAAGATCAACAATGGTATTTATGAGGATACCGGATCCAAGTCCAGCATCGGTTTGAAAAATGCAGCGACCAGACTGAAAATGTATTACGGAAAAGCAGGAAGTCTTCGGATAGAGAGAGCAAAACCGGAAGGAACAAGGGTAATTATAAGGATTCCATTCATGATTAAATCAGATTAGATTATTCCCCCTTTTTAAGTTTTCTTGAGTTTTCTGTTTGCGATTTTCAACAGATAATGATCTCGTAAGGAAAACAACTCTTATTTAAGGAGGTATTTATGAAAAAGAGATTTTTAGCAACATTTGTCAGCGCAGTGATGCTGGCAACAGTACTGACAGGATGTGGCGCTGCAACGCAGGCTCCTGCACAGGAGACAGCCGCAAAAGAGGAGACAGCCGAAACAACAGAGGTTGCAGACACTCAGACAGAAGAAGCCGTTCCGGCTTCCGACGATGCATCGGGGGATGTTACGATCTGGTATTACTGGGAAACTGCCGGCCATCAGGAAGCACTGGACCATATCATTCAGGAGTTTAACGGACAGCAGGATAAGATCAAGGTTCAGGCTAAATATGTTCCTTTTGCTGATTTCAAAAAACAGCTTTCGGTCGGAGCATCTGCAGGTGAACTTCCTGATATCGTTATTCTTGATAACCCGGATCATGCATCATATGCAGCGATGGGAATCTTTGCAGACATAACGGACAGATTTGATGTAAGCAATTATTATCCGGGCCCCGTTAATTCATGTACACTTGACGGAAAGCTTTACGGAGTTCCGTTCGGAAGCAATGACCTTGTTCTTTTCTATAATGAAGACATGCTTGCAGAGGCAGGATGTGAAGTTCCCAAGACATGGGATGAACTTCTCGATGTAGCAACAAAGACAACAAAGGGTAACGTATACGGATTTGCTCATTGTGCACTTCAGAACGAGGAAGGTACGTTCAACTTCCTTCCCTGGGTATGGTCAACAGGCCAGACATCATATGAGATCAATTCGGAAGGCGGAATCAAGGCACTTGAGTTCGAAAAGAGTCTCGTAGATGCGGGAGCATTCCCCAAAGAGGCTATTAACTGGACACAGGGTGATACTATGAACCAGTTTATTTCCGGTAACCTTGCCATGATGATCAACGGTACATGGCAGATTCCCACAATGCGTCAGGAAGTTCCCGACCTTAAGTGGAATGTTGCCCCCATACCTCAGGATAAGCAGCAGGCATCCGGTCTTGGCGGAGAAAACTACGCAGTTATCGCCGGCGGAAATGAAGAGGCAGCTATCGCTTTCCTTCAGTATGCAACAAGTAAGGACACATGCCTGTACATGATGGATCATATGGGATATATCTCATCCGATTCAACCATCGCAAAAGACCAGTTCAAGGGTGATGCGGTTTACCAGGTATTCGTAGATGAGATGCAGTATGCAAATGCAAGAGGTCCTCTTCCCGAATGGCCTGATATTTCAGATGCAATCTCACTTGCTTTCAATAAAGTCATTACCGGAGACAGTGATCCCGCATCGGCAGCTGCGGAAGCACAGGCTACAATAGATTCGATCATAGGTAAGTAAATACCATGGTATAATAATGGGGCCAAGATCTTATCTTGGCCCTATTTTCACTAAAGAGAGGATTCCCGCAATGAATAATGAAACAATGATTCACGATACTTTTTGGAACAGATACCGTAAGCTTGTTAAGCATGAGATGATCCCATACCAGTGGGATGTGCTTAATGATGCAATCGATATCAATATTGAGAAGGAACGAGATGATGATTTTATTCCGAACGAGAAAAGTCATGCTATAGAGAACTTCCGTATCGCAGCAAAAAGATCGCAGGGGGATCACTACGGTTGGGTATTTCAGGACAGTGATGTCTATAAATGGCTTGAAGCGGTTTCATATTCCCTGATGTATGAATGGGATGAAGATCTGAAAAAAACAGCCGACGATGTTGTGGACCTTATTAGTGAGGCACAGGAAGAAGACGGCTACTTAAATACTTATTTTACGATCAAGGCACCCGAGAGGAAATACAAGCGCCTTGGGGAAAGCCATGAATTGTATTGTGCAGGGCATTTTATAGAAGCGTCGGTTGCGTATTACGAAGCAACAGGTAGTGAAAAGGTATTAAGTGTTGCCCGAAAACTTGCCGATCATATATGTTCTGTATTCGGAGAGGGTGAAGGGAAGATCTGCGGAGTGGATGGTCATGAAGAGATAGAGATAGGACTGATGAAACTCTACCATCTGACGGGAAATGACACTTACCTTAAAGAAGCGGAATTCTTTCTTCGCCAAAGGGGAAAGGATCCGGAATTTTTTGACAGGCAGAAAGCGGCAGATGCAAAAGACCCTATCATAGCAGGTGTTTACACGTTTCCTAAAAAGTATTTTCAGATGCATGTGCCGGTTGAACAACAGGACACAGCGGAGGGCCATGCTGTAAGGCTCGTTTACATGAGTACGGCACTGGCTGATCTTGCAGCAACCACAAACGATAAAGGTCTTGCGGATGTGTGCAGGAAGATATGGCGTAATATTGCGGACAAGAGAATGTATATAACGGGAGGAATAGGCTCCACGGTCATCGGCGAGGCATTTACTCTCGACTATGATCTTCCGAACGATACTATGTATTGCGAGACCTGTGCTTCGATCGGTCTGATATTTTTTGCCAGACAGATGCTCAGGATAGAGTCGAGATCGGAGTATGCCGACATTATGGAAAGAGCATTGTATAACACCGCCCTTGCGGGAATGGCGTTAGACGGGAGGCATTTTTTCTACGTCAATCCCTTAGAGGTTGTTCCCGAAAAATCCGCCAAGGATCCGGGTAAGAGTCATGTCAAACCGGTACGTCCCGAATGGCTCGGATGTGCATGCTGCCCGCCCAATCTTGCGAGGATGATCGCTTCAGTCGATAAGTATATTTATACCGCAAAGGAGGATGAAATTCTCGTCAATCTTTTTATCAGGTCGGAATCCGAATTTGATCAGAAAGGTCAAACTGTCAGAATAAAACAGGAGTGTGATTATCCGAGAAGCGGCAAGATCACATTTTTGGTTTCCAACAAAGGAACTAATCCGGTAAATCTGAAGATACGAATCCCCGGATGGGCTGATGATTATGCAGGTAAGGTAGACGAAAATGCGGCAGATATAGTTTCGGATAACGGTTATTGGAACGTTGCTATCCCCGGAGGGGATCATAGAATCGAATATGACATTCAGATCATCCCCAAGAGATGGTATTGCAATCCGAAGGTTTCCGAGAACACTGGTAAGGTTGCAATCGCAAGAGGACCTCAGGTTTACTGCGCTGAGGGGGCTGATAACGGAACAGGACTTCACAACCTTAATCTTCCGACGGATTCGGAGCTTAACTATGAGTGGAGGGATGATATCCTTGGCGGAGTCGGCGTGATTGATGCCAAGGGAACAAGAACCGATGCAAATGATTTTGGAGAAGGCCTTTACTATACTGCTAACAGACCCGGAGAAGAAGAATGCAGTATAAGGCTGATCCCTTATTATGCATGGGCAAACAGAGGAGAAGGTGAGATGCGTGTGTGGCTTAATGAAGCGAAGTGAGGAGGTTACGGATGATTACAAGGTCGGACAATAAGCTTATCTACCGGTATGATTCGGAGACGCTGTGGATCGAAGCGTGGGGTGAAAATGCTGTAAGGATAAGAGCAACAAAATGTGCCAAAATGCCGGATGAAGACTGGGCACTTACCATACCTCAGAATTCCAAAGCAGTTATTGAAAAAGATTCCGAAGGCGGAGTTCTCAAGAATGGAGAGATCCTTGTCCGCATAACTCAAACGGGAAAGATCAGTATCAGCCGTTCCGACGGTAAAACAGTACTCGAAGAGTACTGGAGAAACCGCCGTGATATCAGGGATCCAAAGTGCAGTGCCATAGAAGTTGAGGGCAGAGAGTTTAAGCCTCATCCGGGAGGAAACTATCATCTCACTGTCCGTTGGGAATCTCCCGATAAAGAAGAAAAAATATACGGAATGGGCCAATACCAGCAGGATTATCTGGACCTTAAAGGATGTGATCTTGAATTGGCACACAGGAATTCACAGGCAAGTGTTCCGTTTGCTATCTCGTCTTTGGGGTACGGACTGCTGTGGAACAATCCGGCGATCGGAAGGTGTGTTTTCGGCAGAAACATCACAACATTCGAAGCATACAGTACCGATATAATGGATTACTGGATCGTTGTCGGAGATACTCCGGCGCAGATCGAAGAGGCTTATGCAAAGGTTACGGGTACCGTCCCTATGATGCCGGAATACGGGCTTGGATTCTGGCAGTGCAAGCTTCGCTACCAGACACAGGAAGAGTTGCTGGATGTTGCAAGAAGATACAAGAGGGAGAATATACCTCTTGATGTTATAGTTGTGGATTTCTTTCATTGGCCGAGGCAGGGAGAATGGAAATTCGATCCCGTGTACTGGCCTGATCCAAAGGCTATGATAGATGAACTGGAGTCAATGGGTATCAAACTGATGGTATCTATATGGCCTACGGTAGACCGTGAGAGCGAAAATTATAAATATATGCTGGAAAACGGATTTCTGGTAAGGACCGAGAGAGGATTCCGTGTCGGTCTGAATTTTGAGGGCGCAACGATACATATTGATGTTACCAATCCCGAAGCAAGAAGATATCTGTGGGACACGGTTCTCAAGAATTATTACGAACTCGGAGTAAGGATATTCTGGCTTGATGAAGCCGAGCCTGAGTACAGTGTGTACGATTTTGACAACTACCGTTATTATCTCGGACCTGATCTTATGATCGGAAATATATACCCCGTTGACTATGCCAGAACGTTCTATGAAGGCATGAAGGAGATGGGACAGGAGAATATCGTTAACCTTATAAGATGTGCCTGGGCAGGTAGCCAGAGGTTTGGTGCACTTGTGTGGTCCGGTGATATAGCGTCCAGTTTCGAAAGTATGAAAAACCAGCTGGTTGCAGGACTTAATATGGGCCTGGCAGGCATACCGTGGTGGACTACCGACATAGGCGGTTTTCATGGAGGAGATCCGAATGATCCGGCATTTCGTGAATTGTTTGTCAGATGGTTTGAGTGGGGGACATTTTGTCCGGTCATGAGGCTTCACGGAGACAGGGAGCCGAGGCAGCCCCAGGTCGGAACGACCGGAGGAGCAACATGCCGCTCGGGAGCCGCTAACGAAATATGGAGTTACGGAGAAGAAGTATATGAAATTTGCAAGCAGTATATAGATCTCAGAGAGTCCATGAGAGACTACATAAGGGATCTGATGAATGAAGCCCATGAAAAGGGAACACCGGTCATGAGGCCCCTGTTTTACGAGTTTCCGGATGATAAGAAGGCATGGGAGGCAGAGGATGAGTACATGTTTGGCGGCAAATACCTTGTCGCTCCGGTTTTTGAGGCGGGTGTAACCAACAGACAGGTCTATCTGCCGAAGGGTGCCGGATGGAAGAACCGTGATAATGAAACGGTCTACGAAGGAGGGTGCACAATAACTGCTCAGGCTCCTCTGAAAGTGATTCCCGTGTTTGAAAGACTGGATGAAAAATCATAAAGTTTTCCCTATCTTCAGCCGATATAAATATTAGTTAAATATGACTACGGAGAGCACATTTTTCAATGGATTGAAATTGGAAAATGTGCTTTTTTGCACCTATCGGCAGGAGGGCTTTGTATGATCGGACAGGCAGCTGGATTTGCGGGAAGTTACGGCGGATATTACAACTATCGGTATACAAACAGGCAGATAAATGAGGCGTTATCTGATAATGCCGCAAGCAAGGCGGATGATAAAGTCAAACAGACAAAAAGCAGCACTGTGATGTCCGATTATTACAGGGAAAATCCCGACAAGAGAGCAGAGCAGGAGAGCCGCGTCAATGAAGGGCGAAAGCTGCTGAAAGAAGCAGGGCTGTATCCCGAAGATATCAATAATCTTTCCATGGACTGTTTTAAGGATTCGGTAAGCAGGTTGATCTCAAACATACCATACAGTTCCACGAGACCCTTTGATGAGGAAACAGTGGTCATTTCCGATACCGGATGGGAAAACATGAAAAGCGATCCGGATTATGCGGCGTGGGTAGCGGGATTTATCAAAGAGGACCGCTCTGCCGCCAATTCCGTAAGTGACGGTGAAGATAAAGGAACATACTGCGTCCACAATTTCGGAGCTACTCCCGAAGAATACAGAGGGCACAGTTTCAGCAAGATATTCGGCGGAACCGCAGCCGGAGCAAGAACGATGTATATTGCAGAAAGCGGTAATGACGGAATAGTAACACGAGCCCCGAGAGCCGACAGGCAGCCGGAGAGGAATTACAACCTCTGGAATACCATGAGAAGATCCGGCCTTAAGAGACAGCAGGAACTGCTCGAAGAAAACACTCAGTTCAGATCACAGCAGAGAAAACAGATCAGTGAGACCGCCTGATAACAACGGCAAGAACGGTTACGAATAAAGTGCCGCATACTATGAGCTGGATGCACATGGCGGACCATACACCGACAAGACCGTAGGATGCGGACAGGAAAGCCGCAAGAGGTATTCTTACAAACCACATTGTGGAAAGGTTCAGCAGTGTGGAGAATATTGTTTTGCCCATACCCCGGAATATTCCGGTCGTAACTATGGATGCGGCAAAGAAAGGCTCGGCAAACGCTTCTATACGAAGAATTTTAGATCCGATATCTATGACAAGAGGATCGGGAGACAGAAGCCCTATCATCTCCGCGGAGAATACATACATAAGACACCCCGTAACTGTCATCATGACCATCGCAAGTGCTATCGTCATGTATGACATCCTCTTTACGAGGTCATTTCTTTTTGCCCCCACACTCTGGCCGATAAGGGTGGTTGCCGCAGCGGATATTCCGTAGCCCGGCATGTAACACAGGCCCTCAGCCGTGATGGCAAATGAATTGGCGGCGATGGCAACTGTACCGAGGGGTGCAACGATCTTTGTAAATGCAACGTAAGCTCCTCCCGTTATAGCGTTTTCGGCGGCGATCGGAAGCGCGATCGTTATAGCTTTTTTCAGTTCGTCCGCATATCTTGTTTCATATGTTTCTTTCCGAAGATGCAGCATTTCGGAGCGTACCAGCAGGAAATAGAGCATTGCAAGAGCGCATACCCCTTCGCTTGTTACGGTTCCGAGTGCAGCGCCTCGTACACCGAGCCCGAGCCCCGGAAGGTAGAAAGATATTCCGAATACATTTTTCGTCCCCGAAGGGAATATAAACAGAGCATTAAACAGCACATTCAAAAAGCACATCGTGATATTTATAATCCCCGGAACCCTCATATTTCCGCTACACTGCAGCATACTGCCCGAGGTATAACTTGCGGCCATAAAAGGCATTCCGGCAGACAGGATCATAAAATAAGCCGATGAGTCGCGGATTATGTTGGCGTCTCCGCCGAGCCATACGGGAAGATACCTGCTGATGATCATTGACACTATTGCCATAAACACACTGACAGCCAGCGCTGTCATAAGGCCGTGCCGTGTAAGTGATCTTGCGTCCCTGAATCGCCCTGCGCCTATACGGTGCGCTACCTGAACAGAAAATCCCGTGCCTATTGCAAGCGTTATGCCGTTTATCAGCCATGTTGTGCTTGTTACGAGACCTATGGCAGCCCCTGCATCGCTCCCGAGATGCCCTACCATCGAAGCATCGCAGTACTCCATAGCCACGGTGGTGATCTGGCTGAGTATCGCAGGGATACTTAACAGTATAATAGTTTTAAGCTCCTGTGAGGCTTTAAGCTTTTCGCCGTTGCGGAGCCATTCAAGATTATCTTTTGCCATGTGGGTATGATATCACACTTTCATTTTTTTTGTATCACTGATATAATCTTTAAATCCGAAAAAAAGGCTATGGTTATGGATATTTGGAATTTACTTATTGAATCTTTTCCGAGAATAATACTGCCGGGTCTTGCGATGACCATACCGCTTACCGTTATCTCTTTTGCACTGGCACTTGTTATAGCGGTTATAGTTGCACTCATTCAGTATTCAATGGTCCCGGTACTGACACAGATTGCAAGAGTATATATCTGGATCATAAGAGGCACACCTCTTCTCGTTCAGCTGATGGTAGGCTATTACGGCCCGTCGGCTTTTGGCATCAAGCCTAACGGTTTTGTCGTTGCGATCATTGTGTTTGCGATTAACGAGGGGGCATATTGTGCTGAAACTATCCGTGGCTGTATGGAAAGTGTTCCGAAGGGACAGCTTGAGGCCGGCTATTGCGTAGGCATGAGCTACCCCGGGATCATGTGGCATGTGATTTTGCCCCAGGCATTTCGTGCGGCGTTCCCGGCACTCGGCAATTCCCTGATCAGCATGGTAAAGGATACTTCGCTTGCATCGAATATCACGGTTACGGAAATGTTCCTTGCAACGAGACAGATCGCAGGCAGAACATATCAGTTTCTGCCGCTGTATCTCGAAGTTGCGTTTATATATCTGATGTTCTCGACAGTTCTGGAAGCATTCCAGCGTCGCGGAGAAGCAAGACTTGGAAGGTATGATCATGGCACTTCTGGAAGTTAAGAATCTTGTAAAATCATTTGACAGGGGTACTGTCCTTAAGGGTATAGATCTTACCGTTGATAAGGGAGATGTTATGGCTGTGCTGGGACCTTCGGGTTCGGGCAAGACAACGATGCTAAGATGCCTTAATTATCTTGAGATTGCCGATTCGGGTGAGATGACATTGGACGGTGTGTTATATGACCTTAGTTCATCATCCAAAAAAGATATAGCCGATCTTCGCAAGCAGACGGGATTTGTATTCCAAAGTTACAATCTTTTCTCAAACAAAACGGTGCTGGATAACGTAACCCTCGGTTTAATATCGGGAAGAGGGATAGACAAAAAGATTGCTGAAGAGACAGCACTTCGGGAACTTGAAAGAGTTGGGATGGCCGATCACGCAGACAGGTACCCGGCCCAGCTTTCGGGAGGACAGCAGCAAAGAGTGGCAATTGCAAGAGCGCTTGCGACGGATCCGAAGATCATATATTTTGATGAGCCGACATCGGCACTTGATCCGGAACTGACAACGGAGGTGCTTGATGTAATAAGGCAGCTTGCCAGGTCCGGTATTACGATGGTCGTTGTTACACATGAGATGTCATTTGCAAAAGACGTAAGCTCCAAAGTTGTATTTATGGAGGACGGTTTGATTATAGAGCAGGGAAATTCCAAAGAGTTCTTCAATAATCCGAAGGAGGAGAGGACAAGGGAATTCCTGAAACTGAATGGATAAGGAGGGAGAAATTATGAGAAAATCACTGGTTATCATTTTATCATTGTTGATGGTGTGTGCTCTTGCAGGGTGCGGATCAAACAATGCTTCAGGAGACCATCTTGAGAGGATCAAAGCCGCAGGCAAGATCACTGTTGCAACGGAAGGCGCGTGGGCACCCTTTACATATCATGATGAGACCACAAACGAGCTTGTGGGGTTTGATGTTGAAGTTGCAAGGGAGATCGCAAAGCGTATCGGTGTGGAAGCAGAGTTTGCCGAGGGTGATTTTGACGGAGGACTTACTGGAGTATCGCAGGGTACTTTTGATATGATGGCAAACGGAGTTGATGTCACTGCGGACAGGCAGCAGACTTTTGATTTTACGGACCCGTATGCATACGATCACGCGGTTGTTGTTGCCAAGGCTGATAATGGTGATATTGCTTCTTTTGATGATCTTGCCGGCAGGACCACAGCCAATTCCGTAGGATCGACTTATGCGCAGATGGGAGAGGACCACGGAGCAACAGTTGTAAATGTTCCTACACTCGGGGAGACGATGGAACTTGTTGAAAACGGAACGGCAGATGCAACTATCAATGCAAACACCTCGGTTCAGGATTATTTCAATACGACCGGAAATACTTCTCTTAAAGTTGTTGCAACCGATGAAGAGACAACAAATTACGCCATACCTCTTAAAAAGGGTGAGGACAACGATACACTAAGAGAAGCTATTAACAAAGCGATCGCGGATATGAAGGCGGACGGAACACTTTCGGAGATTTCGGTGAAGTATTTCGGATCGGATATTACCAAAGAGTAGGAAGATTTTGATCAGATAACGGAAACTATATATGTATGAGTATAAAAAGAGAATAGGATTCAGTGAATGCGATACGGACAGAAGACTGTCCGTTACCGCACTTATTGATGCGTTTCAGGACTGTTCGACATTTCAGTCGGAAGACTTGGGTGTGGGATTTGATGTACTGCAGTCCAAAAATCTTGTATGGGTGATCAATTACTGGGAGCTTGATATTGATAAGCTTCCCTATCTGTGTGACTATGTTACTGTCGGAACTTATCCCTACAGCTTTAAGGCGTGTTTCGGACTCAGAAATTTCTATATGAAGGATGAGAAGGGCGAATATCTGGTAAAGGCTAACTCGATGTGGACTCTCATAGATTCCGTGGAGATCAAGCCTGTCAAGGCACCGGATTTTATCCATGAGGCGTATACGGTAGAGGATAAGCTCGATATGACATATAACCCGAGGAAAGTTCTGATACCGAAGGATGAAGGTGTAACAGTAACACAAAAAGATCCTGTGCATATCCAGATACATCATCTTGACAGTAACCATCATGTGAACAACGGACAGTATGTAAAGCTTGCCCTTTCCCAGGCAGGTGATCCGGAGGTGTCCCATCTTCGTATTGATTACAGGAAGCAGGCAATGCTGGGGGATGTGATCTATCCCGTTGTGTACTCAACCGGGGACGAAAGAGTGGTTGCACTTAATGACGAAGAGGGTAATCCCTTTTCGGTATCCCAGTTCATTTTGAAATAAATTTATACATAGAAGAAGTTGAAAGGGATTGGCTCTCAAGATTGAACGGAGGTTATGGGATGATCGACAAAAACAAGAAACAGTTCTACAAAAACCAGGCGGAAACAATTATCAAGAAGCTGAATCTGCGCAAGATGGAAGGGTATTATGCCGATACCGTGGAGGAAGCGTACGGGAAAGTACTTGAGCTTATCGGAAAATCGCCGGCGAGCATCGGATACGGCGGATCAATGACGATCGACAATTCCGATCTCAAGGAAAAGATCAAAGAGGCCGGACATAATCTTATCGTAAGAGAAGATTACAAGGCAGATGATCAGGTCAAAGAGCTGAAGGCGAAGATGATAAATGCAGACACCTTCCTTATGAGTACGAATGCCATCACGCTTGACGGAGAGCTTATCAATATCGACGGCAGGGGAAACCGGGTATCGTATCTTATCTACGGACCGGATCAGGTAA
This sequence comes from uncultured Lachnospiraceae bacterium, assembly GCA_902788755.1. Classification (GTDB taxonomy): domain Bacteria; phylum Bacillota; class Clostridia; order Lachnospirales; family Lachnospiraceae; genus UBA2868. The sequence continues at coordinate 29,425 of CADALB010000010.1, read as the reverse complement.
TTGTTATAGCCGGTATGAACAAGGTTGTAAAGGATGTGCAGTCCGGAATCGACAGGACAAGAAATGTTGCTTCTCCGGCAAATACGGTCAGACTTAACTGTGATACGCCCTGTGCCAAAATTGGACGCTGTGCGGACTGCCTGGAGCATACGATATGCTGCGAGATAGTAGTAACAAGAGCATCAATGGTTCCCGGCAGAATCAAAGTTGTGCTTGTTGGCGAGGACCTGGGGTATTAACTGCAGATAGGAGGGGCCCACGAAGTGGGAGGAACCTGTCTGCACCGCGAGGCCCTCTCCGAAGGAGAATCAAATGGCCGAGCGACCTTAGAACTGCAGATAGGAGGGGCCGAGCGTCCTTAGAACTGCAGATAGGAAGGTCCACTGACAAAAATAGGAGGGATCCGGAACAGGATCCCTCCATTTTTGTAACCACCGTTTATTATGACAGAAGCACCTTCTCATATGCTTCGAGTACTGCTTTTTGCAGGACCTCTCTCGCTTCATGCGAAATGGGATGGGCGATGTCGCGATACTCCCCTTCGGGAGTCTTGCGGCTGGGCATTGCGATGAACAACCCTTTATCGCCTTCGATGATCTTGATATCGTGTATCGCAAATTCATTATCGAGAGTGATCGAGGCAACAGCCTTCATATTTCCTTCTTTCGTCATCTTTCGAATCCGAACATCTGTAATATTCATTCTATCGATTCAGTCCTTTCATACTTGAGTGATGCAAAGCTTAGAACACGTAGCGGTCACTCTTCTCAATGACAACCTTCGGTCCGTCCTCACCCTTGTAATAAGAGTTGGCAAGTATAGTGCCGCCGCTTTCAACGATGCAGTTCTCGATGTATGTATTGTCACCGATATAGACATCATTCAGGATGATGGAATTCTTGATCGTACAGTTGCTTCCTACAAATACCTTCTTGAACAGTATGGAACCTTCCACGGTACCGTTTATGATCGTTCCGGATGCAACGAGGCTGTTGATTACGTTTGACCCGACATTGTACTTTGCGGGAGGAAGATCATCAACCTTTGTATATACATCGGGATACTGTCTGAAGAAGTAATCTCTTACGTCTGTCTTGAGGAAGTCCATGTTAGTGCGGTAGTAATCGTCGATGGAAGCGATATTGCTCCAGTAGGTCTTGATCTTGTATCCGCATATTTTCTTGACATTCATGTAGCGGATCAGGATATCCCTAACAAAATCGAAACGCTCTTCTTCGGCGCACTTTTCAATGAGTTCGATCAGGAGTCTTCTTCTGATAACATATATTCCGCATGAAACAAGTGTTGACTTGGCAGCGATAGGCTTCTCTTCAAAATCAACCACCTGCATCTCGTCGTTGAGCTTAACCATTCCGAAACGATCGCAGTCCTTCGGATCGTGGATCTCGGAGCATACGAGAGAAATATCGGCACCCTTTTCCATATGGAATTCGAGGAGTTCGTTGTAATCCATCTTGTAGATTCCGTCACCGGATGCTATTACAACGTAAGGCTCATGACTTTCCTTGAGGAACGAAAGGTTCTGGTAGATGGAATCAGCCGTGCCTCTGTACCAGAAATGGTTGTCGCTTGTTACTGTAGGTGTGAATATGTGAAGTCCGCCCTGCTTACGTCCGAAATCCCACCACTTTGAAGAACTTAAATGTTCATGGAGACTTCCTGCATTATACTGGGTGATGACCCCCACTTTGGTAATACGCGAATTAGCCATGTTACTCAGGGCAAAATCAATAGCTCTGTAGCTTCCCGCAACGGGCATTGCGGCGATGGCGCGCTTTTGTGAAAGTTCTTTCATTCTGTATGTGTTTCCGCCCGCTAATATAAGTCCGATCGCTCTCACAGTTCGTCACCTGCCTTTATCAAAGTTTTGCCGCTTCCCAAAGCGTTATTCTCAAAATCATTCTTAACAAGGTTTCCGGAGATCACACTGTTTTTGCCCACACTTATGCCGTCAGGTACGATGGTATGTTCACCAACCGTAACGATACCGTTTGTATATATCGAAGGATCCGTTTCGTTAGGGGCTTCATCTCCGGTACCGAGGATAACGTTATTGCCGATCTTGACATCCTCGGCAATGATTGCCTTTGTGATATCACATCCGTCGCCGATCTCGGTATTGTTCATTATGATGGAGTCTCTTACGATCGTATCTTTTCCTATGGTGATGTTACATCCGATAACCGAATTGTATACCTTGCCGTATACGTATGTTCCTTCTCCGATTATGGAGCGCTCAACCACACTGCTTTCCGAAATATACTGCGGAGGAAGCGTCTCGGAACGGGTGTAGATCTTCCAGTATTCTTCATACAGATTGAAGTCGGGAACGATATCAATAAGCTCCATATTGGCTTCCCAATATGAATGAAGTGTTCCCACATCCTTCCAGTAGCTGTTGAACTCGTATGCAAAGCATCTTCCGCCCTTGTTGAAAAGGTAAGGAATAATATGCTTACCGAAGTCAAGGTTGGGCTGGTCAGCCATTGCAACAAGGGATTCACGCAATGACTTCCAGTTGAAGATGTATATACCCATTGAAGCCAGATTACTGCGGGGCTTCTCGGGCTTTTCCTCAAACTCTGTTATCTGTCTGTTTTCATCGGTGATAAGTATGCCGAATCGTTTTGCTTCTTCGATAGGAACGGGCATAGCCGCGATCGTGATCTCGGCGTTGTTGCTCTTGTGGTAATCGAGCATAACCTCGTAGTCCATCTTGTAGATATGATCTCCCGACAGGATCAGAACGTAGTCGGGATTGAAGGTTTCCATATATTCTATGTTCTGGTAAATGGCATTTGCCGTACCGGTGTACCACTCACTGTTTGTACTCTTTTCGTAAGGGGGAAGAACAGTAACGCCGCCGATGTTTCTGTCCAGATCCCACGGTATACCGATACCGATGTGGGTATTGAGACGTAGCGGACGATACTGTGTCAGAACGCCGACGGTGTCGACACCTGAGTTAATACAGTTACTGAGAGGAAAATCGATAATACGGTATTTTCCTCCGAATGAAACGGCCGGTTTTGCGACCTTTGATGTCAGTATGCCCAGTCGGCTTCCCTGGCCGCCGGCAAGCAACATCGCAATCATCTCTTTCTTAATCACGTTACCACCTCTGTCTTTCCAAGCTGTAATCCGGTTGTAAAAATCACACCACGGATATTTTATCACAATTATTTGATAAAATAAACAAAAAAAGACTCAAATTTTAAAAAGTATTTGTAAAAAATTACAAAGGTTGAGTTTTTTGTCCCGATGGACTATTATTAAACCTATGTATACGATAGATTTTTCAAAACCAATCAGGGTGCATTTCATCGGAATAGGCGGGATCAGTATGAGCGGTCTTGCCGAGATTCTGCTTAATGCCGGATTTACCGTATCCGGGTCTGACAGAACTCCTTCGCCGCTTACACAAAAGCTTGAGGAAGAAGGTGCGAAGATATATTACGGGCAGAGAGCGGAAAATATCACACAGGATATACAGCTCGTCGTGTATTCCGCTGCGATCAAAGAAGACAATCCCGAATATGCACAGGCAAAATCATATGATATCCCTATGCTTGCAAGAGCCCAGCTGCTCGGTCAGATAATGAAGAACTACAAAACGAGTATTGCGGTATCGGGAACCCACGGCAAGACGACAACGACTTCGATGATAACCTCTGTTTTACTGGCGGCGGATGCGGATCCTACCGTTTCGGTGGGCGGAATTCTTCCAATGATAGGAGGAAATATCAGGATAGGGAATTCGGACTGTTTTCTGACTGAAGCCTGTGAGTACACCAACAGTTTCTTAAGTTTCTTCCCGACGGTTGCGGTTATATTGAATATTGAAGAAGATCATCTTGATTTTTTCAAGGATATAAACGACATAAGGAACTCTTTTGCAAAGTTTGCCGAACTCCTTCCCGAGGACGGACTTCTCGTTATAGATGCGGATATAGACGATATAGAAGGCATTACAAAGAATGTAAAATGTCCGGTAGTTACAGTATCCGGATCTTCGGATGCAGACTATACCGCGGATTCGGTTGTATATGACGATAGGGGCTGTGCATCATTTAATGTTATTAAAGACGGCAGTGTATATACAAGAGTTAAACTGTCGGTTCCCGGGAAACACAACATATCAAATGCTCTTGCGGCAATTGCGGTGTGCGACCGGATCGGAATAAGTGCGGATGATATCGTAAAGGGTCTTGATAATTACAATGGTGTAGACCGGAGATTCCAGTTTAAAGGCAAGATCGGGGGAGTGAACGTTATCGACGATTATGCCCACCATCCGACGGAAATAGCGGCAACCCTTTCAGCTGCGGAAAATATCCCTCATGAAAAACTGTGGCTCGTATTCCAGCCCCATACATACACGAGGACCAAAGCACTTTTCGATGAATTTGTCAAGGTGCTTAGCAGAGCGGAAAATGTAGTGTTAGCAGACATATATGCAGCCCGGGAAAAGGATAATCTCGGCATTTCTTCGGAGGATCTGTGTGAGGCTATAAAAAATAACGGAACTTCCGCTTACTATTTTGGTTCATTTGACGAAATTGAAAATTTCCTGCTGCAGAATTGTTCACCCGGTGATTTGTTGATAACTATGGGTGCCGGAGACGTAGTAAAGATTGCAGACAGCCTTCTTGGGAATTAAGTTATTCACATTATCCACAGCCTGTATAAGCCTATGATGCTGACCGGGACTGTGGATTTTTAATTTACATAACGATTATGTGACAAAATCCTTAACCGGTATGATTTTTACCGAAAACGGAGGATGGAAGGTCAGTTTCCATAAAAAGTTTGCAACTTGTTATCCACATTATCCACAATTGCGCAAACCCTTGTAAACACGGGGTTTGAGGCAAAATCGACTGTTTCATTTTTTGTATTGCGGTGCTATAATCTGACACATACTTGATTGCTTTTGCAAATACATTATGAAACAGGTGATTTAATGGAACAGATCACGTTAAACAGTGATTTATGCTGTGACGCTCTGGTGATTCCCGGTGCCGCTGTCGAGAGGTGCCTCAAGGAAGCAAACGAGTCGCAGCTTAAGATATATTTGTATCTTTTGAAAAACGGAGAGAAAAACCCTACGGTAAGTTCCATAGCGGACTATTTTAATTATTCCGAACAGGATGTTAAGCGTGCGCTGAGGTTCTGGAACGACAAGACCGTTGCGGGCAAAAATACTGCCGGAGGAAATGTTGTGGAGTTTTCTGGTAAGCCGACATATTCAAAGGAAAAGATTGCCCAGTTTATGGGAAAGCCCGATGTGGGGCAGCTGCTGTTTATTGCGGAACAGTACATGGGACGCCCTATCAGACCCGATGAAGTGACATCCATATTGTATATATATGATGAACTCGGATTCGGAACCGATCTTGTGGAATATCTTCTGGAGTACTGCATCAGCAACAACAAGAAGAGTTTTCGCAGTATAGAAGCCGTGGCTAAAGAGTGGAAGGAAGCGGGGGTAGGAACTCTGGCTGCCGCCAAGAAGCTTACAAGGCACGTTCCCAAAGAGATGAAGGCGGTTATGGAAGCATTGGGATTTCCGAAGGATCGCCAGCCTGTTGAGGCCGAAGTCGCTTATGTACGCAGATGGACCGAAAGGTACGGCTACGGAATGGATATAATAGGCGAAGCATGTGCAAGAACGGTTCTTGCTACCGGGAAGCCCAGCCTTCGTTATGCAAATGGTATCCTCAAAGGATGGCATGATGCAAATGTTACAAAACCCGAGGACATCATCGCACTTGATGAGGAGTTTCGCAAGAACAATATGAAGGAAGCCTTACCGGCATCATCTGCCAGGACTGACAAGAAGAAAGCGTCCGCGGGCAAGTTCAGAAACTTTAGCGAGAGACAGTACGATTATGAAGCTCTCATGAAGGATCTGATGTAATTAATGGAATAGAAACGGAGCATTTATGGCGCTCACACAATCACAATATGACGAGATAATGCGCGGATACGAAAGACGCCGCGAAAGGTCACGACAGGAAGCACTTAAGGCCAGGGAGCTTGTCAGGGAGAAAATCCCCGAATATAAGGCAATTGAAGACAGAATAACGGATCTGGCAATGGAAAGCGCCGCCCATATGTTTGATGGCGGACCGGATGTTATAGATAAAATGAAATCCGAGATGAAAGCCCTTACCGCCAGACAGAAGGAACTTCTTGTATCAAACGGGTTTGCCGAAGATTTTGTCGAAGAAAAGTATGAGTGTAACGATTGCAAAGATACGGGATATATTGACGGTACAACAAAGTGTCACTGTTTAAGACAGGCAATTCTTAGGTATACATATCGCCAGTCCAATATAGAGGACGTTCTTCAAAGAGAAAACTTTGACACTTTAAGCTACGAATACTATACCGACTCCGAATGTGAGAAGATGAAGGGAATCATTGCGCAGTGTAAAAGCTTTGCAGATGATTTTGGCACGAAGTACGAGAATATTCTGCTTCAGGGAAACGTGGGAGTCGGAAAAACCTTTCTTACAAACTGTATGGCAAAGGCCGTTCTTGATAAAGGATATTCAGTCATATACTTTACATCCATGCGGTTGTTTGATACACTTTCCCGTGGGATTTTCAGATATGATGATGACGAGTCATGGGATCTTCAAAAAGATATTCATACGTGTGACCTGCTGATAATTGACGACTTAGGAACCGAGAGCGTCAATTCTTTTGTTGCGTCCAGACTGTTTGATATTCTCAATGAAAGAGACCTTCGGAAGAAGTCGACTATCATATCGACGAACCTGTCTTTTGAGGACCTCGGCGGCAGATACACCGAGCGTAACTTTTCACGGATTTTCGGAAACTATAAAATACTTCGCCCAGATGTGGAAGATATCAGGATCAGAAAGAGGAGAAAATGAGAAACCAACACGAAGAAAAACGTAATCTCGAAACTATTCCCGTAGGCTCGCTTCGTATGATACCTCTTGAAGGATGTAAAGAGCTTGGCAGGAAGATCGACGCGTATCTCGTTAAATGGAGAACAGAGCGCGAGAACGAACATAAGGATTCGCTGGCGTTTTCAGGATACCAGAGAGATTCATATATCCTTGATGCGAAGATAGCAAGGTTCGGCTCCGGAGAAGCAAAGGGAGTCATCAACGAATCGGTAAGAGGAACCGATCTGTATCTGATAGTTGATGTCAACAACTACAGTCTTACATATTCTTTGTGTGGTATACAAAACCACATGTCGCCTGACGATCATTATCAGGATCTTAAGAGAATAATCGCTGCCGTCGGCGGTAAAGCAAGAAGGATTACGGTTATTATGCCTTTCCTGTATGAGAGCAGGCAGCACAAGAGAAGCACGAGAGAATCTCTGGACTGCGCACTCGCTCTTCAGGAACTTGTAAGAATGGGTGTTGATAACATTATTACTTTTGATGCGCACGATGCGAGAGTTCAGAATGCCATCCCTCTTAACGGATTCGAAACGGTACAGCCGACATACCAGTTTATAAAGGGACTTCTCAAAGAGGTTAAGGACCTAAAACTCGACTCCGATCACATGATGGTTATAAGCCCCGATGAAGGCGGTATGAGTCGTGCTATCTATATGGCAAACGTTCTCGGACTGGATATGGGAATGTTCTATAAGAGAAGAGATTATACAAGAGTGGTGGAAGGGCGTAACCCTATCGTAAGTCATGAATTCTTGGGATCAAGTGTTGAAGGCAAGGACGTTATCGTAGTGGATGACATGATCTCTTCCGGCGAGAGCGTTATAGAGGTTGCCAAGCAGCTTAAGAAGAGAAATGTGGGAAGAATATTTATAGCGGCCACATTCGGTTTGTTCACAAACGGTCTCGCATGTATGGATGAAGCATATGAGCAGGGTATGATAGACAAGCTCTTAACTACGAACCTTATATACCAGACACCGGAGCTTCTTGAGAGACCCTACTACATAAACTGTGATATGAGTAAGTACATAGCATACATAATAGATACTCTTAATCACGATATTTCCATAAGCGACCTGCTTGATCCGAATGAGAGGATTCAGGCAGCGATAGCAGCTTACAGAGAAAATCGCGAAGATGAAGACGATTGATAAAAACAGTTTTCAAAGAAAAGGAGAAAAGAAATGGCAAGTGAGATCAAGGATATTAACTTAGCACCTTCGGGTGAAAAAAAGATTGAATGGGTAAAGAGAAACTGCGACCTTTTAAGGACTCTTGAAGAGGAGTTTACTAAGACCAAGCCTTTTGCGGGCAAGAAGGTTGCTCTTTCGGTGCACCTCGAGGCGAAGACTGCATACCTGTGTAAGGTTCTGGCAGCGGGCGGTGCCGAGATGTATGTAACGGGGTCAAATCCTCTTTCAACTCAGGATGACGTTGCCGCAGCCCTTGTTAAGGCCGGACTTGAGGTTCACGCATGGCACGGCACCACACCCGAAGAATATGAAAGTCACATACGTGCGGTATTATCTCCGGGACCGAACATTATAATCGATGACGGAGGAGACCTTGTCCATATGGTCCATACCGAGATGCCCGAACTTATTCCCGGCATTATCGGAGGATGTGAAGAGACCACGACAGGTATATTAAGACTTCGGGCAATGGATCGTGATGGTGAGCTTAAGTTCCCGATGGTTCTTGTCAATAATGCGCAGTGCAAGCATTTCTTTGATAACAGATACGGTACGGGACAGTCAGTATGGGACGGCATTAACCGTACTACAAACCTTATCGTTGCAGGTAAGATCGTAGTTGTCGCAGGCTACGGATGGTGCGGCAAAGGTGTTGCTATGAGAGCCAAGGGGCTTGGCGCAAGGGTTATCGTTACCGAGATCAACCCTGTTAAGGCAATAGAGGCCGTTATGGACGGATTTGATGTAATGCCCATGAAGGAAGCCGCAAAGTACGGTGACTTCTTTGTAACCGTTACGGGATGCGATAAGGTAATAGACGAGGAAGATTTCGCCGAGATGAAGGACGGAGCGATCCTCTGCAATGCGGGACATTTTGACTGCGAGATAGATATGGCAAGACTTCGCGAGATTGCGGTCGAGACAAAAGAGATGAGGAACAACATAATGGGGTACAAGCTTCCCACAGGACAGCTCATTAATGTTCTCGGAGAAGGAAGACTTGTTAACCTTGCATGCGGCGACGGACATCCCGCAGAAATCATGGATATGTCTTTTGCGATCCAGGCACTTTCGGCAAAATACCTTGTTGAGCATGAAGGAACACTTGATAAGATGATCATCAATGTTCCCGATGAAGTCGATAACGATGTTGCAACAAGAAAGCTTGCCTTCCTCGGCAAGAAGATAGATGTCCTGACTCCCGAGCAGGAAGCTTACCTTAACAGTTCTGCGGGCTGAAAATGTATATAATAGTCGGTTTGGGAAATCCCGGAAGTGAATATGCCAAAACGCGGCATAATGCCGGATTTGAGGTAATAAAAATACTGGCCGACCGGTTTGATATCGCTACTGATTTTATAAAGCATAAGGCGGTATGCGGCAAGGGAGTCATTGAAGGAAATAAAGTGATGCTTGCCATGCCCCAGACATTTATGAATCTTTCGGGAGAGAGCGTAAGGGAACTTACCGGGTATTATAAACCGGATATATCTTCGGAACTGATTGTAGTATACGATGATGTTGATCTTGAACCGGGAAGGATCAGGGTCAGAAAATCGGGAAGCGCCGGCGGACATAACGGAATGAAGAGCATAATCTCATGTCTTGGTACGAATGAGTTTATACGAGTCCGTGTCGGGGTGGGTGCAAAGCCGAAGGGATATGATCTTGCGGATCATGTTCTCGGAACCTTCACGAAGGATCAGGCAGATATAATGGCCGGTGCATTTATTGATGCTGCAAATGCCGTAGTATCCATCATGAACGATGGGGTTGATGCAGCGATGAACACCTACAACAGATCAAAAAAGGAAGACGATGAAAGCGTTTGATTCTCCTTTTTACAGTCTTGCGGAATATGAGACACTCAGAAACCTTATAGCAAGAGGCAACAAAATGGTTGCGGCAGACGGTTGTGTCGATCCGCAGAAGCTTCATATGGTGTACGGAATTAGCGATGATTTTGATTTCAAAATCATCGTTACTTTTAGTGAAACAAAAGCACGGGAAATATATGAAGATTATAAATTTTATGACAGTGATGTTTATCTGTTCCCGTCAAAGGATCTGATTTTTTATCAGGCGGATCTGTCAGGAAACGTTGTTACCGAGCAGAGGATGGAGTGCATCAAAGCTTTGTGTGAGCGTAAAAGATGCACTATAGTGACGGTCGTTGATGCATTCATGGCCCATATGGCACCGCTGTCATCAATTGAGGACAGTGTGCTTTACATCGATGAGGGAAGTACTATATCCGAATCGGAACTGTCCGAGGAACTCATTAATGCGGGCTATGTCCGCAATTACCAGATCGAAGGAAAGGGTCAGTTCTGCGTCCGCGGAGGGATTGTGGACATCTATCCTCTTACGGATGACAATCCTGTCAGGATCGAGTTGTGGGGAGATACTGTTGACTCTATCAGGACATTCGATGTGTTAAGCCAGCGTTCACTTGATAAGCTAAGCACTGTTGCCATATTCCCCGCATCGGAGATGGTAATGGACAAAGACCGGATGGAGGAAGGCCTCCGGCGGATTATGGGGGAAGCATCCGAGGTGCGCCAGAGATTCCGCGACGAATTCAAGACGGAGGAAGGCGCAAACGCATACAGGATCGCAACGAATCTTAAGGAAGAACTTGAGATAACCGGAAGGTGTGGGGTAAATACAGACAGCTTCATAGAGTATTTCTATGATGATACGAAAAGCCTCTATGATTATCTTTCGGCAAAAAAATGCATATATTTTCTTGACGAGCCCGGAAGGCTCGCGGACAAGGCATTTGCCGTGGAGACAGAGTTTGCCGAGAGTATGAAGATGCGCCTTGAAAAGGGATATGCTCTTCCTACACAGACAAAGCTCATATATTCAAAAGATCAGGTCTTTGCGCGGTTTGAAAGATCTGTGGGAGTTGCGATGTCGACTCTGTCTATGCCCTCCGGGATCATGAAGACTGCGGCAAGCGTTAATCTTGTAACAAAGGCCATGAACAGTTACAACAACAGTTTTGAAGCACTTGTTTCGGATCTTAAGAGGTTTGCCAAGAACTCATACAGTGTGATTCTCCTGTCCGCATCAAGAACAAGAGCGCAGAGACTTGCGGAGGATCTTCGTGACGGTGGAATCAATGCCTTCTACTCGGAAAACACCGAAAGAGAAGTAGCCCCCAAAGAGGTAATGGTCACATACGGAAGGCTGCGCCAGGGATTCGAATATCCGCTCATCAAGTATGCCGTTATTTCCGAGGCGGATATATTTACCGAAAGACACAGGAAGAAAAAACGCAAGACCAAATTCGAAGGAAGTCATATCGCAAGCTTTACCGAGCTGAAGATCGGTGACTATGTAGTCCACTCAAGTCACGGTCTCGGAATATATCAGGGAATAGAGCAGGTAAATGTAGATAATGTAACGAAGGATTACATGAAGATATCCTACCGTGACGGAGGAAATCTCTACATTCCGGCAACAGCACTCGATACTATCCAGAAGTATGCATCCAAGGATTCACACGCTCCGAAGCTTAACAAGCTCGGCGGTCAGGAGTGGACCAAGACCAAGTCGAAGGTTAAGGAGGCAGTCGATGTAATCGCACAGGATCTTGTAGACCTGTATGCGGCAAGATCCTCCAAAAAAGGATACATATACGGCCCCGATACGGTATGGCAAAGAGAATTTGAGGAACTGTTCCCGTTCGAAGAGACCGAAGACCAGGAGCGGGCAATCGAGGATACCAAGCATGACATGGAATCCGACAAGATAATGGATCGTCTGATCTGCGGAGATGTGGGATACGGAAAAACCGAGATCGCGATCCGCGCGGCATTCAAAGCGGTTCAGGAGGGCAAGCAGGTGGTATACCTGGTTCCCACCACCGTACTTGCCCAGCAGCACTACACAACCTTTGTCCAGCGTATGAAGGATTACCCCATCCGGATAAGCCTTCTGTGCAGGTTCAGATCCGCATCGGAGATCAGACAGACCGTGAAGGAACTTGCAAACGGAATGGTGGATATCGTGATAGGAACCCACAGGGTGCTGTCAAAAGATGTTTCATTCAAGGATCTCGGACTCCTGATCATAGACGAGGAACAGCGATTCGGGGTATCGCACAAGGAGAAAATCAAGAAGCTCAAGGAGAACGTTGATGTCCTGACGCTTACGGCAACGCCTATTCCGAGAACACTTCATATGAGCCTTATCGGTATAAGGGATATGAGTGTACTTGAAGAAGCACCTCAGGACAGGATTCCGATACAGACCTTTGTTATGGAGTACAACGAGGAGCTTGTAAGAGAAGCGATAAACCGTGAGCTTGCAAGAGGCGGACAGGTATTCTATGTGTACAACAGGATACAGTCTATAGCCGATATGAAGGCGAGCCTTTCAGCCATACTTCCGGATGCGCGTATCTCATTTGCGCACGGACAGATGAAAGAGGCGGAGCTTGAACGTATAATGTATGATTTTGTGAATGGTGACATAGATGTTCTTGTGTCGACTACGATAATCGAAACCGGCCTTGATATACCGAATGTCAATACTATGATTATCCATGATGCGGACCGGATGGGATTATCGCAGCTATACCAGCTCCGCGGAAGAGTGGGACGGTCAAGCAGGACAGCTTATGCATTTCTGATGTACAGCCGCAATAAAGTGCTTCGCGAGGTTGCGGAGAAGAGACTTCAGGCAATAAGGGATTTTACGGAGCTTGGAAGCGGATTCAAGATCGCGATGCAGGATCTGGAGATAAGGGGCGCGGGAAACCTTCTCGGAGAGCGCCAGTCAGGTCATATGAATGCTGTCGGATACGATATGTACTGTAAGCTGCTGAACGAGGCGGTAAAGCGAAAGCGTGGGGAGGAGGTGCCCGAAGAGGAGCCTGTTTCAGTAGATCTTGACACCGATGCTTATATTCCCGATTCATACATTACGGGAGAAAATCAGAAGATAGACGTTTACAAAAGGATATCGTGCATTGCATCAAAGGAAGAGATGGATGACATGAAAGATGAGCTTACCGACAGGTTCGGACCTATTCCGAAGAGTGTTGATAATCTTCTGGAAGTCGCTTATCTTCGTACAGTTGCGCAAAAGGTATTTGTTACCGATATATCGCAAAAGCGGGATGCGATAGAGTTTAAGGTGAAAGCGGATGCTAAATACGAACCGAAGGAGATTGCGCCGTTTATTGCCGGGTACAAAGGAAAAGTCAAGCTTATCGCCGGAGCAAAACCCTGCTTTATATACAGATTTTCAGGCAATGAATTAAGCGGACACATTAATCCGCTTGAAGTTAGCCTAAGGTTATGCGAAGCAATGAAGATACTTGTAGTCGAAAAGGTTTAATGCTATAATTTTTGACGGTGATTTTCCGATAGTATCGGATCATATATTAAATATTACAGAAAGGATGAATAGTTATGTCATTAGTTACCACAACCGAAATGTTCAAGAAGGCATATGACGGCGGATACGCAGTAGGTGCTTTCAACGTAAACAACATGGAGATAGTCCAGGGTATCACAGAGGCAGCAGGCGAGCTTAAGAGCCCTGTTATCCTTCAGGTATCAAAGGGAGCACGTGCTTATGCCAACCATACATATCTTGTAAAACTGGTAGAGGCAGCTGTACAGGAGAATCCTGATATTCCCATCGCTCTTCACCTTGACCACGGTGATACATTTGAACTTTGTAAGTCATGTATCGACGGCGGATTCACATCAGTCATGATTGATGCTTCTTCCAAGTCATTCGAGGACAATATCGCTCTTACAAAGCAGGTTGTTGAATATGCTCACGCAAACGGCGTTGTTGTTGAGGCTGAGCTTGGAACACTTGCAGGTATCGAGGACGAGGTTGTTGTTGAAGCAGGTAAGGAAAGCTACACACGTCCCGAAGAAGTTGAGGAGTTTGTAGACAAGACAGGATGTGACTCACTTGCTATCGCAATCGGTACTTCACACGGTGCATACAAGTTCACAGCTGAGCAGTGCACAAGAAATGCCGATGGAATCCTTGTTCCCCCTCCGCTTCGTTTCGACGTTCTTGAGGAGTGCATCAAGAGGCTTCCCGGATTCCCTATCGTTCTTCACGGATCATCTTCGGTTCCTCAGGAATTCGTTAAGATGGTTAACCAGTACGGCGGAAACATGCCCGATGCTGTAGGTATCCCCGAGGAGCAGCTCCGTAAGGCAGCTAAGCTTGCTGTATGTAAGATCAATATCGACTCCGATATCCGTCTTGCAATGACAGGTACCATCAGAAAGTACTTCGCTGAGCATCCGGATCACTTTGATCCCCGTCAGTACCTTAAGCCCGCACGTCAGGCAGTTAAGGACATGGTTGCTCACAAGATTAAATACGTTCTCGGATCAGACGGTAAGGCTTGATCGAAAGAATGTCTTAAGAGGTAATAATAAAGGCTGTCGCATTTGCGGCAGCCTTATTGTTTGTGGGGCTTTATGATCATCGCCTGTTTTTGAATGCTACATATGCATCAATAGCAGCACAGATATATGTCCATATATAGAAAACCAAGCGTTCTGAAATCGTGTAGTTAAGGTATTTACTGCCTTGCCTGAATGCTCTGATCTTGGCAGCAATGATCTTCTTCTGGCTGACATCGCTCAGGCCTCCGTTTTTCTGACGGTATGCGGTCCCATATCCTCCGGAAAAATAAAAGGGACACTGTGACAGGAGCTTTAGTGACAGATCCCAGTCTTCATAGAGTTTCATGTCATGAACATATCCGCCCACTGCTTTATAGGCCTCAAGGGGAAAACATATATCCCTTGCAACATATACACCTATCAGCTGCGTAACTGTACGGAAACGGAAATCCTTCTGCAGATCCCGGAGCGTTATATCGCGATATACATTACCCTCCTCATTAACGGGAACGGTTTGTGAAAAGGCACATGCGGGTACGTCCGATGCGTTGATTTTTGCCATCTCCCGTGAGAGTTTACAGGAATCGTAGAAAAAATCATCCGCATCAAGCGTTGTAACATATTCGGATGTACAGGAGCGTATCGCGGTATCCCTTGCTATTGAAACACCTTTGTTCACATCGGGGAGAATCAGCCGGATCTTAGGATTTTGGGCAGCATAATCTTTGAGGATTTCGCGGGAGTTGTCAGTAGAACAGTCATCGTAAATGACTATCTCCTCAAGGGGATAATCCTGAGCAAGAACGCTGTCTATACACTTTGCCAGATACTTTGAATTGTTATAGTTGGGTATGATAACGGATAAAGTCTTCATGTCACTATTTTATCAAAGCACACAGACTGTCGCAATGTTTGATAATGGGGGCAATTTATAGTATAATTTGTTATCTGTTTGTTTGAATATTTGGCTAATCAGGGGCGGTCATAAATGGAACTTCTGAAGAAATTCAATTACATATTTGACAGGAAGAGAAAGGTATTATCGGTACTGCTTTGTATCGGTCTGTTTATCGGAGCTTTAATGGAGCTTGTTGGTGTATCGCTGATTGCCCAGCTTGTGGAAATGATCGGAAAGCCGGAGACAATACACACATCTAAGTGGATGAGCAGATTATATGATATGAGCGGGGCAGCATCGGACAGGGATTTTTTCCTGTATGCGGTTCTTGTTCTGATAGCGGTATATCTGGTCAAAAATGTTTACCTTACAATAATAGGATATGCCAAGTTTACTTTCATATACAACAACCAGTTAAGGCTGTCCGGCCGGCTCATCGACTGCTACCTTAAGAAGCCGTACACATACCATCTCGACAAGAACTCTGCGGAAATGATCAGGTCGATAATGCTTGATGCGGAGCGGTTCTTCCAGATGCTGCTTACATTGTTTACGGTGTTTTCGGAAGTCATGGTTTCGGCTCTTTTATGTGTATATCTGATAATAGTGGACTGGATGATCACTTTATCGGTCGTTGTTATTCTGCTTGTATTTTCGGGAATATATCTCCTTGCGTTTCATAAAAAGACAAAGAATAACGGCAAGATATCCCAGTACAATGACGGTAAGATGCATCAGGCTATCAATCAGGCACTTGGTGCTGTCAAAGATATTAAGATTCTCCACAGGGAAAAGTACTTTGTAAATGATTTTACGAGGCATGGAGCACAAAAATACAGAGCGGTCAGAAATAATGAGATACTTGGTATAGTTCCGGCTTATCTTATTGAAACGGTGTGTGTGGGAACAATACTTATGGTACTGGTTGTTAAGCTTTTTAACGGGCAGGACCTTAACGACATGATCCCGCAGCTTGCGGCATTTGCAATGGCGGCATTTAAACTGCTCCCTTCGGTAGGAAAGGTTGTTAATTATCTGAATCTCATAGTATTCCTAAAACCTTCGGCAGACCTTATTTATCGGGATATCAAGGACACCGAGGATATGCTGGGAGTTATGATTAAAGACTCCGACGATTCGGTAATGGAGCCTTCGGCAATCAGAGTCGAGAATGTATCATACAGATATCCGAACATGACGGAAAATGTTCTTACGGATGTTAATATGATGATACCGGATGGAGCATCGGTTGGACTTCTGGGACCTTCCGGTTCCGGAAAATCAACCATAGCCGATATCATCCTCGGGATACTGACACCGACCAATGGACGGGTTATGTACGGAGATATGAACGTCCATGAGCATCCTATCAAATGGTCACGTAAGCTTGCATATATCCCGCAGGCCATATTCCTTGCCGATGAGTCAATCAAAAGTAACGTGGCGTTCGGAATAGAGGAAGAAGATATAGAAGAAGATAAGGTATGGCAGGCACTTCGCGAGGCGCAGCTCGATGAGTTTGTAAAATCACTTCCCGAAGGGCTTGATACGATGGTGGGAGAGCGTGGAGTGAGACTGTCCGGCGGTCAGAGACAGAGGATAGGTATAGCCAGGGCACTTTACGGGGATCCTGAGATAATGGTGCTGGATGAAGCGACATCCGCTTTGGATTCGGAGACCGAAGCCGCCGTAATGGAAGCGATAGACAGATTCCTGGGCAAAAAGACTCTGATAATAATCGCACACAGACTGACTACGATAAGCAACTGTCAGATCATATACAAGGTCAGCGACGGTAAAATCACCGATTATACGGAAGAATTCAGGAAAGAGAACGGCTGATGGATTACAAGCTGAGTGTTATATTCATAACATACAACCATGCCCAATACGTTGAAAAAGCACTCATGAGCGTCATAAACCAGAAGACGGACTTTCCGTTTGAGGTAGTTGTGGGCGATGACTGCTCCACGGACGGAACACAGGACATACTTAAAAGGATCGCATCCGGGCATCCCGAGGTAAAGCTTAACCTTCGGAGCGAAAACACCGGAGGGCGTCCGACACTTAATGTATATGAAACGACGAAGAAGTGTACCGGGCAGTATCTTGCGTATCTTGAAGGTGATGACTTCTGGACGGATGATCACAAGCTTCAGAAGCAGGTTGATTTTCTGGAAGATCATCCGGAGTATACTGCATGTACCCACTCAATGAAGATGGTGGATGAGAATGATGAGGAGATCACTGATCCGGAGACGCTGTCCATAGGGAGCCTGTATGACTGGAGCGGTGATTTTACATACGAGGATTACTGTTACAGCGGTAAGTGGCCGGGACACTACGCAAGTGTTGTGAGCCGCAACATATACAAAGCTCGGAAGTATGACTATACGATACTGTACCGGGCAAGCGATTTTACGGATGATGCTCTGATCAATCTGTTCCTTCTTATGGAGGGCAAGATATACCGGATGGATGAAGTGATGAGTGTATGGAGATACGTGAAGAAGTCGGGAGCGGGCAACTGGAACTCCATTGCCATGAAGCGCAACATCGCCAGGGATGACTGCTATCTGTCCAAGACTATGATGCAGTGGATAGAGCAGTACAGACCGCTTAGTGATTATTCAAGGAAGAGATGCCTTGCGGACTTCGGACTGGCACTCAAGGAATACCTCAAGAGGCCAAACGCAGAAAATAAGCAGTTCCTGCGGGATATGTACGAGTACGGCATCACCCACGTGGTTTTGAAGGACAGGAAGAGTTCGCTGTTTGGGTACAGCGTCAGGTATATTACAGATAAAGTATTTGGGAATGGGAAGAACTGATATGAGAATAAACGTTATAAAATCATCCATGCCTCCTTTTGAGGAGTACGTCGAGGCCATAAAGCCCTTATGGGAATCGGTGTGGCTGACCAATATGGGAGTCAATCATGAGAAACTGGCAGAGCGGTTGTGTGAATACCTGAAGGTTTCCAATGTGTCGCTGTTTGTAAACGGACATATGGCGCTTGAACTTGTTCTGCAGGCAATGGATCTTGAAGGCGAAGTCATAACGACTCCCTTTACCTTCGTGTCAACAACACATGCCATCGTAAGGAACGGGCTGACACCGGTGTTCTGTGACATCAATCCAAGAGACTATACAATGGATGTGAGCAAAATAGAAGAGCTCATAACAGACAGGACATGCGCGATAATTCCGGTTCATGTGTACGGATGTCTGTGTGACGTTGAAGCGATAGAGGCTATTGCGAAGAAGCATAATCTGAAGGTCATATACGATGCTGCCCATGCGTTCGGAGTCGAGTACAAGGGCAGAGGCGTGGGCACATTCGGTGACGCATCCATGTTCAGCTTTCATGCGACAAAAGTGTTCCATACAATCGAGGGCGGAGCGATAACGACGGATGACAGGGAGCTTATATACAAGCTATGGAAGCTCAAGGATTTCGGAATCAAGGATGAAGAGGTTGTGGACGGTATCGGTGCGAATGCCAAGATGAACGAGTTCTGTGCGGTCATGGGATTGTGCAATCTCGACCACATAGATGAGGAGATCGCAAAGAGGGAAAAGGTCACAAAGCGTTACAGGCAGAATCTTGCGGACGTAAAGGGTATTACGATCCTGCAGCCCCAGAAGGATGTCAAACCGAACCATGCCTACTTCCCGATAGTGGTTGATGAGAAGGAATTCGGTACGGACCGTCAGGCGATATATGACAGATTAAGAGAGAATGACATTTATACGAGAAAATATTTCTATCCGCTGACAAGCGACATGGACTGCTACAGAGGAAGGTTTGACAGCAGTCTCACACCGGTGGCGAAGCAGATAGCCGAAAGGGTGCTGACGCTTCCTATGAGTGCCCATTTAACCGAGGAAGATGTGGACAGGATATGTGATATCATAAAGGACTGCAGGGGTGCGATCAATTGATAATCGTAAGATTTACATCAGGGCTTGGGAACCAGATGTTCCAGTATAATCTGTACAGTTTCTTAAGGGAGCGGTATCCCAGGGCGCAGGTTCGGGCCGATGTCACCTGGTTTTATACCGATGACGAGCACCACGGATTTGAACTTCGAAGGATATTCGAAAATGTCCCCGGTTCAAAATTCAGGCTTGATGAGGCAACAACAAAAGAGATATATTCGGTATCGGGACAGATCCCGACGCCAATAAAGGGGCCGCTTGCAAGAGGTATCAAGTTCCTGTTAGGCCCTGTGAACCGGAAGCTTCGCGAGGCGGGAAAGATTGAGAAGAGCGGCAGAACCTTCGACGCACTTTCCGAAAAAATATCATACGAAGAGCTTTGCAGCCTCGATCCCGGGAAGAACTACTATATCTTCGGATTTTTTATCGAAGAAGATTATTACAGGGACAGGGTGGACAAGCTTAAGCAGGAGCTTGTATTTCCGCCCCTTATGGGAGAAAATAAGTCGCTGGCTGATAAGATGGAGAAGGAGAATTCTGTTTCCATCCATGTACGGCGGGGAGATTATCTGTCGCAGACATATGCGGGACGATTTTTGTGCCTTGAGAGAGATTACTACGAAGAAGCTGTCAGGATCATCCGTGAGAAGATGGAAAATCCCGTATTCTACATATTCTCGGAAGATGAGGAGTATGTAAAGCGGGAATTTGCGTGGCTTGATAACAAGACGATAGTAAACATCAACAAAGGGAACGACAGCTTCAGGGATATGCAGCTTATGAGCAAATGCAAGGCGAACATCATCGCAAATTCAACCTTCAGCCAGCTTGCGGCAATCCTTAACGATAATCCCGGGCATATAACAGTCTATCCCGCAAAGTATATGGCGGATGAGGAAACGGAAGTCCGCACTATGCCGGGCTGGATCAGAGTGTAGAGTGGCGATAAAGCGAAGGAGATGCTTCATATGACACCGATGGTATGGCTTATCATACTGATCATATGTCTCGTGATCGAGTTTGTCAGGATCGAGCTTATTGGCGCCTGCGGAGCGGGAGGCGCTCTTGTGGGGCTTGTCCTTAATATACTCGGGTTTAACCCGTTTCTTCAGATAGCAGCAGCTGTAGCCGTCGCGGTTTTTTTGTTCATAGTTGTCAGGCCTGTAGGAATGAAATATATTATGAGGGCACGGCGGGAGAAGCAGCTTATGGAGCTTGAAGGCAGAGATGCGATAGTTACGGTCAGGATAGATAACACAAACGAGTCGGGAGTTGTCAGGATCGGTAACAAAAACTGGTCCGCAAGGAGCAACCGGCCCAACGGAATCATATATGAAGGTGAAGTAGTAACGGTTGTGGCAATGCGGGGAAACGTGGCATACGTTGACCGCAAGAGATAGCATAAATCATTATCAAGGAAGAAGAGAGGCAGATAAGATGAGTTTAAAGGGACGAGATTTTTTGACGCTCAAGGATTTTACGAAGGAAGAGATCGAGGAGTTTCTCGACCTTGCCGCGGAGCTCAAGGAGAAGAAGAAAAAAGGAATATTCGACAGACAGTATCCGGGTAAAAATGTTGCCCTTATATTCGAGAAGACCAGTACGAGAACGAGATGTTCATTCGAGGTTGCGGCTCATGATATGGGAATGGGCGCCACGTTTCTGGATCCCAGGGCCTCACAGATCGGCAAGAAGGAAAGTATTGCCGATACTGCCTGCGTGCTCAGCCGTATGTATGACGGCATAGAGTACAGGGGCTTTGAGCAGTCCATAGTCGAGGAGCTCGCCAAGTATGCGGATGTTCCGGTGTGGAACGGCCTGACAAACGAGTACCATCCGACACAGATGCTCGCCGACCTGCTGACAATAAGGGAACACCTCGGCACGATAGAGGGCAGAAAGCTGGTATATATGGGGGACGCAAGATACAACATGGGCAATTCCCTTATGATCGCCTGTGCCAAGATGGGAATGCACTTCGTCGCAGGAACGAGCAGGAAGTATTTCCCGAACGCAAAGCTTGTTAAAGAGTGCGAAGAGTTCGCGAAGATCTCCGGCGGTTCTGTAGCTTTTGAAGAAGACGCATACAAAGCCGTAAAGGATGCGGATATAGTGTACACGGATGTGTGGGTTTCCATGGGTGAGCCCGATGAGGTATGGGAGGAGAGAATCCGCGACCTGACACCTTACAAGGTTACGATGGATCTTATGAAGCATGCCAAGCCCGATGCCATCTTCCTGCACTGCCTGCCTGCGTTCCATGACCGCAACACAGCCATCGGACGGGAAATGGGGGAGAGATTCGGCATTGCCGATATGGAAGTTACCGACGAGGTATTCCAGAAATATGCAAATGTCGTATTCGATGAGGCAGAAAATCGTATGCATACCATAAAGGCCGTTATGGCGGCAACACTGGGGTGATATGAATGAACACTGAGATAATCGATTACCTCAAGGCACTGTCCAAGAAGGAATTCTTCTATGTAAGCCTTGCGGATATGGTACTTTCCATAACGATCATAATATGCGGGGCAATATCGCTCTCTACCGGAGCAACAACGCTTCTGTATATGATAATGTTTGCGTGTGCAACGGCACTTCTGGGGTTTAACAGCTACAAGTGCTTCAAGCGGGGCTCGAAGAACGGATGGGTGTTTGCCATACTCGGAGTGGGATTTGCCACAATTACAGGCATATGCATCTATGCCCTTATCGGAGGGATCTAGATGGATACTTCGAAGGTGATACTGTGCGGGGCGAACTCTTACGAGCAGAAATACTATTTTAACGAGAAATTTGCGAAGATCCCCGAATCGATACAGGAGGAACTCCATATAATATGCGTACTTTTTACGGAAGAAGTGGGCGGAGCCTTCATGATCGGGTTTGACGAGGACGGGTCGGTGATGCTCATTACCGACGCTAACGAGGACGACATATTATATGATGAGATAGGAGCGGGGCTTCTGGTAAAGGAAGTTCAAAAGAGAAAAAGCGAGCTCTTTGAGAGTCTCGAAATGTTCTACAAAACATTTATTGATAAGCAAAACGGAGGAGAATGATGTTACTTGTACTTGATGTAGGAAATACAAATATAACATGCGGAATATATGATGGTGACAAGCTTGCCCATACCTTCAGGATCATGAGCAAGACCCCCAGGACATCGGATGAGTTCGGGGTTGCCATATGCGATCTTGCCACAAGGCAGGGCGTGGATACGAAAGATATAGACGGCGTTGCCATAGCTTCCGTAGTTCCCAACATAATGCATTCACTCATCGCAAGCGTCAAGAAATACTTTAATATCGATCCGCTTGTAGTAGGCCCGGGAGTAAAGACCGGCATCAAGATAGACACCCCCAACCCGAAGGAGATAGGCCCTGATCGAATAGTCGATGCGGTTGCGGCATACGAGAAGTTCGGAGGTCCCATACTGGTGCTTGATTTTGGTACAGCAACAACCTATGACCTTGTTACCGAGGACGGGAGATTTACGGTGGGAATCACGGCACCGGGAGTCAGGATCAGCGCCGAGGCATTATGGATGGGAACCGCAAAGCTTCCCGAGATTGAGATCGTAATGCCCAAATCGATACTTGCAAACGATACGATATGGTCTATGCAGGCAGGACTTATGTATGGCCAGATCGGACAGACCGAATACATAATCAAACAGGTGAAGAAGGAGACCGGCTACGATAAGCTGAAGGTGGTTGCAACCGGAGGCCTGGGCAGGCTCATCTCCAATGAGACCGACATGATCGACGAGTACGATCCGGATCTGACACTTGAGGGATTGAGACTCATATATGCTAAAAATAGGTAATGTTACACTTCCGAATAAATGGATCTTGGCACCGATGGCAGGGGTAAGCGACCTGCCATTTCGCTTGTTGTGCCATGAGGCGGGAGCAGGCCTTACATGCATGGAGATGATAAGCGCCAAGGCCATATACTATCGTAACAAAGCCACGGATGAGATGATGGCCATAGACCCGGATGAAGGCATGGTATCACTCCAGCTCTTCGGGTCCGACCCCGACATAATGGGAGCTATGGCGAGGAAGATTGAAGACCGCCCTTTTTCCATACTTGACATCAACATGGGCTGTCCCGTGCCGAAGGTAGTAAACAACGGCGAAGGCTCCGCCCTTATGAAGAACCCTGCCCTTGCGGGGAAAATCATACGCTCGGTATCTTCCGCGGTGAGTAAGCCCGTGACGGTAAAGATAAGAAAGGGCTTCGACGACGATCATGTAAATGCCGTTGAAATGGCAAAGGTTGCCGAGGAAAACGGTGCCGCCGCCATAGCCGTACATGCACGCACGAGAATGCAGTACTACTCCGGGAAGGCAGACTGGGATATCATCAGGCAGGTTAAAGAGGCGGTAACAATCCCGGTAATCGGAAACGGAGATGTGGACTCATATGAGAGCGCGTGCCGTATGCTTGATGAGACCGGGTGCGACGGCGTTATGATAGGAAGAGCGGCTCAGGGGAATCCATGGATATTTGCTGAGCTTGTGGCAAAGAGCGAGGGCCGGGAGTGGAATAAACCCACACGTGAAGAGGTGGCGAGGATGATCCTCCGCCATGCCGCCATGCTGATAGACTGTAAGGGCGAGTACATAGGATCCCGTGAGATGCGAAAACACGCAGCCTGGTACACAAAAGGCTACAAGGGTTCATCCCAGTTTAGGGGGAAGCTTAACGAGGCGGAATCTCTTGAGGATCTAAAGCGCCTGATGGATGATTTTCTCTCATGAGAAAGTTTATTGACGGCGGGAAATGCTTGCGCTATAATTCGTTTATTGTTTTGAGTAGGGGGTATTATACCACCTCAAACAAATTATGAAGGGATGGGTTTTACAATGGAAGAAAAAAAGAACCTGATGTCTCATGAAAAGCTTCTTGAACTTGAAGCGGAGCGTGACGAGAGAAAAGAGGTCATAAGAGCTCAGATAGCACAGAAGATCAAGGAAGCACGCGAACAGGGGGATCTGTCCGAGAATGCGGAATACGATGCCGCAAAAGAAGAGCAGAGAGATAACGAGCTTAGAATAGAAGAGATCGAAGCTATCCTCAAGAATGCGGAAGTTTATCTTGAAGAAGATATAGCAAAGGATGCGGTGGGACTCGGAAGCACGGTTACACTTCTTGATGTTGAATACAACGAGGAAGTCGTGTACAAAATCGTAGGCTCTACGGAAGTAGACAGCCTTAACGGCAAGATCTCAAACGAGTCGCCGGTAGGACGTGCCCTTGTGGGAGCCAAGAAAGGTGCTACGGTTGAAGTTGAGACACCTGCAGGTGTGCTTAAGTATAAAATCGTAAAGGTTGAAAAACCCGCTTCTGCAAAGGGTGCCAAGAGTGCCAAGAAGGCAGCCGAGAAGCCTGCGGCAAAGGATGATAAGAAGACCACCAAAAAGAAAGCAGCAAAGTAATGGGCAACGAGAACCAGAACAAGGCCGAACCCGACCTTAACCAGATATTAAAGAATAAGAGAGAAAAGCTTGCAAACCTTCAGGCGGCGGGCAAGGATCCTTTTGTTATAACAAAATATGACCAGACGGATCATACTGCCGACGCAAAGGCAGCTTATGAAGAGCTTGAGGGAAAGCTTCTGGCAGACCACAAGCCCGTCGTTATAGACGAGAGCCTGCCGGAAGAAGAGAAGAAGGCTCTTGCCAAGGAAGACTACGAGAAGAGACGCGAGATAATGGATGCGTCCCCTATAAACGTGAGCATTGCCGGACGTATCATGCTAAAGCGTGTAATGGGCAAGGCTTCGTTTATAAATGTCAAGGACCTTAAGGGCAACTCCCAGGTGTATGTATCAAGGGATTCACTGGGAGAGGAAGCTTATGCGGACTTTAAAAAGTTCGAGCCCGGAGACATAGTCGGTGTTAAGGGATATATGTTCAGAACGCAGATGGGTGAGGTATCTATCCATGCCTCAAGCGTTATACTGCTGTCGAAGAACCTGGTTCCCCTTCCCGAGAAGTTCCACGGCCTTACAAACACTGACATGCGTTACCGCCAGAGATACGTGGACCTCATTATGAACGACGTATCAAAGGATACGTTTATCAAGAGATCGAAAATCATTTCCACGATACGTAAGTATCTGGATGGTGAAGGATTCATGGAGGTAGAGACTCCGATGCTGGTGGCAAATGCCGGCGGAGCAGCGGCGCGTCCTTTCCAGACGCACTTTAACGCACTTGATGAAGACTTGAACCTTCGTATATCATTGGAGCTTTACTTAAAGAGACTTATAGTCGGCGGACTTGAGCGTGTATATGAGATCGGAAGAGTGTTCAGAAACGAGGGACTCGATACGAGACATAACCCGGAGTTTACTCTTATGGAGCTCTATCAGGCATACACGGACTATAACGGAATGATGGACCTTACGGAAAATATGTTCCGCTATGTGGCACAGGAAGTGCTGGGTACAACGAAGTTTAAATACGGCGAGATCGAGCTTGACTTCGGTAAGCCTTTTGAGCGCATCACCATGATAGATGCGATCAAGAAGTATGCCAATATCGACTTTGATGAGGTAGCCGATACAGAGGCAGCCAAGAAGCTTGCCGATGAGAGGGATATCCACTACGAGCCCTATCATACAAAGGGGGATATAATCAACCTCTTCTTCGAGGAATATGTTGAGGAGAACCTGATCCAGCCCACATTCGTTATGGATCATCCGGTTGAGATATCACCTCTTACAAAGAGAAAACCCGACAGACCGGACCTTGTTGAGAGATTCGAGCTGTTCATCAATACATGGGAGATGTGCAACGCATATTCGGAGCTGAACGACCCCATCGACCAGAGAGAGAGATTCAAGGCTCAGGATGCTGCAGCGGCAGCGGGCGATGAGGAAGCAAACCACACAGACGAAGACTTCCTGAATGCTCTTGAGATCGGTATGCCGCCTACAGGCGGAATCGGATACGGCATTGACAGACTGACGATGCTGCTGACGGATAGTCCGGCGATAAGGGATGTGCTGTTGTTCCCGACGCTAAAAAGCCAAAACTGACAGATGGACTTATAGAAATCCACCCTCGTCCATAGAGGTACAAATCAGTCCATCCTGTAACTCAAGTTTACGGCAACCAACATGGACTTCAATGGACTCAGACGGACCCGTATGGACAGTTCCCGAAAAAAATACCCCGCTCTATGGATTGCGTCAAAGTGAGTCAAAGGGGTAAAACAAGACGAAAAAAGTCAAAAACGGGAACGAATCAACTGAACATTTTTAGGTACAGAACTGTTTAAGAGGAACAGAGAGTACTTGTAAAAGACACTTACGTTTCGCCAATGCGACGTAGGTGTCTTTTGTTTTATCTGCTTTTGGGAAACT
This sequence comes from uncultured Lachnospiraceae bacterium, assembly GCA_902788755.1. GTDB lineage: Bacteria > Bacillota > Clostridia > Lachnospirales > Lachnospiraceae > UBA2868. Next base: position 2,642 of record CADALB010000010.1, on the reverse strand, counting down.
GTTAACGACTCAGATATGGAGGTAGCGCATGATCAGGAAGTTGAAAGGACCGGATCATATTGCCGATCACATTGAAAAGCGCGGATACAGGCATAATTATGTGCTGTATTACACAGGGGCGGATTATTATGATCTGCCATACTGGACATTTGTTCATCTGGCCAAGGATGCAGGAGCAACTGTGGAACTGCACAGACTGGCCGTTGCGGACACATTGGCGATAGACAGGTATCTTGATGAGAACTGTCTTGTGTTGCCGGAAGAGACCGGCAGAAAGGAAAGCGTGAGAGAAATGAAGAAAAGAAATAAAGATATCGAGAAGATCAAGCATCTTGTGGAGAACGGATCAAAGAGGTGGGTCCGTTACGATGAGGGAGCACTGCTCTACTCGGTCGGCATTCATACGTTCCAGAGACTGGCAAAGGATGCTAAGGCATGTTACAGGGTTGGTGGCGTTACGCTCATTGATACCCAGAAACTGGACAAATTTATTGAAGCTTTTGAAGTGGAGGATGATGACTGATGTGTAAAGTGATAAGTATTTCAAACCAGAAAGGCGGGGTGGCCAAAACGGTCACCTCAGTAAACATGGGGATAGGACTTGCCCGTGAAGGAAAGAAGGTTCTGCTCATAGACGCGGATCCGCAGGGTTCACTGACTATCAGCCTGGGCTATGAATATCCCGATAAAATGGATGTTTCGCTGGCAACGATCATGATGAAAGTCATCAATGATGAGCCTGTGAGCCCGTCAGAGGGGATCCTTCACCATGAAGAGGGCGTGGATCTTCTCCCCGGGAATATAGAACTCTCAGGGCTTGAAATCTCGATGAACGGAGTTATCAGCAGGGAGACTGTCCTCAGACAGTACGTGGATATGATGCGTGAACACTATGACTATATCATCTGCGACTGTATGCCGAGCCTGGGGATCCTTACGATAAATGCTCTTGTGTGTGCGGATTCTGTTCTGATACCGGTGTCTGCAGGATATCTGCCTGTGAGAGGACTGGAACAGCTGATCAAAACGATAGGACGTGTGAAACGGCAACTGAATCCTAAGTTGAAGATAGAGGGAATCCTGCTCACGATGGTGGATTCAAGGACCAATTATGCAAAGGATATCGTCCGCCAAGTGCATGAGACATATTCCTCGGCAGTTAGGGTGTTTGATACGCTGATCCCGATGTCAGTCCGGGCAGCTGAAACCTCGGCCGAGGGATTGAGTCTGTATCAGTATGATCCCAAGGGAAAAGCGGCATCAGCATATCTGGAACTTGTAAATGCGGTTATAGGAAAGGAGGCAGTGAGCAATGGCTGATAAAAGACCCGGACAGAAGATAAAGATGACAAGTATAGATGAGCTCCTGTGTGTACCGGATTCGTCCGGTACCACGGAGATCAGCGTAAGGGATATCTATCCTTTTGAGAATCATCCGTTCAAGGTGCTGGATGACGAGAAGATGGAGGAGTTGATAGACAGCATCAAGGTTTGCGGTGTATTGACACCTGTTATAGTGAGGAAAGATAAAGATGATCTGTATCAGATGATATCCGGCCACAGAAGGCTGTATGCGGCAAAGAAAGCGGGGCTTGACATGATACCTGCCATAGTGAAAGAAATGAGCGATGATGATGCCATAATATACATGGTAGATTCAAATCTGCAGAGGGAAGAGATACTGCCAAGTGAGAAGGCGCTATCATATAAAATGCGATACGAAGCAATGAAGAGACAGGGTTATCGAACGGATCTACATTCTTCCGCACAAGTTGGGCGGAGGTTGGAGACCACAGATATCCTTGGTATGCAGGTAGGTGAAAGCCGGGGGACGATCAAGCGGTATCTGCGGATTGCGGAACTGGTTCCGGAACTGCTCGATCTGGTTGATAAGAAGAGAATTCCCATTGCCGTGGCTGTTGAGATGTCATTCTTTACCCGCAAGATCCAGGGGTGGATACATGAGTATTGTATGGAAGAGAGAATTCCCAAGTGGAGTGAGCTTTCGGGATTACGCAGCGGTGTTCCCCAAAAGGATATCACTAAGGAAAATCTGTACGAGTATCTTAAGGGGCAGAAGAATGTTCCGGATCCGCCGGGAAAGATAGTTCTTACGCAGAGAAAGCTGAATCAGTATTTCCCGAAGTATATGACAAATCCGGAAAGGGAACGGATCATCATAGAGCTTTTGGAGAAGTGGAAGGAAGAGCAAGAGGCAAGCCGATGAATATAGTAAAAAAGATAGTTGTATTTCCAATTATAATAGTTCTGAGCATATTGAGCCGGCTGATCAATCTGCTCATCAAGGCTGAATGCTGGGTTGCAGGAGTAGGGTTCCTACTCCTGGCAATCCTTGCCATATTAGCAATCATAAAACATCAATGGCTTCAAGTGGGGATATTTGCAGGAATGGCAGGAGTGGGAGCAGTCTTACTGTTCTTATCAGCCAACATACAGATTTTGTTGGAAAGCAGCTTGGAAAAGCTGAAATCGTGATGGCCACTCTTGATAAATGGCACCCAATAATATATAATGATGGAAACATTAACTTGCTACTATCTTAGAAGGGGATGAGACAACACCCAGTTGTACTCTACCCCTTCTTGTTATCTAAGCTACAATACAGGATAGGTAATGGATTG
>CADALB010000009.1:0-93728 GCA_902788755.1 uncultured Lachnospiraceae bacterium | reverse complement strand
GATTATCCATTGGAAAAGCAAATCTATCTACAGTTTTCAAGGTTCGTCAGAGCCTTTTTCTTTGACTCTGTTTTTTCATAGGTCACTTGACACTATCTCGGAATCCACTTGATCGTCTGTCGGTTTAGAAATCTCGTTCATATAACCAGCAGTAATAATACCGGCCGGCAATGCAACAACAGCAATGCCAAACAGCGACGAGATCATGGTAATAATTCTGCCAACTGTGGTCACAGGATAAATATCTCCATATCCCACTGTAGTAAGAGATACGGTAGCCCAATAAATGGCATCAAAAAACGTATCAAATGACTCGGCTTCCACATTAAAAATCACGAGAGCTGATACCAGAATATAGCCGATCGCAAATGTACAAACCGCAAGTAAGGCTTCCTTCGAATTCTTGATCACATTCACAATGATCATGATACTCTTGGAATACCTAAAAGCCTTGAATACTCGAAATACACGAAATGTACGGAATATCCTAAAGAGCCTGAGCAGTTTAAATCCACTACTGAGAATGCTTATCCCCGGCAAAATGGACAAAAGATCTATAATGGCCATCGGCGTAAACGGATACAACACAAAGGAATTCGCGCCCTTCCCCAGCTTATAATCTGCCGTTACCAGACGAAACAGATAATCAGCAATAAATAAGATTACCGTAACGATGTCAATGTATGTGAAAATCGGGTACGGATTCTTGAACGCAAGCGGAACAACGCTGATGATGATTGCTATCATCATGGCAATATCATAAATCGCACTAACCTTATCGCCATCCTGCGATACTTCAATTATTTCATAAAGGCGTTTTCTCATCTTTTTTCTTGTTATTTTTCGTATGTTTTCCGGAACCGTCATTTAGTTTCTTTTAACACTCTCAAGTTTACTATAGTACAAGGCAGATATAAAGCATATATATATGGAGTAACGACAAAAAAAGAGAATGAAAAATGATCAATATAAAAAATGACATATCAAAATATTCCGAAGATTCCAGACTCACTGTACCCAATGAAGGTCAAAAATACAACCTCCGAGAAATGATCAAAGCATCTGAAAAATTGGGCAGACCACTCAGTGATTCTGAAGTGGAAAAATTCAAAATAGAACAGGATTTTAAGAACAATCTGTTCAAAGCACTGTCGGAACGAAATCCTGACGCAAAAATTGACAAAGACGGGTATCTCGTCATCCCGGTCAAACGTCGCACGAAAGACAAACCGGATACACCCCCGTCATAACGTCAAAATGCCCCCCGCACGGATGTTTAATCTGTATGAGGGCATATTTTTAACATATCACAAAAAATCTCTAAATGAACTTCCTGGTGCGCTGCATTCACTGTATCATACCGAAATGCCGAAACGCTTCCAGGATCATTTTTTCTCTCTCAGGCTTCAGTTTTGGAATATAATGTCCTTCCGAGCCCTTATTACCCTTATATTCGGTCTTCGCGAGCCCGTGGCGTTCTTTTGTCTGTGAAATGCTTAGATTGCTTACATGGACACCGTAGTGATTTTTAACCCATGCCTGTATCTGTCCATACGTTGCAGGAGCCTCTTGTTTTACAAAGTCAAAGGCATCGAACGTTATGCTGATACAGGCAACGTTATGCCGAACCCCTATTTTCAACTTAGACACGGGGTTCGACGGTTGGCTGTAGAGTGGACCTGAGGGGAGTTGAACCCCTGTCCGAAAGCCCTTCCGTTAAGACTTCTCCCATCACAGTCAGTTGCAATTGATTCCCGGGGCCGCAAGGCAGCCGACAAGCCGGCAGCTCCGGTAGCTTCATAAATCTCTCACACGCTCAAAGCTTTGCATGCGAGGTTCCCTACCTGTTTGATGCCGTATCCGCAATCAGTAGGCTAACTGCGGGCGACACGCAGCGCTTAGGCTGCGAACGCTAACTTATTGTCTGCGTTTAAATTTAATTTCTCATTTGGTAACGCGGTATGAGGCCGCGGATGGCTATCCTAAGTTCTAGACCCCCGTCGAAACCGGTACAGGCCCATGTTTGTTAGTTGGAGGCGCGACACTCCTCTTTGGCGACTCATCTCAAACTTACCTTATAATCTCTCTCCGCCTCCCTCTTCTGGTCTCTTGCAGCAATCGCTTCTCTCTTATCGTAAAGCTTCTTACCTTTTGCAAGGCCTATCTCTACTTTGCAAAGGCTACCTTTCAGATACACCTGCAAAGGTACGATCGTGTAGCCCTTCTCTGTCAGTTTCCCGAGAAGTTTACGGGTTTCCGCTTTATGCAGCAGAAGTTTTCTCGTGCGCAGCGGATCCTTGTTGAATATGTTACCCTTTTCATACGGCGGAATATGCATCCCGTATATGAAAGTCTCATTATTCTCAATCCCGACGTATGACTCCTTGATCGAACACTTCCCCTGACGGAGTGATTTTATCTCCGTTCCGGAAAGCTCGATCCCGGCCTCATATTTCTCCTCGATGAAGAAATCATGGTATGCTTTTTTGTTGTTGGCGATCAGTTTGACGCCGTGATTTTCCTTACTCATAACAGTTGTTGACTTCTCTTTATTATATTATACCACGAAACAATATACCGGACATAAACTGTTGGTTTAATTTTGTGTCAAAAAGAACCGTCCCTTTTGTCACCTGTCAACCGGAGTTCTACAGGTGGTGGTCGTCGTCATCCGCAATGACAAAATCAACTGCTCTGGTTTCAATGTCGACCATGTTGCATATGACCCTTATACGTGAGCCCAGACAGTAACGTCTGCCCGTGGATTTTCCCACAAGTTCGTATGTATCATCGTTGTAGGAGAAATAGTCTCCCTCTATCTTCGATATATGGACCAGTCCTTCAACGGTATTAGGCAGTTCGACGTACAGACCCCAATTCGTGACACCGCTGATAACACCGTCAAAAACCTCTCCTATATGATCCTTCATATACTCGGCCTTTTTAAGTTTATCTACTTCCCTCTCAGCCTCGTCAGCACGCCGCTCCATTGCGCTTGAGCGGGAACACACATCCCCAAGTATCTTTTTGTAATGTTCTATCCTCTTATCGGTAAGGCTTCCTCGCAAATACTCCTTGATAATGCGGTGTATCTGAAGATCCGGATAGCGCCTTATAGGTGACGTGAAGTGACAGTAGTATTTAAGCGCCAGGCCGAAATGTCCCTCACACACCACCGAATACTTGGCACGCTGCATTGCTCTGAGCGTCAGCCTTGATATGAGGGATTCCTCCGGCGTATCCTCAATCCCGGCAAGCAGCTTTTGAAGCTCCTTCGGATGAATCTCATCATCCTTAACCTTGATACCGTACCCGAAATTCCTGATAAAAGTCGCAAGCTTCCTTACCTTATCGATATCAGGTTTCTCATGAATCCTATATACAAACGGAATATCGGCCCAGAAGAAATGCTCCGCCACGGTCTCATTTGCAGCAAGCATAAAGTCCTCAATAAGCCTGGTTGCATTGTTTCTCTCATGAGGATGTATTGAAATTGGATGCCCGTTATCGTCAAGCTCGATCTCCGTCTCCGGAAGGTCAAAATCAATCGATCCGCGTCTTCTTCTCCTGCTACGGAGCAGCACCGCCAGCTCATGCATCTTAACCAGCATATCCGATACATCCGAATACTTCCGGATAAGCGACTCGTCATGATCGGTAATTATCTTATTTACATCGGAATACGTCATCTTATGGTTTGAATGGATCAGAGTCTGTGCAAACCTGTGGTCGATTATCTCGCCCTTTTTTGATATCGTCATAAAGCATGACAGAGCCAGTCTGTCAACATCCTCATTAAGCGAACATATCCCGTTACAAAGAGCCTGGGGTAGCATTGGTATTACCCTGTCTGCCGGATAACAGCTTGTTCCCCGCTCAAGAGCTTCCTTGTCGATGGCCGATCCCTCTTTAACATAATGGGTAACATCCGCGATATGGACTCCCAACTCGTAAAAATCACCATTCATTGTAAGGCTGACGGCATCATCTATATCCTTTGTATCTGCACCGTCTATGGTAACCATATCAAGGTCACGGAGGTCCTCTCGTCCGCCTCGGTCAGCCTCGGTAAGCTCTCTTGGAATCTTTTCTGCCTGCTTGGCGACCTTTTCGGGAAAACCGGTTTCCATCCCGTATGCTTTAAGTATAGCCAAAACATCGATTCCGGGGTCCCCTGCATGACCCAGAATCTCAATGATTTTACCTTGTGGGCTTCTTCTGTCGTCACCGTAATCATCTATCTTAACTACTACCTTGTGGCCGTCTGCAGCACCCATGGAATCTTCAACCGGTATGAATACATCCCGGTCAAACCTTGAAGAATCGGGAATAACGAATCCGTAATGATTTTTGGCCGCATCATAGGTTCCCACAACAATATCCGTGGCACGCTCCACTATGCCAACAACAACCGCTTCGCGGCTCTTGCCGCCACCCCTGCGCCTTCTGTACGTTATCTCATAAGGATCGATAAGCACAGTGTCCCCGTGGAGTGCAGTTCCGGTATGCTTCTCGCTGATATAGAAGTCCTCGTCCATGCCATCCACATGCACGAATCCGTATCCGTGCCCGCTCGCCGAAAATACACCCGTAAGAGTCCTTATCTCCGGCAGCTGGTACTTACCGCGTTTACTCACGACTATTGCACCATCGGCGAGAAGTTCCTCCAGGCATCGCTTAAACAGAGGCCTTTCTTCGGAAGATACCTCCATAAGCACCGCTAGATCCTTCTCACGCATCGGTACATACGCCGGATCGTGAAATAACGCCAGTATTCTGTTTTTACGCTGTACTATTTCTTGCATATCTATACTCGACAATTTAATGGTCACAGAAATATCATTCAGACACTATCGTCTCACAATCATATATATCCGGTGTAAAAATAAAGGCACTCACAAATGCGAGTGCCGTACATAACATATCGATTCAAGCTGCAATCAGAAAATGTTCATGTTCAGGATGATTGCCATAAGCATAAATGCCACTGCAAGGATCTTCGTGATCTTCTCAAGCTTTCCCTCTAATGAACGACCTTTGTTCTTGCCCCAGTATGTATCAGCAGCTCCGCTGATAACTCCGAGTCCGGCGCTTTTACCTTCCTGCATAAGAACAATGGTTGCAAGCACAACACTCACCAATATAAATATTATCGTAAGAACAATTCTTAATGCTCCCATATTACACCTCCGTAAAACGACGCATTCAAACCTGCGCACCTACATAATCTACCATAGAGTACGCACAAAAGCAAGTGTTTTTATTAGTGTATCTCCATTCTTCATTGTTTTAAACTTAAAAGACACAGAAGGGCCGGCATGTGCCGACCCTTCAATACTTCAATTAAGAAGTCTGTCTTTTAATCACTTTGTTGCGGTCTTTTTCTTCCTGCCCGTAACGATCGTTGCCACTATCGTAGCTACGCATGCGGTAAGGAGAAGGAGCCACAGGATGATGTTGCTTGCATCGCCCGTAACAGGTCCGACTCTTACGCCGAGAACGCCGCTTGAAGGCTTAGCACGAACACCGAGTACTCCGTTTACAACTCCGCCTCTCTTAACTCTTGCTCCGAGCACACCCGGTGTAGGCGTAGGTGTAGGTCCGGGAGGAGGCGTAATGGGAGGTCTCTCCGGTGTATTAACGATTCCGCCAAGGTCTATGGTTCTGTCAGCAGATGCTGCGTTAATGGTAAAGGTGTATACAAGATCATCACCGTTCACATCTGTTGCCGTCTCATATCCGTCAGGAGCCTCTACCTCTATGAAGTAGTAGTCATCCCATGGAAGATCGCCCACATAGAGCTCACCGGCTGAATTCGTACGGTATGTACCGTATCTGAAGTATGCATCCGAGAAGATCGTCGAACTTGCTGCCTGACCTATTGATCTCGGTGTTGCTGCGTAAAGTTCAAATACTGCACCCGCCAGTGACCTTGTTCCGTCAGAGCCTACCTTGCGGAGTCTTACAGAACCTGTTGCCTTTGTATTAAGGTATGTTACCTCAACAAGTTCTCCGCTTCGAAGTATTGTAAATCCGAGACGTTCACTTGAAAGAGCATAACCTTCGGGTGCTTTTGTCTCTATGAAGTAGTATGTTCCATAAGGAAGGTCGGAAATCGTAAGAGTTCCTGCCGAATCCGTTACGAATACTCCGTTACTTGTCGATGTTGTAGCACGGTAACTTCCGGCCGATCCGGTTGCGTATATCCTTGTTCCTGCATCGTTGTAAAGTGCGAACTCAGCACCGGCCAATGTTTCTCTTGTAGACGCATCCCGCTTTGTAAGCCTTACAGATCCGATTATCGGAGGATCCGACATCGTTACTGTTATGCTGCTGCCGTCCGCAGGAACAGTGAAAGTCATATCTTCCGCTACACCGTAACCCTCAGGTGCTGTGATTTCTTTAAGCGTATAGGTCTTACCGGCTGTAAGTGCGGATTCAATTACATGAGCACTTGTTCCGCTTGTCCATCTCTCGATTTCCGTTGATCCGTCAAAGATCGCAAGTACTGCGCCCGAGAGAGGTGCTCTTGTATCGGCATCAATCTTTCTGATGAGGATATCGCCTGCCGTATTGTAGAAGTCGTAATTAACCTTCTCTGACAGATAACCTGTGATAGGCAGTTCCTCTACAACGTAACTGATCGGTCTTCCTGCGGAGTCGTAGGTCGGAAGCTTATTACCCTTGTCATCCGTAGCGAACCTGTAGGTCGTATCAGGAGCAACTATCGTGTAGCTGTTAATCTTGGTCTCCACACCGCTTGCAGTCCTCCTGTACAGGTTAACCGTAACGTCAGGTCTCTGTGAAGGATCCTTGATATTGTCTACCCAATATTTGTTACCTTCTACTGTGGTGTATTCCTTCACTATGTTAGTGTAACTGATGGATGTTATTGCCTCGCCCGTATCAGCCTTTCTTATCGTCTTCGATACATCCAGCTTCTCGGTTCCGTTAAACTTAACATTTACGTCAACGTCATATTCTGTGTTGTCGTAAACAACTCCATCGCTTTCAAAAATCGTGTTATTCTCGGTCCATACACCGCTTGAAGGCTTAACCTCTACCAGTCTGTAATAGAGTGTTTTCTCATCGGCATATTCACCCTTCTCGTCCTTTAATACTTCCTGAGTGTACTCCGGAATATCAAGCTTGAAGCTTCCGTTCGCCGAGGTCTTGGCCACACTTACAAGAGTCTTACCTATTGTTCTTGCTGCATCCTCATAGCTGTAAAGTGCAAACTCATACTGATCAAGCATTGAGTCTGGCGAAGCAAGTGCATTTCCTGCCTGATCCTTCAGGTACTTGATACCATCAAGTTCAGTCTTGCCTGTTGCCTTGAACTCATTCTTGAATTCGAAGAAGTTACCGTCGGCATGGTCGAAGCTTTCCTTATTATTCTCTGAAATAATCTTCTCAACCTTAGTAACTGCCACATTCAGTCTGCCATGCTTACCTGTAGCATCCAGAAGCGGCTCTCCGTTAGCATCAACAGCCTCAGTAACATTAACGGTAATCTTAAACTTCGAAGTGTCGCTTACTATACCGTTTATACCATAGAATGTCTCTTCGACTGTATAGGTATGATCTCCTCTGTCGTCATATTTCCTAAGCTCATTCTTCTCATCCGCGAACACTCCCCATCTGTAGTTAAGGAAGTCGATCTCGGAAGCATTGAATGCAACGACACTCGGTACACCAAACTTGTCATTTGTGTTGTTAACAGTTACTGTTTTTCCTGTAGCATCATCTGTCAGGACAAATTCAAACTTATCATTCTGTGTAAGCTTACGTCCGTCAAGCTTCTTGACTCCGACAAGATCTATTGAGCCTTCCTGGTTGAAGATGTTCAGGAACACATCATTATACTCATCATCTGTCAGTGCATTAGGAGTCTGCTGAACCCACTTGAGATCCTCTATTCTTTCAGGTATCCTGTGGAGTTCGCCATCACCTATATCATAAACCGTAAATGTAAGTGTAAATACTGCGGGTGAATTTGTAACACCGGCAACTACGGATCCATCATCCTCTGTGGCAGTATATACGAAAGTCTTCTCAACCCTTCCGGTTTCAAGATCTATCACAGCATCATCAAATGCCAGCAGATCAGTATAGTGGTACTTAAGATCGTCTACCGCTATCTCACCGGGATCGTGCATCAGTGCTCCGCTTACTCCGTATCCGTTTGCTACATGCCTGTGATAGCCCTTCTCGAACTCTCCCATGCTGACTAGACCATCAGGAGAGTCTACCTTGAACCAGTACTTGCCGCGCTCAATATCTCTTCCGAGAACCTGCTTTGTGAGAATAGGCGGATCAATAACGCATACGGCATCATACTCATTCTCGAATACTATCTCAACATCCTTCTCATCGGTATTTCCTGCAAGTTTAGCAAAGAATCCTCTAATGCCGCCTACCTCTTCGGTGATCTCGTTCTTGTTGCGAACCTTCTTCGTAACAACAAGGTTTTCTGTCTTATCTGATTTAATCGTAACTTCTATTACATATACAGCTGTCGAATATGTTACACCAGCCTTGTTAGAAGCTACCTCCTCAACTGTATAGTACTTCTTGACTTCAGACAGATAACTTCCGTCAGCCGCCTTCAGGTCTTCCTGCGTATACTCGATCGTATCAAATGCGAACGATGCTCTTGCAGTAAGATCTTTCCTATCAAGCGAAGATGCCTCATGTGACGTGGTCTGAAGCACATCTCCATTTTCATCCTTGAGGATGAATGTGAAGTCACCGGCCTTAAGAGGCTTGTTCTTCATGATCTTGGTGCCGTCGATATCAATACTACCCTTTGCAGTAAAGGTATTGTTGAATGTAATAGGCTCGGTTTCGCCAATTTCCGTCTCCTTGCCTTCGGCATCAGTCTTAAATACGCACTTTGTAACATCAAGTTTTCCGTCCTTGCCTTCGGCAACAGTTACCTTAACCGTATACCTGGCAGCATCATATTTTGAGCCATCCTTTGTTTCGGCGGACTCAGCAATAGTATATACATGCTCGCCGATACCCGTTGCATCGAAGTGTATAGGATCAAATGTAAAGCTATTACCCACATTCACCTTCGTCTGATTCTGATCTTCTCCGGTAAGTGTGAAGGTATATGCTCCGTCCTCAAGGTCCTTACCTGTAATTGTCTTGATACCGTCAAGTGTTATATCGCCTTCTGCCTCGTACTTGTTAGTAAATACAAGTCCCGTTGCAGGATCAACGCCTTGTCTTGTCGACTTAGTTGCTGTAAGCAGACCATTTAAGTCATATGCGAGTTCAACAGTAATGTTGTACTCTTTCTCGTCATATGTAACATTAGCAGCCTTAACTGTAGGAATTACTTCCTTAACGGTATAAGTAAACTTATGATCTGTAGCCGCAGAATCAAGGTAATCATCCTGATCATACTCTATCGGATCAAACTTGATTTCCGTGCTGTCTCCGGCCTTCTTGGGTGTAACCTCTTTGGTCTGAAGAACATTTCCGTCCGCATCTTTAAGTTCAAACGAATATGTTCCGAGAGGTGTTGCTCCGTCAACAAATCCTGACAGAATCTTGGAGCCGCCAAATTCTACAGATGTCTTCGACTCATAACTGTTTGTAAATCCGATATCGGTAACCACTTTGCCATCCTTGGTAACGGTCTTGTCTATAACAAGCTTTCCGTCAACAAGTGTAACCTTGACCTGTGCATTGTATACCGACTCATCATACTTAATTCCGTCAACCTTAGTATCTCCTACGACCTCACGGATCGTATAATTGAATGTCTTGCCTGCATCCTTGAGAGAATACTGGATCGGCTCAAAGGTAACATCCTCTCCCTTGTTCTTGACAGTCTGGTTCTGTCCGTCACCTGTGAGAGTAAATGTAAACATATCATTACCAAGAGCTTTTCCTGTAAGTGTCTTCTTGGCTTCAAACACTACTGTATCAGGCTTAACATCCTTGTTTGTGAATGCACAGACTTCTGCTGCGCCTTCACCCTTCTTGATATCTTTTGAAACATTGAGAGTTCCGTCACCGTTATCAGCTACAGTCACCGTTATGTCATATACGGATCTGTCGTAGTCGATTCCGGTCTCTTCCGAATTGTCAGGAACAAGCTCATTAACCTTGTAGTAATATGTCTTGCCTATATCATCCTGAGTATAATTCTGCTCAAAGGAGAACTTGCCATTTGTATTGACTGTATCGGCAATCTGTGTATATTCTCCACTCTCTTCCTTCTGTGACAGGATGAATGTAAACGCACCGTCTTCAAGCTCACGGCCTACAAGATCCTTAGTTCCGTCAATAACAACCTTACCTTTTGCTTCATAAGTGTTTGTAAATACCATGACAGGCTCTGTATAAGGCTTGCCATCCTTAGTAAGTTCCTTGTCAATATTCAGCTTTCCGGATACTCCATCGGATGTTACGGTTACAACCGCATTGTATACTTCCGTTGAATATGTGTATCCTTTTTCATTTGTATTAACCTCACTGACAGTATAGTTGTATGTCTTACTGTATGTTCCGTCAGGATTCTTAATATCAGTCAGCGTATAGCTAATAGGTGCAAAACTTGCAGTCTCACCGTTTGCAGCAGTTGCCTCAAGCGGTGTCGAAATTCCGTCACCTGTCAGTGTGAATTTAAACTTCTTGTTAGTAGCGCTTGTACCATTAACAACCTTCTTGACATTAAAAGTTGTGCTGTCATTTGCATTGTAGTTGTTTGTAAACGAAGCAATCTTATTGGCAGCAACCTCAAGCTCGTTGCTCGTTATCTTGGCACTGAGTGTTCCGTTGGAATTTGTAACAGTTACAACAACCTTATACTCGGAAGCGTCATATTCAACACCTTCAAGTTTGTCATCATCAGCAGGTATAACCTCTGTTACAACATATTCAAATGTCTTCTCATCCGCATACTTGCCGTCTGCGATTGCCATGTCTGCAAACGTATACTCGATGGCAGGGAATGTAAATGTTCCGCCAATATTCTGTACCGTCTCATCATAGGCCTTGGCGTTTCCGGCAGCAGACTTCATGTTGAAACTAAACTCTCCGTCCTCAAGCTTACGTCCAGTAAGAGTCTTAGTTCCGCCCGGATTAATAGTTATGGGCTTAGCATCATAGTTATTGTTAAACGTTACCGCTGCAGGAGCGCAGAGACTGATGGTCTTGTCACCTTCAGTAACTTCTGCTGATGTTGTTGCTCCTCCACCGTTTACGGTAGCATCAACCTTAAGCTTTCCTGTACCTGGATCGCTTACTACTACATTTACAGTATATTGGGTCGCATCATACTTAACACCGTTAAGGACATATACACCATTCTCTTCTGTTGCTCCTGTCGGTACAGATTCCTTGATAGTATACGTGTACTCACCGGTCTTGGTGTATCTGATCCTGTCAAATACAACCGATCCGTCCTTATCATTACTCTTAGTGGCAACAAACTCATTGCCTGCTTCATCCCTACCGCTGAGTATGAACTCAAAATCACCGGCCTTGAGTTCTTTGCCGCGAAGCACCTTCTTCGCACTAAGATCAAGAGCACCTTCTGCAGCATATTCATTAGTAAATGCTACTTCCTGATTTGCTCCCTTTCCGGTAAAGAATGAAACAATATTCTGCCATATGGTAGGCTTCTCCGGCTGAGTTCCGCTCTTATAAGCATACCAGTTGGTTTCGATGTTTCCGTTACCCTTATCCTCAAGTGTTACAACTACGTTGTATACGCTTGTATCATAGGTATATCCGTTAAAGAAGTATCTTCCGTCAGCCAGACGCGTTGCACCTTCCGGAATATCCTCTTTGATCGTGTAATACTTTGCATATTTGCCATCTTCAATCTGATGGCTTGCCGTAGCATTAAGCTCCGATTCCTCGTATGTAATCGTCTGGAAAACTGCCTCTCCCGCACTTCCAGCTGCTGCTGCAGCGTTGCTTGCCTTGCCTACAAGATCTCCGTTTTCATCATAAAGCGAGAATGTAAACTGTCCTGCACCAGCATCTCTTCCGATGAGCTTCTTGTTGGCCTTAAGCTCAACCGTACCCTTTGCAGCATATTTATTCTCAAAAGTAACAGCTGCTTCTTCTACTTCTGTTCCTTTAGCATCATAATACTTCTTGGAAACATCGAGTGTACCGTCAGCCTTGAGTGAAACCCTGACTACAGCCTTGTATTCAGTGCCGTCATATGTGAATCCGGTCTTTCCTTCATTCTTTTCGCTGATAGTGTATGTAAACTCTTTATCAATATCAGCCTGGCTGTACTCAAGCTTCTTGAATGTTACGGTTCCGGCCGCATCATTTTTCTTGGTATCTATTACAGTACCTGATGCATCCTTAAGCTCAAACGTAAACTGATCTTTTTCAAGAGTTCCGCCTGTAAGGATCTTCTTCGCATGTAATACCTCTTCCCCGTCTGCGGTAAAGTCATTGACAAATACTGCTGCACCGTTCGAGTATTCCGGAGCAACATTTAATGTACCGTCTCCGTTATCTGTTACTGAAAGCGTCAGCTCATATACAGTCTTATCATTCTTAACTCCTTCAACGAAACCTTCCTCTTTGATCGTATACTTATGAGTTCCGATCTGAGTCTCGTTAAATTCAATATCATTGAATTTAAACTCGGCATCATAACTATTAAATAATCCGGTGGTCTTTTTGATGTCTGCAGTTTGGAGTCTATCACCTGCCTCATCATAAAGAACTGCCGTGAACTTACCGTTATCTTCCGTTGTAAACTTTCTACCCGTAAGGGTCTTGTTTCCTTCCGGAGCATACTTGCCTGTTGCATGATATTCATTATTAAATGCCGCCTTCTTCTCATATGTGGCATTATCCGCAACTGCCTCAAGAGTTCCGTCAGCCTGAAGGGTAACAGTAACATTCACTGTTTCGGAATGAGTATCATACTTATATCCTTTAGGAACTCCCTTGTCCGGGATTGCTTCACTGATCGTATATGTATATACTTTTTTCTCTCCGGGTGTCTTAAGTCCCACAACCTTGTTGTCATATTTAACAGGCTCAAATACTACATTACCTGAAGCATCATTTGTCTTGGTATCAATTGTATCGCCATCCGAATTCTTAACAACAAACGTAAACTGACCGGCTTCTATCTTTCTGCCTGTGAGTTCTTTGTGGGCATAGAATGTAACAGCGCCTTCTCCGTTATATGTATTGTTAAAGATGATCTCCGATACAGGATCTGCTGCACCTTCCTTGGAAACAACCTTTGAAGCAACAAACAGTTTACCGCTTCCGTTATCCGAAACCGTAATCGTTACAACATACTTATCAAGGGAATAATCAATCTTTTCGTTATCACCCTTCTCTTCGCTTACAAGGAATTTATATATTCCTGCCTTACTAAATGTGATCTTATCGAATGAGAAAGCACCACCCTTGCTGTTTTTAACAGAAGTGACTGCGGGCATCACAACCGATCCTGCCTCTACTGCTGCCTGGGTTCCGGCATCATAAGCTGCAAGATTGAATGTGAACTCACCCTCTTCAAGATCCTTGCCGTGAAGAACCTTTGTTCCGTTTATATCAGTATCTGTAGAATCAACCCTGTAATCATTAATAAACGTGGGATTTACTGATTCAACGGCCTTGGTAGGATTGCTGTTATCATAGTCGGCTGTAATAGTCTTCTTAAGTACTCCCGAGCCGTCATCGGATACAACAACCTTAATGTTATATGTTCTTGCATCGTAAATAATACCGTCAAGAACCTTCTTGGAAGTGTCACCGGCGAGAGCTACCGCTCCGTCAGGTATCACCTCATTGATCGTATAGTTGTACGTTCCCTTTGCATTGATATCCGCATAGTCTATCGTATCAAACGTTACAGTACCTTCGCCCTTGACAGTCTTCTTTTGAGGCTGAATCTTATCGCCTGAAAGAATAAACGAGAATTCTTTGTTCTTATCAAGATTTGATCCGCTCGCATACTGTTTGGTTGCCTGGAACACAACTTCGCCCTTGGCACTGTATACATTGACAAATTTAAGAGGATTATTCTGAGCGCCCTTATTATTGGACACACTAAGCGTGCCATTACCGTTATCGGTAACAGTAACCTCAACTGTATATATATTTACAGCATATGTTATTGTACTGTCAGCTCCCTTTGTCTCGGCAACTGTATAAGTATAAGTCTTGCCTGCATCTTCAAGCGTATACTTCATCTCACCGAAGTTGAAGTTACCATCTGCATCATTTGTAACAGACTTATTTGCTACTCTTGTCTCAAACTTCGGATCATCGGTGCTTGAAATGGTAAATGTAAACTCGCCAGCCTTAAGGTCACGGTTTTCAAGGGTCTTGAGGCCGTAGATCGTTGTTTTACCTTCAGCTTCGTAAGTATTATTGAAAGAGAATGAAGGTAATGCCTGTTTTCCTGTAATTATTTTATCATTGTATGGATGTCCGGCATTTGCAGCTGAATCATTATCAACCTCATAATAGTTGACACTAGCTGAAGTCTTTCCCTTTTCGACCTTGGCTACAGCAATATAAACCTTTTTGTCAGCTGTATACGGCGAACAATCATCAACTTCCTTTATCTTGTAATAGAAGTATTGAGTGTTTCCAACCTCATAATCACTATCCTCGGGTCTTAGAAGAACCTCCGAGAAAGCTATCCTGGTGCCATCGTTCGATACAGTTTCAATAACGGGATCCCAGCTGTTAGTTGTTTTGTTGAATGGCTGAAGTGTAAACCTAAACTTTCCATCAGGTACATCCTTAGTATCAAATGAACCGTTGACACTCTTGCTTCCTTCAAAAGCAACCGGAGTCTCGACAGGTATGTATTTATTCACAAATTCAGGCATTCCCGGCCAACAATTATACTCTTTGACCGTTCTGTTAACCTTAGTCTCCGTCCATACATAATACTTGGTTACGCTGCCATCCGTTACCTTCTGAGAATTAACAAATATCTTGATATAGAAAGGCTCTGTATCATATGTAATACCTGTCGCATTGCCCTGTACCTCAGTTACCTTATACATAAAGCACAGATATTTTGTGTTCGAATATGAACCACTCACATGAGCCCTTGAATTATTGAATACTTCCTGACCCTTGAATGAAAGGGTTCCGAAAGAAGCCTTCTGTCCCGGTGTGTTCCTATAGATAGTTACACTGTTGCTTCCGTTTTTAAGGTCGGGGATATATTTTATGTCATGCTCTACATTGGCATCATTTTTATCTCCCGGATCATTGCAGGGATACTTGCTTATATTGAAGGTAAATCCCTCTTCAGGCCATAAACCTCCGTCTACAATATTGCCATCTCCATCCTTGAGGAGTTTTGTAATCTCGATAGCAAGAGTTGTCTCGTCATCATCAACTATCTCGATATTCTTTGATATGCAGTGCCACTCCTGTCCGCCTATCTTTAGGATATTATTGGCAACAAGGAATCCCGCTGCAACGCTGTTGTTTGAAAACTTAGCTCTCGGTAGCAGGAATGTACCGGTAACAGGACCGTTAGTCTGAGCGGTAGTTGCGTTGGGGCAGTTGAATATAAGCTTTTCAAACAAGATTTCCTCATCGGAATTACCCTGAGGCGTATACTGTTTGCCGTCAATATACAATCTATACTGACCAAATGAAACATTCGTATCGGGAATATTAAGGACAACATTCTGATTGCTGTTTATTCTTATCTCATAATTGCTTCCGGGGAACTTGTTGTCGTCATTTTCCGATGCATCAAATGAAATATAATAAGTACCCGCACCCTTACTTGTAAGATCTACGGTTTTGTCCCACTGATTTTTCCAGAGACTCTTATACTGGTAACAGTTCTCCTCCTGCATCAGGGAATCGGAAATATCCCTGACAGTATCAACCATCCCTTTAACCTTGGATTTAATCTGGGCTTCTGTCATAGAATGAGTATCGATGGTAACTCCGGTACGATTCTTCATTGCCGGATCCATCTTGTTAAGCACGTCCTCGGTAGTAATTATTTGGAGCATGCCGGCATTTCCATTCTTGTCCATAAGGAAGGTTTTGGAAGTATCGTCATAAGCTCCGATATATACTCGTCCTGCTCCACCGCCATTATTCTTGCATGACTGGATCTGAGCGCTTCCGTGCATGGTGCCTACGGCGAAGTTGGTCTCCATATGCCCATCAAGATGCATCTCGTTGGCTACGACACCGTAGTTAACCGCTTCGCCAAGAACGTCAGCGTATGATACGGCATTTCCCGGCTTAACGCTTGCCATAGAATTGGCCCAAATGCCATATACACTGAAACTGTCGACGGAAAATTCCACCGAATCAGTGTCATTATTAGGCTTCATTTCAACAGCTACAGGCTCAACATCACTGCCGTTTTCTTCAAAGTGTGTAATATTGATCTCATCTTCGTGCTCTACTCCGAGTTCTTCGCTTACCTGACTTTGCTTGAACTCTATCGAAACGGAGACGGAACCTTCCTCGGGTTCTATCTCTTCCGACTTGGATTCATCCGTGTAGAAAGATATATCATAAAGGAGAATGTCGTTCGCGGTAATCTCAGCCTGACCTTCCTCAAGCTTTGCATTTAATGCCGCAATATACTTCTCTGCTTCCTCTTCCGTAAGCGGAGTTACACCAAAATAAGCATCATCGGGAACGGCATCAGCCTTTTCCAATGTTGCTCTTACATAAATCTTGGCGTCTTCATATTCATATACGCGCTTCGTTGCTACATCGTTTATCTCGATTGAAGCTCTGCCGTCTTCTGTGCTTACAACTTCCGCAACCGTCTCAAGCTTTGTCTCGCTGTCAGATAAAACGTAAGCAACAAAACTCTCGCCATCGAGATTATCGATAACAAGAGATCCTGTATCCTTTGACAGTCCGGTAATGCCTGCCTTGGCGTCATTACCATCGACTGTAGCATCGGCAACACTTTCAACAACAAGTTTGAACCTTGCTTTATCCGGAAGCTTTTCTGTTGCAAATTCAACTGTTACGCTGTCATAACCTTCACCGCTTACGGCAGAGATTCTTGAATCGTCTTCCGCAGTAAGGATTTTGGTTGTAAGTATCTTCTCAGCTTCCTCGCTCTTAACCGTGATGAGGGGATAGCCGTCTTCGTTATATGAATAGGAAAGGATTACATCGTCTGAGGAATTGGCACGAATAGTGAAGTCGCCGCCTTCAAGGCTGTCGAAATCGTATCTTCCGTCGTTGGTCTTATCAAGGTCTTCATTGAGAACCGGGTTGTATGATGCACTTGCAGGACCTGTAAACTCAATGCGGAACTTGTCCCTGTTGTCAAGTTCGTCTGTATTGACATATACGGAGATATCATCGTACCCGGAACCAGTGATTCCGCTATCGGAAACATCAAGCGTCCCTTCACGAAGCTCTTCGGCTTCTTCGAAAGTTTCAACCTCTTCCGGGAGCTCCTCGGAAGTTTTCTCTACTGTCTCCTCGAAAGCGTCATCTTCCGATGCTTCGAGCACCTCGAAGTCCGCATCATCGCCGTTATCCGGCTCGACGGTTATATCGAGGTTCTCTTCAGGTACCTCTTCGACCGCATCGTTATTAACAACGATACCGTCCTCGGTCGTGATCTCAGCAGCAAATGTCTGAACAGATGAAAAGCCTGTCTCAAGCACTGTTGCGACGAGGGTTAACATCGCGATCGTGGTTCTAAGCCAATTTCTCTTTGTCCTCATAATTCTCTCCTTGTTCCCTTTCCTGTTGGGTTTTCGGTTAATATATACTTTCGGGTACGGGCATACACGCATAGTATCCCCTTTCCCCTTTATATTAATAATGACTCTTCTTCCTGAAAAAAAGGTTCATTTTTGTCTGTTTTTTACGCAAAAAATTACCCCTGAAAAATAAACAAAGTTGCGCAAATAAAATTGTGCAACTTCAACAGTAACCCTATAAACACGCCACATAGGACGATATAACTTTTTACCGAGACTGGTCGTAGGCGCCGAAGGCAAGCTCTCTGGCTTCGTCATATTCCATCGGGCGACCCCAGATGTAGCCTTGAATAAAGTCACAATCAAGCGTCTTCAGGCATTCAACCTGATTGTCATGCTCGACTCCTTCGGCAATAACCTCCGCATCCATCAGATGACCCATGTAGATAATGGACTTGACGAAGTCCGTATTGACATCGTTGCGGAGAATGTTGTCTATAAGCGATTTGTCTATCTTCACAAGATTGATCGGAAGATTCATCAGCTGCCCGAGAGACGTATATCCGGTTCCAAAATCATCAAGGGCTATCATTATCTGGTTATCACGCAGTATCTTGATGTTCTCGATCGTTCGATTGCCCTCTTCAGCGAATGAATACTCGGTAATCTCAACTTCAAGACATTCCGGCGGAAACTGGGTCTCTTCAATAATACCAAGAAGTTTCTCGGCAAAACCGGATCTTGCTATATCCTTCGCCGATATATTGACAGCTAGTGTAATGGTATTTCCCGATGAGTAGCACACTTCCCTGAATTCACGCATAGCTCTGTCAAGTACGAATGTATCAATATCTAGAACGAGATCGGACATTTCAGCGATGGAGATGAACTCGGACGGGGCGATTTTCTCCCCGTTGGGTACATTCATCCTGATGAGAGTCTCAAATCCGCGCAATCTCTTGTCTTCCGCCGTGTACTGCGGCTGATATACCAGATAGAACCATCCGTTCTGCAGGCTGTCCTTGACCATGTTCTCAACAACAGTCTGCCGCTCCATTCCCTCTTTGAGTTCGTCGTTAAATCTGCAATATTTCACGGTTCCTGATTTAACAGCATAGTTCATGGCTATATCGGCGTGCTTCATGACTGTATCGGCATCTTTTGCAGACTCACCGTAATCCGCTATGCCCGCATACGCCGTCAGATAGCAGTTTGAATCCACCCCGTCCTTATTAAGGGTTATAGCCTGTTCGATACTGTGAAGAGTCCTGTCAATGACAGTCTCCACATCGTCTGCCTTGGGGAAGATCACGGCATATTCTGCGCTTTCTATCTTGTATGCCGTACACTTGCTATCAATAACGCTTGATATTCTATCAGCAACAACGTTCTTGAGTTCATCCACATATCGGCGTCCGAGATTGGCATTTACAGGCGAAAATCCTTCGATACGGATAAAGGCAACACACCCCTTTCCGCCCTGCCATAGAACTTTGCGCATATCGCGGTCAAAGGCGTATCTGTTCAAAAGGCCCGTGGCACTGTCCGTCTCTGCCATCTTGTTGCTGTACTTGATCTGCCCCGATATAAGGGCTATCGCGATAATAAATATGACTGCATTGAATGCGCCCGGTGCTATAGACAGGTTATGCGACACGATGATCGTCCTTAAAACGCCGGTGATCGACAACCCTAGAGCGATACACGAAACTATGAGTCCCTTTTTGTGGTCTGTCAGCACCAGTATGATACCAACCAAGGCCATGACAGCCTGTACGCAGCCGTTCAGACTGCTTCCGGGAATCTGCGCCTCTCCCACACTCAGCATCTTTCCGCCAAGAGTCACGGATACAACCGCATTTAAAATAAGCATGCCAAAACAGAGTATAGTAAATACTCTGAAAAAGATAACCTTATGTTTAAAATTTGAAAATTGTACTTTCTTCATACCACAAATAAAGACGTATGATTTTTACAAAACGGCTCACTCTTCAAACAGGTACACATCCTTGAATACGCCGTGAACGAAAAATCGCTGCTTGCTTGCTCCGGCTCCCGAACAAGTAACAAGCGTGACTATATTCTTGTCCCGGTCCGACTTGGCCGAGCACTCTCTTACGGACTTGGCGTCAGCCTCATGAAGGTATGCCCTGTATTCCTTGAAGTTCTGGCAATTATAGTACATTTTGGAATCCGGTGTATCAAGATAGAACGAAAATACCTCATAGCGGTAAATCCCTTCCGGCCGGAACACATAAATGTATGGATACTCGTCGTATGTTGCCTTGTCATTAATGTAATTCTTGAGGTGTCCGAACATGGTGCCGTTCTTCATGTTATGTCCGTAGAAGAACGTATTCCAGCTTGTAAGTGCAGGGTCAACTTCGCTGTCCATAAACACGCATCCGGCACTGTTCTTCTGCATCTCAAACGTATGGTGCAGGTAGAACTCGTTATCCTGCCCTTGAACAACCGGGTGATTGACCTCAGCTCCCGGAGCATACAGCCAGCATACGAAGCTTCCGTTTATCTTCTCAAGGCTGTCGAAATCGATCTCCATATCAGGAAAATCGCTTCTGTTGTAGTTGCGTTTCAGAGTATTCCCATCTTCCTCTTCACTGCTGTCTGTGGCAGCCGCTTCGGTTTGCGCACTCTCTTCGGATACCGCTCCGGTACCGACTTTCGCATATTGCGCAAGATTTGAGTACTCCGCTTCCGCTCTCTTATATTCCAGTGTGGACTTAAGCAGCATTATAGCAGCTATAACCATAACAACACTTGCTACGGATATTATTACTATTCTGACCTTGGACATAATAAAACCTCCGCCAACATTTTATCACGTTAGCGGAGGGTTTGCTATATTTCTCTGTTAAGAGAATTATGCATTAACGATCTGGCCGAAATCAGGCTTAAGGCTGGCGCCACCGATAAGACCGCCGTCAATATTGTCCTTGCCGAGAAGTTCTGCGGCATTTGATGCGTTCATGGATCCGCCGTACTGAATGCGGACAGCTTCTGCTGTTGCAGCATCATACATTCCGGCGATGATCTCACGGATCATCTTACATACTTCTTCAGCCTGGTCAGCTGTTGCTGTCTCACCTGTACCGATAGCCCAGATAGGCTCGTAGGCGATAACAAGGTTCTTCACCTGATCAGCGGTTACGCCGTCAAGATCCCACTTGATCTGACGTGCGATCCACTCCTTATATGTGCCCGCCTTACGAAGAGCCAGAGACTCGCCACAGCAAAGGATGGGCTTGAGCCCTGCCTCGAACGCTTTCTTAACCTTAGCATTGATAAGGATATCGTTCTCGCCGAAGATATCACGTCTTTCGGAATGTCCGATGATGATATACTCAACACCTGCATCCTTGAGCATGGGAGCTGAAATCTCACCTGTAAAGGCACCCTTGTCCTCGATGTAGAAGTTTTCCGCACCAACCTTAACATTTGTACCCTTAACTGCCTCAACAACAGGTACGATATCGATTGCAGGTACGCAGTACACTACATCTACATTATCATTCTTAACGAGATCTTTAAGTGTTGCACATAATTCTTTTGCCTCGCTGGGAGTTTTGTTCATCTTCCAGTTGCCGGCAATAATACGTCTTCTTGCCATTTTGTTCCTCCTAGTACTCTTAATCGGTCGACCAACGATTGAATCCTCGTTCGGGACGCTCTCGCTCATGTCCTCGGTGCTCACGTTACTAAGCTCGGCATAACCTCGCTAAGTAACGAGCCTGCGGAATGCCCGACCGAGAATTAATCTTGGTCTCCCTCTATATAGTTTGATTCTCGATATATTTTACTTGTCATCCGCAGCGTATACACCGGGAAGCTCCTTGCCCTCGAGGAATTCAAGGGAAGCGCCGCCACCGGTTGAGATGTGGCTCATCTTGTCAGCGAAGCCCAGCTGGTTACATGCTGCTGCGGAATCACCGCCACCGATGATCGTTGTAGCATCTGTCTCTGCAAGAGCCTTGGCAACAGCGATAGTACCCTTTGCAAGTGTGGGGTTCTCAAATACGCCCATAGGTCCGTTCCATACAACAGTCTTGGCTTCCTTGGCTGCATTTGCAAACAGTTCCTGAGTCTTAGGTCCGATATCAAGACCTTCCATATCAGCAGGAATCTTGTCTGAATCAACGTAAGATACATCAACAGGTCCGTCAATAGGATCAGGGAATGATTTTGCAATACCCGTATCTACCGGAAGAAGAAGCTTCTTGCCAAGCTTGTCAGCCTTAGCCATCATCTCTTTGCAGTAATCGATCTTCTCGTTATCAACGAGTGACTTACCGATCTCATAGCCCTTAGCCTTAAGGAATGTGAATGCCATACCGCCGCCGATGATAAGGGTATCAGCCTTCTCAAGAAGATTGTCGATAACGTTAAGCTTATCGGCAACCTTGGCACCGCCGAGGATCGCAACGAAAGGACGAACGGGATTCTCAACAGCGTTGCCGAGGAAATCGATTTCCTTCTGCATAAGGTATCCTACTGCGTTTGTGCCGCCCTTTTCGGTAATATACTTGGTAACAACAGCAACGGATGCGTGTGCTCTGTGAGCCGATCCGAATGCATCACATACATAATCGTCAGCAAGGTCTGCAAGTTCTTTTGCAAAGTTCTCGCCTGCCTCGGTGGGCTTGGTCTCTTCCTTGCCGCGGAAACGGGTATTCTGAAGAAGAACAACATCCCCTTCCTTCATGTTTGCAACTGCCTCTGTAGCAGCAGCTCCCGTTACGTTATAGTCTGAAACAAATACTACTTCCTTGCCGAGCTTTTCGGAAAGTGCCTTTGCTACAGGAGCAAGGGATTCCTTCTCATTAGGGCCTTCCTTAACCTTGCCAAGGTGTGAGCACAGTATAACCTTTGCTCCGTCATTTATAAGCTTCTGGATCGTGGGAAGCGCTGCTCTGATACGAGTATCGTCTGTGATCTTGCCTTCCTTCAAAGGAACGTTAAAATCGCATCTTACGAGTACTCTTCTTCCCTTTGCGTTGAGATCGTCAACGCTCTTCTTGTTAAGTGCCATATCATATCCTCCTTTTATCACTTTAAGAAAACAAACCCCGGCCGCAAAGACCGGGGTTATGATTTTAGCAAAACTTAGCCGAGTTCAGCAAAGTACTTGATTGTACGAACCATCTGTGATGTGTAGCTGTTCTCGTTATCGTACCATGAAACAACCTGAACAAGATTGTCTTCACCAACCATTGTCTGTGTTGCATCGAAGATTGAACCGTATGTGCTTCCGATGATATCAGAAGATACGATCTCGTCCTCGTTGTAACCGAATGACTCTGATGAAGCAGCCTTCATTGCAGCGTTGATCTCTTCCTTGGTAACGCTCTTCTCTACTGTAGCAACAAGGATAGTTGTTGAACCTGTAGGGGTAGGAACACGCTGAGCGGAACCGATGAGCTTACCGTTAAGTTCGGGAATAACAAGACCGATTGCCTTAGCAGCACCTGTTGAGTTGGGAACGATGTTGATAGCGCCTGCACGGCTTCTTCTGAGATCACCCTTTCTCTGAGGTCCGTCAAGGATCATCTGATCACCTGTGTAAGCGTGGATTGTGCTCATGATACCTGACTTGATCGTTGCAAGATCGTTAAGAGCCTTAGCCATGGGAGCTAAGCAGTTTGTTGTACATGAAGCAGCTGAGATGATCTTGTCATCCTTTGTAAGTGTTTTGTGGTTAACGTTATATACAATAGTAGGAAGATCATTTCCCGCAGGAGCTGAAATAACAACCTTCTTAGCGCCGGCATTGATGTGTGCCTGAGCCTTTTCCTTGGATGTATAGAAACCTGAGCACTCAAGAACTACGTCAACATCAAGTTCACCCCAAGGGCAGTTGTTTGCATCGGGCTCTTTGTAGATCTTAAGAGTCTTGCCGTCAACCGTAATTGAATCTTCACCGGCTGAAACCTTGTCAGCAAGTGCGTACTTACCCTGTGCGCTGTCATACTTAAGAAGATGAGCCAGCATCTTGGGTGTTGTAAGATCGTTGATTGCTACTACTTCGTATCCGGGAGCTCCGAACATCTGTCTGAATGCAAGACGTCCGATACGACCGAAACCATTGATTGCTACTTTTACTGCCATGTTTAAATCCTCCTAAACATTTAATAATTATTATTGTGATAAAGCGCAAATATAAGCGCTAAATAACCAGCACGTCTATTTTACACACATCACATGGAAATTACAACAGTAATTTTAAATTGTAAAGAACGAGACTGCTTCCGTCAGATGTTCGTTGATCGCGCGCATCTCTTCCGTCTGTGCCTGAGTGTCCGTGCAGGCTCCGGTTACCGTCGAGCAGCTTGCGGATACTTCCTCGGCGCTTGCACCGAGTTCTTCGGAAATGGCTCCCAGATCCGTTGTAGCGCTTGTAAGCTCATTCTTGATGCGGTCGAGAGAGTCCGCCATTTCGGATATCGCCGCAATTCCGTTAACAGATTCATTAACCGCGCCGGACAGAACATCAAATTTACCCTGGGTTTCGGTAATGTATCCTCTTTCGGTTTCAATTATCTCTCTGACCTTATCGGCGACGCTTACCGTCTCGCTTGAAATTGATGTAACCTTCAATACTATCTCGCCAATCTTTGCCGCATTCTCCGAACTGCTTTCTGCAAGCTGTTTAATACTGTCCGCAACGACCGCAAAACCTCTTCCTGCTTCTCCGGCACGTGCTGCTTCAATTGATGCGTTAAGCGACAGGAGCTGTGTCTGGTTTGCGATCTCATCGATCATCTGAACCGACTCGGAAATATTTCTAACCGCCTCATTTGTAGCGTTGATCTTGGAGCTGATCTCCTCAACGGCGGTAACACTTTCATTGCTCGAACGAAGTACTGTGTTCATATACTCGGAAGCCTCATTGTTTGCAACCATGATCTCATCAGAAGCTTTCTTCAGCACGCTGATGTTTTGATTCAGGTTTTCTATATCATTACCGAGTTCAACTGCCTTCTCGGCCATATCCTGCGCCGACTGGGCAACCGACTGCGAAGTCTCGGCAACTTCATTTATAGCCATATTTATCTGGCTGACACTTTCAACATTATTTCCGGTCTTATCATCAACCTCAACAACCGCTCCGCTAAGGCTGCCTGCCGAGGATTTGACAAGTCCTATGGAATTCATAAGTGCCGACTGAAGGTTGCCGGTGGAATCTATCAGGGATGATATCTCGCTCACATGACTCTTTGCATCAAGATCCACATCAAGTTTTCCCTTTGCAAGTTCTCCCGAAACATCCGCCAGTGTCCTTATCGGGGTTGCTACAAGTTTTGCTATCACGAAAGAAATAACGGTAAATAACGCTAAAATTATCAAAGCTATGATTACATTGGTTGTTATCGCTTTATTCTCGGCTGCCTTGACTGTTGCCATGGGCTCACCTGCGAATGACATTCCCCAGACCTTGCCGTTTTGATCATAAATAGGCATATAGAACACATAGTACTTATTGCCTCCTATATCGACGTTATCCTTTTCCACAATCTGACCCGCCTGACACTGGCTCCATATTTCAGGTGCTGACTTAGTTCCTATATTTCTGCTTCCGTCAGCATTCCTGATGGAAGTGATAAATCTGACATCATTCTGGAAAATCGTTATATCTACTTCATTTTCCTTGAAGCTGTCAACATACTTAAAGCTGTCATCATCCTGTGCTATGATCCCGTTTTGTATATCATACTCAAAATAGTTAGCCGCACCTATCGCAGCAACTTCAAGACGTTCATAAGCGCCCTCTTCCATGTTCGAATTAAGTTGAATAACAGCCATGACCGTAAGTACAACCGCACCGATGGCAAGCGGGACGAGAGCAATTAAGATCTGCATCAGGTAGATTGAAATGCCTTTTTTTCTGTTCATTTTCCTACTCCTTCTCTTTTTCTTTTTCAGTTTATCCGACGATCCGACGGTACATCAAGCAGCATGTTTTCAAGTTCTTCTATCTCTTGCGAAAGATTCCTGTTATGATTATGCATAATACTGACTCTTCTTCTGGGTATTTCCTCCTGAATGTCCACCTTAACCACGCTTCCGTTCCTGATTGCTTTATAAGCTATCCCGTCTGCCACAAATCCCAGACCCATACCATTTTCCACGAAATGGAGCACCTGATCGGCTGATGCGGTTTCTATATCCGGCTCAAAAAGCAACCCTTCCGAACTAAAGAATGAATAATAAAATCTGAAGGTTTCCGTACCGGGCCGCGGACAGATAATGGGATACTTGGTCAGATCAGCCAGGGACAGTTTCTTGTCTTTAAGATCCTTGTACGTTCCTCCTGCGATAAGAATATCCCTAAATGAGATCCACTCTTTCCCTCGTTCTGTTCCGGCTCCGCTGTCGGTTATGACCGCCAGATCGATCACCCCTTCCTCTACGCCGGTGATCAGGTCAAGGGTGGAATCATTTATTATGCGAATGCTGACGTCATTATGCTTTTCCATAAAATTAGCAACCAAAGGCAAAATAGCATTAAACAACAGTATTTCGGAAATACCTATGGAAAATCCCAGAAACAGTTTTCTCTTTTGCGGATGCCTTCTGTTCTCAAGGGCAGCCCTTGCAGTTTCAAAGTGCTTTTCCGCAAATTCTATATGCTTGAACAGTATTTCTCCGTCTTCGGTAAGATTAACACCTGTATGCGTTCTCTCAAGCAGACGGCATCCCAACTCGCTTTCAAGATTTTTCATTGCACGGGAAATATTGGGCTGACTGTTATTTAGCTCCTTGGCAGCTCCGCTGATGCTGCGGCACTTTCCGACATAGTAGAAGATTTTGTAGTATTCATACGACATTGCCATACACTCACCCCATTTAGTTAATGCTATCACGATTTGGAGCGATTTAGGAAATACCGCTTTTTCGCAAGGGGGTATATCATTTTGATATGCCTATAAAGGGTGCGAAAAATCGCACTAAAAAAGACCATGCTCCAATCTGTCGCAGACAAAACCGGTCATGGTCTTTGATATATTAAAAGCTCATTCTATGAATTGATCTTCTCTATAACCTGTTTTACGGTCATCTCAACATTCTCAATGTCCTTGTATAATGACTCCGTAATTTCGAGCTGTCCGTTATGGGACTGCTCCTGATGCTCCAGATTATACTTCATAGAATTTATGTCAGAAATAAACTGATCTATTATATCAAGTATCTTTCCCGAAGACTCCTTGATATCATTGGCAAGTCTATTCATCTCATTAGCCACAACAGCAAAGCCTTTTCCTGCCTCGCCTGTCCTTGCCGCTTCTATTGATGCATTGAGGGAGAGCATATTTGTCTTGTTGGATATCTGCTGTATGGCATTTGCAAAGTCCTTAACGTCTGCAGCATTCTGCAGAATGCTCTCAGTAGCCTGATTGATGGCAACATTGTTGTTCTGTATGGACTCACTGTAGTCTCTTGACTTGTTGATCTCATCCTGTACCTTTTCAACATATCCGAGAAGGCGCTCGGATGCCTCATTCGTGAATGTTTCCGTCTCAAGACTGATCGCTATTCCCATGGTTCCTACTATTTCATTGCCATCTTTTATGGCGATGGTTATAGCCTTAAAAGCGAACCCGTATACATCGGCCGGACACACCTGCTCAAGTTTATTACCGGTTGTAAATGAAGTCCACATGGGGTCATCATGAGACAGTTTATCCCCTACATGGATATCGGCAACCATTTTGTATCCCGGCCAATATGCAAGAAACTCGTTACCATCCGTGATGCTCATCATTATGTCCATCCCAAAGGCATCTTTAATAACCGGAATCGTTTTGATAAAAGACTCAAGAACCTCGTTCATTGATTTTCCCTCCATATTGTATTGATACAGAGTATTATATTACAATGATATGCGGTTAACAATCAAAAAAAACTTTCTACTATCATTCCTCAGTGATCATCTTCACCGGTTCAAGAGCCTTTATCCGGCGGCCGAGAAATGCGGCAGTTGCCATGGCTATTCCGATTATAATGGCTGCGGTCATTACATAGGATGCCGGAAGCACCGTAAATACAGCCTTTCTGAATCCGAATATGGCAAATGCCGATTTCATGAGACTTGCCCCTGAAGCGGGAGAGGCAACAAGGCCTATGACAACTCCTATCACTATGGCCGGAAGATTACTCATCATAACCTGGCGGATAAGATCGGACGAAGTAAACCCGAGAGCCTTTGATACGCCAAGATTTCTCCACTCTTTTGTGATCTGTGCGCGCACGATGAGAGATTCCACAAATGCAACTATCAGTACCGTTAGGGATGCGATAAATACCGCAACTGCTTTCATCCCCGCAGATACGACTCCGGTTGTTCCCTTTGCCGCCTCTCTGTAGTCGGTCACTTCCACGTCCGGATACATATCTTCAAATTCCGCCTTAAAATCGGCAAATGATTTTCCACTCTTAAGGTTTACCCATATGCTGTATTCACTTGCCGGCGGTGACACGCGTTCGTATCCGGATGTAGTCATATATGCCATCATTCCCATATTGTTCATTGTCTGGCATATTCCGCATACCCTGTAGCTTTCTTCTTTACCGCTGTTTTTGATGGTGACATGATCACCGAGTTTTGCATTCAGCGTATCTGCGGCAGCGCTTGCAAGCATTATCTCATTTTCCTTTTGCGGCCAGCCGCCTTCAAGTATACTTCCGCCCCTGATATTTGACGTGTCAGTGAAGGCTCTTGTGGATATGCTGGCAACCCTCTTTCCGATTGAATAATTGAACGCATACCATATATCCCCGTAAACAGACTGAACCGTACTCATTCCTTCAACACTCTTCATCATCGTCTCAGACCCGTCAAGTACCGCATCGCAGTCAAACATACCGGCAAGTGCGAGAAGTCCCGCATCATCTCTTGCGTATGAATCAACCATACCGAAGCCCACAATGGTGGATATGGATAGTATCGCCATAATAAATATAGTTCCGATCTTACTTGAAAACTTCCCGAAAGTATCCTTGCAGGCAAGGGTTACACTTATCGGAAGCACAGTATGTTCAAATGAGAACAGGTTTTTCTTTCTCTTTGTCACGCTGTTTCCACCGTGAAGTGCCGACAGCACCGAAGTTTTGGAGTATTCACGTCCCAAAACAAGGGTAACTGCCGAAACAACCGCACAAATCCCCGCAAACACGAAAACCGCCATCTTCATGTCAATGCTCTGATTCCATGAAAGGCCCAGCGTTGCAAGTATTATCGCACCTGCAGGATCCAGAATGAGCGCGCCTGCTGCGATCCCGGCTATACATCCCAATCCCGAAACGAGCAGAAGCTGGACAAGAAGCACAGCCACAAGTTCACGGACTGTATAACCCGAAGCTTCCATAATGCCTGTATTCTTCATGTTGAGCATGATGAAGTTTTTAACCGAAAAGTGTATTATGACCATCGCTATAACAAGCATTATGACCGCAAATACGAGTACTATCGCTATAAATATCAGCGGAAGGATGAGGGATGCCGTCTTCATAAGATCCGCCGGCAAAAAATTCATGGACGTAAGTCCGTAATCCGGATGCTGTCTGCAATATCCAATATACCAGTCATTGAACTCATTAAACAGATCATCACAATAATCATTTCCGCTCTTTCCGAAAGAAGAAGCACTCTTAGACAGATTCGTCTTGACAAGCTTACATGAAAATGCCTTGGTGGGATTTTCAAATTCGAGTGTATTGTACATTTTCTCCGAAACAAAGATGAGGTATGTACCCATATTCATTGGTGAGCAGTAAATGTTGTCCTCGTTGTATCCGGCAACTTTCAGCCGGTATTCATTGTCGCCAATCTTTAGTTCAAGCACGTCACCTATATGATATGTCGGAGAAAGAGATACCGGAATTACAACCTGATTGCCGTGATGTTTGGCTGCCGGGCTCGACATCATCTGTATCTTACGTTCATCCTCGTAAGATGCAATATTAAAGGAATACTCTGTCCAGACCTTCTCGCCCTTGTGCCTGTATTTCGCGTATGTATCCAGGTACTTTGTCGATTCGAATCCTGTAAAATCATTATTTCCCTTTATTATCTCGGCCAGCTTTCCTTCGGCTCGCTCATCCGCAGAAATAAGAACGAGTATATCCGCGGCGTTTATCTGCTTCATGTTCGTATCAACCACTTTACCGGTTCCCACAAGGAATGAGAGGCTGATAAAAATCAATGCCGATGCAAATAAGGTGAGAATAAAAAAGGTTATCATATCTCCCTTTTGTTTTCTAAT
This sequence comes from uncultured Lachnospiraceae bacterium, assembly GCA_902788755.1. Classification (GTDB taxonomy): domain Bacteria; phylum Bacillota; class Clostridia; order Lachnospirales; family Lachnospiraceae; genus UBA2868. The sequence goes on along the minus strand of CADALB010000009.1, from coordinate 63,769 downwards.
ATTGTTCTTTGCGAGAAAAAAATAGCGGTACATCCTACCACCCCATATCCTGGAGAAATGATTTCAGATCATTGTGGCGATCTTTGGCCTTTTGTATGTCGGGATTGCTCTCATCCTTGTAATTGCCGGCATACGGGCCAAGTTCTATCTCATCGGATATAACTCCGTCCGCAAGATAGATTATGCGGTTTCCTCTCTCCGCTGCGGCCATTGTATGTGTGACCATAACAATACTCTGCCCTTCCCTGTTAAGATCTGAGAGTATATTAAGTACATTTTCGGTATTTTGCGAATTAAGTGCTCCCGTCGGCTCATCAGCAAACAGAACCTCAGGGGAGTTGATAACGCCTCTTACAACCGCAACTCTCTGCTGCATACCTCCTGACATCTGCGTCGGAAACTTGCCGCAGTCTTCCTCTTCTATTTCAACGCGGTGCAGCAACTCCTTTGCCTTCCTGGCAAGCTCTCTTCTGTTACTGTTTTTTAAGAGTCCTACGACCATAACGTTATCAAGGGCACTCATGCTGTCGTTCAGATAGTTCTGCTGGAATACAAACCCCACATGATCCCTTCGAAACCTTGCAAGCTGGTCATTATTAAATCCCGTAATTCTTGTAGTCTCCTCGTCGCCCGTCTCGTATGTGATTGCTCCCATGCTCGGTGTGTCCATGCCGGAGAGGGCATACAACAGCGTGCTTTTTCCCGAACCCGAGTTGCCCATTATCACGGTAAAATCACCCTTGTAGATCTCAAGGTTAAGATTTTTTAATACCTGCTGCTCCACATTCCCGGATGTAAAGGATTTACACAGATCCTGTGTGTGTATTATTCTCTTCTTCACTGTACTTTAACCTTCTGCCCATCCGTCAGTTCCGACGTCTCATCCCATCCGACGATCTCGCCCTCGGCAAGACCTTCGATTACTTCCGCACTTTCTTCGTTGCTTGCTCCTATAACCACATTACGCCTCTCGACTTTTCCTTCCTTTACAACAAATACATAGTCGGATTCATCGTCGGAGTATAGCGCATCCAGCGGTACTGTAAGGGTGTATGCAAGCATTGCCGTGCAGACCTTCGTCTTGGCCTCGATACCGAGTATTATTGAATCATCCGGCGACAATACCTTAAGCTCCACTCTGATGCCGCCTGCTGCTCCGTCATCGCTTGTTTTCTTCTCTATCCTCGATACTACACAGTCATAATCCTTGTTCTTGATGTGTGCGCTTGCCTTCTGTCCTTCTTCGATATTGATGATGTCGTACTTATTTACGTGGCATACAACCGCTATATCGTCAATCGACTCCATCTTAACAAGCTCGCTGCCCTTTGCGACACTGCCGCCTTCTGTTACGTTAAGCTTTGTAACCACTCCGTCAAATTCGGCTCTTATGCCATCCGATGCAGCCTCAAGGTCCTTGAGCTTATTCTCACTGACAAGGTCATCCGCAGCCTTTTGAGCCTCAAGTCTGTCCTTGTCTCCCTGGGTCTGTACATTCAACTGTGTTGCCGCCTTCTGGCTTTCCATAACAGATTTCTTTTCCTTGTAGGTTGCCATCAGGTAATTAAGGAACTGAAGTTCATCCTGCTTTTTTATTATCTCCGGATCATACTGCTGGTCATGGGAATTCTTTGCTATTTCCTTCTCTATATTAGCTCTTGACCTTGCCACATCGTCCGGATCATCGCCCTCTTCGACGAAACATCCGGCAAGCTCCGACTGCAGCTGTGCACCTCTTGCCGAGAGTTCCGACCGTCTGTCATCAAGAGCCTGATTGGTCATTATGATGACTGCTTCCGTGGTCTCTATCTGCTGGTCAAGTTCTGCGATGGAGTTCTTCGCTTCACCAAGAAGTGATGCCACCCGTCCGCCGGACTGCTTCGAGCCATCATATCCTCCCTGGGTGGCTGCGGCATTTAGTTCGGCAAGCATACGGGCAACTTCAAGGTCCTCGTTATCAAAGGTAACAAGCATATCTCCCTTCCTTACAAAATCGCCTTCCTTGACGTTTACACTTCCTATGCGTCCGTCTACTTCGGAATAGTATGATTTTTCCGTAAGGCTCTCGACATTCCCGTTAAGTTCAAGCTCACAGTCAAGCTGGCCCTTCGCAACCTGTGCCGTCCTGATCGCCGTCCCGGCCGATGCAGTGACCGACAGACCGCCAACCGCAGCCGCAACTCCTATGCATGTTCCGATTATGATCTTCTTGTGTTTGATGAAATTCATTTTACTTTTCCTTTTTATTGAGACTTTGATCTCTAAAACCTGCATTCCCTGTAACGTGTTATACATTAAGCTTCAAGGAGCTGCGCTACAAGGCAGTTTTAATTAATTGTTCATTAAAATCACATTAAATGAAAATCATTTGGTAAACTCGATATCGATGGAGCCCGCTGTAGTCTCAACGTCAAGCTTCTTCCTGCCGCCGTCCGTATTGGAAAGATTACTTGAACCGGCTGTAGTCTCGCTTCTGATAGTATAGTCACTCTTTGCTCCGTCTATAGTTCCCTTAACGCCGCCGCTGGTACAATCAATCTCTATATCCCCTCCGGATGCCAAGTTTTCAAACTTGATGGAGCCGGATGTACAATCGATATCAATATCCCCTTCGGCCTTAACGTTATTCAGTTTGATGCTGCCGCTTGTACAGTCGAGTTTTAAATCATCCGCCGTGATATCATCCGCCTTAAGGCTTCCGCTGGTCAGTTCAACACTCATATCGCCCTTATAATCTGACGGAACTGTTACAACTATATTTCTTTCGGTAAAATCAATATTTATCAGTTTAAAAAACTTCCTGTCATTACGCTTAAACCTAAGCTTTCCGTCCTTCTCTTCTATCATGTACATGGACGAATCCGGATTGTCATAATACTCGATAGTGATCTTATCCGTATCTTCCGACTGCATGATTATGCTGTTTGAACTCTCATCTATCACAAGTTCTTTGATATCCGTCCCGCTCTCGTAACTCTCTTCGATATATTCGTTACCTTTTGAATTAAATCCTGTCCATACCCCTCCCACAAGCATGTAGGCAAGCAGGCACAAAAGGATTCCGGCTCCTATTGAAATAAGTGCTGTCTTAGTGATTTTGCTCATGATTTTCTATCTCCTCTTCGTGTTATTTGGAATCCGCTTATTTAACAAATATTTTCTTGATGGATCTGAACACTTCCTTGATGATCTTTATCATCCACTTCGTAATAATAACAACCGGCTTCCACAAAAGGATCGCAAGTCCCGCAAAAATAAAGGCACATCCCAAAAGTGCTATGGCGGTTGCAAAGGGTATCTGTCCCATCAGGAATGTGAAGCAGGCAAAGAACGATGCCACAGCCGTAATCGCAAATGCCAGTTCAACCGCGTATATGGATACAACGATCGCCCACATGGCGATATAGATTGAAAAAAGTATTGCGAAGAATGCCACAAGAAGCGGAAACCAGATGGGGAAACCTACTATCGCAAGAACAACGAATAAAGCACCATGTCCCTTCTCATTAGCCTCCTGATGCTTCTTTCTGGCACTTTCCATCATGAGCGCCGCTATCGGCTTGTCTAGAAGCGCCGACTTTACAACCTCATCAGCATCTTCCATTGCGGCTACGGCATCTTCCTCGCTCATCCCGTCTTCAATACGATCGGATATCGCCTCATCGTAAAAATCGATCATACTGTCTATTCCCGGTATATTGTTTGCGGCAAGTTTATCTTTAAGATTGCTCAAGTACTCGTCTCTAAGCATTGTCTGCCTCCCTCGCTTCCATGATATATTGATAAATCCTGACTATCTCTTCCCACTCTTTTAGCAACTGCGTTATGTGATCGCGTCCTTTGTCTGTGATCCTGTAATACTTGCGAAGTCTCCCGTTATGCTCCTGCGAAAAAACCGTAAGCATTTCGGAAGCCTCAAGCCTCTTCAGGATCGGGTACAGAGTCGACTCTGTTATCGGGATGAATTCGTTGATATCCTTGACCATCTGATAACCGTATGACTCTCCTCTCTCAAGAACCGCCAACACACACGCATCCAGTATTCCGCGTCTGAACTGTGATTCCATCCGATCTTTCTCCTCCTTCTTTATAAAAGTCATGCCATTTGAAAACGGCTTTAATACCCTATGTCATGTAATACTATATGTCGCATAGTATTATGTGTCAAGGGGTATTTTATTAAATTTTGATTAAAATGATAAAGATGCTATAATATGTCACGATCTGTGATCGTGACAGATATCTTGCACGAGGTGCGAGATGCCACCCGGCGAGGGCCTGAGCGGCGTCTGAGCGGAGTAAATCAGGAGAACAATAATGATACGAGCAGACATACATTTACATACATCCTTCTCAAGCGATTGTGATGAGGAAATGGAAAATGTGATACAGGCCGGGATTGATCGCGGTCTTGATATAATGTGCTTTACCGAGCATATGGACAAGGACTATCCGATAGAGGGGCAGTTTATCCTTGATTGCGAGGCATACAGAAACAGATATCTGGAACTTCGTGATAAATACAGGGAGAAAATCACACTGCTGTGGGGTGTTGAACTTGGCCTTCTTCCATGGCTTGCCGACTGGTACGCAGATTATGTAAACCAATATCCTTTTGATTTTATAATCGGTTCGGTACACAATCCCAAGAACGTTGATCCATATTATCCCGAATATTTTGAAGGAAGAAGCGAGGAAGAGGCATACAGAGAATACTTTATCGAATCTCTTGCCTGCCTTAAGGCTTTCTCGGATTTTGATGCAATAGGTCACATGGACTATGTGGTAAGATACGGTCCGAACAAAAATAAGGAGTATTCCTATAAGAAATACTCCGATTACATCGATCCTATATTAAAAATCATTGTCGAAAAAGGAATTGCCCTTGAAGTTAATTCCAAAGGATACCAGGCTAATCTTGGTGAACCGAATCCCTGCCGCGATATAGTAAAACGTTACAAAGAACTTGGCGGCGAAATTGTTACGATAGGAAGCGATGCTCACCTGTCGGGACATGTGGCATGTGATTTTGACAAGGCCGAAGCTCTGCTTCTTGAATGCGGCTTCAAATATCACGCTGTTTTTACAGGACGTGTTCCGAAATACTATCCTCTCGGATGAGCTTTTGCGTACACTTCTCTTATCTTGTTATGATTCATTGTTGCATATATCTGAGTCGTGGAAATATCCGAATGTCCCAGCATTTCCTGAACCGCCCTAAGATCCGCACCGTTTTCCACAAGGTGTGCCGCAAATGAATGGCGCAGCGTATGCGGTGTTATATCCGCGGTTATCTTGGCCTTCTTGGCATAGTACTTGATCAGCTTCCAGAATCCCTGGCGGCTCATCTTCTGTCCGGAGCAGTTCGCAAACAGTATTTTGGAAGACTGGTCCTCAACCATTGCCGCTCTTCCCTCGTCCAGATATCGTGTAAGTGCATGCCTTGCCTCTCTTCCGAAAGGAATAACACGCTCTTTGGAGCCATCCTTGCAGGTAATGTATGACATCTGCATATTCACATCGGAAATCTCCAGATTCATAAGTTCTGAAACCCTGATTCCCGTAGCATACAAAAGTTCCAGCATCGCCTTGTCCCTGATCTCCTTCGGGCTGTCACCCTTCGGCTGTTCGAGAAGCCTCGTTACCTCGTCCATAGTCAGTATCTCGGGCATCTTCTTCTCGATCTTGGGCGCCTTAAGCACTCCGGTGGGATCCTTGTCCACAAGACCTTCGTTTGCGCAATAATGGAAGAACGCCTTTGCGCTTGCTACGGATCTTGATACCGTTGCAGCGGCAAATCCGCTCTCATTTAAATGCTCAACATATTTTGCAAGAGCATCCTCGGTGACATCCTTAAGCTCGGTAATTCCTACAGTACTGAAATAGTCCTGCATCTTGCTTAAGTCTCTCCTATATGATAATTCCGTGTTCAGGGATTTTTTCTTGACGTTATGTAAATAAGTTATGAATCCTTGAATAGCTTGTTCCATAAAAATAATCTGCCTTTACTGCGGCACAAACAACTCCCCAGAGTTTGCGCTACGGGTTTTATTATAAGCAGATTTTTTTATAAAATCAACATTAAAATTCCTTGATTTTATCGCATTTGTAGCACTTTTTTGTACTTGACACAATATATCGTAAACAGCGATTTTGAACCTAACAAGATATTGTGAAAAGTTTACAATAAAAAGTTTACAATAAATGCCTTACATAAAATTTTTAATCGGCGGGGGACATCTTTAATAAATAAGTACTAAGTCCGGCAATCGTCTTCGCATCCACGATCTTTCCCTCAAGGATAAGGGATTTTAGCTCATCCGGCGTGTAAACTTCCACATCAATGAACTCATCATCATCAAGATGCTGTGCGGTCTTGCGAAGGTTATGTGCCACATAGATATCTATCTTCTCATTGCAAAAGGCCACTGTCGTATAAAGGCTCAGAAAGAATTCCACATCCTCCATCTCGGCATAATAGCCGGTCTCCTCTTCAAGCTCACGGTGAGCGGCAACCTTTGTCGGCTCATCTGCACCGTTAAGACCTCCTGCCGGGATCTCAAGTGTATATGAATCAATGGCATTCCTGTACTGGCGAACCATTATGATTCTGCCGTCATCAAGCACGGGAACTACCGCGGCAGCCCCTTTATGTTTGATAAAATCAAAGTTCTCAAAGCTTCCGTCGGGAAGCTGCATCTTATCCTGATATATGTCTACTATGGCACCGTTATGAATAAGTGTGCGATCGACTCGCTCCGGTCTGTCGGGATTCATGACATTTCCTCTAATAACTCTTTTACACTGGCCAATTTAACGCACAATACAAATACATCGAGTGCCTTTGCAAGCTCATCGATGGGCGGGAATGTCGGTGCAATCCTGATGTTGGAATCCTGTGGGTCCTTCTTGTATGGATAGGTTGCTCCGGCTCCGGTCATGGTAACGCCGGCATCCTTGCACATTCCGACTACCGTCTTGGCGCATCCGGGAAGCGTATTAAATGATACGAAATACCCTCCGACGGGATTGGACCACTCTCCTATCCCTAGGCCCCCAAGTTCTTCGTTAAGTCTCTTTTGTACAAGTTCGAATTTGGGGCGAAGGATTGCAGCATGCTTTTTCATATGATTTTTCATGCCGTTTATATCCTTAAAATAGCGGACATGGCGAAGCTGGTTGAGCTTGTCGGGTCCGATGGTCTGAATCGTTATAACGCTCTTTATGTAGTCAAGGTTTCTCTTGCTCGATCCAAGTGCCGCAAGTCCGCTTCCGGGGAATGTAACCTTCGAAGTCGAACAGAACTTGTAGACCATGTCGGGATTACCGGCATCCGCACAGGCCTTTAATATCTCCAGAAGATAGTCCTGTTTATCATCATACAGATGATGAATGCAGTAAGCATTATCCCAGAATATTCTGAAATCCTCCGCTGCCGGTTTTAGATTTGCGAATCTCCTTACAGTCTCTTCCGAGTACGTAACACCACCCGGATTCGAATACTTCGGAACACACCATATGCCTTTAACAGCCGGGTCAGAATTGACATATTTCTCAACCAGATCCATATCGGGACCGTCCGATGTCATAGGTATATTTATCATCTCTATTCCGAACTGCTCGGTTATGGCAAAATGCCTGTCGTATCCCGGAACCGGGCACAGGAACTTAACCTTATCAAGCTTACACCACGGTGTGCTTCCGCATACTCCGAGTATCATTGAGCGTGCAACCGTATCATACATAACGTTAAGGCTCGAATTACCAAACACGATAACGTTCTCGGAAGGTATCTCCATCATATCCCCCATAAGAACCCTGGCCTCATGTATACCGGTAAGTTCCCCGTAGTTACGGCAGTCCTTTCCTTCCTCGGAAATGAATGTAGAATCGGGGTATAAAATGCCGAAGAAATCCGCTTCCATATCAAGCTGTTCTGCGGAAGGAAGTCCGCGTGCCATGTTAAGCGACAGACCTCTTGCCTTCATATCTTCATATTGAAGGAAAAGTTTCTGCTCAAGTTCAACAAGCTCGGTTTTGGAAAGTTCGCTGTATTTTTTCATAAATTTTCGCTCCCACATATTCTTGCGATTTACACTTTTAAATTCTCAAAGAGTTTACCATTTTAGACAAGCCGATTCAAGATATTATCAAAAAACCGGCCAGAAAATTAATCGGTTGATGCAGATCATCTAATGTGCTATATTAGATGTCGTGAAATGTGTCAAGTTTTCTACGAAAACTTGACATGTAGCGTCAGCCGTTCAACGAAGTTGACATTGAATCGGCTGACGTTCAAAAAAAGAGGGTAATAATATGAGTACAACATCAGGAATACATCAGCCAAGAACAAAGCTTAAGGACCGGGTTCTTCCCGATTATACGAAGGGTGAAGAAATCTTCAATATGGTCAGCCACATAGTCGGCGGTGCACTTGGGATCGCGGCTCTTGTTCTGTGTGTTGTGAAATCTGCAATGAAAGGGGATGCCTGGGGAGTTGTATCTTCCTCGATCTACGGCTCATCTCTGATAATTCTGTACACAATGAGCAGTGTTTACCACGGGCTTCACAAAAACATGGGCAAGAAAGTTATGCAGGTTATAGATCACTGTACTATATACTATCTCATTGGCGGAACATATACAGTGATCGTTCTTGCCGGTATCAGGAGGGTTCATCCCGGCTGGGCTTGGACCATCTTCGGGCTTGTATGGGGGCTGTCAATAACTGCGGCTGTTTTTACGGCTATCGACCATAACAAATACCATAAGATGTCCATGATCTTCTATCTGGCAATCGGCTGGTGCATCGTAATTGCCGCCAAGCCTACAATCGAAGCTGTCGGCTGGTCGGCCATTCTCTGGATTCTCGGCGGAGGTGTTGCGTACTCCATAGGCGCAGCCCTGTATTCACTGGGCAAAAAAAGTGGAAAACGGTACATGCACTCCGTTTTCCATCTGTTCGTTCTCGCAGGTTCGATACTGCAGTTCTTCGGAATATATTTTTGTGTACTATAGCAGTAATTCACATCGTATGTCTCTCGGAAGCAGCCCCTGGAAAAAATCACCGTCCACAGGACTTCCCACAACACTTCCGTAGTGTGTCGGAATTACCACCCTCGGATGCAGGTTCTTTGTCAGATGTGCAGCCTCGGAGGCGTCCATGGTGTATTTGCCGCCTATTGGAAGAAAAGCCACATCGCATTTGATATTCCTGATCTCGGGTATCTCATCCGTATCTCCGGATACATAATACTTCTCGGCATCCATCGTAATCAGATACCCCACCCATCCGCTTCTTTTGTTGTGGAAAGGTTTTCCCTGATTGTAAGCCGGGTACACCTCTACCATAAGCCGCGCAATCTCACGCTTTTCGCCGGGTCTGACCGTTACGATATGATTTTCGGGTATAGTGGTAATCTCCCCCATCATTCCGGACATTGATTCGGGTATCACAAGGTATCCGTCAGCCTTTATCACCTTACGGATATCCTCGGGCGAAAAATGGTCATAGTGCTCATGGGTGATAAAAACGTAGTCAGCATCAAGCCTCTCTTCATCTATCTGCCACGGATCAAAATATAAAGTTTTCGAACCCCTGATTCGAATACTGCTTTGTACATTTACCGCAATGTTTACAGACAACGTTTACCTGCCGTAAGTTGTGCTTACAGCGCCTCCTTTATGGCCGCAAGAAGATCGTTATAATCTTCAAACGCCGGAATATGCGGATAGTCCGCTTTGATCGCATCAGTAGTTCTAAAGAGGAATCCCTTCTTACCTGCCTCTATCATGGCAAGGTCATTGAAACTGTCACCGCTTGCTATCGTATCAAATCCCATGGACTGGAGAGCTTTAACCGTTGTAAGCTTCGACTGCGGGCAACGCATCCTGTACCCCGTGATCATGCCGTCGGCTCCCACCTCTAGCGTATTGCAAAACAGCGTCGGCCAGCCCAGCTTCTTCATGAGCGGGGTCGCAAACTGCTCAAAAGTATCGCTTATGATTATTACCTGTGTGATTGAACGCAGTTCATCGAGAAAATCCTTTGCCCCGGGTAACGGCTCAATCTTGGAGATGGTATCCTGAATCTGAGGCAGTCCCAGCCCATGCTCGCGAAGTATTCCTATTCTCCAGTTCATCAGTTTATCGTAATCGGGCTCATCCCTCGTTGTACGCTTCAGTTCATCTATTCCGCTCTCTTTCGAAAACGCTATCCAGATTTCGGGCACAAGCACGCCCTCAAGGTCAAGACATACTACATTCATATTTCATACGACTCCTTTAACTTTGCGGATTCCGTAATCGCAACACGCGATTTTATCACACATTTTCGTGGATTAAAGTTTACATAATAGGGATTATAACAGATGAAATGATTTTTAGCAAATGCCGATCATTTCGGATCATATTCAAAGTGCTGGTAATCCTTGACTGATTTCCATGAGCCTCCCCATGTAAATCCGGCCTCGGTAAACAGCTTATACGCAAGATCATTCTCGTCGATCTTGTAATCAAAATCCAAAGTCCTGTCGGTATATGCCGCCCCGGACTCCGGTTCCACATGGATCGTTCCGTCTTTTTCCTTAACATACGGGTTATAGAGCGGGTTAAGGTCAACCGCCAGTCCTTCTCCGTGTTTTGATATCTTCTTTGTTCCGGAAATATACCGGAAATTAAAGCACGATGTGTTGTTGGCACTCATTGACAATTCATCATCCGCGTTGTAATCATCAACAAGCGACATACGTTCAATGGGATAATCGTTTTCATATAATTTAGTGAATATATCAATCAGCTTATCGGCTATCGCCGCATTACAGACCATTTCCCCTTCATGAGTATTTCCTTCCATATCTTTGTAGGAAAGGCGGAGATATCTTAAATCGGAAAGTTTCACCGGGCAGTCCTCGGGAAAGCTTACACCTCTCATCCTCTCAAACACCTCATCGCTTATCTCCTCTGCGGTAAACCTTGGAGCCTCATTTACGGTCTTCGAAAGTTCTTCCTCTTTTTCCTTGTTATCCGGCACCGGAGATGGTGCCGCCTCATCCGATATGTCCTTCGTATCAACCTCTATCAAAACACCCGGAGAAGCGTCGGGACTTCCAACCTCGGATTGGCCTTGTGCGCCTGCCGGTTTACAACCGCTGACACAGACACTTACAGATAAGACAGTTATTATAATCGTCAGGTATCGCATTAAATACCGCATATATCCCTTACAACCTCCGAAGCAATAACAAGCCCTGCCACAGACGGGGCAAAAGCAATACTCGGAATGATTCCGTCCGATACTGCTGTGTGTGGCACTTCATCCGAGAATACAACCTTAAGACGTTCTATACCGGCCTCCCTCAATTTATGTCGCATGATTTTAGCCAGAGGGCATACGCTTGTTTTGTATATATCCGATACCCTGAATCTTGTGGGGTCCAGTTTATTTCCCGCTCCCATGCTGCTGATCACGGGAATACCAAGCGACTTTGCTCTTAATGCAATCTCTACCTTCGCCGGAACATGGTCAACTGCATCAACAATATAACTGCATGATTTTATGTCAACCAAATCCCCACTGTCGGCCGTATAAAAAATCGGATACCTGGTTACCTTTATATCGGGATTAATCGACAGAAGACGTTCCTGCATAACATCTACTTTCAGCCGCCCCACATTCTCATTTGTAGCTATGATCTGCCTGTTTATGTTTGTAACATTTACTGTATCGTTATCGACTATTACAATTTCGCCGACTCCGCTCCTTGCCAACGCTTCGCACACATACCCGCCTACACCTCCGACCCCGAATACACACACTTTCGAGCCGGCAAGTTTATCAATATTTTCATTACCAAGCAATGCTCTCGTACGCTGCAGCCAGTCTTCCATACTCACACGCCTTTCCATAGATTTTACGATTGAATTTTCCCGTATATTATATTAACATATAATGAGTAACTAAGGTTACGCATATCAGAAACAGGAGGTTTCATAGAATGAAGAAAATCACTAAGTTACTCGTAGTTTCAGCAATTTTCACAATGCTGTTTGCAATGCCTGTTATGGCAAAAGAAGTAAGCTTCTCATCGGAGAACACCGATTATCTTATTACTTTGCTTAATAACAACACAGCAAAACTTCAGGGAGGACTTGCTGAATTTACAAAGGTTCAGTGCGGCCCCAATGCTAATGCGATCATTGCAGCTCAGACAGCTCTTGTAAATGACAAGATCGCAAAAGTCAACAAAGAATGCGCAGAAAATCACCTTTATATGCTTAATGCTAAGGTTTACAACTTAAAGCAGCTTGAGAAGACACGTCAGGATCAGCTTAACTGGTTCACATCTCTTGCTCAGCAGAGCACGACATGGAACGATGAAGTTGCATCGGCTCAGAAGGAACTTGCAGCAGTTTCCGCACAGCGTGCAGCAGCGGAAGCTTACCTTGCAGCAGCTCAGGCAAAGCTTGCGGTTTATATGTAAGACCAACAGATTCATAATCATACAAAATCAGGAACGGGATCGCACAGCCGATCCCGTTCTTGATATAGATTAACTATTAGATAATCATTATCAAAATAAGGGGTTTTTATGAGTACAATATACATCACAGGGCACAGAAATCCGGATCTTGACAGCGTCTGCTCGGCTTATGGTTATGCAAAGCTGATGAATCTCCAGGATCCCGACAATGAATATATCCCGGTCAGATGCGGTCATCTCGGAGACAGCACCAAGAAGATACTTGATTCTCTGCAAATAGATATTCCGAAATACAAGCGGGATGTTTATCCGAAAGTCCGGGATGTTATGATGAATTCGCCTTACAAAATAGATGCAGGTGATAAACTCACAAGTGTCGCTGCTATTTATGAAAATAATAATCCCAGCGCTATCCCTGTATATGACAACGGACAATTCTACGGTCTTCTGACCGTTGATGATATAACAAACTGGACAATGCGGGAGCTTGCCAAGGATAATAAGATAACCGAAATACCCAGTATACGCATGATAATGAGCGAACAGGAGCCTCCCATTGATGCCGGAGAGCTTTTCGATGAGGGCCGCACAATGCTTCAAGGCTCATCAAAACGTGGCCTTGCGGTATTCGAAAACGGGGAATACGCCGGCTACGTCACCAGAAGATGTTTTCTGAAATGCCCCAAAAACAATGTCATCCTCGTGGATCACAATGAACCTCACCAGAGTATCCGCGGTATAGAGACGGCAAATATAGTCGGAATAGTTGACCATCACAGACTCGATGCAATAAAGACCGACCAGCCGATTTTTATAGATGCCGAGCCTTTGGGCAGTACGTGTACAATCGTATATCAGCTTTATATCAGAAATACGAGAACTCCCGACCCCGAGACTGCAAGAGTCCTTCTTGCAGGGCTTGTATCCGATACACTTATTCTGAAAAGTCCGACCACTACAGGCAATGATGTTGTAGCAGCACATACGCTTGCTTCACTTGCCGGGGTGAACCTTGAAGAATTCGGTCTTAATATGTTCTCACTTGTCGAAGACTTAAAAGACCGTGATCCCGAAGCCGCCATTATGGCCGACTTCAAGACATACATTGAAAAAGGTGTCAAAATCGGTATCGGTCAGTGTGAAGTTACTACTCTTAATGATTTTGACAGCTACGCTTATGACTACTCCGAAGGTCTTGAAGCAGTCCGTAAAAAATCCGGTCTTGATTGGGCAGTGCTCATGATAACAGATGTAATTCACGAGCACAGCACACTGATCTGTACGGACTATAAATCAAACAGACATCTTCCGTATAAACCAATCGGAAATAACCTCTATGACATGCCTCAGGTTATGAGCCGTAAGAAACAGCTTCTTCCGGAGATCATACACGCCGTAGGCGAGCACTGATAAAAACGAAAAAAGCCCCGGTCGAAATGACCGGAGCTTTAATTTTGGTTTTCTTTACTTTGCGTAATCGGTTACACGACTCTCTCTTACGACACTTACCTTGATCTGTCCGGGATACTCAAGTTCAGCTTCTATCTGTTTACTGATATCCCTTGCAAGAAGTACCATATCCGAGTCATTCACCTGTTCGGGAACAACCATTACGCGGATCTCTCTACCTGCCTGAATAGCAAAAGATTTGTCGACTCCTTTGAAGCCGTTGGTAATATCTTCAAGTTGTTGTAATCTGTTTGTATATGTTTCAAGTGTTTCTCTTCTGGCGCCGGGGCGAGCCGCACTTATTGCATCCGCTGCCTGGACAAGGCATGCTATAAGTGACTGAGGCTCAACGTCGCCGTGATGCGACTCAACCGAATTGATAACTATCGCATTCTCTTTATACTTCTTACAAAGTTCCACACCGAGCTGTATATGTGTACCTTCCTGCTCATGGTCTACCGCCTTGCCTATATCGTGGAGAAGTCCCGCACGCTTAGCCATGCGGACATCTACTCCTACTTCCTGGGCAAGCAGTCCTGCAAGAAGCGATACCTCAATCGAATGTTTCAAGGCATTCTGCCCGTAACTCGTTCTGAACTTCATACGACCGAGAAGCTTCACAAGTTCAGGATGAACTCCATGCACTCCTGTTTCGAGAAGCGCAGCCTCTCCGGCCTCACGAATACCGTTTTCAACTTCTTTCTCGGCCTTCTCAACCATCTCCTCAATTCTCGAAGGATGTATACGGCCATCAACGATGAGCTTCTCAAGGGCAATCCTTGCAACTTCTCTTCTGATAGGATCAAATCCCGATAATACAACCGCTTCGGGAGTATCATCCACGATAAGATCTACACCGGTCAGAGTTTCGAGCGTACGGATGTTTCTTCCTTCACGTCCTATGATACGGCCCTTCATCTCATCACTGGGAAGCTGCACAACCGAAATTGTGGATTCGGCAACGTGATCTACCGCACATCTTTGGATAGCATTGACCACGTATTCTCTTGCCTTCTTGCCGGCTTCTTCCTTGACACGCATATCCATCTCTTTGATCTTGATAGCGGTCTCGTGTTTTACTTCTTCTTCAACAACTTTTAACAGATACTCTTTTGCCTGTTCAGAGGTTAAACCTGAAATCCTTTCAAGTTCCCGTAATCTTTGCTCGTTAAGCTTGTTAACTTCTTCTTTCTTCTTGTTCAGTGAATCTTCTCTTGATGCAAGCGACTGTTCCCGACGCTCTATCTGCTCAAGCTTCTTGTCAACGTTTTCTTCCTTCTGCTGAAGTCTTCTCTCGTTTCTTGAAAGCTCGGCTCTGCGTTCTTTGGTCTCCTTCTCGAGTTCATTCTTGGTCTTGATAGACTCTTCTTTGATCTCAAGCAGGCTCTCGCGTTTCTTGGTCTCTGCAGTCTTGAGCGCATCATCGATTATCTCTCGTGCTTTCTGTTCGGCATTTCCGATCTTGCCTTCATCTGCGCGACTTCTGGCGTTATATCCGATCTTATATGCCACAAAGCACCCGACTATCAGAAGAATTACACCGCCAATTATAAGAGCATATTCCACGGTTTACCTCCTTATTTGATTGTCATAGTACAAAAAATATATATTGTATAAATGTACTTGCAAAAATACAACATTTTAATAATAATCATTAAGCTAAGTTATGTCAAGCGATGAATACACCTCTTCTATTAAAGAAATTGAAAATCCTTTGCCATACAAATAGGCAAACAGCTTTTGTTTGGAGTTGTAGTCAATATCACCTACTCCATTGGGATGCCTCTTTTTTATAAGCTTTTCGACAAGCTCTCTTTCACTGCTGTTTGCACTTTCACCGTTTTCCTCTTCAAAAGCGTCATATGATTCCAGGATAACGGCCTTTGGTACCCCCTTTTCGGTCAGTTTCGCAATGATCTGCTTCCTGCTCATAGAAGACGATTTGAATCTAATATATTCCGCTGCATATCTGCTGTCATCTATATAGTGATATGACTTGAGATAATCCACTGCAACATCAACAGCGTCCGATGGGTAGCCTCCCTCGGAAAGCTTTCGCCTTACATCTGCTTCCGTGCGGTCCATGGTTTTCAGAAGACTCATGGCTCTTTTCTTGGCTCTCGGATACAGGGTCTCGCTCATTATCCTGTCGTATAGCTCATCGTTCACATTTTTACCGATATCAAGGTCATATTGAGAAAGTTCGCCCTTGTATAAAACAAAGGCGAACTCATCATTTAAGTAAACAGACACTCTTCCCTTACCCTTAGGGTACGGTTCTATTCCAGTAACTGTCATGCCCCTTGTCTGATCACTCATCCTTATCATCCTTGGCTGCCTTGGAGGCCTTGGCAGTTTCCGGTACATCTTCGGGCTTATCCGTATCGGTTGCAAAATAATGATCTCTTACAAGCTTCTCTACCTCGGTATAAACCTCCGGATTGTCAAGCAGATACTGCTTGGCATTTTCTCTGCCCTGTCCGATCTTCTGTCCCTTATATGCGTACCATGCACCGGACTTGACAATGATATTTGCTTCGGCGGCAAGATCAAGAAGGTCACCTTCTCTGGAGATTCCTTTACCGAACATTATATCAAATTCCGCTTCCTTGAACGGAGGCGCGATCTTGTTCTTGACAACCTTCACTCTTGTACGGTTACCTATAACCTCACCGGCCTGCTTAAGAGACTCAATACGTCTGACATCAAGTCTGACTGACGAATAGAACTTGAGCGCTCTACCGCCTGTAGTTGTCTCGGGATTGCCGAACATAATTCCCACCTTCTCTCGAAGCTGGTTAATAAATATAACTGTGCAGTTAGACTTGCTGATGACTGCTGTAAGCTTACGAAGCGCCTGTGACATAAGCCTTGCCTGAAGTCCCACATGGGAATCTCCCATCTCTCCGTCTATTTCCGCTTTCGGAACAAGAGCCGCAACAGAGTCTACTACAACTATATCCACAGCCCCTGATCTGACCATTGTCTCGGTTATCTCCAGTGCCTGTTCTCCGTTATCAGGCTGGGATATATACAGATTATCGATATCAACACCTATATTCTTCGCATATACCGGATCAAGCGCATGCTCCGCATCAATGAATCCTGCGATTCCGCCGCGCTTTTGAACCTCAGCGATCATATGAAGAGTAACCGTAGTCTTACCGCTGCTCTCAGGTCCGTATATCTCAACTATCCTTCCCTTGGGAATACCTCCGAGGCCAAGTGCTATATCAAGACTGAGTGATCCGGTAGGTATGGTCTCAACGTTCATTTGTGTCCCGGGATCGCCCAGCTTCATGACCGAACCCTTTCCGAACTGTCTCTCAATCTGTGCGAGTGCCGCATCCAATGCTTTTAACTTTTCTTCGCGTTCCATATGATTCTCCTTTGCAATTACATATACCCCTGACAAGAACATTTGTTCTATACAGGAGCATAAAACATCTGTTCGATTTTGTCAACATGATTTTTAATATTTCTGTGTAAAAACGGAAATTGGCGCCCGAAACAGGCGGGATATGAAATATCCGCATCAGATTCAATTACATATTAGTTTCCGCCGGCGCATTCGTCAAGCATATAATCAAAAATTCTTGTACAGAGTCAGGATATTCTGCCCGTCAGACCTTGTATAAGTCATATCATCCATGCTTTTTTTGACCATATATATGCCCAGTCCGCCGATCTGCCGCTCCTGTGCAGACAAAGTAGTGTCAGGATCGGGCTTGGCCAGGGGATCAAATTCCATACCGGAGTCGCGAAATTCTATGATAATCTGTTTCTTATCCTTGTCAATATCAACCGCGATCGTAGCCATACCTCTGCCGGATGCATATGCATAACTTGCGATATTGACATATATCTCTTCTACCGCAACATCAATCTGCATTTGTGTTTTCATGCCGCATCCGGCCTCTTCAAGGCGGGCGTCCACAAATGCCAGTACATCATCAAGATTTGATACTGATGCTTCAATTGTCATCTCTCGTTCCATATCAGGGTCATCCTTTCGCTCATCGAGCCAGCAGCTATTGTTTTTTGTTCCATGAAATGCTCAGCATCGTAATATCATCAAACTGCGGAGCATCGCCTACAAATCTGTCAATATCCGATTTTACATTTTCTATCAGTTTATCCGGTGTAAAATCCTTCCCGGAATTAAGTGAAGCTACGAGCCTCTCTTCCCCGAAAAGCACATTGCTGGAATCGGTAGCTTCCGTAACGCCGTCTGTATACACAAACAGCTTGTCTCCCGGATTAAGTTCAAATTCATGCTCCTTAAAAGTCAGGCCGGGGAATGTGGCAACAGCCGGAGAGTGACGGTATTTCACAAGTTCAAATTCTCCGTTTGCCCTCATCAAGGCCGGATGTTCATGTCCCGCATTTGCGGCAATTCCTCTGCCTGTTGAGATCTCGATTATCGCAAGCCATACCGTAACAAACAGTTCCGCATCGTTCCCCTCACACAGCTGTTCGTTGGCATATGCCAGAACCTCTGACGGCGATCCGCCCAGTTGCGCACGGTTTTTAATAAGCGTCTTGGCAATGACCATAAACAGTGCGGCAGGAACACCCTTTCCGGACACATCCGCGCACACAAGTGCCAGATGATCGTGATCCACGAAGAAGAAGTCGTAGAAATCACCCCCAACCTCTTTTGCCGGTGTCATAGATGCATATATCTCAAACTCATGTCTGTCAGGGAAGGGCGGGAATATTCTCGGAAGCATATCGGCCTGTATCTGCGTGGCAACGTTAAGCTCCGCACCGATCCTCTCTTTTTCGGCCATGACTGTTTTGAGATTGACCATATAATCCTTGATCTCGTCAGCCATTCTCGAAATGCTCTTTGAGAGATTCTGTATCTCGTCATCGGAACGTATCCTGACCTTTTCATAGACAAGCTCCTCGGGAGAAACCGCATCCTTCATAAGTTTAACGTACGAAGCGGTGTTCTCTGACAGCCTGCGTACAGGTTTGGTTATCTTCCTGTCTGTGATAAAAACAAAAAGAGTAATAAACAGTACTGCGATGATCGCCGCAAACAGACTCGATGTTTTAAGGTATGATTGAAGTTCCCGCTTTATCTCGTTTATATCAATATCTACTCCGAGTATCGCTACCGGCTTACCTGTGCTGTCATGGACTACCTTGCAACACGTAAGGAGCTGTCCGTATTCGGGAGTATCACTCGTCTGTTCTATTATACCGGGTGTATCGTTCTTGATCGCACTTTGAAATACACGAAGATTTATCTCTTCAAATCCATCTTCCTCACAAGGTTCTCCAAGGTAGCTGTATATTTCTTCGGCAGTTTTTACTTCTGCCAGTTCTTCTTCCGATTTAGCATTTATGACATAGCATGCACTCTTGATATCTTCGATATCTTCAAAATAAACCGCATACAGATACTCGATTTCGGCTGAAGTCTTGACCTCATTGAGCTCAAGCCGGGCCTTTTCATAATCATCATTCATCTCGCCCCGTACAACGGCATCCCCGACCGAATACTTGTCAAGGATTAAAACCGCCTCTTCAACGGCGAAAGTCGCATATTTAACATAATTTGAATAAACGTTTTGATTGAAGCGGTAATATCCTATTGCCTGCAAAGCGGCAGTAAGTGCCGTCATGGCAACTACCGTTATTATCACTACCTTGCCTTTTAGTCCTAAATGGTTCATTCTATTCTCCCGTATATTTCGGATATATCGTGCTTGCGGAGATCAGCGCATCCAGCGACAGTTTTACTCCCGTCCGGTGCAAAGTGTCACTGTTTAGCACAAGGAACGGCGCGGTCTCATATACCTGCGGTATTTCTGAAAGACTTGCCCCGTTATAATAATCACTGAGATTAGCTGCCGCAAACCTCCCAATGTTTTCGTAATCAAACATCTCAACAGCTGCAAGGGCTCCAAACCTGACATCCTCTGTGCTGTTGATCGAAAATACCGGGATCCCCTTATCGATAAAAGGCTCCAGTGTTTCATAAAAATCATCCGCCTCGAGTCCCGTTGTAGTCAGTATATAAAGGTCTATTCCACTGTCTGCAAGCAGTCTGTGTGCCGCAAGCATATCATTTTTGTACGTTTCGTAAGCCTCCGATGAATAGTCATCATAATCCTTGACAAACTGTTTCATCACCTTTATCCGGTTTGCTTTTGCAAACTCATCGACACTTGCCGCACCGCTGTATATATATGCTTCTTCTGTATTATTATATACTATACCGACTGATCTTGCACCGAATATATCCTTCATAACCGTCAAGGCTCTTTCCTCGACTCCCGTGCTGACATGTGCCCATGCCCTGTTGTTTCCGGAGTATTCCTCGCCTCCGGTGATCTTCGATTCGATCGGATCACTTGCAATAAAATTCATATAGGGAACGGGGCACGAATCCCGGACTGCACAGCCGGCGCTTGTTCCCATAGTGATCATAAGATCGATATCATACTCCGCAATCCTGTCGGCAAGTTTATTTTGAATCTCTTCATCATCCAATTTCATAAAATCATCCGAGGCGATATCAAAATAGGCTTCGGGAACAAAAGTAAGACAGCTGCTTTTTGCGTCGGACAATGCACTCCATACAGTAGGAGCACTATCTCCCTGCCGAAGTGAATCCAGTTTATCCGAAGATAACATACCATTTTCGGCAAGCCCCTTTCCGATCTGAAATATTTCATAATCGAACTCGTAGTAATCACCGTCCTGACAGTATCCTATCCTGATCTTGTCCTTGACAGCATCAGACCTTGGCGTGATCATGGCAGCGGTATCAGAACACATCGACAACGCTGTAAAAATCATTACCGCGATCGCCGGTATTATAGTGAGCCAAAATGATCTTTTAGAATAGAATTTTGTCATAACTGTTCCTTGACCTTATTACGGTTTTTGCTGTTTACAAACCAGAAGAGAGCAGACAGAGCAAGCACTGCAACGCTGACTACAGCAAGCCCGCCACTTCCATATATCATAACTACACCGAATATGACAGGAGCTATGGCACCTATCAGGTTACTGAAAAACCCTTCAATACCGAGTGCTTTTGAAAACCCCTTTTTCTTGGAAAAAGGAAGCTTATACACATATTCGAACTGTATACTCGGCATGATCCCATCCGCCGTCCCAATCATAAATACTACCAGGATCGCAAATAATACCATATTCTTGAATGCAAATATCAATATCACTCCTGACAGTATCACAAGAAGCACAGGCATCAGATGTGCCGGTGAATATTTTGCGGATAATTTCGGACACAATACCGCTCCAAGGTATGCTGTTCCGATACCGTTTATCATCATAACGAGTCCTATTACGTCCGTCGTTATTCCGACGCTGTTTGAATAGACCGGGAAGAAATAATCGACAAACATCATGATAAAATAATACGGTACTATCACACACAGAATATATACACCAAATCTTATATCAGGCCCCTTATGAGCCCACTCGATAACATCATCGGCTGCCTCTTCGGCTACTTCACTCCTCGGTGCGACATTCATTCCGAACAGGATCATAATTACAAGTACCGAAATGCCGATCAGTCCCATTACTATATATGCTCCGGAATATCCGAAGGTAGAAGCGATAAGCGCTCCTATAGATGCGGCACATGAATAGCCTACAATTATCGCCGCGTTCGCTCCCGCCGTATATTGGGTCATATCAGCCTCGGATGATACGACTATCGAGTATATATCGATCCCCATTTTGGCAAATCCCAGTCCTATACCCATGATCATCTGTGCGATTATAAAAGGAACGGGTTTTGTTGCAAATGCGGATGCTGCCGTTCCTGCTATCATGACCGCAATACCGGCTATCGTTACACTTTTCCACCCACGTTTATTAACAACAGATCCCGAAATGTATGATGTGATCATAGATATAAAAACCTGTGCAGACATCGGAAGCGACATCAGTATCTCCTTGGGAAGGGTGTATCCGAATAATGTGACGGGTTCATATATTTCCGCCAGGACAATAGACATAAATGCCACCGCCATAAAGCGGAAACTGGCAAAGAAAAATGAGATTCCCCTGACCACGCCAATGGACTCTATAGTTTTGTGAGCGGAATTATCAACAAGTGTTCTTCTGTTTTTGGCTTCGCCGGTCAAAACATCAACAAGAAAGCCTATCACCTCCGCTGAAAGCATCAATGCGGTAACTATCGTTACCACAACATTGAGAAGCGCGGAATTGATCTTGTCCCGTATATATTCTTGTGAAACCGTAGAGATAAGATAATACTCTTCACCTGAATCATCCGTCTCAAGCTTGATACATGCTCCTGAATCATCAGGCACGCGGGAGAGCCGCAGGGAATCGATCTGCTCGCTTTTTTCTGATATTCTTTTGTAGTATCCGGCAGCATCATCAATATCGCTGTACCTTATCCCGTTTTTGATCAGGTTATTGATGTTTGCCATGTTCTGTTCAAGAACACGTGCACTGACATCTTCCGCAAGATATGTATAGCCGCTTTTCTGAACCGAATAAGTAGAAATGATCATTCCGACACTTGCTGCGATAAGAGTCGCTACGACTATGATCCGGAGTTTTTTCCGGTCATACAGATGCTTTATAAAGTGAAACAGCAGTTCAAACACAAGAGCACCGGCAACAGAAGCAACAAGAGCGCTGACAAGTATTCTGCGCTCGTAAGGGGCTGAAATACCGGCAGTTCGGTCTGTCGGATAATGGATTCCCACATAGCCCTCTGTATCTTCTTTTCCCGATATGGCGTGTAATATGTATTGGTCTTTGTCCGATTCGTAAATGATCGTATTGTCGCCCGACCGGACAAGGTTTGCGATTCGTTCCGTTATATCTCCGGGGGGCTCTTCCCCGTAGAGTCTATCTCCGTTGATATCTGTTATAAATGCTTTATCCGTCTCACAGTATTGGGATATATCATCAAATACCGTATCTATATCATAATAGTTCTTAAGCTCCCGCCCATACTTGAGTCCGTACTCGCTTCTCTCCATCACCATCTCAAGCACAGCAGCGGTGTTTTCCGTCCAGGCTTCCACTGTATTTGACCGGAATGCAAATGAATTAAGTATCGATGCCAGATAAATGACCGCAAATATAAATACTATTATGATAACCTGAAAAAGAACACTTCTCTTCCTGCTCATCTTACCTTACTCTTTTATCCCGTACCTTGCGGCACCGTTTAGGATTATCTCCTTTAACACTTCATCATATGTCCTGCCTATTTCCCTTGCACAGAGTTCAAACGGGCCACCGCTCATAAGACCGGGTCTCGGATTGATCTCAATGAGAACCGGCTCACCATCCTTATCAAGGCGAAAATCAAGGCGGCCGAAGTCATGGCAGAGCATATGCCTGTACAGTTTAAGTGTGCTGTACGATATCTTTTTTCCGACTTCATCCGAAAGGGTCGCTATCTCATAGTGAAAAACATCCCTATGCTTTTCCTCAAGCGAAAACAGTTCAATATCCGCTCCGCCTTCTGCCATCACAGCTCCTACAGGAAGGGTATACGCGTCTTTTCCGTTACCGATCACCGGGATGAAAAGCTCCCTTCCGGATATGAACTCCTCAACAAGGACCGGCTCTTTATAGTTTTCAAAGTTATACCGGATAGCTTCGGCAAGCTCTTTATCGGACCGGACAATGAAGACACCCATACTGTAGCCCTCTTCGTTCGGTTTTACTATGAGCGGATAATTAAGGTTGCGTATCCCCAGTTCATACTTTATGCTGTCGCAGTTTATTGCCTCATTGGGATCGTATTCAACGTATATCCCTTTCGGACATCTTATTCCGAGTGACTCGGCAACCAGTTTCGAGTGGTATTTGTTTTGCGACAATCCCATGCAGTAAGCATCGCTGCCTATATACGGGATCTTATTCAATTCGCAAATTGCAGGTACGATAGCCTCACGGTTTCTGGACATTATCCCCTCATCGCAGACAAGGATGATATCACAGTCAAGAGTATCCGACTTGATCATCTCATTCAGTCTGTACATATTACCTATCAGGACCGGGGTAAATCCTATACGTTTTATTGCTCCCGCCATCCACTCTACTTCACCCGGGTAGCAGAAATCGGCAAAAACCATACTGCCCTCTTCAATTCCGTAATCCGATGCCTGATCAAACGTCAAACCGACCTTCATTTTTCTTTTTACCTTATCCTTATATTAATATCCTTACCTGACAAACTTTGTGACTGTTTCTTCTGACGAGCCCGGCAGAAGCAGATAATCTTCTGTTTCCTTCAGAACATGATTTTTTTCTATCGATACTTTTCCGCCGTTTTCACCATCCGCATCAATGATGAATCTCGGAAGTGCATATCCAGGTAGTCTGTACCTGAGTTCTTCAACAAGTTCAACTCCCTCCGTGTAATCTGTCGCAAAATGCGCGGTTCCGGCCACATGATCGCAAAGATACAGGTAATACGGCCGAACACGTATACCGATAAGCTTTGTATATAGTTCCTCAAGAATATCAACATCATTGTTGATGCCTTTCAGCAGAACGCTTTGATTACCGAGAGGTATTCCTCTTGCAAGTAATCTTTCACAGGCAGATTTTGCTTCGGCCGTAACTTCCTTCGGATGATTGAACTGTGTAAACACCCAGATCGGATGATACTTAGCCAGCATATCGCACAACTCATCCGTTATCTTTTTCGGATCGGTTACGATCGCCCTTGTCCCTATCCTTATTGTGTTGACCGAAGGCACCGATCTGAAACCTTTTATATATTCTTCGAGCAATTCCAGCGGGAGTACAAAAGGATCGCCGCCGGTTATGAGAATATCATTTATCTCCGTATGCTCCCTGACATAGGAAAGTGCTGCGGGAACTGCCTCCCTCGTACATACTTCACTGTTCATCACCGTGTTCTTTCTGGTACAATGCCTGCAGGTCATGAAGCATGAATTGGAACACATGAAGGCCGCACGTGATCTGTATTTGTGAACGAGAAAAGGAACATGCTCATACTTTTTCTCATTAAGGGGATCCGGGGCATAGTTGTCGGGATTGACCAGTTCATCTCCCGATGGGATACACTGTTTACGTATCGGACAGTTAATGTCATTCCAGTCAATAAGATCGAAATAGTAATCCGATACAGACATCTTGTAAATCCCGGAACTTCTCCTGATCGCATCCTTTTCAGCGGCTGATATAACAACACCCTTCCCGGTAAGCCTGTCAAACAGTTCATCTGCAGAATTGATCATCCAATAGTACCCTTTCCGGCCACAAAGAGCCACAAAACACTTCAAAAGCGAGATTGTCTGGCGACAGTCCCGCTTTTTAAAGAAGAATATGTTTACACTTATAATTGGTTTTAGTTTTCAATATCCAGTATATCCACAAAACCGGTAACTTCAAATATTTCCATGATCTCGGGCTTAACGTTTCTGATTACCATACCGCCCTGTTTTGTCATGACCTTCTGTGCCGACAGAAGCACGCGAAGTCCTGCGGACGAAATGTACTCAAGCTCCGAAAAATCAAATACAAGCTTTTCTATTCCGTTAAGTGCGGTTGTAAGTTCTGCATCCAATTCGGGTGCCGTGATAGTGTCAAGTCTTCCCTCGACAGCGATATTCAACTCGCTTCCGTTTTGTTCCTTTTTAATATTCATACAGCAACCTCCATGCGTAATACTTAAAAATTTTGCTTTATTAATTTTATGCGACAGTGGTTACATCAGTCAAGTCAAATATGGTATTATTTATCATATTTTCATCATTTTTTAATCACATTTTTTACACAAATTATCTTTATCATCTCAAAAAAGCCAATACAGGTCAGGAGGTGAACAAAATAGACAAGCGATACAGACATGAATGGAAGCACGAGATCAATTATTTGGACCTGCTTACCATAAGACAGCGGCTCCGTGCCATTGCCACTCCCGATCCTCATGCAAAGGGCGGAAAATACCACATCAGAAGCCTATATTTCGATAATCCGGATGATAAGGCCCTTCGGGAAAAAATAGACGGGGTTAACGGTCGGGAGAAGTTCAGGATCAGATATTACAACTATGATACTTCTATCATAAATCTCGAAAAGAAAAGCCGGCTTAACGGGCTTGGCACAAAGTATTCCGCAAGACTTTCTGCGGATCAGGTCCAAAAGATCATTTCCGGTGATATCGAATTCATGCGTGATGATGAGAATCCTCTTATACAGGAGCTCTACTGCAAAATGATCTATCAGCGGTTGCGTCCGAAAACAATCGTGGATTACGAACGGGAGCCTTACATATACGCGCCGGGAAATGTCAGGGTAACATTTGACTATGACATAAGAACAGGTCTTACGGGAACCGATTTTCTGAATCCGGACTGCATTACTGTTGAAGCCGTAAGAGACAAAACCATCATACTCGAAGTGAAGTGGGATGATTTTCTCCCCTCAATAATAAGAGACTGTGTGAATGTCCGCGGACGTCACGTAACCTCTTTTTCCAAATACGCGCAGTGCAGACTATACGGATGATCCGTAACATCAATCAAATGACAACAAATTGAGAAAGGATGGGCAATCTTATTTGCCGGGTAAACCAAATGACATTCAGTGATATTTTCAAATCAAGCTATCTTGAAAACGTAACAGCGGTGAGCGCTCTGGACATTGTATTATCCCTGTCCCTCGCCTTTGCCCTTGGGCTGTTCATATTCTTTGTTTACAAAAAAACATATGCCGGAGTAATGTACTCATCGAGTTTCGGAGTTACTCTTGTGGCACTTACAATGATAACCAATCTAGTGATCCTCGCGGTAACAAGTAACGTTGTCCTCTCCCTTGGTATGGTTGGTGCTCTTTCCATCGTAAGATTCAGAACCGCTATAAAGGAGCCTATGGACATCGCTTTTTTGTTCTGGGCCATTGCAGCCGGAATAGTTCTTGCCGCCGGCATGATACCCCTCGCAGTGTTCGGAAGTATCTTTATCGGTATTATTCTGCTGATATTTGCTAACAGGAAAGATACGAGTAATCCTTACATAGTTGTAATAAGATGCGACGGGCATGCGAGTGAAGAAAGAGCTGTGGATTTCCTGAAACAGCATACAAAGAAATGCACGGTTAAAAGCAAGTCTGCACAAAAGGGCGAGATCGAGCTGAATCTCGAAGTCAGACTTAAGGACGATAATACCGATTTTATCAATATACTTGCTGACACAGACGGTATCAGAAGTGCGGTTCTTGTTACTTATAACGGAGATTATATGGGGTAATGTATGTCTACTAGCAAATATTTTGACAGAATATGCGTGATTGTTACGGTAATCGCGCTGATCATAACCACCCTTTTTATGTTCGGGGAAAAACTGGGGATACGTAAGATTGTGGATGAAGACAGCGAGGGCTACGAAGCCCCTTCCGGTTTTACCGACAACGATATGAATTCCGACTGGGACGATACCGGAGCAACAGTCATCACACTTAACGGCGATTCGGCTGAGATATCCGGAGACGGTGCATATCAAAATGGCGGAAATGTTGTGATAGCAAATGCAGGAAAATATGTTGTCTCCGGTACACTCTCAAACGGAAGCATCATTGTGGATGCATATGATTCTTCCAAAGTATTTATAAAGCTTGCCGGGGTAAGTGTCTATTGCGGTAATGACGCGGCATTCAGAGTCAATCAGGCGGACAAAGTGTTCTTAACTCTTGCCGAAGGAACCGATAATGCTTTTGAAAGCGGCAGCGAGTATTCCGAAAGTGCTATATCGGATAATACCGGCGGTACATTCTTCTCTCACGATGACCTGACTATAAACGGCGATGGTTCACTTACGATAACAGCTTCATATAAGCACGGGATCGACTGCAACGACAAGCTTGTCATAGCCGGTGGCAATATAACCGTCAACGCGCCACAGGACGGAATACACGCTAACGATGGTGTAAATATAATAAATGCAACCCTTACGATAAACGCCGCAGATGACGGTATAAACGGAGGCGAATCCGTTCTTATAGCCGGCGGAACAATTAACATTCCGGGATGCTATGAAGGAATAGAAGCCGTTACCGTTGAGATCAGAGACGGAGAACTGTCAATAGAATGCACCGATGACGGAATCAATGCAAACGGAGGAAGCGGCGGATTCGGCGGCATGGGCGGCAATTTCAGAGGCGGAATGCAGCATTCCTTCGGCGATGATACGGATCAAAACAACGGTGTGCAAATGCGCCCAGACTTTGGAGAAGAGGCAGGATCAGACTTCGGTCAAAAAATGCAGCACGGACCAAAGGGCGGTGAAGACGGCGCAGGTTTTGAGCCCGATGCTCAGCCTCCGGAAGCGATACCTCAACCGGATGGCAATAACAATCAGCCGGATAGCAATAACAATATGACCGCAAATACCGATAACTCCGACACCGACGAAGAAACATGGATTCATATATCCGGCGGAAACATCACTATCCTCAACAGTTCGGGAAGAGATTCAGACGGGCTTGATTCAAACGGAGACATTATCATTACCGGTGGAAATATACTGATAAGCCTTACAGGATCCGGCGGAAACAACGCAATAGATTACGGCAGCGAAAGCGGAGGAGTCTGTGAAATAAGCGGAGGTAGCGTTATTGCCTGCGCATCGTCTTCCATGGCCGAGGGTTTCAGCCAGACCTCAGCCCAGGGATCAATACTCTATATGTTTGACGAAGAGGTTCAAAGCGGCACTCCCGTTACCGTTAGTGATTCAGACGGAAATATAATCCTCAGCTGGGAAGTACCCTGCTCCTACTCTGCCGTAACCGTCAGCCACCCTTCAATGACTTCGGGCAACGACTACACCATAACGGTTGGAGAAAGCAGCGAAACCATTACTCTTGACGAGATTGCAACAACATACGGTGAAGCCTCTCAGGGAGGTATAGGAGGCATGGGACGAGGAGGAAAAAATGGTATCCGAGACGGCAATACAGACAGCATTAATGAATCCGGTGAATAAAGCGTATACCCAATGGTGTGGAAATTTGTTAAAATATGTTTAATTGAGTCAGATCAGACCACGAATTAATACTAATTGGGAGATACTGTAATGAATAACAAATTGCTCACCCCCGAAGTGATAATACATTTGATACTTACAATAGCGATAAGCATAGTACTGCTTATCGCTTTGCGTATTATATTCAGAAAAAAAGATCTTAAAAGCGACAGGATTCACAGACGTTTTTTGAGCAGGCTGTTTACACTGACAGTTATTGTTCTGTGTCTTGTGAACATAATAGAAGTCTTCAATCCCTCACTGAACCTTCGTTCAACCTTCTGGAAAGGATCCGCTCTTATTGTTGCAATCCTCGGTTTTGCCGGGCAGACCGCTATCGCGGATCTCATATGCGGATTCCTTATTAGTGTAAACAAGCCTTTTGAGATAGGCGACAGAATAATCATTGAAGGTATGGAGCCCGGAATAGTAATCGATATTACCCTCCGTCACACCGTTATTATGATATACGATGAATACAGGGTTACGATTCCGAACAGCGAACTTAATTCCAAAACTATAATCAATACTACAAAAGGCACAGAGCGAATAGGCGTGCACCTTACTTATTCGGTAAGCTACGATACGGATGTACAGCTTGCCATGGATGTCATAAGAGACTGTGTTGTTGCAAGTCCATATACTCTTCCCGTTGAGAGAAACGGCATCAGTGAGGATTCCGGTCCGGTATATTTCCTAAAATACGGTGACAGTGCTCTTATACTTGAAACTACAATATGGATACCGTACACTACAAGCTATTATGTTGCTACAACAGACATGAATCTGCGGGTTAACAAGGCATTCAAGGATCACGGCATAGAGATTCCCTACAACTTTGTCAATGTTGTTGAGCGTGATAACACAGCGCCTTCCGATAATATCCCTGTGGCTTCGGGCAAGAAGAAGAGTCCGTCAAAGCGGCTTTTTAGAACTGATACGATAGTGATCTCCCCCGGCAAAAAGAATCTCAAAGAAGCTGTTGAAATGGTACGCTCTTTCGTCTCTATGCAGCGTCTCGATGAGAAAGCCGGGAATCAGTTAACTCTTATGACTGAGGAACTGATCGGGATAATGGAGAATATAGTTGATGACACAAAAGCAAAACTGTGGATTGAAGGAAGCGGTCTTAAGTACAGGATACATCTTAGCCTCAAAGCCGACATAGGAAGCGCGGAAAGGGTACGTCTCCTTGCGCTGTCCTCTTCCGGTAAGAATGAAGCAAACAATTCCCTTCCCCAAAAGTTATGGGAAAGGGTTATTGTAGGGTTGCGTACAACCGACGAGGGCAATCCCGGTAATAATGATTACGAATGGTCCTACAAAGAAAGCAGACCGACCTCACCGGAAATAGGCGAATCGATCCTCGTTGCACTTGCTGATGATATAAAGGTAAGTGTCACGAAAACACACGTTGAACTTGTAGTTGTCAAGTCTGTTTAGTCGTAGTCTATTGCTTTATCGATATCCTTTGCAAGCTCTTTGATATACTCTTCAAGACCGCTGCGAAGTTCGCTTCTGCGTAGCCCGAATTCGATGCATGCCTGAATGAAGCCTATCTTCGCACCGCAGTCATATCTGTGTCCCTTAAAATCATATGCATAAACATCCGAGTCCATGGCCATTCTCTCTATGGCATCGGTAAGCTGTATTTCACCGCCCGCTCCCGTCTTCTGATTCGAGAGATAATCAAAAATATCAGGTGTTAAAATGTATCTTCCGAGTATGGCAACATTCGAAGGCGCCTTGTCTACCGGCGGTTTTTCCACCAGATCATTAACCTTGTACAGTCTCTCTCCCACCTGCTCGCCGTCGACTATACCATACTGGTATGTAAGTTCATGGGGAACGGTCTGTACCCCGATAACACTCGACTGTCTCTCGTTATAAACGTTTATCATCTGCTTGAGTGCCGGTGTTTTGGAAACAACAACGTCATCACCGAGAAGCACCGCAAAGGGATCGTTTCCGATAAATTTCTGCGCCGACAATACAGCATGTCCGAGACCGAGAGGTTTCTTCTGCCTGATAAAATATATATTTGCCATTTCCGAAATGGACTTGACCATTTCAAGCAGTTCTTCCTTGCCCTTGCTTTCAAGTTCCATCTCAAGCTCGATCGACCTGTCAAAATGATCCTCTATGGACCCCTTGTTCCGGCCGTTTACTATTACAATATCCTCTATCCCGCTTTGCACTGCTTCTTCTATAATGTACTGAATAGTCGGTTTATCGACTATCGGAAGCATCTCCTTCGGTTGTGCTTTTGTAGCGGGCAGGAATCTTGTCCCGAGACCCGCAGCGGGGATTATTGCTTTCTTAATGCTCATGATTTTCTCCTGAATAGTAAATTTCTAATCGTCAAATCCGTTCGGGTTCATCGACTGCCAGCGCCACGAGTCCTCACACATCTCTTTGATCCCGTATTTTGCCGTCCAGCCCAGTTCCTTTTCGGCAAGATCCGCCGATGCGTAGCACGTAGCTATATCGCCGGCACGACGCGGTTTAATAGAGTATGGTATTTTCTGCCCCGTTGACTCCTCAAATGCCTTAACAAGCTGGAGGACGCTGACTCCGTTACCTGTTCCCAGGTTGTATATTTTCAGTCCGCAGTTTTCCTTGATCTTATCAAGAGCCTTAACGTGTCCTTCCGCAAGGTCCACGACATGAATATAATCTCTTACTCCTGTTCCGTCAGGCGTGTCATAATCGTCACCGAACACGCCGAGCTCTTTTAACTTGCCGACCGCAACCTGTGTGATATAAGGCATGAGGTTGTTCGGTATTCCGTTGGGATTTTCTCCGATAAGACCGGATTTGTGAGCACCGATAGGATTAAAATAGCGAAGCAGAATAACATTCCACTCGTTATCGGCCTTCTGTATGTCGGTAAGTATCTGCTCAAGCATTGACTTGGTCCATCCGTAAGGGTTTGTGCAGGCCTTCTTGGGACACTCTTCTGTTATCGGAATAAACTCGGGATCACCGTAAACAGTTGCTGATGAGGAGAAGATAAAATTCTTCACGTTATGTTTTCTCATAGCATCAACAAGCACAAGCGTTCCCTGAATATTATTCTCATAATACTCCCATGGCTTTTGAACCGACTCTCCTACAGCCTTCAGACCTGCGAAATGAATGCAGGCATCTATTTTCTCCTTATCAAGGATAGCGTTTATCGCGTCGGAATCAAGGGTATCGGCCTCATAAAATGCAACCTTCTTCCCGGTGATTTCTTCCACCCTGTCAAGGCTCTTTTTCGAAGCATTTACAAGATTATCGACAACGACCACATCGTATCCGTTTTCAAGCAGCGATACTACTGTATGTGATCCGATGTATCCGGCTCCTCCGGTAACAAGTATTCTCATTCGTTTATCCTCCTGCAACTATGAAAACTTTGCAGCACCATTCTCCGTTAAAAATTCTACTGCTGCAGAACACTGATGTTAATTTTAACATAACATTTATCATATTAGCAAACCTGATGAAACTTGATGAAACCATCAGGATTAATTATAATTATTATAAGGGAATTTAATTCGTTTACATATCCTTGGAGGTGATCCGCTTGAAAAAAACAGTAATCGGACTCATCATAGCCGCTTTGGTAATAGGGGGAATAATCGCCGCTGTCTCTTTGGCAAAATATTTGTCCCGTATCCCCGATAATCCCGCGGATACCATCGGAAATACTTCGGGAAATCTCAACAATAAAGGTCTTGTCTGCGAGCACGACGGATACATTTATTTTGCCAATCTTAATGACAATCACACTCTTTACAGGATGACTTCGGACGGAAGAGATCCCGTCAAGATTGCCGATGTTCCGGTATCCTATATCAACGCAGGCGGTGATTATATTTACTTCTATTTCGACGATCCCGGCGGTACGAAGTTTATGGGTGTTGCCGGAAGAATGAGCGGAATATTCCGCATCAAAAAGGGTGAAAAGGATTTTGTCTGCCTGGATAAATGTACATCCGGAGTACTTAATTTGGTCGGAAACACCCTGTATTACGAACACTATGACAACACAAACGGAATGCAGCTGTACCACTCATCTCTTGACGGCAAGGATAAGGGGCTTGCGGTTGATGAGATCATTAATCCCGCATGTGTCATAAACGGTGATATCTATTACTGTGAACAGGATTCCATGACTCTCAAAGTGTACCGTCCCGGAGATACCGAGGGCCGCGTATATATGGACTACTCGGTATACAATCCCGTTGCCGACGGAAGTGATCTGTATTTTCTCAATATGAAGGACGATTACAAACTGTACAGATATTCGTTATCCGACGGACAACTGACCAAGATAACCGATGAGAGAGTTGACACATTTAACGTGTACGGAAGCGTCATATTCTACCAGCGCAATCAAAACCCTGCACTTATAAGGGTTAATACAGACGGAAGCGGAGCGATGGTCATTGCGGAAGGCAATTTCGAAAATATCAACTGCACTTCCACCTATACTTTCTATTCTCCCTTCAGGGAAGATACTACGTATATGACCTACACATTCGGCGGAAACGGTCAGTCAACTGTATTTGCACCTATTGACGAGGGATCGTGAGCTCGCATATTCTCTTATTTGCAACCGGGTGATACGCATAGGGTGCGATCTCGCACAGAGGCTTTAAGACAAAATCACGGTTTAGCATATCCGCATGGGGGATCGTAAGATCCTCCTTGTTTATTATGAGATCATCATACAGAAGAATGTCCATATCAAGAGTTCTCGGACCCCAGTGCTCATTGCGCACTCTTCCGGCTGCATTTTCCGCATCGTGAACCACCTCAAGCATCTCTTCCGGAGACAGCAGCGTCTCAAGCTTAAGGGCTCCGTTTAGAAAATCATCCTGATCGGTATTGCCGTAAGGCTTCGTTTCGATTATTTCCGAGACAGACAAAACTCTTATGTACTTGTTTGATCTGAGGTATTCAATGCCATCCGTCAAAAACTTACGCCTGTCTCCCATATTTGATCCTATGGACAGATATACGGTATGCCACCCCCTTGTTATCGTTATGCTCACACACTCAAGAGGCAGTCCTATCGGTGCCCATGGTTTCTTCACCGTAACGTCTGCACTTCTTATGATCTCATATTCCGTCAAAAGTTTATTGGCAAGCCTCTCGGCAACGGTTTCGATAAGCTTGCAAGTATTTGTTTTCATCCATCTGGTTATATCAGAGCAGACCTCGGCATAATTAACCGATTTCGTCAGATCATCCCCTTTTCCCGCAGCAGATGCATCAAAATACATCCTGACCGATATCATGAATTTCTGGCCGAGATTAACCTCTTCCTCGTACATTCCATGGTTTGCAAATACTTCCAAATTGTCTATGCTAATATAATCCATACAAACCTGTCTTTCTTGTTATTATCAAATTGCACCGCTTAAATAACCTTAAACACCGGCCTGACTGTCTGCTCCCGTCCGTGCCGTCTCTTCCTCTTCAAGAACCCTGTAGGCCACCTTTCCTACAAGTGTCTTGGGCATGTCGTCCCTGAATTCAATATCATAAGGCATGGCATATTTTGCAATATTCTTTTTACAGTATGCCATAAGCTCCTCTTTGGTCACCCCTGTCGGATCCACCCCCGGTACAAGCTTGACAAAAGCTTTAACCTTCTGCATCTTATATGGATCTGGTACACCGATAACACAGCTCATCTGCACCTTCTCATGGGCATCAAGTATATTCTCGATCTGTCCGGGATACACGTTATAACCTGATGTTATGATCATACGCTTTGCCCTTCCCTTAAAGTAGACGAAGCCCTCGGAATCCATAGTACCCAGATCTCCGGTATATACCCATGTCTCACCGTCATCGTGGGTACGAAGCGTTTTGGCTGTCTCTTCCGGATGGTTCATATACTCCTTCATTACGGTAGGTCCGGCAAGAAGTATTTCCCCTTCCTCTCCGTAAGGAACCTCATGATCCGTTCCCGGCTCAACGATCTTGATATATGTATCCGGAAAGGGAACTCCTATGCTTCCGGGCTTAAACATATGGGGCGGTGTAAGGCAGCATGCCGTAACCGTCTCGGTTGTTCCGTACCCTTCCCGCACCTGGATGGTCGCCTTATGGTCATACAGGAAAGCATCGAATTTCTTTTTCAGTTCCACGCTCAGGCTGTCTCCTCCCGAGAATACACCCTTCAGGCAGCTAAGATCTGCTCCTTCCATGCTGGGCAGACGCAGAAGTGCTTCATACAACGTAGGAACACCCGCAATGAAGTTACACCTGTATTTTACTATCAGTTTTGCGTAACTTTTTGCCGTGAATCTCGGTACAAGAATACACCGCCCTCCCTGTGAAAGCATGGAATGGATGCACACACCCAGCCCGAAGCCGTGGAAAAGCGGCATAGCCGCAAGCATCTTGTCCCCCGGACGAAACATGGGATTGGCCGCGATAACCTGTTGCCCGAGAGCATTGAAATTACGGTTTGTAAGAACGATACCTTTGGTTGTTCCGGTGGTTCCGCCCGAATACAGTACAACCGACGGATCACTTCCTGCCCTTTGTACACGGTACTGATAGAAGCAGTGATTCGACAGTTTCATAAACTCCTTCCACCGTATTACCGGAGCGTCCTTGGGGATTTTGCGGATCTTCCTTCCCTCAGTAAGCATATATCCGGCTCTGACGGGCTTGGAGAGTTCATCCTTCACGGATGCAATAATTATGTTAACCACATTTGTATTTGCCCGTACCGACTCAAACTTATGATAAAACTGGTCAAGGGTAATGGCAGTTACCGATTTGCTCTCATTTAAGTAGAACTCTATCTCCTTTTCGGCAGACAGGGGATGTATCATATTTGCGATACCTCCCACAAGATTAACTGCATAGAACATATAAATTGCCTGAGGGCAGTTAGGCATTGCTATCGTAACACAATCATTTTCACGGATGCCGATGGTCTTGAGCGCCTTTGCACATCTTTCGATCTCCTTCACCAGATGACGGTAAGTGGTTGATTTTCCCATAAAATCAAAGGCCACCTGATCAGGGTACTTTTCGGCAATTTGCACCACCCTATCAAACATCGATCCTTCAAAATATTCAAGATGGAGCGGTACATCTCCC
This sequence comes from uncultured Lachnospiraceae bacterium, assembly GCA_902788755.1. Lineage (GTDB taxonomy): Bacteria > Bacillota > Clostridia > Lachnospirales > Lachnospiraceae > UBA2868. Next base: position 27,687 of record CADALB010000009.1, on the reverse strand, counting down.
ACATAATCCGCCCACGGTGTTTTTACTGTCTTAGTTTCCATTGTCCTTTATTCCACCTCTGCATTTAACGGTTTCTCCAATAGTTCCGGGTTCTCCAGTAACTTCATAAGGAGTTTGATTGTTTTTGAATAGTAGTATCCGTCCGCGATACGCTCATCTATCGTAAGTCCCAGATCCACGCTGTCTCGCATGGTAACATTCCCCTCATCATCGTAAAAGGGACGTTTTTTGATTTCTCCTATGACACAGAATATCGAGGTTGTTCCCCAGTTTGTCAGATGATGATATCCTGCATGGAGTTTTATGGAGCCTAGATTACTGAGGACTACCGATGAATAAAAAGGATCCGTTGCAATAATTGAATGCGGCATAAGACCGTGTCTGTCCAGTCCCCTGGCAATGGCTCCCACCAGTTTGAGGACAATCCTCGGAAGCTTTTGTATCACATCCATTGCCGCGGTGGACTGATCCTTCTTGTCCTCGCTCTTACACAATGAAACCTGCCTGAATATCTCATCATGGATAGTATCAATCGTATCGGTTTCCCTGCTGTGGATAAAGGCAAGCGCTTCACCTCCGTTATCCGAAAATATCTTCTTGACTGTAAACGCCGCGGAAACCTCATTTCTCTGATATATGGACTTGTTGGCAATAAATCTGTTCATTTTGGGACGAAGAGTGATCGTCTTTAACATAGCCGTGACCATTACCTGAAACAGGTTGTATTTATACTCCGGATTGTCACCATTCTTTTTTTCAAGATAGGCCTCAACCTTCGTCAGATCTACGCACTCCGATATAAATGCTTCATTATCGCACCGGTTGGGGTACATAAGAGGCATTATGGTGTGCATCGAATCTATTTTTCTAAGATATTTACCGTCTCTGCGGTCTCCCGGTTTAATCATGCAAAATCTCCATACTCCTTCGTCTAATGCGGGGAAGCCAGTACTCCTTTCCATAAACCATTATCTCTGCTGCAATAGATACCGGCAAAGCTCCGAGTACATCCAGCACGGAGTGCTGTTTAACAAAACATACCGCCATACATATCAGTATAACCAATACACAGATCAGAGTCTTAACGGCCCCTGCCAGCTCATTGTCTTTTAAAGCCACGGATACGACCGCAAGGGAAAAGGCAACGTGCATCGACGGAAAGACTCCCGTGTTGGTATCAAACTTATATATAAGGCCAAGAAAATACGTGAATATATTTTCCCTCGGAAACACTTCCGGTCTGAGATTCTGGACGCTTGGATAGACAATATAGATCATAGTTCCCAGTATCTGACATACTATTATAAACTTCTGGAGTCTTTTAAAAGAATCCACATCATACAACAGCGTATAAAGCAAGGAACCTGCTATCAGCACATACCATCCGACATAAAAGACCAGAAAGTATTCATTAAACGGAATTATATCATCCAGTGCACTATGAATCACGTGGAATCTGCCTTCCGGAATAAAATTCTCAGTAATAAAATAAAAAGCAAAATATATGATCCATCCGCCAAGCAATAGCAGGTGTGAAAATCGCGGCTCTGTGATTTTGCGAAGTGAAAATCCTCTGTAATCCACCCTTGTTTTTTTACTCATGATAATTCTCCTGCGGAAGGTTCTTCCCGTATTTGCGCGACGGCATATTGGGATATGGTATCACAGTGTGTTCAGGCAGGCTCACTGCTATGCGGGTAATCCTTTCCATAAGTTCATATGCAACTCTTGCTCTCTCATCTTTACCTGCGGATGCCATATTGTAATATACCGGTTCGCCGTATATAACCCTTTTAAGATCCGGCGCCAGATACATCGGGACAAACGCAAGATCCCCTCCTGTCTTCTTGTGGTACGTTCTGGCCAGATCTATGAACCTGTCCTGAAATCTGTAGATTATATTATTGTATCTGATATGCTGCTCGGGAAAAATCACTATCCGTTCTCCTTCCTCAAGGCACTCCTGTGTCCTTCTGAAGGTGTTAAGAATTCTGGAATCATGATAGACCCCGATTGTGTGAGCATTGTTGAATATACAGACAGCAAGAGGCGTTATCAGATAGCTCAATATCCTGTAGAACCATCTGACAGATTCAGGCTTCGAAGACCAGAAATCCTTATATGCATAAGCTGCAACCTCCCCGGCGTGCATCAGTTCTCCCGCACACCATGTATAATGACTGCCCGGGGTGTACAGTTCCGCTTCTATAGGCCCGTACATATGACAATGATTTCCGACTATAACGCATTCTCCCTCAGGTATGTTTTCACAACCGCTTATCTCATATGTCGGGGAAAACAGTTTTACCCAGAATCTTATGAAACGGTAAATCCAGTAGCTCATACGGATCATACCTCTTCCGTTTTCCTGTTATACAGAGGCATAAATATGAACAGTGCAAATACTACCGAGCTTGCCGCAAGTACGGGTATGTCCTTCCAGTTTATGACCTGGTTTTGAAGTGCATCTTCACCGCCTCCTGCCAGAAGCGCTGCTATATTGTTGTTAAGATAATGCATGATAACAACCACCCAGATATTCTCTGTCTTCATGTAAGCGTACCCGAAGAAGATCGCCATCACTACACAGGTTACGATCTGTCCCGCAAATGCCTGAAGGCCGTACCCGTCAGTGTAATACATAAAATCAACTCCGATATGCCATACTGCCCAGACAAGCCCTAGCAGCAACACACCCGCCCGCTTTCCGAACCTGTTTTGCATCAATGGCTGCAGATAATATCTCCAGCCGTATTCTTCCCCGAAAAAGGCAAGAAATACAAAAATGAAGTTTACGGGAAGCAATACAAGAGATATCCATGTCATGGGATTTGTCAGTGATGCAAGTACAGTCTGCCACTCATCATCCGTTCCGGTCATTAAATCGGTGATAAACACACCAATCATCGCTCTTCCTATAAGAAGGGCAACAAATACGGCAACGAGAATGATGCTCTGTTTTATATTCTTTCTCTCAATTCCCGCGTTTACACGTTTTTCCTTACCGCACACCCAGAACAGTATGTAGGCCGTGACACTTCCGGCTATAATCGGAAGCTGGGATATCACATTCCAGATATCAATCACGGGCATCCCTTCAGCATACTCGATGGGCGCGATCGGAAATACAACAGACAGAACCGCAATCACGACCATAATCGCAGTCGTTGCAAGTGTTGTTATATATCCTGCCACAGGAAGACTCCGGTCATCCTTAAAGAGCAATTTGCCAAGTATCACACCGCAGGCCGGGTACATCATCTGCACATTTACAAATACTGTCGTATTCAGTCCCTTTCGGTTTGCTTCGTACATTACAAGGCTCATCAAAAAGGTAAGTCCGTATGCAATTGCAATAAATACCCATAATCTTTTCTTATTCGTTTCAGTATTCTCGAATTCCATTTATAATCTTTCTCCTAGAAATTGTTCCGGCATACTGCCTCAAGAACCGTGATTGCCTGTACATTCTCAGCAACATCGTGAACTCGGACTATTCCGACGCCTGCGAGAGCGGCAAGTGTAGTCGTAACTATAGTTCCGGGAAGCCGCTGTGTGGCTGGCACAGTCACGTTGTCAGTATTTTTGCTCAGGGCATCCCTCTGCTGAATACAAAAGTTAATAAACGATTTTCTGGAACATCCAAGAAGGATCGGATAGCCGGTCTGGGTGATGAAGGGCAGATCGTTTAATACTTTCAGATTCTCATCCTGACTCTTTCCGAATCCGATGCCGGGATCCAGTATTATCCGTTCACCCGCGATACCGAGATTCTCCGCATTTTCCGCCATTTTGATAAGAGCTTCGCAAAAATCATTTTGGTTTACATAATTCTTCTCGTATGTAAGTACCGCAAAAGCACCGCTTTTTGATATAACTTCTGCCATCTCCGGTGTCATACCGGCTCCTTCAACAGTATTAACAATATCTGCGCCTGCTGCCATTGCCTCGGCGGCCACTTCCGATTTCGTAGTATCGATGGATATGGGGATATCGGTTTTATGCCTTAATTCTTCTATAACAGGTATAACCCTTTCAAGCTCTTCTTTGGCACTTATTTTCTCATGACCCGGTCTTGTTGACTCGCCTCCGATGTCAATGATCGCAGCACCTTCTTCTATCATTTTCAAAGCATGAGCCACAGCAGCATCTGTTGTGTTATGTAAACCACCATCGGAAAACGAATCGGGAGTAACATTCAGAATACCCATTACATATGTATTTTTATTGAAATCAAACCCGCTGTTCCTTATGATCATTTCCGCTGTTACCTCTCATACTGCAATCGATTAATCAGTACAGTATTCTCTTCACCCGCTTTTCCTCAGGCTTATGGCATGTATCAGCCGCCTTGCAAAGATAGCATTTTCTCGATGCCTTGTCGGCACGGTATATAAGTCCTGTCAGGTTTTCTTCATCCCTTACGGCTTCATTTCCGTGGTTGATTATGGCTGCTACTATACTGTCAATCTCATCATCCGTATATCCGCACTCCTCCAGTATCAAAGGTGCGATGGCTGCACTTGCTATTTCATGCTCCACTCCGTGAATATACTGTTCCTTACGGCCTATGTCATGTATAAGCGCTGCGGCATATACGATATCTCTTTGCACGTCTATTCCTTCGTCAGCCGCCATCATCACCGCGATCCTTGCAACATCCAGATTATGCTCCATTCCGTGATGACAGTATATCCTCTCTTTTTCGAGTTCTTCTATTTCTCCCAGAAGCTCCCTGTATCTTCTGTTATTTATAATGTTGTTTACCCTGTCCATATTACCTGTTATTTCTTCATATCCTCCAATACAATGTCTGTAAACTCCGCCAGATATGACAGCGACCCACATGCGATCACTGCCGGAGAGCCTCCGCTTTCGGATATATTATTTGCATGGCTAAGCGCTGTTTTATATGCTTCCTTCAGATTCTTGCAGGTAGTGACATTAGAACAATACTTCTCGGCACATACCGCAAGCCTAGCCGCCGAAAGAGAACGTCCCTTAACTTTCGTTGAGACGGTAATCATTTCCTGTGCTACATCGGACAAGATCTCAACTATTCTCTCATATTCCTTGTCCACAAATATACCGATGATAAGTATTACGCTGCGATTGCCCATACACTCCTTGATTGTCTCTTTAAGCGCAATGGCGGCATCTATGTTATGAGCACCGTCAACTATAATAGGCGGATCGCCGCATATACATTCGAACCGGTAGGGCCACCTTGTTTTCTTAAGACCCTCCCTGATCACATTTTCATCTATCACACACCCTTCAAGTAATTTTAAGGCTGCCAGTACACGGACCGCCTTTACCGCAAGAGGAGCATTTTCTGTCTGATAAGCTCCGGCAAGAGACACTACAACATTACTCATGCCGTCGATCCTCATGGACGTTCCCAGCGGAAAGAGATCGTAATCCTCACGTACAGCCGCACTTACAGGATATAGTGTGCTTCCTGTCATCTCGCATCTTTTCCTGATCACGTTTAATACTTCTTCTTTTGAATCAAGAGCGATCACCGGACAGTCGGTAGTAATGATGCCCGCTTTGTGAGCAGCTATCTGTTTAAGTGTATGTCCGAGATGGTGCATGTGGTCGAATCCTACGGATGTTATTACGCAGCAGAGTTTGTTTTTCACCACATTTGTGGCATCTTCCTTGCCGCCCATTCCACATTCGAGTATAACAACATCACATGATTTTTGCCTGAAATACAAAAAGGCGACGGCAGTCTCTATCTCAAACTGCGTCGCGCCCCCCGGCGACTCACATTTTAGCTTTGAATTAGCTTTTGCCACCTCGGCTACGGCCTCCGTGTAGTCCTTCATATCAATGGTCTCGCCGTTAACCCTGAAGTGATCGCAGATTCCCGTAAGCGCCGGAGAATAATACATTCCCACTCTCAGCCCCGCGCAGCACAGAATGGACTCTATCATAGCCGCGGTGCTTCCCTTGCCGTTAGTACCCGCCACATGAATGAACTTAAGATCGTCCTGGGGATTGCCGAGAAGCACGCACAATCTCCTAATTCTGTCAAGCCCGGGGCGGCTTCCCAGTTTCGCCGCAGACTCCACATATTTGCGGGCCTGCTCAAAGCCTTTGATATCAACCAATGTCGTCTACCCCGTCGGAAGCATCGGCATTAAGACTCATTGTGTTAAGCGTACGGCGCTTCATCCGCATCTTCTCTGATTTTTCGAGAATAAAGTTCTTGATCTGTTCGGAGTACCTTACATGCTGAAGCCTTAACACCTTATCCGTGGTATCCGATGTATAGCACACAACCGTTCCCAGACCGAACATCTTCTCGCACAACGATTTTTCAAGCTGCACATCCACTATTTTGTACATATAGCAATCATTGATGATGGTTTTGAAAAAACCTTTATTTGTGGTAAGTATCTCGTCCTTCAGAAGATATTGGGTAAATGTCCAGGGCAAACCGAAAAACAGCCATCTCTTGCGCTCCGTAAATACAGGAGCCTCATCCTGATACTTGATTTCAGGTTCATTTGAATCTTTTGCGTCTCTTGCTTCATCGATCATATTCTTATTGTCCGCCATATCCTCAAATCTCCTTCCGTCACCTCATTATTCTGTCCGGGTTTCTGTACCTCTCAATACGTCAAATATTATATAAAAAATCACCCGCGTTATCAACAAATGTTCCCATTGCATTTTATTGCAGGATAGGATATTATAAATGCTAATAGCCGACAACTACAATATGTTGTGTATTAATTCATGGATCGTAACCATGAGTACGAAATAGCCAATGCACTATCTAAACAGCAAGGAGGTTACATGGAAGCATTAGAAAACATCCGAACAAGAAGAAGTATACGTAAGTTCACTGACGAGCCTGTCGATCACGCCACTTTGGAGAAGATCGTGGAGGCTGCCTCTTATTCACCCTCCTGGAAGAACACCCAGATAGTCAGATATATCGCGGTTGAAGATCCGGCTCTTAAAGCTAAGATCGCCAGGGAATGCACTACCGGATTTACATATAATGCTGGAACAATGGATTCGGCACCGATGATAATCGCGGTTACGGTTATCAAGGGCAGATGCGGTTTCGAGAAGGACGGATCATACACCACCAGCCGCAAGGATACATGGCAGATGTTTGATGCCGGGATCGCATCGCAAACGTTCTGTCTCGCAGCTCATGAGTACGGACTCGGCACCGTTATTATGGGAATATTTGATGATACACTTTCCGATGTTCTTGAGATTCCCCAGAATCAGGAACTTGTCAATCTCATATGTATAGGACATCCGGCCGAGGCACCCGAAATGCCCAAGAGAAAATCGGTATCGGATCTGTTGTCTTACAAATGATTTTCAGAGTCTCCTTTCGGAGACTCTTTTTTGTTATGCAGATAAGGAAGGGAGAATGTAATGCGCCATTTAATGAGCCCCATGGACTTTTCCGTGGAAGAGTTGGATACTCTTATGGACCTCGCCGATGACATCCAGAAGGATCCGGCAAAATATGCCCATAAGTGCGACGGCAAAATACTTGCCACATGCTTCTATGAGCCGTCAACAAGAACAAGGTTATCTTTTGAATCCGCAATGCTTCGTCTGGGAGGACAGGTACTCGGATTTGCCACCGCGGATTCTTCAAGCGCGGCAAAGGGCGAAAGCGTATCGGATACCATAAGGATAATATCGAGCTACGCCGACATTTGTGCAATGCGCCATCCCAAAGAAGGTGCACCGATGGTTGCCGCAAGCAAATCAAGGATACCTGTGATCAACGCCGGAGACGGTGGTCATCAGCACCCCACACAGACACTGACCGACCTTATGACGATACGCTCCCTAAAGGGGAGTCTATCCAATATGACCATCGGACTGTGCGGAGATCTCAAATTCGGTCGTACAGTTCACTCCCTTATTAATGCACTCATCAGATATGAAAATGTTTCCTTTGTTTTCATATCTCCTCCGGAGCTTAAAATCCCGGATTACATCAGGGAAGATGTCCTGATCAAAAACAACGTAAAGTTTGAAGAGGTAATAAAGCTTGATGACGTCATGCCAAAGCTGGATATCCTCTACATGACAAGAGTTCAGCGCGAGAGATTCTTCAACGAAGAAGACTATGTAAGACTCAAGGATTTTTACATACTCAACAAAGAAAAAATGGCGCTTGCCAAGAAAGATATGATGGTGCTCCATCCTCTGCCCCGTGTCAACGAGATATCCGTCGAGGTCGACGAAGATGAACGCGCCATGTATTTCAAGCAGGTAAAATACGGCATGTACATCCGCATGGCGCTTATACTTACTCTTTTGGAACTGGCTGACTGATAAGGAGAAGATCAAATGTTAAACGTAGGAAAAATTGAAGAGGGATTTGTTCTCGATCATATGAATGCGGGCGAAAGCCTCCGGATATATCACGACTTAAAGCTCGACGAACTCGACTGTACCGTTGCCATGATCATGAATGCAAAGAGTGAAAAGATGGGCAAGAAAGACATCCTCAAAGTCGAATGTCCGATCGATATGCTCGACCTTGACGTGCTCGGATTCATTGACCATAAGATCACGGTCAATGTCATAAAGGACGGCGAGATCGTTGAAAAGAAAAGACTGTATCTGCCCAAGGAGATCAAAAACGTGATCAAGTGCAAGAACCCCAGATGCATCACAAGCATAGAGCAGGAACTCGATCACATATTCGTACTGACCGATCCCGCAACAGAGACATACAGATGCAAATACTGTGAGGAGACGTACTCCCGGATATAACAGGTCGAACGGAGGATACGGAAGATGTCACTTGAAAACGTCAGATGAGGTTCGATTTTCTGATCTTAAACTTTCCGCTGTATATGATCTGCGCCTTTATGCCCTTCCCTGAAAAGTATCTGTACAGACCGAACGCGGATGCAAGCGCATCCGGGTCCGGATTGTCATGACACTGTATCGTTATCTTATCGTATCCTTCAAGATCACTTAATCTCATCCGCATTTTCCTCTTCCGGTTCTCTTAATTCATAGTTTGCATCTTCATCGATCATATCCAGAAGATGCTTTGCGATATCCGGATCAAACTGTGTGCCGGAGCATCTTTCTATCTCCGCTCTGGCTTCTTCCTGCCGGCGCGGCTTGGAATACGAACGTTTGCTCGTCATTGCGTCATAACAGTCGGCAAGACAGATTATACGGGCTCTTTCGGGGATGCTTACGCCCGACAGTCCGTCGGGATATCCCTTGCCGTCAAACCTCTCGTGGTGCCATCTTGCGCCTTCCCAGAGCCACGGCATCTCATCGATTGTTTTTAATATATCGCAGCCTATTACCGTATGTTCCTTGATCTGGTTGAACTCATCATCCGTAAGGGCTCCGACCTTGTTGATGATCGCTTCGGAAACCCCGATCTTGCCTATATCGTGAAGCAGACCGAGTTCGTATATCTCTTCCTGCTCCTTCTCTGATTTGCCCATTCTCCTTGAGATCTCCCTCGCATACTTTGCCACACGTTCGGAATGACCGTTCGTGTAGTGGTCCTTGGCATCAACCGCCTTGGACAGGGCAAGCATCACCTGCTTGGAGAGCTTCTCCTTGGCAAACGCGGCAGCCGCCTGCTCCCTTGCTTCGTTCAGTTCCGCCTTGGTCTTTAACAGGCTCAGATAATCCGGCGTCTCAAGTGATACGAATATGACAAGTACGCCCATCGAAGCCATGAACAGGGTGATCAGCACATTATCGAAGAAGATCATCTGGAGCGAAAACAATACGGCCGCAACAAGTATCGCCGCAATCATCGCCCTTAACTGCGTCTTGCGGTAACGCTCCCTGTGCCTGAACATGTAAACGCTTCCGATTACGAAGAACAACAGCGGAAAGCCGTATGCAACAGGTACGAAGAGAATCTCGTGAATATAGTTTCCCGCGCTGTCGTATGTAAACACCAGACCGGTTAACGGGTTCGTAATAAGAAGCAGATAGTTGATCGTAAGGAGCGTAAAGTTCATGATGTTACGCTTGATCTTTGATTCGTGCCCCATGTCGGAATACGCGTATATGTAATACACAAATGTAAATGCGGAAAGTGATGCCAGAAGCGAATCGGTTATGTTGAAAAAATAGTGAACGGGATTAGGTACCCTTTCGTGTGCACTCGTGACTATCGCCGTCGCAACATCAAATATGTCGGCGGCCATAACAACAAACGCAAACCGCCGGAACGCGATATTGATCTTCGTCATGTTCGTATAACGAAGCACCAGATACGTATATATGATCATATCAAGAGGTATTACAGCAACCTCAAGAAAAATGTTGTAATCCAGAACCATAAAAGCACCTTTTTACTCTACCCTGTTATCGATGATATATATTCCTCCATGCGCGGAAGGCGGAATCTTACATAACCGAAATTGCTGCTCTCGATGATACCGTCGTCGATCAGACGCTTTCTGTACTTTGTAAATACATCCGACGTCATCGAAGCCTTTTCACGTATTGCCTCAACCTTGATCTTTCCGTTCGAATCTTCGTTGTTTACGTCATTCATAGCAGATAATACTTCCCTGTCTTTATCCGAGAGTTCATCCCATATCTTATCATATGCCATTTCGGCAAGTGTCATATCAAGTTCATTCAGTACAAGTTCCAGATCGATGTTCTCTCTTTTTTTGCAGTTGCACACTGCATTCCAGCAATGATATCCCAACGCCTGAAACGCAAGAGAATATCCCCTTGTCGCATAAGCAAGCATTTCGGCGATACTCCTGTCAAATCCGAGTGTTTTCTGATAATCCGCACGTATAGCAGTAATATTGAGTGCATCGAGTTCCCTGACTTTGGCTCTGTATAAAAAAGTCAGCGATTTTTTGTTCTTGATAGCAGCAATGTTATCCGACAGACCTGTCATCAAAACATAGACATCATAGTCTTCACTCGCGTATGAGGAAAGCGCATGCGAAAACCGGGCAACATCTTTGCTGTATGTTATTTCATCCACGGTAATAAGAAGTTTCTTTCCCGCCTTCTTGAGTGTTCTGAGCATCATCACCAAGGCATCCTCTTCATTTGATGCGACAAGATCCGCTCTTTCCAGGTGAACACCAATCCCGAGAACGGAAAAATCAAGCTTTGCCTTGACAAAAAGTGCCTTCAGTTCCGGGATGAGATATAATGCGCGCGCCAATGAATCCAGAAGATCACTCTCCGGATTGATATCAACAGTTATCCAGTCCTTCTTCTGGACTATCTTATTTCTGATGTCGCTAAGCATGACTGTCTTCCCGGATCCTCTCACTCCGGTTATGAACATACCTCTGTATGTAGGGATATTTTTGGTGAAATTCTCAATTATCTCATTTGAGATGACTGCCCGCTCAATGTGTTTGGGCGGAACATAACTGAATTGAAGTGTATATGGATTATCAACGGTTTTATAACCATTCATGGTATATCCTCCATTTCTGAATCATATTATAAACCCTTTCACAATCTTTCACAACTTCATTTTTCTTTCACAACCTTTCACAATCTTTCACAACTTCATTTTTCTTTCACAACTTTTGATGTCGATGGGTTGATATCAAAAAAGCCATCAGAAAGAATCATGCAAAAATGCAGGCGGTGTACGCCTGCATTTCGTATCGCTATAATATTAAAAAATGTCAGCAAGAACCGTCCCCGGTAACACGTATATATGATTATATCAAGAGGGATGGAGTAAATCCATCGTTATCTAAAGTACCGATTTCCTGTTTAGTTCCTCCAATAGTGGTGCTTCCTTTTACAGAAAAAACAGACATTTCTATATCGTAATACTGAGTACCTTTAACTGTAGCTGTTGTTGTAGGATTTGTTCCTCCGGTATATGTTGATACATTAAGGGCAGGCTGACCCGATGCATCTTCGACGGTTACTGACTGGATGTTATTGGGAGTACTTGATCCCGATCCCGTCATACTGTTAATAATATTTCGCGAGTTCACCAACGTACCATTTCCGCCCCATGTATTTGCTGTAACCGTCGCAGAATAATTATTATTTCCCACTCTGTTAATGGTTGCTGCTCCACCCGAATTTGTAGACATAACGCTCGGATTATTATCCAAAAAGGCGGCTAACTCTTCCGGACCTCCTTCGGAAAAAACAACTGATGTAACCGCCGGTGAAGCATTGTTATCAATAGAAACCCTGCTGGGAGTTATCTTACCAAATCCGGGGTTGTTCTGATCGTTTGCCGGAATAGTCGCAACACCATTTGCATCTCCACCTGTTACAACAAGAGTTGATCCGTTATTTATCCATTCTGCAGTCGTACTGTTACCCAGATTAGCCGCTACGGAATTACCACCACCGGAGCCTCCGCCTGATCCGCCGGAGCCGCCGGAGCCGCCCGAGCTGCCTGAACTGCTGTTATTATTTTCATTATTTCCTTCATCGCTGTGATCGCTGTACGGATCCTCGCCCGAATCATTTGAACTGTTATTATTCTCCTGTACCGGCGCGGGTGTAGGTGATGCTATGGGCGGTCTGCCCTGTGCTTTACCTTCATTTAACCACTCGGCAAGGAGTGCCGATGTATCCGTTCCGTATCTTGCAACAACATCGGGATTGGCCGCAGCATAATAAGCCGGATCAAATCGCGTACCGTCGGCAAGAGTGATTATGCCCGTGTTCGGATCGGTCATTGCTATCGCCGCATTTGCAGCCTGAATCTCCTGCGCGGAGGCCCCGGCATTTCCGGTCCTTGGAGCATTTGCGCCTGCATTTCCCGCACCTGCAATCTCGGTATCGGTGGGCAATGCTTTAAAACACGCAGGCGGAAAAAAGGTTGCGATCTTTGTATCGGAAAAGGACGGCCTGTATATCATTAAATTTACGAACGACGGCAGGGCTCCAATCGGGCCGGTAGTTGAAAAGGGCGGACTGGCAAACCTCAGGCGCGAGGTTGAATCCGTCGGCGGCACTATGGAGGTTACTCATCAGCCGGAGTTTTTGATGACGATCACACTTCCGAAACCGGGAGTCTGAGGAGAAAATGTAATGGCTTATTCGGTTGTTATTGCAGAAGATTTTCGTATGATACGCGAGATATTCGAATCCGCGGTACAGGGCGCGCGCGGATATACGCTTGCCTCATCGTTTATGACGGCGGAGGATGCGGTTTCCTATCTGTCGGAGAATGAGGCTGATCTTGTTCTCATGGATGTGCTGTTCCCCGGAAGCATGAACGGACTCGATGCGGCCGCTGTCATCAAGGAGGCACGCCCTCTCACAAAAATCATAATAGTAACCTCAATGCCCGAGCTGACATATATCAGCCGCGCGAAGGATATCGGAGTTGAAGGCTTCTGGCAGAAGGAGGTTCAGGAACAGCCGATACGCGAGATCATGGACCGCGTGATGAAAGGCGAGATCGTCTATCCCGTCAAGACAAGCACTGTAGCCATAGGCAGAACCACAAGCAATGATTTTACCGACAGGGAAATAGAAATACTGCGGCTCCTCGTTGCGGGCGCTTCAAATAAAGAGATCGCAGACGCGCTCTCCGTAGAGGCATCCACGATCAAAATGCACATATCCAATATGCTCAAGAAGACCGGCTACAGAAGCCGCCTCGAACTTGCGGTAAAAGCCCGGCATCTGGGAATCGCAATCAATGATTAGCATTCATCTGATCTGTCCCGTACCGTAAATCTTGTATTTGTATGATGTAAGCTCGTTAAGTCCCATCGGACCTCTTGCGTGAAGCTTCTGGGTGCTTATCCCGATCTCCGCACCGAAGCCGAATTCGAATCCGTCGGTGAATCGTGTGCTCGCATTGACATATACGCAGGCACTGTCAACGCCGTTTAAGAATTTTTCGGCATTCTCGGCATCTTTCGTCACTATCGCTTCGGAATGATGTGTCGTGTATTTATTCACATGTGCTATCGCCTCATCAACGGATGAGACTATTGCAAGCGATATTACGGGGCCTAAGAATTCCGTTGCATAATCCTCTTCGGTTGCGTTCTTCATATCAGCCGCCGAACCCGGAGCCAGCGTGAAAGCCCGCTCCCCTGCCCTTATCTCGATATCCTTGGTTTTAAGGCTTTTGCATATTGCAGGGATCGCTTTTTCCGCGATCTTTTCATGTACAAGAAGTGACTCACATGCATTACATACTCCCATGCGCTGGGTCTTTGCATTAAATATTATGTCAACCGCCATATCAATATCAGCGCTCTCATCCACAAATATATGACAGTTACCGGTACCCGTTTCTATAACAGGAACGGTTGCATTTTCCACAACATTTCTGATAAGTCCGGCACCTCCCCGGGGAATCAGAAGATCAATGTACTTATCAAGGCGCATCATTTCATTTGCGACTTCTCTTGAAGTATCCGTAATAAGACTTACTGCATCAGGAGTTATGTCAACCGATTCCAGTGCTTCGCGAATGATTTTGACTATTGCTGTATTTGAATTGATGGCATCGCTTCCGCCCCGCAAAATAACAGCATTTCCGGTCTTGAAGCAAAGTGAAAAAGCATCCGATGTAACATTCGGACGTGATTCATAAATGATGCCGATAACTCCCATGGGAACTTTGATCTTCTCTATACGAAGCCCGTTTGGACGCTCCCACTTGTCTATCAGTTCTCCTATAGGATCGGAAAGTCCGGCAACCTGTCTCACACCGACTGCCATATCACCTATACGCTTTTCATCAAGGCAGAGCCTGTCGATCAGTGCCGGCGATGTACCTTTCTCTTTTGCAGCCGCTACATCTTTGGCATTCTCGGATATTATAAGAGCGCTGTTTTTTACAAGAGCATCCGCGACAACACATAAAGCCTTATTTTTTTCTTCACTCGAAAGTGCCTGTAATGAAAAGGCCGCATCCTTTGCTGCCCTTCCGGTTTCATTAATATCAAAAGCCATATTACACCTCATTCATATGTACAAGTTCCGTCGGAAGGTACTTAAGCAGTATATTACATATAGCCTGCTCGGTAATGGGTTTTGCGATAAAATCGGCAAATCCCTGTCGCATATAGAAGTCCTTGGCATCACTCATCGCATTTGCGGTAAGCATTATTACCGGCGAATTCTTGCACTTATGATCCATCATCTGCATCTTGTGGAGAGTTTCAACCCCGTCCATTCCCGGCATCCTGTGGTCGATGAACAAAACATCAAAATGCTCACGAAGAACATAATCGAGGCATTCATCTCCGCTCATTCCCGTCACGATCTCGGCCTTGGTGTCCCGAAGAAGAGCCTTGGCAACAATAAGGTTTGTCTTGCTGTCATCTATTATGAGCACCCTAGCATCCGGAGCGGTAAAGTTAGCGCCGACACGCCGCTTTATATCATCACGTCTGGACAGGTCTCCCACTGTCTCGTCTTTTTCGGATCTGACAAACTGAGGAATGATAACGGTAAATGCCGAGCCCTTTCCGTATTCGGAATAAACCTTTATCTCTCCTCCCATAAGATCCACAAGTCTCTTGGTTATGTTCATACCAAGTCCGGTTCCTTCCACCGAACGGTTCAGCCTCTCGTCAAGTCTGACAAACACTTCGAACACCTTGTCTATCTCGTCTTTTTTTATCCCGATTCCGGTGTCCTCAACAGATATGATCAGATTGCCCTTTTCCTCAGTCACTCTCTCAAATCTGGTACGAAGAGTAACACTGCCCTCCCGCGTATACTTAAAAGCATTCGACAAAAGATTTGTTGCAACCTGTCTGATCCTTAAGACATCACCGTATAATACAAGCGGAATATCCCCTGCAATATCGGTTATAAACTTTAGGTTTTTCTCCTCGCCTTTATGTTCAAACACCATGATGATATCTCTGAAGAAATCATCCACTCTGTATTCTGAATTGGAAAGCGTTACCCTGCCTGATTCTATCTTGGAAAAATCAAGTATGCCGTTGATCAGTTCCAGCAGCTGATCAGCCGCCTTCTGAATGTTATCGGCATATTCGAGAAGCTTGGGTTCATCATAGTCTCTCAATATGACTTCACTCATACCCTGCACAACATTGATGGGGGTGCGGATCTCATGGGAAACATTGGCAAGGAATGCCGATTTGGCCTGATTCGCCGAATCTGCGGCAATACGCAGTTCGTTCATCTTCATTATCTGTTGTTTTGATTCGGTAACATCAAAGAATATGATCGAATAGCCTATAAAATTAGACTCTATTCCGCCCCTTGCATACAGTTCATTAATGTGAACATCATAAAATCTGTCGCCCAGTTTTATCTCATTTTTTTCTTTGTTTTCAAACAGATTATAGAATTCCTTGCTGTCAACAAGTTCTCCGTAGGGTGTCCTGCCAAGTTCGGGGAACAGCTCTATTGCCGCCCTGTTTGCCTCCTGAAAGCCTCTTCTGTAATCAAGGACAACTATGGCGTCTTCAAGTTCCATAAGGATATTCTCATGAGCTGTCTCAACAACATCAAAAACACGTCTGAAAATAAGATTTGCACAGAAAATCATTATTCCGACGGAACCGCCTAAAGGGCCCGGATCGTATCCGTCTATCAGGTTGACTACACCGGCTATGTAGAAAAACAGCGGAACCGTGTTGCTTATCACAAGAAGCCAGTAGTTTTTCTTCATGTTCGGATCAGTTGTTCTGATTGCGAATACTGCTGCCACAACAAGCCCCGCGATCAGTTCGCAGTAAAGCATAACACTGAATATGATATATAAAAAACCTTTGCTGAGCACTACAT
This sequence comes from uncultured Lachnospiraceae bacterium, assembly GCA_902788755.1. GTDB lineage: Bacteria > Bacillota > Clostridia > Lachnospirales > Lachnospiraceae > UBA2868. Next base: position 10,953 of record CADALB010000009.1, on the reverse strand, counting down.
GCGGGAATACTCCCGAATAAACAAACGCCACATTTGTGTAATAAATAGGAACAAATTCATAGCACCACACAGATGCAAGGACCAGGGCATCAATTCCGAGGATCGTGTATTTTAACCACGGAATAAAATTAACCCTGCAGTATCTGAACACAAAGAGCATAGACATGGTCGAGAGGAAAGCACCACCCACGTACTCAAGCCTGATGGAAATCATAACCTCATCAAGATTATTGCTCAGCATCTCCAGAAGATAGCCCGCATTTTGAACAAAAGAGCATAAACAGCCAACAAGAATAAGCTTCGTTACCTCTGAGCCCTTCTGAATTAGAAGAACGGCTACGCATACGAAACTGAAAATCATTGCTATAATCTGTAATGTTACTAGGGCTGTGTACATGACGTATTATTCTTTCTGATGTCGCCTTGTCACGATTGCTTCGCTGGTTCCGCAGGACTTACAAAACAAGGAGACTCGCGCATTTAATGTCACGATTGTGAAACAATCGTGACAAGGCGACATCGACGAAGTCGATGTTGGTTCTGAGTCCCGCGGAACCAGCGAAGCAATCGTGACATGAGCTAACCATAAGCCGGGTTCTGTACGGAATATCCGCGACAATCATCTATCTAGGATCGCCGTTGCCGGCGACCTCAAGCGACCTACCCGAAGCACGGCGGGCAACCGTATTGCTTCTTCTTGGTCTTGCTTCGGATGGGGTTTACAATGCCCCGCGTGTTACCACCCGGGCGGTAGTCTCTTACACTGCCATTTCACCCTTACCTGCCTGTGAAGGCAGGCGGTATACTTTCTGTTGCACTTTCCTTGGAGTCACCTCCACCGGACGTTATCCGGCATCCTGCCCTGTGAAGCCCGGACTTTCCTCTGTATTTCAAGCGATTGTCTGGTTAACTCATGTCACGATTACGTAGTAATCGTGACACGGCGACGTTGCATATCTCATATCGAAGATGTGAGATATGCAATGTTGGTTGTGAATATTGCCAATAACTAAACATTAAATATCGATCCGCCTACAAACTCCCTTATCAGTGAGTTGTTAGGCAATCCTTCACTCGTCATTCCGAGGAAGTAGTCAAGGAACTTTAAGAGTCTCTTGGCTTCATAATACTGCGGATCCTCTTTGCTGATTCCGAACAGAAGCGGCTCCGCATAAAGCTTGAGGACTGACAGTTCATAAATAAGCGCGGAATTAAATACCGCATCAGCACTTTCCTGGAACGGGAAAATGTATTTCTCCTCGCCTCGACGTACGCTTTGCCACATGTTAAGCGTTCCGGATGCCGATGTACCTCTTGTCCTGTTATCTCTTACCATACGGCGCAGGAGTCTGACGTCGGTTGTTGCTATCCTGTTATGCTCATCAACGTTAAGAGCGGTAAGTGCCGAAATATAAATCTTGTACTTACTCTCGGCAGGAAGCGCATATGACATTTTCTCGTTCAGTCCGTGAATACCCTCGATAACAAGTATCTCGTTCTCGTTAAGTCTCTTGTAATCCCCCTTGTATTCACGCTTTCCGGTCTTGAAGTTAAATGACGGAAGTTCAACCGTCTGCCCTGAGAGAAGTGCTAACATATCTTTATTAAATTGTTCCACATCTATGGCCTCAAGGCACTCAAAATCGTAATTTCCGTTTTCATCCTTCGGAGTATCTTCTCTGTTCTTGAAATAGTTATCAAGAGCGATAGGATGAGGCCGCATTCCCAGAGCCCGCAGTTGTATAGACAGCCTGTAGGAAAACGAAGTCTTACCGGAAGATGAGGGACCGGCGATCATGATAAACTTCTTGCCTCCCTTGTCCACGATATCTTTTGCGATCTCCGCAATCTTACTTTCCATGTATGCTTCCTGAAGCAGAACAACATCCTGCACGCCTTCGGCACAGATCGTCTCGTTAAGATCCCCGACATCTTCTATTCCGATACTTGTGCCCCAGTTACTTGTATTCTGGAGTGTCTTTTGCAACTTCGGAGAATCCGTTCTGTCCGGAACTACATTCGGAGAATGTCTTGACGGGAGCTGAAGAATGATCCCTTCATCATACGGATACAGATCATAGTGTGTAATATACCCCGTTGAAGGAACCATGTATCCGTAATAGTAGTCTTTGTAATCGCCTATCGAATAAACATTAACCTTTGATGCACGCCTGAACTTAAACAGTTTTACCTTATCTTCCATTCCCGCTTCCGCGAAAATCCTACGTGCCTCTTCTACCGAATACGAAGATTTCCAGATTGGTATGTTCTGGGATATGAGCTCATCCATTCGCGCATGCACGCTTCGAAGAAACTGCTCCGATGGCTTAGCATCGATTAACTTACACAACAGGCCTCTGCCTACGGTATACTGTGCCACCAGATGATTTTTACCGTCATCTCCCAAAACATCATGCACAGCCTTTACAAGAAGAAATGTAGCGCTTCTCCTGTAAGTCTCCATTCCGATCTTGTCAGCAAGCGTAATGAACTCTATCGTGCAGTCATTCGACAGAATCTTATGAAGTTCACGGAGTCTTCCGTCTGCGGATATGAGAACTATCTTAGCCTCATAATCCTTTTGGAAATCCTTTGCAATCTGTTCGTATGTAATACCAGCTTCGTACTCATACTCTTCGTTTGCGATCGTAACCTTAACTTTTCTCATGTGTAAACCCCCTTATTATAATATTGAGAACAATTTCTCTATTTTATAAGCCTGTTATCTTCGAACAACCCCGGCTCGGAAACGAGTTGAAGTGCATCTGCATTAAGGGCAAGATCGGTCTTGATTTCTTCCATCCTCACGAACACATGCGGTATGTCTTCATTGACAGAGAGCTCCTTTAACAGTTCCGAGCAATACTGCCGCTCTATGAGCAAGAACTCATGCAGCACGGGATTTTCTTCCCTGAGAAGTATCTTACCATATCTGAAATATATCTCCTTGTCCCAGTGCATTTGTCCCGGAACAGCTTTGATGACGGGATAAAACTTTGTCTCGTCGTTTACCATATTCTCGCTTATTATCCTGAAGCCGTTATCCTGCAGATAGTGGCGCAGGGCACTTACTTCCGACTGGGGCTCCATTATGATCTCAAGAACTCCCTCAAGAACGTCGGCACCGTCCGACAGTATCCTCATCATAAGCTTTCCGCCCATTCCCGCCAGAACAACCGATTTTACCTCTCCGGGACGAAGCGGCGACAGCCCGTCACCTTGTCTGACATCAATCTTCTCCGACAGATCAACGTCCTCGATATTCTCGCAGGCCTTAGCCACAGGTCCCGCGTTAACATCACAGGCCACAACGAAGGGTGCCATATTTTCTCTGACAAGATATATCGGCAGATACGCATGATCGCATCCGATATCCGCAACGGGAAGACCAGGCGTGATCATTTGGGCAACTGCCATTAGTCTGTCTGATAATAATGCCATATATTAATCCAGATAATCCTTGAGCTTTTTGGAGCGTGACGGGTGACGCAGCTTTCGAAGAGCCTTGGCCTCGATCTGCCTGATACGCTCACGCGTAACCTTAAATTCCTTGCCCACTTCCTCAAGAGTACGTGCTCTTCCGTCATCGAGTCCGAAACGCAAACGCAGTACTTTCTGTTCCCTGTCGGTAAGTGTCTCAAGAACTTCCACAAGCTGCTCTTTAAGGAGTGTGAACGCAGCAGCCTCGGCAGGTACAGGCACATTGTCATCCTGTATAAAATCACCGAGATGGCTGTCTTCCTCTTCGCCTATAGGTGTCTCAAGTGACACCGGCTCCTGGGATATCTTGAGAATCTCCCTTACACGCTCAACGGGAAGGTTCATCTCTGCCGCAATCTCTTCCGGGGTTGGTTCACGTCCGAGTTCCTGCAGCAGTTGACGGCTCACTCTTATAAGCTTGTTGATCGTCTCAACCATGTGTACGGGAATTCTGATCGTCCTTGCCTGATCCGCTATGGCTCTCGTAATAGCCTGACGTATCCACCATGTAGCGTAGGTACTGAACTTGTACCCTTTTGTGTAATCGAACTTCTCAACTGCTTTGATAAGTCCTAAGTTTCCTTCCTGAATAAGATCAAGGAACAGCATTCCCCGTCCCACATAACGCTTGGCAATGGATACAACAAGGCGCAGGTTTGATTCCGCAAGCTTCTTCTTCGCTTCCTCATCACCCTTTTCCATGCGCTTTGCAAGTTCGATCTCCTCTTCGGCCGAAAGCAGAGGCACCTTACCTATCTCTTTAAGATACATACGCACTGGATCCTCAATGGAAACACCATCCGGAACCGATAGGTCAATGTTCTCAACATCAACCTCCTCTTCTTCCGACAGGTCGATCTCATCATCCGGAACGTCCTCCTCTTCTTCCTCAACGATACGAAGAAGATCAATTCCGTTCTGCTCCATGAACTCATATATCCTGTCAAAATTATCTTCTGTCAGTTCATAGTCGCTAAAGAAATCGGCTATCTCCCCGGGTTCAAGGACATTCTTTTTCTTCTTGGCAAATGCTTTGAGCTCAGCAAGACGTTCCTCGAATTTTTTTTGCATTTCATCTTCCATAATATTACACTCCTATCCTATTTCGCTTATATCTATGCTGGCCTTCTGAAGGTCTTCCAATTCCTTTCGAAGTTTTTTAATCGTATCAAAACTGTTGTCCTCGCGGTCATCCCTTGTCACCGACAATCTCTTGATGTTGATCATCAGATCCTTGAGTGCGCCTTTTTTCATTTCCACACTGTCAAGATTACCTACATTCTGATGAAACGCTTCGGCAACCCGGCGCTGGTCCTCTTCGTCATCAAACATACTGATAATATCCGCAGGATTCGGTGAGTTTTTATCCAGCTGTGCAAACAGTATATCTGCCACCTTACGATAGAGGGAATCCGCAAAATCATCCGGCGAAATATACTGTTTTACGATCCCGTATATTGCAGGCTTGTCGCATATCCACGAAAGCAGTCTCGCCTGTGGAAGCCGTGATGCATCGTTCATATCTCTTCCATCATTCCTTGTCGTCATCGGTCTTGGTGCTATGGTAATCCCAGCTCCGGCTATAGCCTGCTTCCTTACCACCTCGTCAAGCGACTCTTTTGATACATCATATTTATACGCGATATGCCCAATGTAGTTATCTCTCTCCACCGGATCTTCAAATCCGAGAAGCCTTGTTGCCACATCGGTTATAAACTTACTCTTACCGGTAGGATCCTTGATATCATACTCGGACTCAAGCATCCGTATCTCATACATGAATCCGTTTTCCGCATCATCGATCCGTTTTTGGAATTCATCGGCTCCTTCGTTTTTAATAAACTCATCAGGGTCCTTGTAAGGCCTCATGTTAATGACCTTCGCCACAAGTCCCGCCTGCCGCAGTATCGAGAGCGCACGCTTTGCAGCATCAACTCCGGCACCATCCGAATCGTAACAAAGCAGTATGTCCTTGTATCTTGTCATCTCACCCTGCCGGACATTTTCTCTCGCATACCTTGCGATAAGGTTTGCGTGTCCCGATGTAAATGCTGTTCCGAGAGACGCAACTGCCTGATCGAACCCGGCCTGATGAAGCGATATGACATCCATATAACCTTCACAGATTATAATGTTCTTCGCCTTTGTGGACTTGGCGATATTTAATCCGTAGAGGTTACGGCTCTTATCGAATATCGGCGTTTCCGGAGAGTTTAAATATTTCGGTTCTCCATCTCCCATAACTCTTCCGCCGAAACCGATGATGCGGTGTCCGCTGTCCATTATGGGAAAAATCACTCGGTTCCAGAATTTATCCGTCATTCCGGAATTCTCGCGGAAGTTGAACAGCCCGCTTTCGCGGAGTAGTTCGTCGGAAAATCCTTTGCTTCTTAAGTATCTGAAAGTCTCATCCTTCGATGACCTTGCAAATCCAAGCCCGAATCTCTGCATTGTCTCATCGGAAAGACCTCTGCCCTTAAAGTACTCCATCCCGCGTTTTCCGGCTTCGCTCCGAAGCTGTGCATAGTAGTACTTACCGGCTTCCTTGTTGATGGCAAGGAGCTGTGCCCTGCGATTTTCTCTTTCGCGGGCTCCTGCGTCTTCCGCTTCCGGGAGCTGTATTCCGGCTCTGTCGGCAAGGCTCTTAACCGCCTCCTGAAAGGTCATGTTTTCATACTTTTGTACGAAACTGATAACATTTCCCCCGACATGGCATCCGAAGCAGTAGAACATCTGCTTGGAAGGGGTCACGGAAAACGACCCTGTCTTCTCGTTATGAAACGGGCACAATCCGAAATAATTGCTGCCCTTTTTATTTAGACGTACATAGGAAGATATGACATCAACAATATCGTTTCTCTGTCTGACCTCTTCCACGATATCATCCGGATAATACATAATTATTAATCTTTCCACGAATTGGGCAGGAACAGTTCATTGAACACTCCTACCGCATATCTGTCCGACATCGACGATACATAATCACATACGGCTCTCTCACGGCTGGTTCCCTGATTTTCCACAAGCGCCTTGTACTCCTCCGGGATTTCGTCGAATCTGTCCAGATAATACTCGTATAAAAACTCGACAAGTCTCTCCGCCTTGGCCTCCTCCCCTTTTACCCGGGGATTTGTATATACCATGTCAAACATAAACTGGCGAAGTTCCATCATGGCTTCCGATATTTCATCGGACATACATATATCGTTCTTGCCCTCGGAATTCCTGATAATATCATGCGTAAAGCAGTCAAATCTCTTTGTAGTAGTATCCCCGAGAGTATTGCGAAGTTCCTTCGGAATATCTTCCTCACACAGGATCTTGCCTCTTATTGCATCATCCATATCATGATGGATATACGCAATCTTATCGGAAAACCTGACGATCTTACCCTCAAGTGTGGACGGGTTCCCTTTTGTCTTGTGATTCAGAATCCCGTCTCTTACCTCCTTTGTAAGGTTCAAACCGGCGCCGCGCTTTTCAAGTACTTCAACAACCCTGACCGACTGTACATTATGCTCGAAGCCTTCCGGACATACTCTTCTAAGAGCCCTCTCCCCCGCGTGTCCAAAGGGCGTATGACCTATATCGTGACCAAGCGCAATTGCTTCCGTCAGATCCTCGTTCATCCGGAGTGCCTTGGCGATGGTTCTGGCATTTTGCGATACTTCAAGGGTGTGGGTAAGTCGTGTTCTGTAGTGGTCACCCTCAGGCGCAAGGAAAACCTGGGTCTTATCCTTCAGTCTCCTGAATGAATTGCTGTGAAGTATCCTGTCCCGATCCCGCTGATATACCGGCCGTATGTCACATTCTTCTTCCGGGATATCCCTTCCTGCCGACTCGGCGCTCTTCGAGGCATACGGAGACAGATATTTATATTCCCACTGTTCTATTTCTTCTCTTATTCTCATGGTAAATTACGGTGAAAATCCCCTGATTTTAGGTTTCTACAAGTAATATTCCGCAGTTTCGGCCGATTTCCTTTTTATTCGGGTAAGATTTTTCGACAAAATACATTACTGATCTTCTGCCACTCCTTCGGCTTCCGCTTCTTCTTTTTCGATATCTGCAGTAGAAGGATCATAGGAGGGCATATACTTTCTGTATAATTCGATATGGTCATAAATACAGCGCCAGCTGCCGTTTGAATTTCCTATTACGACTATGATATCATTACCCTCGCCGTCCGAGGCATAACTTACCGCACAATTCCCCGACTGCTTCACATATCCTGTCTTGGCACAGGTGATCGTTGCTCCGATAGGTTTATCCTCCGCTCTTCTTAAAAACCAGTTTGATAACTCTATACCGTTCGGGTTTAGATCGGTAGGAGTCGTTGTGTAGATTCTGGTTGACATAACTTCTCTGCATAGGGGGTTTGCTATGGCCGCCCGCATGATCATGGCCATGTCATAGCATGTGGAGTAATGATTTTCATCGTACAATCCGACGCAATTCGTAAAATGCGATGTTTCCGACAGCCCCAACGTCTCAAGTTTCTTATTCATCAGATCAACGAATTCTTCATGTCCCCCGGCAACATACGTTGCAAGACCAACAGCTGCATCGGCACCGGAAGGAAGTATCGTTCCGTAAAACAGATCCTTGACCTTTACCGTTTCGTTATCCTTGAATCCGGCCCGGCTTGCACCGTGGCTGCTGGCATAATAATTAATCTCCGGCGTTATGGTAAAATCATCTTCGAGTGAATCTTCCGCAATATTTTCCGCCGCAACAAGAACCGTAAGCACTTTGGTCATGGAAGCCGGAACCATTCTGGTTCTGCCCTCTCTTGATGCAAGAATCTTGTTATTGTTTATATCTATGACAATACCGTACTTTCCGATAACCTCTTCGCTCATGCCTTCGGTTTCGGAAGTCTCTTCGGCATAGTAGGAAGTACTCTTTAACAGTTCGAGTTCCTCTTGATGTTTTCGTATCTCGTCTACAACAGTAGTGTCGATTATCGGATTGGAGGCAATAAATTCAGGTCTTTTTGCCAGCCTCTCCTTAAGCTCGTTCCACTCCCCGAGCTTGGAAATATCCGCAAACACAAAAATAAGGATTCCGATCAAGAACCCTAAATGCACCGAAAACTTTAACAGCTTACGTACTAAATACGCCCGCTTTGCTCTGTATATTTCAGCCTCGCGCTCTTCTGCGTCCCGCTTCTGCTGCATTTTCTGAAACAGAACGTCTTCAAGCTCGCGGCCAAGTTCCAATCTTATTGCATACATCTATTATAAAACCTGTAGGTCAGTTTATCTTATAACAATGGTTATTATTACACCATTAGAAATTATATAGGAATTTTACAATTACGTCTATGAAAGAATTGTGAACAATCAACCAATGGTCACAGAATCGCTGACGATACCGGAAACTCAAAATATGTATCCGGATAAGGTTCACCCTCAAGTGTAAAGTGCCACCACTCACAGTCTATAGTTTTGAATCCGTTACGGGTCATGACATTTTGCAGGATCATGCGATTTTCGTACTGTTCATCCGTAATGCCCTTATAGTCCGGGTGTGATACAGGTCCGAAGAAATCAAACGGACTTCCCATATCAAGTTCTTTTCCGCTTTTCATATCAAGCAGTGTCAGATCCACGGTGCTTCCGCGGCTGTGACTTGACTGCTTCGCAATATAGCCTTTTATAAACAGCTCCTGTTTTTCAAGATTCGGATAAAAATACGGCTTCATACGTACATCCTGATCCTCTATCCCCCACAGCATAAAATGTTTTACGGCACACGCCGGTCGATACGCATCAAACACCTTCAGTCTGTATCCCTGAACCATCACCTCGGCAGCTACTGATTTTAGCGCACGCGCCGCCTCCTTTGTAAGCAATGCACATGGCTCCTCATAACCGTCTATGCGGTCACCGATGAAATTGTATGTCGAATAATAACGGATCTCCTGTACGATCTGCGGAACAAAATCCGCCAGCAGGACGAATCCGGATGTATCGGTTGTCTCACTTTTATATTCCGCTCTCATTTTCGATCTCCCCGTACAATTTTATCTATTGTACCCCAGTCATAGCAGCGCGTATAATCGCCTTTGGGAAACTTGCAGTCCTTATTCCACGGACGATCAAATACCATTACCTTAAGGTCCGGCAGATGTGAGAAGAACTTAAACGCCTTAGGTGAATCCTCAACGGCATAATCAAACGTCATTTTGCGAAAATCATCCACTTCGAGATTAAATTCGCTCCCCTTAATAAAACTGTCCCTTCCGTATTTGTTAAGGCAGTATAGTTTGGCTCTTGTTAGGTCATGATCGTCAAGCCACTGTCTCGATGCTTCATATGCGCTGTAAGGTCTTCCGGTTATGACCGAAACTTCGATATCTTCATCGATCCATTTATTGAGCGTCATAGAAGCACCCTCTGTCTCTTTAAGATATAACAGGGATTCAGGACTATGGGCTTTTACCATCATAAGTTCATATTCATCATCTTTAAGAGAGAAGGTCTTTTTCAGATCAAAATCCCACATCTTCTCATACGGAACATCTGCTTTAAAAAGGTCACGCACAAGATCTGACAGATGTCTTGCCGTTTCGCAAAGGCAATCATCAAAATCAACGTATATCCTCATTGCATATCCTCCAATCCCTTCTTGAGGGCCCCATCTCTTATCATACTGCCACTACCGTATTTTACCATAAACAAAAAAGCCTTGAAAATCAAGGCTTCCCCCAATTGACTCCTGAAATACTTTTACCTATATCCCTTGGAAAACACTATCTGATCTACTATCTGTAGATCGGCTCTTGCCTGTTCGATAATGTTATCTATATGGTCTTTTTTTATTGAAGCAACACTTACTCCATTGCTCAGTTTTGCAAGCGAACACATATTGATTCCTCAACAAACCTACGCAAACCCTTTATTACTACAAAATTAATATAACTCATAGAATGCGGTTTTTCAATTATTACGTGCCTTTGTATTCCTCGAGCGGCTCTATAGTAGGCACTATAGAGTGTAGTTGACCAATAAATTGTTCATTCGTCTTCCTGCGTTTTCTTTTGCGTTTACTCCCCACCTCCTCAAAAGGCGCAAAAAGCGCCTACCATTAGGTAGATGCCATAAGGAGCTGTTAGTTCTCAATCTATTCTATTCATCAAAAATATATACATCTCTTAACTCAGTGTTAATCCTTGTCTGGAGCCCCTTATCATGCCGGAAGATAAGATAGATGACTGGATAAGACCTGATTCGGATCCCGAAAATCTTCTGGAATATGCTCTTTTTGATATGGTCGCTGAAAAAGCATAGTATAGTTTTTACACTATTTGAAATTTCCTTTCCGTATACACTTTTTTATCGCTCCACGGACTATTATGAAAACAAAAGAATTCTACGATTAGTTTACCTGCATTCCTTCATCATTATTTTTTATTTTAGCTTGTTCTCAAGCTGGCGCCTTATTGATGTAACCTTGGCTATCGCATCA
>CADALB010000008.1:0-103989 GCA_902788755.1 uncultured Lachnospiraceae bacterium | reverse complement strand
ATCTCAAGTTCGGAAGCAAAATCGGCTCAGTCCCAGTAGTGGCAAGGGATTGAGCCGCTTCGTCTGTATGGCGTATTTGTCTCGTTTGGAGTCTGTATGAAATTTTTTGTCTGGCGGCATCCTTCCGACTCGGAAGCTTCGCCTTACGGCGAACCTTTGAATTGAAATGGCTGTCAACTACACGTGTTCAATAACGAAGAAGTCTTTGTACTTCCTGCTGTGTTCGGTACTTCTTTTTAAGATTCATGTCAAGGGCTTTTCCGCAGGCATCAATAACTTCGTCGTAGTAGGTAAACTGCCAGTTGTTTGTGTCAAGATGCGTACAGTTGTATTTTCTGACTGAGTCTATGATCTGCCCTGTCGGGTATTTATGATTGAGCTTGTGTTCAAGAAGTCTTTCCAATACAAGAGCCAAAAAACATGATGCAAAGTGAGCATCGATGTGATCATTAGTTCTGACGTAAACAGGTCTTGATTCGAAGAATGTTTTTGTTATCTTAAATGAGTCTTCGATCTTAGCAAGCCCACGATAAACCCTTCTCATTTCCACGTCTTTCATTTGAAGTTCACTTGTTACGATAGAATAGTAGCCATCGTATTTTTCTTCCTCTTTGATTTTTTCAAGATCAAGTTCAAGGCTGCGACCATCTATGATTTCTCCGGTAGTTTTATCAAAAGCGATGTTCTTAACATATGCTGCGCTTCCTTTCGCAGTAACACGATCATATTTCTTCGGGTACTTTATAAGGTCGTTGGCACGAGCGATCATCGCTTCACGATCTGCGCGCTGTTTTTTGGCATATTTCTCTGAGTAGTAGACCATCTGCTTTTGATCTACTATAACAGACTTTTTTGCCGGCTTCTTGCTTCCAGGCTTTGTGACATTAACATGAAGTTCTTTTGGATAAATGCGGGATTTGTGCTTAAAGGTTATACTTTCCCCGTCATCATCTATTACATCAGTTTTGTAGCCATCACTTAATACCCATGTTTTAAACTCCGCATCTGCTCCACGAATAGTTTGTCCATACAAATAACCATCGCGCTCGTTTGCATCTGCCTTATTGTCACCATTAAGCCAGTAGATGTTGTCGGATGTGTTAAGCCCTCTGTCTGCAACAAAGATGATACGACAATCATCGTATTCTCTTTTGATTCGCTCTATGATAGGGCGCATATGTACTTTTTCCGATTCGTTACCGGGAAACAGATCATATGCAACAGGGATTCCGTTTGCATCCATCATCAGTCCCATCTCAACGATAGGGTCAGGTCGATGATTTTTCTCGGGCCCGCGCTTACGATACTTGGTAGGAACAGGATCTCCATTGGCATCCACAGGGATACCATTTTCATTAAGTGTATCTACATCCGGATGTCCGATATCGAAATAGTAGTTGGTACAGTCAAAGTACGATGTTGAGATATCCCTTTCGCATATCTTCTTAGAGTGTTCAAAAATCCATTTCTGTAATTCGTCTTGATTCTCAGCTATGATATCAAGGGCATGATAGATATCATCGAGAGAGAAACCATTGAACGGTTCAAAAAAGAAGTCTTTGTTTTCAAGGGTATATTTTTTTGATCCGGGATTTAGTGCCCGGGAGAAAGTCAGCAGACGGAAAATCTGATCAGTGCTGAACTTTGTACGTTTCCCTCTGGTTTTCCAATTCCAAAACTTATCCAGATCAAGCATCTTATATAAAGCCTTGAAAACACCATATCCAACGTTACGGGTATCATTGGTGCCAATTGACAGTTCTTCAGTCTTATCTATTTCTACTGTCTGATGTCTTTGGGTATTCCTTTCTTCAGTGAGTTGTTTTGCATACTGGGTAAAGTGAGCAATAGGATCATCGTATTGTCTGCGTAGTTCACTCACGTGCCCAATACCCTCAACTGTCCGTTCGCGAGTAGCCTTCTTTTTCCTGTCATAATACTTTTCCATAATGGAAAGATAAATATCTCCATCCGGCTCGGTCTTTTTCTTTAAATACATTTCTCTACCTCTGATAATTCGTAAGTTACTACATCCACGGGATAATTCGCGTTATCCCAGAGCTCAACTTCGCAGGCAGGTCCGGAGGTATACAGACTTACCACGATACCATTTGTTCCGGCAGGATATCCGTTCTTTTCTACAAGTGTTTTAACTTTATCGTATTCTTTGATCATTTCTTTTTCTCCACAAAGTTTGTTATCATCCGGGGAATCTGAGTTTCTTTATCTATCTGGTAGACGGCCATTACGTTCTTTATCTGACCGTTGGCACCTTTTACCGGGATTCTGTATTTATATTTTGTGCCGAACTCGGTTTCTGCTATCGCTATAGGGCTGACACTTCCGCTTCTGACGGCGCTGTCGATTTGTTCGATAAGTACATCAGCGTTTGACTTATTAAATCCAAGTGCTTTTTCATAAGCTTCAGCTTTTCCTCGGGAATTCGGATTATCATAGTCGAGTGAATAGTCTATAAACTTTTCCTGAGGAGTTACAGCCTGCTGATAGTTAGGCATAGATACACCTGAAATCTTACTTGGAATGTTTCCGATATTATCTCCGTATGTGTTTTTATATAGATCACTCTGCCCGGTTCCCATCGTTATCATCATCCTTTCGCATGGTACTTGTCCAATCCGGGTATTCTACAAATTTTGTCTTAGGATATTTTTCTTCTATCTGATCCGGCATTTTTGAGTACACCAGTACGATCTCTGGCTCAAGAGTTTCCATCATCGAATCCATTCCGGCCTCAAAGTAGTATCTGTTAACCCGGTCTTTCAATTGCCCATATGACCCAACAGAGACGATGCTGTGTTTTTCAACACCTGCAAAGGCAATCTTCTCCGAAAGAAACTTGGTTGTATAGGTTCTTTCATCACCCCATCTTACACAGGGAATCACGTAAACACCATGTTTCTGGAAACAGTAACCAATTGCCCGGTTTCGGTAAACATTTGTTATCTGAATTGCCAGTGGCATATCTCTGTATAAAGAACAGTCGGGAGAGATAAATCCCTGATACTGTTTCAAGATGCTTATATACTGATCAGGATTTACTAAGACATCTTTAAACTCTCTGTCATTCTCATACTCGCATACAGCAAAGGATTTGGGATCTGCTTTGCTCATCTTGCTGAAAGGAACAAGATTATCAGGAATGATATACTTTTTCGGTTTTCTTATTATAGGTATTTCAAAGATACCGTCAAAGTCTGCACCTTTAACAAGCTCAGGATTGCAACCGTCTGACAAAGTTGCAGCATTTCTTGCGGCTGAGTCGGTGACAGTTCGTATCTTTGTCTTTTTCCGTTTTCTTTGTGCCATAACTATCCCCCTTTCACTGGCTTTGAACCAAAAACAATACACAACTATACTTAGTATAACACACTTCGCCAAAATGCGCCATACCTAAAATACAAAATGTTGACAAAAAATTTCCGCACACCACAAAGGGTTGCGGATGATTTATAATCTACTTAACTTCGGAACTCAGGNTGATGAGATCATTATCTCAGAGGTTCTCTGTTCTTTTCCAACTGACAATAAGTTTACTCGATCTTATTTCAAGCTGGGTGTTGTCGCTTTGAGTAAAATGATGTATTATTTTTGTACACTGGGGCTTTAACAGGCCGCAGCATGTTAGCAGGAGGGGGATATGCAATCAGATTTAGTAATAAAAGAGAATGAGTTGATCGACCCATCAGACTATCCTGAAGACCAGCGCAGTCTGGTAGAGGATTTTAATGCACGTATACGGCGTTTGACGGGTATCATTACCGGGATTGGAAAAGAATATCATACAATCTGGGTCATAAACGCTACCACAAAGAAGATGTATCTGTACCGTTCAACCGGAGAAAACACGAATCGTGACGCGGTGGAACTGGGATTCCGCTTCGACAATTATGACCGTTTTATTGACGAATATGTCGACCGATGCGTGATAAACAGCATAGAGAGCATCCAGAGGGATACGAAACTGGATGTCGTGTTTTCACGGATCAAAGACGGTGATCTCTTTTCACTTGATTATATGCGCCTGGCCGATGACGGGAATATGTCCTATCACCAGATGGCTTTCGCGCTGGCCGGACAACCGGGAGAAACTGAGAATTTCATTCTGGCCTTCCGGGATATTGACAAATCCATTCGCAAGCATATTTCCGATAAGCGCTATTTAAGAGAGCAGTTGGATATCGTGGAGACCTTAAGCCGCGATTACTACAATATCTTCAAAATCAACCCCCAGACAGGCGAAGTGGTGATATTGAAGCTTGACGGTTATGTTACAAAAGGTATGGAGGGTGCCGGCGAAAAGGTATATTCCTACGATGTGCTCTATAAACAGTACGTTAAGGATCGTGTATATTCCGAGGATCAGGAGTGGATGTATGATGCCATATCTCTTGACACGGTCAACAGAAAGCTTTTGGACAACTCGGAGTATGTTTCCAGTTACCGTGTCATGGATAACGGTGAAGTGCATTATTATCAGTTTACTTATATCCTCATCAACGCCAATATCACCAACAGCGCTATGCTGGCCGGCTTTAAGAACGTAGACGACATCGTGGCCTCGGCAAAAGAGCGACAGAATCTTGAGATCCTAGCCAGCACCGATATCATGACAGGTATTCTGAACCGCGGCAGCGGCGAACGAAAAGTGATCGACGCCATGGCAAATGACAAGGCCGGAATGCTATGCATCCTTGATGTTGACAGATTCAAGAATACAAACGACAATTATGGCCACAGTGTCGGTGACAAGGTGCTCCGCGGTATTGCGGATGTATTAAAGATTACATTCCGGGATGAGGATATCATCTTCCGCCTGGGCGGTGACGAGTATGCCGTTTATGTTATGAATCTGAATGATGAAGAAGCCGGTAAGGCGGTAATGGACCGTGTCTTTAATGAAATCGCCAAGATGGATGTTCCGGAACTTGGAGGAAGGAACGTCTGTGTCAGCGCCGGTGCCGCATTCTTCAAGGAAGGCGATAAGCGTTCCTTCGAAGAACTGTATAAACTGGCAGACAGCGGTGTATATGAGAGTAAAAAGATCGGTGGAAGCGCATTGAATTCAAAACGCTTGCAAGATTACCTTCGTTAAGCAGCTTCGGATAATTATCATCGATATCCTTGAGGATTACCCGGTTATCAGACTCTGACGATCTGGTACTCTCAATATTAAGTTCATGATATTTTGACATCAAAAATCGCAAAAAATTGATGTCAAATTGATGTCAAACCAACATCTATAAGCTCTTAAACCCAGTGTTTATGTGGCTTCCAGCCTACCCTATCAACCAATCATACAGCTCCTGATATTTTAATGCACTTACATGCCATGAGAAATCGGCGGCCATTGCGCGGTCCACCATCTTGTTCCATTCCCGCTTCTTGTCGTAATAGATACGTTCGGCATTCCTGATACATGCGAGCATTTCGTGAGCATTGTAATTCGTAAACGAGAATCCGGTACCGGTGCTTTCGTATTCATTGTACGGCTCAACGGTATCCTTGAGTCCTCCGGTTTCGCGCACGATGGGAAGCGTCCCGTAATGAAGCGCCATAAGCTGTGACAGTCCGCAAGGCTCAAACAGCGACGGCATCAGAAAAGCATCGGATGCTGCATAAATCTTGTGGGACAATGCTTCCGAATAGTAAATATTTGCGGAAACTTTATTCGCATACTTCCAGTCAAAGTGCCTAAACATATTCTCGTAACGCTCTTCGCCGGTTCCGAGAATGACGATCTGCACGTTATCCTGGCACAACTCATCCATTATGTAAGCAATAAGGTCAAAGCCCTTCTGGTCTGTCAGGCGACTGACAATACCGATCATCATCTTCTTCTCGTCCTTTTCAAGACCGAGTTCTTCCTGAAGCGCAAGTTTGTTCTTGACCTTCTCCTTACGAAAATCCCTTGCATTATACTGTTTTACGATAAATTTGTCTGTTGCGGGATTGTATTCATCATAATCAATGCCGTTTACAATGCCGCGCAGATCATTTGCCCGGGCACGAAGCAGCCCGTCAAGACCTTCACCGTAGAAAGGCATCTTGATCTCTTCTGCATATGTATTCGAAACCGTAGTGATCGCATCCGCAAACACCAATCCGCCCTTTAACAGGTTTCCGTCCTTATATGCCTCAAGCTTATCGGGAGTAAAGAAATAATCGGGAAGACCCGACAGAGTCCTGACGGTTTCAACATCCCACACACCCTGGAACTTCAGATTGTGAATAGTCATAACAGACTTCATGTTTCTGAAGAAATCTCCGTTGTGGAAACGCTCTTTCAGAAATACCGGTATCAGGCCGGTCTGCCAGTCATGGCAGTGAATCAGATCGGGCTGAAACCCGATAACAGGCAGTGCTGAAAGAACCGCCTTGGAAAAATATATGAATTTCTCAAGATCCCACAGAAGATCGCCGTAGGGCTTTGCTCCCGAGAAATAGAACTCATTGTCGATAAAATAGAATATAACCCCTTCATATTCCATCTTGAATACACCGACATACTTATTGTCATTACCTATGTCCATATAGAAATTGTCGATGTACTCCATCTTATCAGTGTACTCTTTGGACATACAAAGGTACTTGGGGATGATAACACGAACATCAAAATATCTCTTATCAAAGCATTTGGGAAGTGATCCCACAACATCGGCGAGACCTCCTGTTTTGATAAAAGGAACACATTCGGATGCCGCAAACAGTATTTTCTTCATCAGATACCTCCCGCAAACAGTCACATTACAGTTATTATACAACGGTTTGCGTCATATAAGCAATCACAACTTAAACGTTTAAGCCGTCTTGTTATTCATCCTCTCTTCATACTCATCCTTGGGCATGGGCTTTGCAAAATAGAAGCCCTGAATCATGTCACACCCCTGCTCGGCCAAAAAATCAACCTGATTCTTTTCCTCAACGCCCTCAGCAACAGTGCGCATTTTGAGATTCTGCGCAAGCTTTATCGCTTCACTGACGACTATCTGTCCTCTTCCGTCACCGTCATCGTTTCTGAAGAATTCGGCATCAAGTTTCAGTACATCCAGCGGCATTTCCTTAAGGGAATTAAGGGATGAGTACCCGGATCCGAAATCATCCATAGATACGGCAAATCCGTATTCCCTGAGCTTTTTGATAGTAGAGATCAGGGCGTTCTTGTCATCAAAGAAAGCACTCTCCGTAAGCTCTATCTCGATAAGATCGTGAGGCGTTCCCGCATCATCAACAATACCCTTTATCTGTTCTGCCAGGTCTGACTCTATAAAGTGGGCCCTCGAAACATTAACCGAAATCGGAACACAGTCATATCCGGCATCCAGCCACCTGCGCTGATCCTTGGCTACATGTTCAAGCATATAATGGTCGATCTTTGTTATAAAACCGTTCTTCTCGAATATGGGAATGAATCTTCCCGGGCTTATCATTCCGTGTTCGGGGCTCATCCACCTGATAAGAGCCTCTGCACCTTTAAGCTCTCTCGTTCGCGGATCGTATTTGGGCTGATAGAATACCACAAATTCCTCTGCGGCAAGTGCACGCATCTGATTTTCGTTTATAAGATCGATCCATCTCTGCTCTTCCACCATCTTCTCATCGAAAAATGCTATCGCTGAATCTTCCACCGTCAGCGTTGCCCTTGCGGCACCGGCGTTGTTGAATTCTCTTTCAACATCTATATTATCTCTGCGGACTACTCTTCCCTTTTCATCTCTTGATTCGGGAATTCTGTCAACGCCGATCCAGAAATAGAACTTGTGCTCGTCGTTTATATGTTCCAGGTCGTCGATCATTTTGCGGATCCTGCCCTCAAGTTCGTCTCTGTCCCTGTATTCCAGCAGTACCGCAAAATGGGAAGCCGAATGATGTGCCGTAAGTTCATGCTTTCCGAGAAAGCTCTGAATCCTGTCATTAATCCGGCACAGCATCTTACCACCCTCTTCAACCGAATGACATACGCAGAAATTCCTGTAATTTACGAACACAACATCAAGAACGGCATACTTTTTGTCCGCATTATGCTTCTTCTTCAGCTCTCTCTCTGCATTTGTAATAAACCACAGCCAGTTATGCTGGCCCGTTGTTTCATCCATGAAGAATATCTCATTCATCCTCTTACGGTTTCGAACCGTCTTGATAATATATGCCAGCACAAATATAAGGGTAACAAATGTCAGAATAACTACCATGACAGCAAGGAAGCTTAAGATCGCAAGTTCCCTGAAATAGATATTAAAATATGCCTTGCAGATCATGTGGTGGTTAGCATCCACCGGAATATCGATCCAGAACGGCAGTTTGACAAAATATGCCTGCTGCAGCGAAAGAGCATCACTTCCGTAATCGGTACCGGATATGATACTTCGAAGTTCCATAAAATCAATCATGACTCTTCCTCTTCCGCTCGGAGTTATGATCGCAACTTCCGTGTCGGGATAAACGGTGATTGCATTATCCCTTGCTTTTTCTACCATGCTTCCGATATGTCCGTGAATCCCCTCATCATCAGTCGGAACAGCTACCTCATCGGCGAACTCGAGAATGTCTATCTTGCCGCCTTTTGAAAGATCACAGGTATTCTTCCCGTGGGTCTCTATCACATTCATATCAGCATCCGTAATTAAATATACATTGTCTCCGTTCTCTAAGATCTTGGAAATCCCCTCATTTCCGGCATCCTTCAATATGGAGTACACTTCTGCAGTTTTACTGACTCTTGCATATTCATCCCTGAGTTTCGCATCCATAATATAGAGTCCGAAAACGGCAAACAGCGAAGCAAACAGACAGAACACTATAGTCCCGATGATGATGAATCCCGCAAAGGACCCTCCAATATATGATTTTTTAAGCTTGCGGAGTTTTTGCTCTTTAATGTTGGCCATATATAACCTCCTTCTCCTTACTTGAGATAAAGCTCGCCTCGCTCGGGGCGCAAATCAGGCTAAGGATAAACGCGTTCCACTTCGTGCGTACTATAAAAAGAGTCTACTACATTCTTTTTAACATGTGAAGAAAGATATGATACAGATACAAGACTCGGATCGGAAAAATCATATGAATAGGTTCCGTCGCTGTTTTTTACAATATTCGTAAAACGCACCGCACCATAGGCAGTGCATGACACACCGTCTGCCTGAGATATCTTGACATCATAGATGATATCAAGATCATTGTAGGAAATTCCCAGGCCTCCTGCCTTCTCCGGAAAAACCGTTTTGAAATACGAACTTACATAGTTGGGAGTGCCGTACTGAAAAGTTGCTTTCTTGTTGATATAAACAGGCACAAGATTTGCTTCGCAGAAAATCCTTACGCCGTACTCGTTCGCATCCTTGAAAGCCTTTTTGCCGGCCTCGACAGCTTCCTTTATTATCTCAGCCGGAAGATCCGAAGCGCTTGTAATATAACTTGATTCGGATGAGGCGGTGTATTCACGGACGCACTCTTCGGAAGGTGTGTCCACGATATATCCGGTTTCCCGGCACATATCCTCTGTATATGCCGCATGTATCCTTACAACATCACCATCCGCATAGAATTCTTTGGGATCTTCTATTTCAAAGATCATTTTCTGTACAAGAGGCTGTGTACTGTTATTCTGGATAGCTATGGAAAGGCTCGGGGATACACCGTCAAAGGTTACGGACAGATCCCGAAAAACTTCATCGGTACTTATTTTTGTAACATCCTGCAATCCCGAAACCGTGGCAGTGCCCGAGGTCTCTTTTATCTCTATTTTCAGCTTTTCCGCAAGATTGGCGTCATAGGATCCGACAACCGGTATCTCCTGACCGTTATACAGATTGTTTGCGGTAGGTGTAATAAAGGAAAGAGACTGACGGAATTTGACATAATCCCCGTCTTCCACATCATCGGTATGAAACCATGCCGAGTCATGCTCTGCCTTGACCGTAGCCAGAAGCTCATCTACAGCGGAATTGTTTACAACAACATTTGCAACTCCGTCATTATTAAAGCCTGCAAATTCAACCGTGGCAAGCTGCGAAAGATCAACTGACTCATAGGGAAGCGAAATGATCACCCGAGTTATAATAACGGTGCACAAAATAAACAGCAACGCAAAGATCAATAGTCCTACATTTCTCCTGCGTCGCCGTACGGCCCCGATCCTTCTTTTTCTTCTGTTCTGAGGAGTCAAATATCAAGCCTCCCGGCATTCTTCTTAAGTTCCGCCGCGTTTTCCATTACAGCTTCGGTAATCTCTGAGCCTGCGAGCATTCTTGCAAGTTCCTCCACGGATTCATTATATTCCAGCGGTTTGACGGAGGTTGCGGTATGATTTCCGTCTGCCCTCTTTTCAATAAGAAAATGTGTTGTCGCATGAGAAGCGATCTGCGGCAGATGCGTCACGGCAATTACCTGATGATCTGTGGCAATATCCGACATCCTGTCCGCAACAAGCTGTGCTGTCTTACCGCTTATACCCGTATCAATCTCATCAAAAATAAGGGTACCTATATCATCACGCCTTGCAAGAACGGATTTAAGCGCAAGCATGATCCTTGACAGTTCTCCGCCCGATGCAACGTTCGTAAGAGGTTTAATATCCTCTCCCGGGTTGGTGGATATCATAAACTCAACATCATCAAACCCGTCGCGTGAGAGCTTTTCTTCCCCGGATGTGATTATTATCTCAAATCTTGCATCAAGAAAATTCAGATTGTTGAGTGCACCCGTTATTTCCTTTTGAAGTATAGCAGCTTCCTTTTTTCTGATATCCGAAACCTTTGCGCAAACTTGTAACAGTTTATCATAAAGATCTTTGGTTTTAAACTCCAAATTCTCAAGATAGGTCTCATAGTCCGAAAGTTTCTCTATCTTTTCAGACTCTTCAGACAATCTGTCGTTTATCTTATCTATTGTCTGCCCGTACTTCATCTTGAGATTATTGATCACGTCAAGACGCTCTTTTATACGTTCATAGTCCTCAGGAGAATACTCAAGGCTCTCCTCATATAGCGACAACGCACGGATACTGTCCGAAAGGACATCTTCGGCCTCAGCCAGCTGCTCATACACAGGTCTTGCGCTCTCGTCTATATCGGCAATCTGGTGCATGGACGAAAGGGCATATCCAACCATGGAGGCTGCACCCTCCTGATCCGAAGAAAGCGCCTGCATTACTTTAGAAAAAATCTCAGCAATTTTGCGTGAATTGTTCATTCTGGAAAAATCATTCTCCAGTTCTTCATCTTCACCTTCACGAAGTGCGGCTGCTTCAATCTCCTCCGCAACAAACTTCGAATAATCAAGATCCCGTGCTACACTGTCCCTTGATGCTGAAGCCTTCTCGTATTCTTCCTTTGCCCCTTTGTATTCGTCATAAAGCTCGGCAAGTTTACATAACTCAGCATCGAATCCATCCTTACAAAAGCTGTCCAGCAGGATCTTATGATTTTTCTTATAGAGGAGTGACTGATGTTCATGCTGTCCGTGAATATCAATAAGATACTCGGCAATATCACGTATACGAGATGCAGGAACAGACTCTCCGTTTACCTTGCATCCCGCCTTTCCGTTAACGATACGGCGCTGGAGGATAACCTGATTGTCAGTTAACATAATATCGAGTTTTTCCAGTTCACTCCTTGTTTTTTCATCATCGATCGAAAATACAAGCTCACAGAGCGCATAATCACAATCCGATCTGACAATGTCCTTCGGCATTCTGGCCCCAAGCGCAAAGTTAACGGAATCGATAATGATTGATTTTCCGGCACCTGTCTCACCCGTGAGAATGTTGAGTCCGTCGGTAAAATCGATCTCAACATCATCAATAAGCGCTATATTTTTAACGTGTAAACTCTGAAGCATAATCTTTCGTCTAATTATCCGTATTTCCTATAAGTTTTTCTATCGCTTCCGTTACGGCCGGAATGTCATCGCATGAGCGTATCGCGCACATGATCGTATCATCCCCTGCAATACATCCCACCATTTTCGGAATAGAAAGCGCATCAATTGCTGCCGCTACCGCCATGGCCATTCCCGAGACTGTCTTGATCACAAGAATGTTTGACGCAGCCTCCATTGATACGAATCCGGCCTTCAGTATTCCAACCAGTCTGTCTCCGTCAACCGTTTCCTTCGTCCCTGACGCTGCATAGCACTGTCTGCCCGAAGATGAAGGGATCTTTTTTAAGTTAAGCTGTTTAATATCTCTCGATACGGTCGCCTGTGTTACGGTAAAACCCGCTTCCCTAAGCAGTCTTGCGAGCTCCTCCTGGGTCTCCACTTCAGACGAGCGTATTATATCCATTATTTTCTGGTGCCTGTAGTTTTTCATAAATATCCTTTCAAGGACTCTTATTTACCGGTCACATCTTTCTGGAGAGCACTTCGAGAAAGCTCTCTTTTGAAAGCTTTATCAGCTTGATCCTTGCCTCAGCCTTTTTGATTATGACTTCATCATCCTCGGAAAGTGTTTTCTCGCCGGTTCCGTCAAAATAAACTGCGGCTGTCCTGCTGCGCCCTGACGATGATTTTACAACTTTGATCACTATCGTATCCGATCCGGACAGAACGACGGAACGGCTCACTACCTGAAGCGGACAGATAGGTGTAATAACGATCATGGATGACCCGGGCTCGACTATGGGGCCTCCGGCGGACATATTGTATGCGGTTGATCCGGTAGGGGTGGCGACGATTATTCCGTCTGCAGACATCGTAGTCAGATATGTACCGTTGACCTCTATACGGTATGATACGACGGTGGAACCCGGTGTCTTTACGACTATGTCATTTACAGCATAAGAGCCGCCGCTGTTTTTGCCATCAATAACAGGCGTTCCCGAAAGAACCATCCTCTCACCTATCTCGTAATCATCATTTATCAGTCTATCAAGAGCAGGTGTTATGTTTTCTTTGTCAACTTCTGCCAGATACCCGAGATGTCCGAGATTAACACCGATCATCGGTATCTGTTTCGGAGCCAGTATTCCGGCTGACTGGATAAATGTTCCGTCTCCTCCGAGAACGATCACCGCATCGGTATCATCGGGAAGTTCCCTGATCCTGCATATCCCGCTGCTGTCGGCAGCGCTGTCACGCTCTATCGCAACGTAATCACATGATTTATTGCGCGAAGCGAAATACCTGCAAATCTCTTTTGCGCGCTGGCTTCCCTCATCCCTTGTTTCGTTTGTGATTACAAAAAACCTGTCCATTTACAGCCTCTCGAATGCGGTATCAACCGTTATTTTAATATCGTTCCTAAGCTTTTCCGAAAGAGACTCTCCCTCTTTTTCCAGAAATATAAGATACTCTATGTTTCCCTCCGGACCTTTTATCGGCGAATACGTAAGCCCTATCGGGGCCAGGCGGTTGTCTTCGGCAACGCCTATAACCTTATCTATTACAGCTTCATGAACTTTTTTATCCCTGACTACTCCCTTTTTACCGACCTGATCACGTCCTGCTTCAAACTGTGGTTTTATCAGGCAGACCATCCTTGCGTGATCCCGAAGAAGCGGGTAGGCCGCCGGCAGTATTTTATCAAGCGAAATGAAGGATACGTCCGCTGACGCAAAATCAATGGGATCCTGTACCTGATCAGCCGTCACGTATCTGAAATTTGTTTTTTCCATGCAGACAACGCGCTCGTCACATCTGAGCTTCCATGCAAGCTGGGCGGTTCCCGAGTCTATGGCATATACCTTTGCTGCCCCGTTCTGGAGCATGCAGTCGGTAAATCCGCCTGTTGAGCTTCCTATGTCCATACAGATAAGACCGTCAAGATCTATCCCAAACTCTCCTACTGCCTTCTCAAGCTTAAGTCCTCCGCGGCTAACGTACTTCAGAGGATTTTCTCTTACTACGATATCTTCCTCATTTTCGTCAAACGACGCGCCTGCTTTGTCCTCCCGCTGTCCCTTAACAAAAACGTTTCCGCTCATTATTATCGCTTTGGCTTTTTCTCTGGATTCGGCAAGACCTCTTTCAGTAAGTATAACATCAAGCCTTTTTTTCATGCTTTATGATCTTCTCCACTATAGATTCACAGTCTATACCAACCTCATGTGCCAGAATATTAACATTTCCGTGTTCGACGTAATCATCCGGCAGAGCACAGACGAGAATTTCGGTATCAAGCCCCATCCTGTCGGCACACTCTCTAACCTTCTCGCCAAAACCGCCGCTTTCCACATTTTCCTCCATGGTAACTATCATTCTGTGCTGCTTGGCAAGATAGCAGACCATCTCCTCGTCAATGGGTTTGACAAACCGCGCATTTACGATGGAAACGTGTTTTCCGTACTCGTTCTTGAGTGTATTTCTTACCTGTTCCGCAACCTTGACCATGCTGCCAACAGCAAATAGTGCAATTTCCGATTCTTCGAATATTATTTCGCTCTGTCCGAGTATTACCGGTTTTCTGTATTCTTCGAGTCCGTCATATGCCAACCCTCTCGGATATCTCACAGCTATCGGAGCTCCGAATTTTACGGCAAACTTGAGCATATCGGACAGCTCCCACTTGTTCTTCGGCGCCATTATCGTCATATTCGGAATGCTGGACAGATATGACAGATCAAATATTCCCTGATGAGTCTCCCCATCTGCTCCGACAATCCCTGCCCTGTCGATGGCAAATACAACCGGAAGATCCTGAATACACACGTCGTGAATAATCTGGTCATAAGCTCTCTGCAGGAATGACGAATATATTGCAACAACCGGGATAAATCCCCCGGCTGCAAGTCCGGCCGCGAAAGTCACAGCATGCTCCTCCGCTATTCCCACATCAAAGAACCTCTCCGGATACTTGCGTGAAAATCGTTTGAGTCCCGTTCCGTCAGGCATTGCTGCGGTTATGGCACATACTTTCGGATTGCGCTCCCCAAGCTTGATCATTACCGTTGAGAATACATCTGTATAATTAGCCTTAGTCCTGTTGACAGACGGAAGTCCCGTTTCTATGTCAAAAGGCTCCGCTCCGTGAAATCTTGCGGGATGACGTTCCGCAGGGGCATAGCCCTTCCCCTTCTGGGTAAGTACATGAACTATGACGCATTTGGGATATCTTCTGGCCTCTTTAAAGACCTTCACCATGGCTTTTATATCATGACCGTCGACAGGCCCTAAATAGGTGATCCCCATATCCTCAAAAAACATGCCCGGTACTACAAGCTGTTTAAAACTGCTCTTGTATTTCTTCAGTTTGTCTACTACAGCAACACCGCCCGGGATTTTGT
This sequence comes from uncultured Lachnospiraceae bacterium, assembly GCA_902788755.1. GTDB lineage: Bacteria > Bacillota > Clostridia > Lachnospirales > Lachnospiraceae > UBA2868. The sequence goes on along the minus strand of CADALB010000008.1, from coordinate 88,747 downwards.
TAAGTGCATCCTCAAGCCCCATCTTGAAGTTTCTGTATGCATCAGCGGTACGAATATTCTGCAGATAACTTGACATTCCGCCTACATTTTCCGCAATGGACATATTGTTGTCATTAAGTACGATCACGTAATTGGTCTTGAGGGAAGCCGCATTGTTCAGAGCCTCATACGCCATTCCGCCTGTAAGTGCACCGTCACCTATGACCGCATATACACCGTAATCTTCCCCTGCCAAATCCCTTGCCTTGGCAAGACCCAGTCCGGCCGATATAGATGTTGAAGAGTGCCCTGTATCAAAGGCATCGCAATTACTTTCCCTTCTTTTCGGGAAGCCGCTTATACCGCCGAACTTTCGAAGCGTATCAAACTCATCCTTTCTTCCGGTAAGTATCTTATGCGTGTAGCTCTGATGCCCCACATCCCATACTATCCTGTCCTTCGGAAGATCTGCCGCAAGGTGAAGTGCCATCGTAAGTTCAACCGCACCAAGGTTTGATCCCAGATGTCCGCCGTTTACGCTTATCTTTTCGATCAGAAATTCCCTGATCTCCTGGGCAAGCTCATTGAGATCGCCTGCACCCACATCCTTTATATCATTTGTCCTGTTTATGGAATCAAGTATCATTTTCTTCTGCCAGCTTTGTTACTTTCTTTTCAACATCATCTATTATTTTCCTGCACCCGTCCAGAAGTTCCATTCCTTCCTTGTAAACCGCAAAGGACTCTTCAAGCGGAAGGGAGTCATCGGAAAGTTTTTCCATAACTGCGTCTATCTTTTCAAAGGTTTCTTCAAGTGTCATCTCACTCCCTCTTTTCTATGGCATTTGCGGTGGCGCTTATAATACCTTCGCGCATTATCAGTCTCAGTTTATCTCCCGGACTTACGCTTGCAATGTCAGTGATTTTCAGTCCGTTTTCATCGGTGACTGCGGCAAATCCGTGACCTATCTTCTCAACAGGCGATAACCCTTTGTACTTTTCTATATATATAAGCACCTTGTGCTTTGCCGCGTCAAGTTTTCTGCTCATAAGATCTTCAAGCTTTTGCACCCTGTTGGAATACAGGACACGTTGAAGCTTTATCTTCGCAGCCGGACTCAAGGCTTCCAGCCGCAGGGCTCTTTGCCGCAAAGCTCCGCTTTTGTCGTCTATATGTTTTCGCATCTCACGCTCAAGCGTCATGACGCGCATATTAACGTCCCGGACAAAATCATCATATAAAAACACCGTGATTTCCGCAGCTGCCGAGGGTGTAGGAGCATGAACATCCGCGACCATATCCGTTATGGATACGTCATCACCGTGCCCAACCGCCGACACTATGGGAACCGTACAGTCAAAGATCCTCATGGCAAGCGCTTCATCGTTAAACGCCGACAGATCCTCATCTGATCCCCCTCCGCGTCCGATTATGATCACATCCACATCTTCTTTTTCAAGCGCATCAATTCCGTTTATTATGGACTGAGGTGCTCCCTCTCCCTGAACCTTCGCCGGATGAAGGATTATTTCTACTCCCGGGTTACGGCGGGATGCTACCTGCCGTATATCGTGGATCACCGAGCCTGTGGGGGACGTTACAACCCCGATCCTGAAGGAATACTTGGGAACAGCCTTTTTATACATAGGATCAAACATTCCCATTTCAGCCAGCTTCTGTTTGAGCCGCTCCAGTTCTTCTTTTTCGGCCCCTTCTCCTGCCTTCCTGATGCTTGTGACATATAGCTGATAACTGCCGGATCTTTCATAAATATTTACCGATCCGTATGCTTCTATCCTGTCCCCGTCGGACAGCTTCTGCCGAAGCTTTACGGCATTGGAGCGGAACATAACTGCCGACAGTATTCCCGATTCGTCTTTCAGCGTGAAATAAATATGACCTGAGGAGTGGAACTTTAAATTGCTTACCTCTCCCGATACAATAACAGAATGCAGGAAATAATCCTGCGTGAACATATTTTTAATGTAGGCATTGATCTGCCCGACTGTATAAACATTCATAAAACAGACTACTTAGCCAGCGTTGCCAAAATACCGTTAACAAATGACCCGGAAGAATCCTGCCCGAATCTTTTGGCAAGTTCTACGGCTTCGTCAATGGCAACACCCACCGGGATGCTGTCATCATAAAGCATCTCATATATGGCAAGGCGCAGGACTGACAATTCTACCTTACCTATCCTTGCTATGCTCCATCCCTTTGCCGATCTGTCGATCATACCGTCTATCTCGGGAAGCCGTTCAATAATACGTTCATATTTCTCCCGAATATAATCTCTGTCACCCGAAGGAACATCCGATCCGGTACTTTCATGATCTTCATCGGCAAAAGTGTCCTCAAAATAGAGGCGTACCTGTTCCGGCATATCCTCCGGAGAATTAAACTCGATTCGAAACAGAAGCTTAAACAGATGCTCCCTTACCAATGATCTTGTCATTTTAAATCCACACCGGCAATCCTTACATTTACGTCGGAAACCTCCAGACCCGTCATATTTTCAATAGACGATCTAACACGCTCCTGAACAGCTTTACCTACCGTAGGAAGTGAGAATCCGTACTTAACAACGATGGCCATATCAACGGATACGATCTTCTCGCATACTTCGATGCGAAGATCTTTTGTATGATTCTTGATACCGACTATATTTTTGAACTCGTTGGGTTTTCCGCTTCCGACAACATAAGAAACCCCTTCGATCTCTCCTGCGGCTATAACTGCAATATTGGCAACGACTTCATCCGATATACGGACATCACCTAATACCTCATCACTTGCATAGTTTTCTTCCATAGTTTTTCCTCCAAAACACCTACTTCACATTTTATGCAAACGTTACTAGTGATTTTAACACAATGTACTGATTTTTCATAGAGAAATCATGATCAAATTTCTCTCTGCAAATTCAACATACCTTACGTTGCTTCTACCAAGATACTCAAATACGTTCTGCTCGTCAAACAGATGCCTTCTGATCTCGCCGAATGCTTCCGGAGACGAAGCCTTTATAAACAAAATACGCTGACCGGATGCAAGCGAAGACTCAAAGGCTCTGTGAAATCCATCCGGGTCCACACCCGTAAAATATAAGCCTTCATGGATGTAATAATTGTCCTCCATGGAATTGCAGCGGGGCATTGTCACAACAGGCTCCGGCTTGTGGGTCTCGCCAAGTGACACATCGTCAACAAGGAAGAACTCATAGTTGACATCAATATTGTCGGATGTCATACCTTCGGCATTCATAAGTGTTATGGCTGCATCCCCCCATGTAACGTCGACGTTATAGTACATCCCGTTACACCTTACTATGTTCCACACATGACCGCCCCATTCGGCATTTTCCACATCCGCAAGATCCTCGGGATTCGGTACACCACCGCTTCCGCAAGCCGTTCCGTTCACAAGAGTACAGAATATCCCCATTTTGTTGAGGATCAGCTGCATTGCTTTAGTATAGCCCTGGCATACCGTTTGTCCGTTTTCCACAACGCTTAAAATATTCTGGTTATTTATGGACTCGGGTACATACTCGTTGTTTCTGATAAGGTAATCATACACGTATTTTATCCTGTCATAGTCGCTTCCGTCTCCCGAATATCCGCTTATGACACGGCTTACATATTCATCGGTTTCTTGCCTTCCCTTTTCCACTTCCTCTTTGGACATTGTATAGGTTCCTGAAAAGACTATCTTCTTAAGTACATCTCCGCTCATATACTTCCCGATAGAGTAGCCCTTAACATAGAATATTTCGGGATGATCAACCATAACTGCCTTGAAAGCCAGATCTATCTCATCGGGATCTTTGCTTGTAAGATCCACTTTTTCGAGAAGATCACTTAGTATGGCATAAATCTCCAGATAACAGGTTTTACACGAATCGGTAAGCTCACTGTACGCAAAGTCGTTCTCTCCCGAACGTGTAAGGTTCTGGGCCACCTGGGCCAGATTTCTTGCAGGCAGCGCTTCTGCCGCATTGTCCTCTGCTTCACCTTCATCTATAACATTCACGCTTGTCTCGTGAACATCGCCGTTTATGTCTATAACCTTGATTCCGCCCCCGCCGGGAGACTTATTTTCTCCCGAACCTGCCTCGTCTCCAGTTTCAGATTCAATAACGTCAGTTTTTGTTAAGGCATCCTGCATTTTTTGCAGTGGACTGCATCCGCCAAGGTTCTGAACGGCGATGGCCGTTATTATAACACATGATATTTTTTTGAGACATTTAGTTTCTCGAGAACTCTTCAAGTTCCAGTCCCTCATTTCTCTCCAATGTCATACCGATGCTCCAGCTGTTGATAAACAGTAGAAGCGGCCTGTCCTTAAGATCGGTTACCTTCTTCATGTCCGAAGTTCCCGACAGCTTATTTATATCGATATTCTCCGCATTTGCTATCCATCTGATATGCTCATACGGCAGGGTATCCATCCTTATTTCCACATTATATTCGTTTTCCAGTCTGTATTTAAGCACCTCGAACTGCAGGACACCCACAACTCCCACTATAATCTCCTCGAGACCTGTGTTTAACTCATGGAATATCTGGATGGCACCTTCCTGGGCTATCTGTGTTATTCCCTTAACAAACTGTTTACGCTTCATCGTATCGATCTGGCGTACCCGCGCGAAATGTTCCGGTGCAAACGTAGGTATTCCCTCATATGCAAACTTAACATTCGGCGAGCATACCGTATCTCCTATCGAGAATATCCCGGGATCAAACACGCCGATTATATCTCCGGCATACGCCTCGTCAACGATATGGCGCTCACTTGCCATCATCTGCTGCGGCTGCGAGAGTCGCATGACTTTATCTCCCTGAACATGGAGCACCTCCATCTGTGCGGTAAACTTGCCGGAGCATATCCTCATAAATGCGATCCTGTCCCTGTGGGCTTTATTCATGTTGGCCTGAATCTTAAATACAAATGCCGAAAATTCGGGGGAAGTAGGATCTATTACACCGGTGTCTGCTTTTCTCGCCAAGGGACTCGATGTCATTTTAAGGAAGTTCTGAAGAAAAAGCTCGACACCGAAATTTGTAAGTGCCGACCCGAAAAATACAGGTGAAAGCAGTCCCGCATCCACTTCCTCCTGATCGAATTCACTGCCGGCTCCGTCCAAAAGCTCCACATCCTCCATCAGTTTCTTAAATGCAGTCTCTCCGAGCGTTGCAAGGAGTTTATCTTGTTCTGACAGGGGAATCTCTTCCGTGTGCCCTTCCTTTGTACCTTTTTGTGTATCGGAATATACAACTATCATTCTTCGCTGCCTGTCATACACACCTTTGAAATCCTTACCCGATCCTATAGGCCAGTTCATGGGACAGGTTGGTATTCCAAGCTCGTTTTCTATATCATCAAGAAGCTCAAAGGGATCCCTTGCATCCCTGTCCAGCTTGTTCATGAACGTAAAGATCGGTATCTTACGCATTGCACAGACCTTAAACAGCTTTCTTGTCTGAGGCTCAACACCCTTTGCCGCGTCTATTACCATAACGGCCGAATCCGCCGCCATCAGAGTCCTGTATGTATCCTCCGAGAAATCCTGGTGTCCCGGAGTATCCAGTATATTGATGCAGAATCCGCCGTAGTTGAACTGAAGCACCGATGATGTAACCGATATACCACGCTCTTTTTCTATTTCCATCCAGTCAGATACCGCATGCCTTGCCGTCGCTTTACCCTTTACCGACCCGGCCAGGTTGATTGCCCCTCCGTATAACAGAAACTTTTCCGTTAATGTAGTCTTACCTGCATCGGGATGGGAGATTATCGCAAAGGTTCTCCTCTTTTCAATTTCACTTTTTAGTTGTTTGTCAGCCATTTTGTATTTCCTTATCGTTTAACGTGTTATCTAATTCAATGATAACACGTGTATTTTAACGCAAAAATCATTGACCGGACCGGTCTATGTTTTTTGTCACTTTTATCTCGTTGCAACACCGTTATTTATTGTTTGCTAATTCAAGCTTTTCTTAAAAAAGCACAATATATTGATTTTTTATGTTAGCCTCCTTTAACAAGTGTCACGTAATATTAAAATGTGATTTTTAGGCTATTCCCTCAATTACAGAATATTTTCTCCGGAAATCTTTCCGATCTCCTCCTTCGGCATATCCAGATACGTCAGAACCGAAGCTGCTATATCCGCAAATGTAGGTCTCGTTCCGAGATTTCCCTTCTTAATCCCTTCGGGGGTTTTGAAATCCTTTCCACAGCACAGGAAGGGTACATACTCTCTTGTATGATCGGTAGTTTTCATGTATGCCGGATCGCACCCGTGATCTGCTGTTATGATCAGGATATCATCTTTATTAAGCTTTGATACAATTTCGGGAAGCCTTTCATCGAAGTATGCCACCGCCTTTGCATAACCGTCTGTATCCCGTCTGTGGCCGTACAGCATGTCATAATCCACAAGATTCACGAATAAAAGCCCGTTAAAGTCCCTGTCAAGGTACTCCACGGTTTTGTTGATTCCATCCTCATTTCCGGTCGTGTATGTGTATTCCGTAAGTCCCTTCCCCGCAAAAATATCATGTATTTTACCGATTCCGATCACATCTCTTCCGTTTGCGGACAGAATATCAAGCATTGTATCCTTCGGAGGCAGCAGGGAAAAATCATGTCTTCTCGGTGTTCTTACATAGTTTCCGCTCTCCCCTGCAAAGGGTCTGGCTATGACCCTTCCGACTCCGTGCTTACCCGTTAAAATGCTCCGTGCCATCCTGCATATATCATACAATTCTTCCGGCGGCACAATATCTTCATGTGCGGCAATCTGGAAAACCGAATCCGCGGAAGTATAGACTATAAGCTTGCCTGTTTTTACATGTTCATCGCCGTAATCGTTTATAACCTTTGTTCCGGAATACGGAAGGTTGCAAAGCACTCCTCTTTGGCACTTTTCCTCAAACTCTTTGATTACTTCATCCGGAAATCCTTCAGGATAGGTAGGAAGCGGCTCGGGCGAGATAAGTCCGGCTATCTCCCAATGTCCGATCGTTGTATCTTTTCCCATAGAGCTCTCCCTGAGCCGGGCATACGTTCCCGTAGGCTTAATCTTCTCCTCCGGAAGCCTCCTGGCGGTGCTGATGCCGTCAATTGCGAGGAGTCCCATCTTTGCCAGGTTTTCAGCCTTAAAGAAGCTGCTGGAGGTGCAGGATTTTAAAGTATTCGTTCCGACATCTCCGAAAGCGGCCGCATCCGGCTCTTCTCCTATTCCGAAGCTGTCCATTACAATAAGTACAACTCTTTTTGACATATATGTTTTCCTTTCACATACAATACGCAAATAATCAGCCCGTAAAGCTGTGATTAACCGATTTATTTTATCATAGGACGCCGCCATTGTTAAGGCAGATAAGTAAATAACAGGTAGAATTGTTTATCGGGAATTGTATGATAATTTTATTCAAATCTGTTTTATTATCGGAATTTCACATAATCTGATTGTTTTATCCACATTTTAACGTGTGAAAGCAAATATTCGTTCGAAAAAACAGATTATGTAAAACCGATAAATAAGAAAACCTACTATTTAAGCGGTTTTAGAACATCTGTTATTGATAATAATATTTTTATTATATCTTGAATTAACTTTTCCACTTTTTGTGGAAAAGTTGTTGATTACTGACTTTTTAACTTTTATAACGCAAGAAATCTTATTATAACGTTCAGGCTATACATATGTTTTTTTACACAATTGTCTGACAATTACAGGTATTAAAAAAATGCAGCCGCCGTATGGCGACTGCATCAGTTATTATCTTTATGTCAGGATCTGTCCGTCAGTATTTTAGACATCCTTGATACTGAAGGACATTCTGCCCATCTTATCCTTACCGAGGCACTTAACGGTTACCGTATCTCCGAGTGTAAGTACATCTTCAACACGGTTGATCCTCTCCTTGGCGATCTTCGATATATGAACCATTCCCTCTTTACCGGGAGCAAATTCTACGAATGCTCCGAATTCCTTGATTGAAACAACCTTACCGGTAAATATCTGTCCAGCCTCAAAATCGGTAGTTATGATCTTAATAAGCTCAATCGCCCTGTCCATTCCGGCCTGCTCTGTACCGCAAACGCTTACCGAACCGTCATCGGTAATATCGATCTTAACACCGCACTGGTCGATGATAGCGTTGATCGTCTTGCCGCGCTGGCCCACAACATCACCGATCTTCTCGGGATCGATCTTGATCTGTACGATCTTGGGAGCATACTCGTTAACGCTCTTACGAGGCTCGGCAATTGCAGGCTTCATGCAGTTATCCATGATGAACAGTCTCGCCTCACGACACCTTGCGATAGCGCCCTCAACGATAGGTCTGGTAAGTCCGTGGATCTTGATATCCATCTGGATAGCTGTAATACCGTCGGTTGTACCGGTTACCTTAAAGTCCATGTCACCGAAGAAATCCTCAAGTCCCTGAATATCCGTAAGGAGTACAAAATCATCATCCGTATCTCCCGTAACAAGTCCGCAGGAAATTCCGGCAACCATCTTCTTGATAGGAACACCTGCTGCCATAAGAGACATACAGCTTGCGCATGTGCTTGCCATTGATGTAGATCCGTTACTCTCAAACGTTTCCGATACGCATCTGATTGCATAAGGGAACTCTTCCTCTGAAGGAAGCACGGGTATAAGTGCTCTCTCAGCCAGTGCTCCGTGACCGATTTCTCTACGTCCCGGTCCTCTCGAAGGCTTGGTCTCTCCTACGGAGTACGAAGGGAAGTTGTAGTGATGAATATATCTCTTTGAGGTCTCGAAAGAATCAAGTCCGTCAACCTTCTGCATCTCGGAAAGAGGTGCAAGAGTCGTAATATCACAGATCTGGGTCTGTCCACGTGTGAACATTGCGCTTCCGTGAACTCTCGGAACGATATCAACTTCTGCAGCAAGAGGACGGATCTGGGTGATCTCACGACCGTCCGGACGCTTGTGATCCTTGAGGATCATCTTACGGATCGTCTTCTTCTCATACTGGTAAATAGCCTCTCCGAGAATAGCAAGCCATTCCTCATTATCGGCAAATTTCTCTTCACACTTTTCGGTAATGTCTCTGATATTTGCTTCACGGGTCTGCTTATCATCGGTAAATACAGCCGTTTCCATCTCATCGGGAGGACATACTTCCCTGATCGCAGCGAAGAGTTCCTCGGGAATAGCGCAGCTTGTATATTCATGCTTGGGCTTACCTACCTCAGCTACGATCTTGTCTATGAAGGCTATGATCTCCTGGTTGATCCCGTGAGCCATGTAGATTGCCTCGATCATTTTTGCTTCGGGAATCTCGTTTGCTCCTGCTTCGATCATAATAACCTTCTCTTTTGTGGAAGCGACCGTAAGGTTCAGATCCCCCGACTTCCACTGTTCCTGTGAGGGATTGACTATGAACTCGCCGTCAATCATTCCGATCTGCGTCGTTGCGCAGGGGCCGTCAAAAGGAATATCCGAAATACTTGTCGCAATGGCAGAACCAAGCATAGCCACAAGTTCGGGACGGCATTCGGGATCAACGGAAAGCACCAGATTGTTTAATGTGCAGTCATTACGATAATCCTTCGGAAACAGCGGTCTCATGGGACGGTCAATAACACGTGCTGTAAGTATGGCATTTTCGCTGGCCTTTCCTTCACGTTTGTTGAATCCGCCCGGGATTTTCCCGACCGCATACATTTTTTCTTCAAATTCAACACTTAAAGGGAAGAAATCAATTCCTTCTCTCGGTTTTTCAGACGCTGTTGCAGTGGAAAGTACCATTGTGTCACCGTAATGCATAAGTGCCGCGCCGTTAGCCTGCTTGGCAACCCTTCCTACATCAACGGTGAGTGTACGTCCACCAAGTTCCATTGAATAGCTTTTGTACATTTTTTTCTCCTTCTTCTTCTTACTACTTACGTTACCACCCATCCCATTTATGCGGGTAATAACGACTATTATAAAAATCACATAAAGGGACGGCGTAACCTACCGTCCCTTTTATATGATAATTTATCTTCTGATTCCGAGCTTCTCGATAAGTGCACGATATCTGTTGATATCCTTCTTCTTGAGATAGTCGAGAAGTCCTCTTCTCTGACCGATCATCTTGTACATTCCTCTTGCGGAATGATGATCCTTGGGATTGGCTTTCAAATGCTCCGTAAGTTCTGCGATCCTGGCTGTAAGAACAGCTACCTGAACCTCAGGTGAACCGGTATCATTGGGTACCGTTGCATACTCCTGCATAATAGCAGTCTTCTTCTCTTTAGTGATCATAAAATCCTCCTCCGGGCCTTGCCCTTTATCATTAGATTATCCCCATGTACCGCGATAAGGTACGGATCCGTTACCGAGGCACAGGTTAGTACAACATTTGCTATTCTACCACAGCCAACTTCCGATGTAAACCGATATTTTCAGCATTTGTTTATAATTTTTGCCTCCAGTGGGCAACTTTTTCCTTATGCCATTTCTGACCTTCGAAAATATCCTCTTTTACCTTTTTGTTCATATCGGAAGTTTTGTAGAATTTAATCTCCTCACGTTTATACTGGAGAAGCGCTATGGAGACATCAGCTCTTTGAATTCCACGGACTCCGCCGTATATATATGTTTCAAATACTCTTGTATCGCCTCTGACATTAGTAATGGCATCATACAGTTCATCTTCGTAAATAACCGTAGAATAATATACTCCGTCAAGAGGAATAACCTTCTCTTCCGAAACGTCCATAACATAATAGGACATTCCGCCTCCCACCGAAATCGAATCCCTTTTGAACCTTCCATGAACATAAAACGGATAATATGCAAGATTCATAAACTTCTTTACATTTCCGGCAGCAAGCAGTTCTTTTAAATAGGTTGAGCTTATCTCATGTTTTCCGTCCTTGATCTTGCTTATTATCTCAACCTCGTAATCGTAAATCGGACCGAAATCCCTGAGCATCTGGGCATTACCCTCTGCTCCCTGTCCGAATGTGCAGTCTTCTCCTACCACAACCGCCTTGGCATTCATTCTGTCGACTATATACTCTTCAATAAACTGCCTGGCCGGAATCGATGCCGTTTTTTCGTAAAACGGGAATTCAATATAATAATCGATTCCGATATCCGCGAAAATATATCTTTTCTCTTCGTTTGACAAAATCACCCCGTTATCTATCCCGAATCCCAAAGATGACGGGGGGATGTCAAATGTGAGGACACACAGCTTGTATCCTCTGCTTATATACTCCCTCATCCGCTTGATGATCTGTATGTGCCCCTTATGAACACCATCAAACTTTCCGATGGAGACAACGGTATTTTCAGGTATTTTGAACTCACATGTTCCGGTTATTACATCCATTGACCGAACCTCTTCCTAACTCAAAAAAACTTTGTAGGGTTTAAAAATATCGCTTGATATTTTATATTCATAAACGCCGGTAAACTTTCCGCCGCAATCATATACCCTTATCCTATACCCTTCATCGGGCTTACTTTCTAATCCCAAAGCTGCCCTGACACTTTTACCGTCAAGTACATTCCCGTTTCTTACATACCGTGACATTTCAGGGCCTGCACTAAAGCTGTCCAGGCTTTTAAACACCGTTTCCAAAGGAATAATAACATCCGATATCTTATCGGTTTTTACAGCTTTTTCTACATCGGAAAGTCTGTATGAATTATCTGCCGTAAAATCACCGACTCTTGTTCTGATCAGACTCTCCATTGCTGCACCGCAGCCAAGGTATGATCCCAGATCATCGATAAGAGACCGTATATATGTACCCTTTCCGCAATGAACGAGAATTCTCACATGCGGGATATCCACCGACAGTACATCAATACTGTAAATATTGACAAATACAGGCTTTCTGGCCACAATCTCTCCGCGTCTTGCCAGGTCGTACAGCTTCTTTCCGTCAATCTTCTTAGCGGAGTACATCGGCGGTGTCTGCTCATAGCCGCCGACAAAACTTGAGGCGGCTTTCATAATGTCTTCCTTGGTTGACATAACTTCACATTCTTCTGTGATAACACCCGTTATATCAAGTGTATCATATGATTTTCCGAGTATCATGCCCGCCTCATAGACCTTATCATGGTCCGAGAACATTTCACTAAGCTTTGTTGCGGCTCCCACACAGACCGGAAGTACCCCTTCCGCCATGGGATCAAGGGTTCCCGTATGTCCTATCTTCTTGGTTTTAAGGATTCCGCGAAGCTTTGCCACCACATCATGGCTTGTATAGCCACTTTCCTTGTATATGTTGATGATTCCGTCCATTTACTTCATCTGTTTTTCTATTTCACGTGAAAGAGCATTTATTACATCGTAATATGTACCGTTCATCTCTACACCGGCCGCTCTTTCATGTCCTCCGCCGCCGAATACCGCTGCGACCTTAGCCACATTAACAAGTCCGTTCGACCGCATACTCACTTTAAAACGCTGTGTACCCATTTCGTACATAAATATGGCAACTTCCACGCCGCGTGTATTTTTGAGCTGGTTTACTATTCCTTCAAGGTGCTTAGGCAGCACATTGTAAAAATCCATCATCTTCCTGTCCACCATGCTGACGATGCATTTTCCGTCCATGAACAGTATGCTCTCAAGAAGAGCACGCCCCAGTATCTGGTTCTGGATATATGATTTTTCGTAGAATGTATCCTGAATGATCTTCGGTCCGTCAAAATCATACTCCACAAGCTCGCCTACAGTATTAAAGCTCTTGCGGCTCATATTGGAATACTGGAAAACGCCGGAATCATGGACGATACCGGTAAACAGGCACTCTGCGACTTTATCATCCATGTACTCTTTCTCAAACAGGTCAAAGAGCACTTCGCATGTGCTTGAGGCCTTCGGTCTTATCTCGTTAACATCCGCAAGTCCCGGATTGGTTTCGTGATGATCGACGCATATCGTCTTCCCTGCATTTTCAAAAAACCAGAGAGAATCTCCCAGACGGTCAAGTGAGCTTACATCGAGCGCAACAAACACATCATATTTCTCCTTGGGAGAATATGTAAGATTCATCTCATCATAACCCTCAAGGTATGAGAAGATTGTGGGCGGATTATCCTGCGTAAACACAGTAATCTTAGTGCCGGGTCTTGCATTCTTAAGGTATCCCCAAAGGGCAAGAGTCGAACTGATACAGTCACCGTCAGGCCTTATATGTCCGGCTATTGCCACGCTTTTGGCGTTTCCTATCTCTTCAAGCAGATTCATTCCTCTTCCCTTTCATGGATGGGGGCCATTACTTCATCTATCTTGGCTGACATAGCCATTCCGTACTCGGTTGAAGTATCCGAAATAAATGTCAGCGTAGGCGTATTCCTCAAGTTAAGAGTAGATGCAAGATGTTTTCTCATAAAGCCTTCCGCGTTGCGAAGGCCTTCAAGAGTCTGGCTTCTTGCAGTCTCGTCACCGAGAACACTTATATATACCTTGCAGGTCTTAAGATCCGGAGCCACTTCCACATCGGTAACGCACGTCATAGGCGCAATCCTCGGGTCCTTGATCTCTCCGCGGATAAGATTGGCCAGTGATTTTTGCACCTCCGCATTTATCCGCGTATTTTTGATACTGTTTTTTCTCATTTTCTCGGTACCTCTTCCATGACGTAACCTTCAACGACATCAAGCTCCGCAAAATCACCGAACTCTTCAAATACAAGACCGCATTCGAACCCGGATTTAACTTCCTTGACATCATCCTTGAATCTCTTAAGGGAAGCGAGTTTTCCTTCGTATATCTGCTCGCCTGCTCTTGTAATCCTGATGAGGCACCCTCGCTGCATCACTCCGTCAAGCACATATGATCCGGCAATGTTTCCTATGCCGCTGGCTTTGAATATCTGGCGGATCTCCGCATGTCCGATGATTTTCTCTTCGAATACCGGATCAAGCATACCTTTCATGGCATCCTCGACATCCTCGATAGCCTTGTAGATTACGTCATACAGTCTTATATCAACACCCTCTGTTTCAGCCGTAGCCTTGGCTGTTGCATCGGGGCGGACATTAAACCCTATGATGATCGCATCTGATGCGCTTGCAAGTATAACATCGGATTCGTTGATGGCACCGACGCCGCTGTGTATGATCTTAACAACAACCTCCTCATTGGAAAGCTTGAGGAGTGATTCCTTGACCGCTTCAACCGATCCCTGAACATCGGCTTTGAGGATAAGATTAAGCTCCTTAAGATTGCCCTCCTGGATCTTGGAGAACAGTCCTTCAAGGGACATCTTTGATTTTGCTTTTGTATCATCGAGAAGCTTAACTTTATTCTGTGCAATGAATGTCTCGGCAAAGTTCTTGGCTTCCTTATCCGATTCAAGTGCCACAAAGACCTCGCCGGCACCGGGAACATCATTAAGACCTAATATCTCAACAGGGGTCGAAGGACCGGCTTCCTTAACACGGCGTCCGCTGTCGTCGATCATCGCTCTTACTTTACCGTGAGAAGGGCCTGCGGCAATAAAATCGCCTACCTTAAGTGTACCCTTCTGTACAAGAACCGTAGCAACAGGACCTCTTCCCTTGTCAAGCTGAGCCTCGATGACCATACCCCTTGCTTTTCTGTTGGCATTTGCCTTAAGTTCAAGTATATCGCTTGTAAGCAGGATCATTTCGAGAAGTTCCTTGATACCTTCGCCCGTCTTGGCAGATACGGGAGCAAATACCGTGCTTCCTCCCCAGTCCTCGGATACTAGCTCGTACTCGGAAAGTTCCTGTTTAACCCTGTCTATATTTGCCGAAGGCTTATCTATCTTGTTAACAGCTACTATGATCTCTATTCCCGCAGCCTTGGCATGGTTGATGGCTTCAACCGTCTGGGGCATTACACCGTCATCAGCTGCTACTACGAGGATTGCGATATCCGTTGCGTTCGCACCTCTCATACGCATTGCGGTAAAGGCCTCATGTCCGGGTGTATCAAGGAACGTGATCTTACGTCCGTTTACGTTTACAACATAAGCCCCGATGGCCTGTGTGATTCCTCCTGCCTCACCCTCAATAACCTTCGTGTTTCTGATGGCATCAAGTAGTGACGTTTTACCGTGATCGACATGACCCATAACACAGACAACGGGAGGACGGCTTGTCATTGTTGCGGGATCTTCCTCATCTTCCTTCAGAAGTTCCTCAATAACATCGACAACAACCTCTTTTTCGCAGAGGATCTCGTATTCTACCGCAATTTCTTCCGCTTCTTCGTATGAGATCTCTTCGTTCACGGTAACAACCTTACCCTGAAGGAATAATTTCTTGATAATCTGTGACGAAGGTATCTTCATCTTATCGGCAAGATCCTTGATAGTGATCGTCTCCGGAAGAGTAATAACCTTGATCTTCTCCTCCTCAGGCTCGACCTTCTTCTCGGCAGGACGGACCGGCATTTTGGTACCTTTCCCCTTTACCTGCTTTCCGCCTTTAAAGCCGTCCTCGTTTTCGAAAAGACGATCCTTCTTGTTCTTATCCTTGGATGTATTACCCTTTCTGTCACCGGGGCCTCTGCGTGCGTTATTATCCTTGGAAGGTTCATTTGAATTATTAAAGCTCCTTCCCTGGTTAATGACAATGCCACCCCGTCCCTTGTTATCGCCTCTTGCGGGTCTGTCGCCCGAAGTAGGCTTTGCGGGTGATTTTGCTGCGGATTCAGGTCTTTTTACCTGTTCCGGTTTAGATTGCTTCGGTAGTCCAGTATCTCCAGAAGAACCGCCATTGCTACCGCTATCGCTCCTAACAGGAGTGATGACGCTTTTATCAGTCTCTGTATTTTCTTTTTTAGGCGCAGGGCCTGTTTTACGTAACCTATCTTTATCGCCTCCCTGATTAGTCTCTGCCATTCTTGCGGCACGCTCTGCGGTGGTCGGAACTGTCGGACGAATGATACCGCCCTGACGCTGAGGACCTCTTGCAGCCTGTCCGCCCCTTTGAGCACCGGCTCCCTGAGCGGCTCCACGCCCTGCTCCCTGCTGGGCATTTCGTGCCGAAGATACTACTATTATCGGTTTTTTCTTCTTAACAACAGTTGTTCCGGCAGGTGCTGTCCCGGCAGGCTTCGTCTCGGCTGTCTTTACCGGTTTAGCAGGCTCTTCTTTCGGACTCTTGGCAGCCTCTTTTGCAGGTTTTTCCGCTTCCTTAACGTTTTTGCCTGCTCCTGCCGAACCCGAAAGCTTCTTGCGGATCGCTTCCGCCTGATCATCTTCAAGTCCCGAGGATGCTGTTTTTCCTTCTATTCCTATCTCTGCCAGCTTAGCTATGACATCACTGCTTTTTATATCAAATTCTTTTGCTATTTCATGTACTTTAATCTTTGCCATTAATTGCTACCTCCGCCATCTTTTTCTGAATCTGTCCGGCCAGTCCCTCGTCCGTGACACATAGTGTTGCCCGAAGCTCTTTTCCTATCGCACGTCCGAGGCTTTCCTTATCCGAATACTCCATGTACGGGATACTACGGTATGAACACATATCGTTAAAATGTTTTTTTGTATTATCCGATGCATCTGTTGCGGTTATACAGAGGAATGATTTTCCCTCTTTTATCATGTTCTCTGCCATGAATTCTCCGCTTTTGACACATCCGGCCTTCTGGGCAAGTCCCAGAAGCCCCAGTACAGGATCCGGTCTCATATGGTTTATTCCTCTCCTGCTTCGGAGGTTTCCTCTTCATATTCGCCTTCGGCTTCTTCGTCTCCGGCATACTCACCTTCGGCGTATTCTCCGTCTGCGTACTCACCTTCGGCGTATTCGCCTTCTTCATACTCGTCTTCATCGTAGTAATCCTCAAGACGGAATCCGGGAGTATCCTGTGCCTGTGTTTCGGACTTGATGTCAATCTTGAAGCCTGTAAGCTTCGCTGCAAGTCTCGCATTCTGACCTTCCTTACCGATCGCAAGAGAAAGCTGGTCGTCTGGAACCACAACCTTGGCGGATTTCTCATCAGAGTCCGCAATAACAAATACTACCTTTGCGGGTGACAGTGCATTTTCTATAAGAATACCGGGGTTATCATCCCAGCATATAATATCGATCTTCTCGCCCCGAAGTTCATCAACAACGGCATTAACACGCGTTCCGTTCATTCCGACACATGCTCCCACAGGATCAACATCGGGATTGTTTGACCATACCGCCATCTTTGTTCTGCTTCCGGCCTCTCTTGCTATAGATTTGATCTCTACGCTTCCGTCACGGATCTCCGATACTTCGGATTCAAACAGACATTTAACAAGGAACGGATGTGTACGGGACACGGAAATACGGGGTCCTCTGTTATTATCCTTAACCTCAACAACATAAACCTTTACTCTGTCGTTTACACGAAGGTTCTCTCTGGGAATCTGCTCGGATTCAGGCAGAAAAGCATCAGCTTTCCCGAGGTCAATGCAAACATTTTTGCCCACATATCTTTGAACAACGCCGGTAACAACACTGCGTTCCTTATCCTTGAATGTCTTGACTACAACAGACCTTTCCTCTTCGCGTATCTTCTGGAGGATAACGTTTTTCGCATTGGTTGTTGCAATACGTCCGAAGTCCTTGCTCTCAACCTCAACATCGAGAACATCACCCACCTTCACATCCGGATTGATCTTCTTCGCTTCCTCTTTGGCGATCTCCGAAACACTGTCCTCAGGTTTCATTACAACCGTCTTCTTGGCAAAAACTTTGAATTTGCCTGTCTCGCGATCGATCTCGACACGCATGTTATCGGACTTGCCGTAGTGCTGTTTGCAGGCGGTCAGAAGGGAAGTCTCAATCGCCTCGAACATCGTCTCTTTGCTGATATCCTTCTCCTTCTCCAATATTTCAAGAGCCATTAAAAGCTCTTTTCCGCTGTCCTCTTTTTGTACTTCTTTCTTTGCCATCTTTATTCTCCTTTTTATGAAATATGGGAACCTGATTTTAACGGGTTCCGTTATTAGATAACAACGTTATTCAACTTCGTTTCAAAAATCAACCGACAATCTGACCGAAGCTATTTCCTTTCTGTCAAACGTTCGTCGTTGCAATGTTCCGCTGCTGTCTGCCACCTCAATGGTAACATTTTTTGCATCAGCCTCTGACAGTCTTCCGGTCATCTCCTTGGAGCCGTCAACCGGTTTGTAGAATTTGATATCTACATCTCTTCCTATACTCTTGGCAAATTCTCTCTCCTTCACAAGCTTGCGCCCGAGCCCCGGAGAGCTTACCTCCAATGTGTACGCATCATCGATAAAATCCTTTGCGTCAAGTTCATCCGACAGCCTTCTCGATACATCGACGCAGTCATCAATTGTGATACCGCCTTCCTTGTCTATATAGACACGAAGATAATACTCTTTTCCTTCCCTGACGTAGTCCACGTCCCACAGTTCAAATCCGAACTCATCAAGTATCGGCTCAAGAAGCGCTTCGGTCCCGGACTCTATCTCTTCTTTTTTAGCCATCTGACCTCCTACACTAAATGAAGTGAGCTGCGGACAGCTCACTTCATACTTAAAACATAATTCATGTATCATACTAGCACGTAGTGTTTATGTTTGCAAGTGCTATTTTCACACGATACTCTTCCTGTTTTTCTTCCGGTATTCAAGAGGTGTACATCCCATGATTTTCCCGAAGGATTTGGAGAAGTAACTTCCTGTGGAAAATCCGCAGTTTTCGCTGATTTCGAGAACACTTTTCGATCCTGAGATAAGCATTTCGCAAGCCTTTTGAGTACGGAAGTTATTAAGATAATCCATAGGAGACTGGGACAGATTGGAACTAAAACATCTGGAACACTCCCTGACGCTTATACTGGCTGACTGTGCGATATCTTCCACAGTAAGCTTTTCTGCATAATTTTCCTGAATAGATGACATCATCTGCTTGAGCCGTTCAAGAGAAGCATCATTGTGGGGTTTTGATCTTTCGATGAGGGGCTCCAATTCTTTGAGAATGGACAGCCACAGCTGTGACAGTCTGTACTGCACATCAAACTCAAATCCGTATTTCGCTTCTTCATCGGCGCGAAACGCCATCTGGAAGTTGTAGATTATCTCGGCGGATGATTTTTCCTCCGGAGAAAATCGCCTAAAAGGGATTGAAGTGCATCCGAGAAGAGGGATGAAATACTTGGATGAAATGCTGGAATTATATCCTCCGGACAGAAGGCTCGGATCGAACCTTATAACATCCATGACACAGCCTGTAAGATCGTTATTTTCGGGAAGTATTCCGTGAAGCACGTTGCTGTTTATAAACAGCAGATCCCCTCTGTGAACATTGATCTTACATTCGGGGAATGAATATACATAATCTCCCGATGTTATGTAGGCGACTTCGAGTTCATTGTGCCAGTGCCAGGGAACCTTTTTTTCATAGAACAGGTCAAAATAGTTGCGCTGGCAGACGTAGAGCAGTCCCTCGTTCTGACCGTCGAGCTTTTCATTCTGATTGTTATCAATTATCACTTCTTTTGTTGTAATCATGGTTTTATTTTACTCTGTTTGGCAGGATTTTACAAATTTTTACCCTAAAATTACATTTTATGACAGTTTTTGCTGTTTTTTAGGAATAATCAGGACTTTTGCTGGCGTGATATGCGTTTTTTAAATCCGGTCTTTGGCGTATCATTAAGTCAGAAACAAGGAAGGATCACAAAGATCCGAGGCGATACATAAATGGCCACAGGCCAATACAAGAAGGAGGATGAGCATATGTTAAATTATTCGGTTAAGATCAATTCAATAAAGGACCTTATGGAGCTTAGGAAGATTGCCGGAAAGTACGGTATTGACGGCAGGATCAACCAGAACGGATTTCACGGAAACTTAAAGTCGGTTCTTACAAACGTATTTTATCTTCCGCTTGAAGACGCAAACATCGAGGTTACCAATTTCACTGATTCACAGGTTTCATACCTCGATAAAGCATTTGAGAAGTTTACAGCTTAGCTGATAATTCTTTTTCTATACCCAAAAAGGGAACCGGTCATACTGACCGGTTCCCTGCAATCACCTCTTTGTAGTCGGAGATGTTCTTCTTGAGAAGTTCCGGAATGTTAAGACCGTACGGACACTTGGGCAGACATTTGCCACACTCTATACACTTCTCCGCTTTTTTCATTTCCCCCTGCCAGTATTCGGACAGCCATCCGGCACTTGGAGCCCGGCGAAGCATAAGCGCCATACGGTTGCACTGGTTGATCTGTATTCCGACAGTACAGGGCATACAGTAGCCGCACCCTCTGCAAAACTCTCCCGACAGATCCTTCTTCTCGGAGTCTATAAACTTTCGTATTTCATCATCCATCTGAGGAGTGTTATCCATATACGACAGCCATTCTGTAAGTTCTTCATCCCTTTGTATTCCCCATATGGCAACAGTTCCATCGAACTGTCCGACAAAAGCCATGGCAGCTTTTGAATTGGTTATCAAGCCACCGGCAAGTCCTTTCATACAGATCACACCCACATTGTTCTTGTTACACAATTTGATAAGTTCGATCTCACGATCATCAGCCAGATAACTTATCGGATATTGAACGGTTTCATAGAGAGAGGACTTGGCGAGTTCCTCCGCAATCCCGATCTTGTGCGCCGTGCCTCCGATATGCTTTACCTTTCCCTGACGCTTTGCTTCAAGCATGCATTCATACATTCCGGTTCCGTCCCCGGGTCTGTAGCACTGTCCCATCAGATGGAACTGGTAAACATCTATATAATCTGTTTGAAGTTTTTCGAGAGATGTATCAAGATCTTTCCAAAAATCATCGGGGGTTTTTGCCGTGGTCTTCGTTGTTATTACTATATCTTCACGATCAACAAAGCCTCCTCCGAATGCTCTGCCAAGCTTTTCCTCACTGTCACTGTACGCTCTTGCGGTATCAAACAGGCGCATTCCGCCTTCATACGCCTTTCTTAAAATCGATACTGCAGTATCGCTGTCAACCCTTTGTATGGGAAGTGCGCCGAATGCATTTTGTGGAACCGTTATCCCTGTTCTTCCGAGTGTAATGTTCTTCATAGTAACCCTCCGCAATACGTGATTTTTCAATTGTTTATTGCCTAATTGTAAAAATCATAGCATAATAATTTTGTATATGTAAAGATTGTAGCAGAAAGGATCGGTATCATGAGTAAAATCGCAGTGATTTTTCCCGGAATGGGCTATACCAAGGACAGACCTTTACTCTACTTTGCGGGCAAGATCGCAAAATCATGCGGATATGAGCTTATATTTGTCGAGTATAAAGATGTTTCCTGGAACAAGGAATTACTAAAAGATCACTCCAAAATGACAGAAATATTCAAAAAATGTATCGAAAGCTCCGAAGAAATTCTTGCGGATGTTGATCTTGGCTCTTTAGAAGATACTGTTTTTATTTCTAAGAGTATCGGAACCGTCATTGCTGCCGCTGTTGCCAAAAGGCATTCGGCATCCGTTCGTCAGATATGCTTTACCCCTATAGAACAGTTCAGTGACTTTATAGAAGACGGGAATGGGCTTGTATTTTACGGTGGCTCGGATCCTTTTGCCAATCCCGATATGATCGGGCAGATATGCCGGGAAAAGAGTCTTGAAGCATACCGGATTGATGGCGCAAACCATTCTCTGGAAGTAAATGATGTAAAAAAAGATATTGAAAACCTTGCATTTGTAATGGATAAGGTAACAGATAAGATCACAGATAGGAGTATTTATAATATTTATGAAAAAGAAACTTGAACAGGAAGTTCCGGGCTATGAGAATACTCCGGACATAAAATGGAACTTCACGAAGTTTCTTGTGGACAGGCGCGGAAATGTCATCGCAAGATTTGAGCCTACGGAAGACATGAAATCCGTGGAAAATGCGATTGTCAAAGCCCTCGGATAAGAGGACGTTACTTCTCCAAATCCTTCGGCAAGATCATGGGATGTACACCATTTGAGTATAGGAAGAAAAACCGGAAGAATATCGTGTAAATATCCCTTGTTATCACTTGCCTATTCCCATTTTCTCCTTAAGCTCCGCCAATTGTTTCTCAGCGTTTTCTGCGCGCTTTTCAGCATCATTTGCTCTCTTGCGCTCTTTTTCTATTAAATCATGAGCCTCCTTTTGCTCCTCTTCCCTTATTAATTCTTCCCTTCGCTCGAATGTCATGTCTATTGTCATAGCATTTAAAACCTCCGCTCTGTTTTCGCGCAGAAATTCTTCCAAAATATGGTTGTCAATGCAGTAATCAATTGCTCTCTCAATGGGATTATCTTCTCCTTCAGTCTCAAGGCGCCTCACGCATCCCACAAATATCATGTACTCATCAAGTACCGGACAGTTTTTGAGAAATCTCTGATCTTTGTCCGGATTGATGTTATATATTGTACATATAAGTTCAAGTTCCGGATCATCCGTTGGCTTCTCATATGCCATCGAGAGTTTGATCGTCTCTCTATCCGGTCTATTGGCAACACCGTTATAGAATACGGCGAAATGCGGTGTCGGGATTCGGATCATTCTAGGACTGAACACATCTCTTCTCTTAAGCATGTTCTTAATATATGCCACAAAATATATTAGTGCTCTAAGCGGCATATTCGGATTGTATGTTGATTGATGCTCATAGATATTCAGACTCATATCTACTATAAATGCACAATCATTACGGATAGAAAGAGATATACCTTTATCAAGACTTACAATTTCAACTTGTTCCGCATCATCATAGTGTGATCCGTTCAGTGCATTGTACACTTGCAATGCATACTCTTTGTGCTCCATAAGCATTGAAAATACGCTACTTTTGTACTCTCTGTTCTCTGTCATAGTATTCCTCCTTAGAATAATTATGCAAGCAGGTTAATCTATGACATTCAGCGTCTTTCGAATCCTGCTTATTCAAAAATAATAGGTATGGGTAAGCATAGATTCTTAAGAAAACAACTGAAATGGATTAATTCGATTGTGATATGTTCGGATGCAGCCGTCGCCGTATGCCGCTGGAATTTATGCTTGAAAAGAATATATCAGAGTTGATCTTAGAATTCAATACATATTTACATCTACTCCTGATGATCCTTGCGGATTAGATTTACTAATCATTGAAAAGGGACGGTTCTTATTTCTCATCTTTTGAGAATCAAGATCCGTCCCCATTATTCATAAGTGAACCCTGCGGATTTTCCACAGGAAGTTACTTTCCCAAATCCTTCGGCAAAATCATGGGATACACACCGCTTGAATACCGGAAGAAAAACAGGAAGAGCATTGTGTAAAAATCATTTGCTTCTGATTACACCGGGCGGATTATCATAGTCAAGTAACTGAATCAGATCCGCGGCCGAATGGTGTGTAATCATTTCAGCAGCATCTCCCGTATAATCCCACTTTTTAAGCAGATAATCCCATTCACTTTGAGTAAATGTATGCCCGCCGTACGAATGACCGGTTGCCGCCGCTGCAGCCGCTGCTGCTGCAAGGGCTTCCTGCTGCTTCTGCAGTTCTTCTGCTGCCTGCTTCTCAGCATCTGCCTTGGCCTTAGCCTCAGCCTCTTCCTTGGTCTGTGTCTGACCCTCGGTATTCTCCGTATTTTCGTTATTATTTGCTTCTTCTGTCTTCTTCTCTTCCTTCTTCTCCTCAGTCTTAGTCTCAGCAGTCTCTTCTGTAGGGCCCTGGTTGTACTCTTCCTCGGAGATCTCGGTTAGGAACTCGGTCTTCATATAGCCATCCTGGCCGTTATACATGATATGTGTCCAGTCATCTACGTCCTCGACCTTCTCAAACATCTCGCCCTTCTTGGCCTTACCGAGAACATCACCGTCGGTGCTGTTCGTTGATCTTACATTTACGTTATCGCCTGTAGCCTTAACATACTTCTTGGCAACCGCAGCTGCTTCTGCCTCAGCCTGTGCTGCAGCTTCCTCTTCGGCCTGCTTCTGCGCTTCTGCCTGAGCTGCCGCCTCTGCCTGGGCACGTGCCACCGAATCAACAATGCTGTATGTCAGCACCTGACTCTTTATACCCTTGCATTCAACATATACCGTAACATTACCTTCATTCATGCCGGTTGTAAGAACCGCTTTCCCGTCATCGTTAAGTTCGAACGAGCTTGTGGGATCATCAACAACACATGTCGCTTTTTTTACACTTGCTTTTGAAGGTGTCGCACTGATTGAGAACGTGTACTGAGTTCCCACCTCAAGCGAAGTCTCTGCGAAATCCGGCTGGAGGGCAATTGCCTTAAGGCTCCTTGATGCCGCGAACAGATAAATGCCTCCTCCGATCACAAGCAGCGCGATCAGTGCTGCAAAGACAAAGATCAGAATTCTGATAATGCTGTTTTGCTTTCTCACGATAATTCTCCTTTATATCAAACTACAATAAAATATATACATAAATGGTGTTTTCCACATCAATATGTCATTATACACCATAATTCGCGGAAACTACAACCCTCAAAGTCATTCGGCCTATGTCAGCCCTCTAATATGAACTTTCGGATAACTTCCGATACTCCGCATTCGTTATTGGTTCTGCTTGTCACATACCCGGCATGTGATTTTGCCTCATCCGTTCCGTTCTTCATAACAGCTCCTACTCCGGCCGCATCTATCATCGGAATATCGTTGGCCTCATCCCCCACCGCAACCGAATCGGCAACGGGAATGCCAAGCTTCTCACACAAGCTCACAACGGCTCTTCCCTTTGACACTCCGGCCGGCAGATATTCAAGCAGAAAATCATTGGAGAACACACTTACGGCTCTGCCCTTTACAGATTCCGCATGCCTTTTTTCAAAATCCTCCAGTATCCTCCGGCTGCCTTCCTCTATCGACATTATGACAAGCTTCGGAGGAGGTGCGGGAAGGTCTTCGGGAATCTTATCCAGTATCTTATATGGCATGCTGATCTTCCGGCTGTATATTTCCAAAGCCTTCGTCTGCCGCATGGACACCACGTATTCGTCCGTATATGTATGGACGTGCATGTTTTCCGCCATGGCTGCTTTAAACATGGAATCTACAAGATCAATATCAAGTGTATCGGCGTGTATGATTTTCTCCCGGGAGCAGTCGTAAATCACTCCACCGTTTGACGCCGCAATATATATTCCGTCCCGGTAGAGACCCAGTTTTTTGGCAACCTTTTTTGCACTGTATATAGGTCTTCCCGTCGCTATAACGAATCTGTGCCCCACACCCAGCATCTCGTTTATCGTATCCACATCTTCGGGGGCAACATTTTTGTTATCATCAAGCAGTGTATCATCAAGATCGGTAAACAGTATCTTCTTGTGAGGGTGGTCAGTTTTCATCTTCTTCAATATTTGCCGTATATACAAATCTCTTCCTTGCCATCTCATCGCTTGCAAGGTATTCATCATATGTAGTGATCTTGTCTATCATCGTTCCGTTAGGAAGAAATTCCATAATACGGTTTGCCGTTGTCTCCACAAACTGATGATCGTGGGATGCAAACAGTATAACTCCCGGGAACTTGATAAGTCCGTTATTAAGTGCCGTAATACTCTCCATATCCAGATGGTTTGTAGGCTCATCAAGTATGAGAATGTTCGCTCCGCTTATCATCATCTTCGACAATAGGCATCTGACCTTTTCTCCTCCGGAGAGAATGTTGATCTTCTTGACACCGTCTTCACCGGGGAACAGCATACGTCCAAGGAAACCTCTTACATATGTAACATCCTTGACAGGCGAGTACCCGGTCAGCCATTCGGTTATGGTGTAATCATGATTAAATTCCTCGGTGTAGTCTCTCGGAAAATATGCCTGCGATGTGGTAACACCCCATTTGTATGTTCCCTCATCGGGTTCAATTTCTCCCATAAGTATCCGAAAGAGTGTCGTCTTGGCAAGCTCGTTGGTTCCAACAAAAGCAACCTTATCGTCGTGTCCGAGTATAAATGAAATATTATCGAGCACCTTAACTCCGTCTATTGTTTTGGAAATACCCTCAACGGTTAAAACCTCGTTTCCTATCTCCCTGTCGGGGCGAAAATCAATATACGGATATTTACGGCTGGAAGGTTTGATCTCGTCAAGCTCTATTTTTTCCAGTGCTCTCTTACGGCTTGTAGCCTGTTTTGACTTGGATGCGTTAGCGGAGAATCTGGAAATGAATTCCTGCAACTCTTTGATCTTCTCTTCCTTCTTCTTGTTTGCTTCCTTCATCTGCTGTATGAGAAGCTGGCTTGATTCATACCAGAAATCATAGTTTCCGGCATAGAGCTGGATCTTGCCGTAATCGATATCCGCCGTATGGGTACAAACCTTATTCAGGAAGTATCTGTCGTGGCTGACAACGATAACGGTATTTTCAAAATTTATTAGGAACTCTTCAAGCCATTCTATGGCATCAAGGTCAAGATGGTTGGTCGGCTCATCAAGGAGCAGGATATCGGGAGATCCGAAAAGTGCTCTTGCCAGCAATACCTTGACCTTCTGCGGGCCGGTAAGGTCTCCTACCATGCTGTAGTGAAGATCAGTTTCAATGCCCAGTCCGTTAAGAAGCGTTGCGGCATTTGACTCGGCTTCCCAGCCGTCCATCTCTGCAAATTCCGCTTCGAGTTCACTTGCTCTTATACCATCCTCGTCGGAAAAATCCTCCTTTGCATATATGGCATCCTTTTCCTTCATTACATCATACAGCCGCTGGTTTCCCATGATGACCGTATCCATAACCGTATAATTGTCATACTTGAAATGATCCTGTTCAAGAACGGAAAGCCTTTGTCCCGGGGTAATGGCAATATCCCCATTGGTTGTATCAAGTTCTCCGGAAAGGATTTTCAAAAAGGTTGATTTTCCGGCTCCGTTCGCACCGATAAGGCCATAGCAGTTGCCCTCGGTAAACTTGATGTTTACATCTTCAAAGAGGGCCTTCTTGCCTACGCGGTACGTTACGTTATTTGCACTTATCATAAAAAAATTCTCCTCATATCAGCATCTAACAATTCACTACAAGATACCGGCCGTCGGGAAGGGCGAATACTTCCGCCTGCTGCTCTATCTCATCCTCGCTCATACCGTCGGTATCGATCCCCATCTCATCAAAATACTCGATAACCTCATCTATGCTGTCAACGACTTCGGCCATCGAATCCTCAAGAAAATCCTGAGCTTCCTCAGGTGTAGATGCCACATCCTCATCAAAGAGACGGCTCTGATTATCAAGAAAGAAATTTACCACGTCCTTATCAAACATTTGCTCGCTCCTTTGTACTAATATTTTTTATGCTCCTTCGATCGGAATAAACACTCTGCTGTTTTGGGCCGGATCTTTGGTCGCAACAAGTCCCTGTGCCCACTCACAGAATGTATCCTGCGCACATACAAGGTCTCTTCCGTGTCGTTCTATACGTTCGTATGTTCCGTCCGGCTTTTCGATTCTTGCCTTTACCGTATCAGCAAGAAGTGTTTCGAGTATATAAATTACTCTCTCTTTTAGTCTCTCGTCAAGTATCGGGAACATTATTTCCACACGCTTTAGAAGATTCCTTGGCATCCAGTCCGATGATCCGCAGTACACTTCACTGTTTCCGGCATTCTCAAAATAAAATATCCTGCTGTGTTCAAGAAAATCCCCGACTATGGATCTGACGGTTATATTCTCAGATACACCCTTGATCCCGGGCTTTAGGCAGCATATTCCGCGAACGATCAGCTCAATTTTCACACCGGCACAGGACGCTTCGTAAAGAGCCTGTATGACTTCCCTGTCACAGATTGAGTTAACCTTTGCGATTATGTGTGCCTTTTTCCCGTCACGCGCATTGGCAGCTTCCCGACCGATGAGATGAAGAAATCTGTCCTTAAGCCACAGCGGAGCAAGGGAGAGCCTGTTCCAGTAAAGGGGCTCCGAATATCCGCTCAGCATGTTAAATACAGCCGTGGCATCTTCTCCTATCTGTTCGGCACAGGTAAGGAGTCCTACATCCGTATATAACTTTGCGGTACTGTCATTATAGTTTCCGGTTCCCAGGTGCACATACCGCCTGATACCGTCTTCCTCACGGCGTACAACAAGTGTGATCTTGCAGTGTGTCTTGAGTCCCACAAGTCCGTATATTACATGACACCCTGCTTTTTCAAGCTTGCGTGCCCATACTATATTATGCTCTTCATCAAATCTTGCCTTAAGCTCAACAAGAACCGTAACCTGTTTTCCGTTTTCGGCTGCCTCCGCAAGAGCTGCAATAATGGGCGAATTACCGCTGACACGGTAAAGCGTCTGTTTGATTGCCAGAACCTCCGGATCCTTGGCGGCACTTTTTACAAAATCGATAACCGGAGCAAAAGTCTGATAGGGATGATGCATCAAGATATCATGATTTCGTATTGCCTCAAAAATATCGGCTCCGTCATTAATCTCCGGCACAGCCTTTGGAATATATTTAGCCCTCTTTAAGTGATCGAATCCGTCAACCCCGTACAGTTTCATAAGGAATGTCAGGTCGATGGGTCCGGCTATTCTGTATATGTTATCGGACCTTACAGACAGCTCTTTTTTAAGTATCTCCATGAGTCCCGGATCGATATCATCCGCCACCTCAAGTCTGATAACCTCGCCCCACTGCCTGCGCTTTATCTGCTTTTCAATCTCTTTTAACAGATCGGCCGCCTCTTCCTCATCTATAGTAAGGTCGGCATTTCTCATTATTCTGTACGGATATGCACAGTACACATCATAGTTGAGGAACAGCTTGTGCATGTTACGCTCAATCACTTCCTCAAGAAGTATAAAGCATCTGCCCTCTTCGCATGGTATCTCAACAATTCTGTCGAGAACCCCCGGAACCTGAACGGTTGCAAAATCACGGGACTCTTCACCCTTTTTCCCGATAAGTGCCCCGATATTAAGCGTCTGGTTTCTCACAAGAGGAAACGGTCTTGAAGAATCAACTGCCATCGGTGTCAGAACAGGATATACTTCCTCTTCAAAGTATCTGTCGACAAATTCCCCCTGCTCACGCGTCAACTCCTCATGCTTTGTGATAAAACGGATTCCTTCGGATTCCATCAGCGGAAGCAGGGTGTGCATCAAAACAAAATACTGGGTTTCAACAAGTTCATGAGTCTTTTTGGATATTTTCTCAAGTTGCTCGTCGATAGTCATCCCGGCAATATCACGCTTGCTGTAATCGGCATGCTGCATATCAATAAGGGATGCCACTCTTACCATAAAAAACTCGTCCAGATTCGATGCCGTTATCGACAGAAATTTGAGCCGCTCCATAAGCGGATTTGACGTATCCGTTGCCTCACCGAGTACTCTTTCGTCAAACATCAGCCATGACAATTCTCTGTTTACATAGTATTCTTTGTCGTCGAATTTTTTCATACTCATAACCTCTTAATCGGAGAGCCGCGCCATTTAAAGTCTTTTATATTTCAATACGGGTTTTACCGAGAAGACTTCTTCAAACAACGATGCCTTTCTGTGGAAAAATCCCTGCTCAAGATCAATGTCATCCACCGTGTAGACATTTATCACAAGTTCTCCTCCCTTAAGGGATATCCTGACATCGTTCACCTTTGTCCTGTAGCTTCTGCACACACCGTCGGCTATCCTGAATATGGCAGACAGCTTTGCTATCTTAAGGTAATTTCCCTTATCGAGAAATGACTGTGCGGCAAGCTCGTCGTAATACTTAAACGCCATCTTGTTGAACCGGACAATGTTTGCTACTATCTCACGCTCCGCATGTGACAGACCTATCATCTCCGTCGCCATTATTATTTCATATCCGCATTCGGCGCCGGCCTCTATACTTATATATCTTCCGCAGTCGCACAGAAGTGCGGCAATCCTAAGCAGCAGCTTGTCACGCCTGCCCAGCCCGTGTATTTTGCGGGTTGCGTCAAACAGATCGCATACGACTTTTTCTATCAGTTCGTTTCTTGCCTCATTTCCCTGATACCGTTTTGACATGGCCTTGGCGCACTCAATAATATCGTTTTCAAAATCATGGCGGTAATGAACGAGCTTTTCCTTTTCGGCATATTCGTATGCCATACCGTCACAGAGCGATACACCCGGTGACCAGATATTGTCCGCCTTTGTGATCTTGATGACACGGGATATGATTGATACCGCAGGAAGAAGAAGGGGAATAGTCTCCTCATTCATTCCGTACTTTTTGGATATCTCACTCATTGTCATCTGCGACAGTTCCTCGCAGACCTCCTTGAATCTTGCGGCCGTAAAGGACCTGTCCTTGGACCCCGTATGATAAAGCATTGCCGAAACATAATCATCGATCAGTATAAGATTTTTAATACTTCTGCCTTTTAAATACAGCTTCTTAAATACCTGCAGCTGATTGTCTATAAGCTCCTTTAATATGCCCTCTATATCCCTTGTCTTGGGCTGGAGGGTTGCGAGCATATCCATTGTCCGAAGAACTCCCAGTCTTATGTTCTGGGTAGTTACAAGTGCATCATTGTCAAACAGCGAAATCTGTATGCTTCCGCCTCCGATATCCACAATAGCGCAGCCTTCGCTTATGAATTCATCAAATCTCGAACCCTTTATAGCCGCGGCTTTATAATGCAGAAATCTTTGTTCGGAATTGGACAGTACATCAACCTTTATTCCGGTACGGAGTTTGATCTGCTCCGTAACCACAGCGGTATTTTTGGTCTCGCGTATCGCACTGGTCCCGTACGCCTTGTAATCATCAACCTTGTATGATTTCATTATGGACGAAAAATCAGACAGCACATCGCACAGCTCATCCATATGATCCGTGTCGATTATACCGTTCTGATACGTGTCCGTTCCCAGCTCAATGGAATGCCTGACACTGTCTATTTCTTTCATGCCCATCTTATGTGAGAACTCAAATATCTTCATTCCGAGTTCGTATGAACCCACATCGATGGCGGCAAAAGTACGAACTGCCATTTATTCCTCCTGTACCTTGTTACCGAGTATTTCGAGACTTAGTTCAACAGGCTCTCCGTCCCAGTTAAAATCATCGTAATCATAATCTCCGAGACCTGCCATGTCCTCCTGCATTTCACGGCTTGTCTGCATAAGAGTTATAAACAGCTGCGCCGCTCCGTCAGCGTACTTTTTGTTTGAGACCGATGCAAAAACCTCTTCAAGCTTCGCATCCTCACGGGCTGCATCATAGACCGGAAGATTGTTTTCAATCTTATACTTTCCGATCTCGCTGACTACATCCATTCTTTCTTCATATAATTTCAATATCTGCGCATCAATCTTGTCTATCTGCTCACGCAGTTTTTTCATATCGGCAGCCATGTGTTTTCCTCCACCGTTTTCCCTTACTGTTCTGCTTTTTTGAGACGGTTATCCCATAGCGTTAAGATCACGTATGCAAGAAGATACATATCCGCCAGTATTCCCACAAGTGTACCGATAAACGGGATCATTCTTACGACCTCAAGCGCTGCGATACCGATGAGAGCCGACAGGAACACATTCATATTGGGAAGGAATATGCGCACAAGTGATGCACCCGCAAATGCAAGACCCGCACACAAAAGCAATACATACAAAAGTGCAAGCATTCCGCCTATCGGTGCCAGAATGTATGTACAGCAAAGTGCTATAACAATAACCGGAATACATATCCAGCTGATTATTCCGCACCCTATCATAGCACCGGGTTTTGTTCTCACAAGTTCGGAGGCTTTTGTAAGATGATCACCTGCCAGCCAGCAGAGCAGCATTCCGAATGCGGCCATTGCAACTATCCAATACAGGCAGCTTGTTAATTTCTTCAATATCTTTGCTCCGATTCCAAGACCGAGGGCACCTATTCCTCCCTGCTGTTCACCTCTTGATACAGGTTCATATATAAAATCCTTGATAGGAGCATTGTCGGGAACCTTCGGTTCATTGACACTCTTTATTGTAAGAGAACCGGTAACTTCAAGATCATCATCAAGTTCAACAACATCCGCTTCTATAACGGCATCACCGTTTATTGTACCCTTAACGGAGACTATGTTACCTGCCACATACAGCGCATTTGCAACACCGTCAAAAGCTATCTGGTTACCGACCACATAAGCACCATTACTCTCCGAACCTTTAATTACTATATTGTTTCCGGCAACATATATATTCCCCGAAACCCAGACATCATCTATCGAAATAATATTACCGGCAGCATAGAGACTCTCTCCCACCTCGCCGTCATTCATTTCAACGCTCTGTCCGGCCATCATAACAGACCCTTCCGCGTCCGTATCGTCGGCACTTACGGTTTGTCCCGCAATGAGTCCTCCGAAGAACGGTATATCCGGAAGTGAAACCGAATTCCCCGCTTCAAATATATTGCCTGCACTGTCAAGATCGGCTGCAAAAGCCGGAACACACATGCAAACAGCCATCATCATCGTCACAAATAAGGTAATAAGCTTACGATTTTTACTCATGGTTATTGTCTCCTGTCTGGTTATCGAATTTCTATTGTTGAATTCAAATCTGTGTATTATTATATCAACTACATACCGTCATTGCATAATTATTTTTGAGAAACGAAGATGGAAACAACACTCACTGAAGGCAGACCGTTAAAAATAATACTGAAGTTTATGGTACCGCTGCTTATCGGTAATATTTTCCAGCAGTTCTACAATATGGTAGACACTATAATAGTCGGAAAATTTGTGGGAGAAGGTGCCCTTGCAGCCGTAGGTTCAACCGGTACCATCATGTTCCTTGTACTCGGTATTGCTAACGGAATGGCAACCGGGTTTACAGTGCTTACAAGCCAGAAGTACGGAGCGGGTCTTAAGGACGAGGCGAGAGCCACCGTATCAAACGGTGTGATTTTGTCCGCTATTGTCATCGTTGTGCTTACGGCCCTGAGTCTTTCCTTTATGCCGTCCATACTGAAGGTTATGAATACCCCCGAAGATATTTACGAGGACGCATACAGCTATATATCGGTCATATGTATGGGGATAGCGGCGCTTGTATTCTATAATCTCTTTTCCGCATTCCTGCGGGCTGTGGGCAACAGCAGGATTCCGTTATATACCCTTATATTCTCGGCCGTTCTTAATATCATACTTGATCTTGTATTTATAGTTAATCTCCGGATGGGAGTGGCGGGTGCGGCATGGGCAACGGACATATCCCAGGGAGTGGCGGCAATACTGTGCGTCATTTATATCATAAAAAAAGAGCCCTCACTGACCCCTTCGGCCGGTATGTGGAGACTCAACAGAGAGTACACAAAAAAGCAGTTGTATATCGGTATACCTATGGCGCTTCAATTCGGTATCACAGCCTCCGGAACCATGATAATGCAAAGTGCCATTAACATTTACGGTTCTGTGGCCGTAGCGGGATTTACCGCTGCCGGCAAAGTTCAGAATCTGCTTACTCAGGGAATGATGTCAATAGGTCAGACCATGACAAGTTACTCCGGCCAAAACTTCGGAAAAGGCGACCTTGACAGGGTTGAATACGGTGTAAAGGATGCCATGAAGATAATGACCGTTTATTCGATAGCGGCCGCCATCATCGCTTTTTTTGCCCTGCCATACATAATGAGACTGTTTTTTGCATCCGACGTGGATCTTACAAAGCTTCTGCCATGGGCAAAAACCTATATGGTGGAATGTATCATCGCTTATATTCCGCTTTCGGCCATATTCATATTCAGAAATTCAATGCAGGGATGCGGCTACGGTATGACCGCAATGATGCTCGGAATTGTGGAATTTGTTGCCAGACTTGTGGCAGCAATCCTGTCAATCCGGATAAGAAGTTACGCGCTTGCTGTAGGAAGTGATCCCATTGCATGGCTTGCGGCAGGCGTCATTTCTGTTTTCCTGTTTATCCATGTCATTAAGGATCTGCGACATAAAATCGGATGAGTCTTATCACCCGTTTATGTTTTTTTCTTCAAAGATTAATGCTATAATACCTCAAGATGTGTTGAATACGGAGGATACAAAAATGGCAGAGACAATGAAAGATTATGAGGATATGCTTGAAGAATCATACAGCCTTATGGGAGACGGGGTACATGATACCGATGCTCTCCTGGCATGGAAAAAAGCATCCGAGCTAAAAGAGTCAGGTGAAAACTTTACCGTTACCGTAACCGGTATCGTAAAGGGCGGTGTAGTTGCCGACTTCGAAGGGATAAGAGCATTTATTCCGGTATCAAAACTGTCTCTTGAAAGAATAGACGACTGCAATCCCTTCCTCGGACGCGAACTTGAAGTAAGAGTTTTTGAGGCGGATATGGACGAAGATAAACTGGTTCTGTCTGCGAAGGAGATATTAAAGGAACGTCAGGAATCAGACAGGAAGAAGAAAATATCCGATATTAAGGTAGGTCAGGTATTCCACGGAACGGTTGCCACAATCAAAGACTACGGTGCATTTATCGATTTAGAGGACGGAATATCCGGTCTCGTTCACGTCTCCCAGATCTCCCATGAGAGGATCAAACATCCCGGTGTTGTTCTCAAGGAAGGTCAGGAAGTCGATGTTAAGGTTACAGACATCAAGGACGGTAAACTGTCACTTTCCATGAAGGCTCTTGTCGATAACCCGGATGAGCCCTCCGAGGGCGATGAAGAAGTGAATATACCCGAGTCCGAAGATATCGGAACATCACTCGGTGCACTACTTAAAGGGATTAAACTGTAAAATAGAGCATTGCTACTCTTAGGCAGATTTGTTAAAATGTTATTGATTCGTTGTAATCAATTATAATTAATAGGAGGTTTTTAATATGGCTTTTTGTTCAAATTGCGGTAAGGAAATTCCTGATGGAGCTAATGTATGCCCTTCATGTGGAACAGCGGTAGGTGCTGCACCCGTTGCGGTCGTTGATCCTTGGGATCATACATCCGAATTTGATGCAAAGGATATATCGGATAACAAGATTTATGCGCTTTCAGCATACGTTTTCTCTATATTGGGTGTTATCCTCTGTCACGTTCTTGCAAAGGAATCTCCCTACGCACAGTTTCACGCACGTGAGGCACTTAAGATCGATCTTGTTACGATTGTTGTTTACCTGATCTCGGCATTTTTATGCTGGACATGCATTGTTCCCGTTGTAGGTGCGATCCTTATTCTCATCCTGCTTATAGTGAACATCATTGCTTTCGTTCAGGTATGCAAGGGTCAGGCAAAAGAGCCCTGGCTTATCAGATCCATAGGTGCACTGCACTAGATGTCACGCCCCTCGCAAATGTTGGTTGATAGCATAAGAATAGCATAAAAAGAGAAAAGGGAATGTACCCTTTTCTTTTTTTATGCTATATTAATCTTCATGAAAACCTACGACAAATTCACCGGAAAAAGAATACTGATCTGGGGCTACGGACGCGAAGGAAAATCAACAGAGCATTTTCTTGCAAGATTCTGCAGACCCGAAAAAGTTGAGGTCTTTGAAGGAAAACGCGAAGACATCAACGAAGACCTTTACGATTATATAGTCAAAAGTCCCGGGATCGTAATGGATGATGATAGTATTAAATACACATCACAGACCCAGATCTTTCTCGAAAATTTCAGACAGAACACAGTCGGAATAACAGGCACAAAGGGGAAAAGCACAACAAGTGCCCTGCTTCATCATGTGCTGTCCGCCGCCGGCAAAAAAACCGTGCTTCTCGGAAATATCGGAGCGCCCTGCCTTGATTATTATGACCAGATTGATGATGATACAGTCGCTGTGTTTGAGATGTCATGCCATCAGCTGGCCCATGTAACTATATCTCCTCATATTGCTGTTTTTCTGAATCTGTATGAGGAACATCTTGACTACTACAAAACACTGGACAGATACTTTGCGGCAAAGGCTAACATCGCAAAATTCCAGACTGACAGAGATTTCCTGTTTGTCGGAGGAAACGTACCTGCCATGCCCGCCAATGCTCCTATCGTACGTATAGATTTTAATGATATCCCCGATTACAACCTGAAGATATTCGGGAATCATAACAATTACAATGCCCATTTTGTTTACACGATCGCGCATAATGTTTTCGGTATCGAAGATGGGATAATACGCTCTGCGCTGTCTGATTTTACGGCCCTTGCCCACCGTCTCCAGCTTGTCGGAAACATTAACGGGGTCGATTATATTGACGATTCCATATCCACAATACCGAATGCAACCATCCAGGCTCTTGATAGCGTGCCTAATGCCAAAACGGTTCTGATCGGCGGAATGGATCGTGGCATCAACTATGACATTCTGATCGAATATATAAATCAACACACTGAATATAATTATATTTTTTCTTATGATTCGGGAAGAAGAATCTTCGATAGCATAAACCACACAGAAAACTGTTACTACAGGGAAGATCTTGAGGAAGCCGTAAAGCTTGCCGCCTCTGTAACAAAATCCGGCGAAGCGATACTTCTGTCTCCCGCAGCTGCAAGCTACGGGTACTTTAAGAATTTTGAAGAGCGTGGAGACGCTTTCAAGAAGTACTGCGGCTTTAGCTCCGACTGTTAGGATAATTCATATGAAGACCGAAACAACTCTGACATTTACCGGCGACATCGGTTTTGACAAATATATGAAGGATAAATGGAGCGACGAGTCACTTCTTGATGAAAATATCGTCTCTTTTCTTCGTGACAGCGATCATGTTATCACAAACGTCGAAGGACCGCTTTACTCGGGGGAACGTGCCACTGACGGATCGGCTGCCGCTGCCCTTACCCACAGTATGGACCCCGGTGTCAGACATTTCCTTCAGCGGATCGGCTCGGACATATGGAATATCTGTAACAATCACATAATGGATGCCGGATATGAGGGAATTTCAAGTACTATCAAATATGCTCACGAATGCGGCGCCACACCTCTCGGTGCGGGAATGAACATTGCCGAAGCTTCTGCTCCGGTTATACTCGACGAAGCCGGCGGTATCGGAATGATAGGCGTCGGTTATCAGCGGGCCTGCCGTAAGGCGGACGAGAACACTCCCGGATGTTTTTCATGGAGCGATCTTGATCTTATACGTGACAGGATAGAGACTGTCAAACGTTCCAACAGATGGTGCATAGTTGTGGCACATGCCGGAGAAGAGTTTACCGCTCTTCCCTCCCCTTACACACGCGAGAGGTACATTCAGTACCTTGATATGGGTGCGGATATCGTAATCGCACACCATCCCCATGTTGTCAATAATTATGAACTTGTCGGCAGCAAAGCCATCTTCTATTCCCTC
This sequence comes from uncultured Lachnospiraceae bacterium, assembly GCA_902788755.1. Classification (GTDB taxonomy): domain Bacteria; phylum Bacillota; class Clostridia; order Lachnospirales; family Lachnospiraceae; genus UBA2868. The sequence goes on along the minus strand of CADALB010000008.1, from coordinate 51,572 downwards.
GGAAACTTCATATTCGACACGGATTACCAGCGCAGCCAGTTCGGTACCGAATACGGCATTGTACTAAAGCTCTTTCTGGACGAAAACGGTTTTACATTTAAGCCCTTGCCGGTTAAGGTTGACCGCACAACGGAGAAAATCATATGCTGCGATCTTCCGGCCATCTTTACTGATGTGCCCGCTGCCGAATACGAGAAGCTCAAATCACTGGCGGCAGCCGTTCTTATCGCAAACACCAAACGCCAGTTAAAATATATGAGGCCGGATGATTTTACAAACGCCACAGAAGAAGACTTCGTAAAGAATTTCTATGAGCCGCTGCGAAGCGGCCGTGTCCCCGGCGAAACACTTGACATGCAGATAATCTACCCGCTCTCCCTTAAAGCCGCAGAAGGTCTCTGGAGGACAAGCTCTCTTACCAAAGTGGTCGAATATATGCGCAGCCAGCTAAAGTGACAGAAGGGACGGTTCTTTTTGACACTCTACATATTGACTATATTGTCTTGACTAACCACCATATATAGATTTACAATAGGATCGTCGGTATTATATGTATTCTCCACAAATAAAGGAAGGAGACAATATTATGAAATTCAAATTCGGTATCAAGGAAGTTGTTGCGGCAGGTATAGGAACCGCACTTTTTGTAGCGCTTACCGAGATTCAGATCCCTCTCGGATTTATCCCGAACACCGCGCTTCAGCCCAGGGCCGCTCTTCTTGCCTTTCTGTCGGCTGTATTCGGACCCATTGTGGGATGTATCGTAGGACTTGCGGGTCATGCGCTCGGTGATGCACTCTTCTACGGAAGTGTTTGGTGGAGCTGGGTATTCCCCGATGCGCTGTTCGGTATCGGAGTCGGACTCTTTGCAAGCAAATTTGCCATCACGGAAGGCGATTTTACAGGCAAGAACCTGATTATGTTCAATGTTGTTCAGGCTGTTTCAAATGCAATTGCCTGGATCGTACTTGCACCCGTTCTTGACATTGTCATTTACGCCGAGCCTGCAAACAAGGTATTTGCTCAGGGGTTCTTCGCATTCCTCGGCAACTTTATCATCACACTTATTCTCGGAACGCTTCTCGGTATCGGTTACTCCAAGATCGGTGCGAAGACAGGTAGCCTTAAGAAAGAAGACTGATGCTCATAGAATTTAAGGATTTTTCCTTTAAGTACAGGGCTCAGGCAGAGCCTACACTTAAGAATATCAATCTTTCAATCGAATCCGGCGAAAAGGTTCTGATCGTGGGACCCTCCGGATGCGGTAAATCGACACTGGCCCATTGTATCAATGGGCTGGTGCCTTTTATGTACCCGGGAGAAATCACAGGCTCCTATTCGATTGACGGCAAAGATCCGCAAAAGCTTGGTATTTTCGGCCTGTCAAAAATCGTGGGAACGGTCATGCAGGACACCGACGGACAGTTTGTAGGACTTACCGTTGCTGAGGATGTTGCTTTTGCACTTGAAAACGATTGTGTGGAAGAGACAGCCATGAAGCAGAAGGTCGATGAAGTTTCACGGGCTGTATTCATAGACGACCTTCTCGACCATTCACCCAAGGAATTGTCGGGTGGGCAGAAGCAGCGTGTCTCTATGGCCGGTGTTATGGTCGATGACGTTCAGGTTTATCTCTTTGACGAGCCTCTTGCAAATCTTGATCCCAAAACCGGAAAAAGCGCCATCGCACTCATTGATGATATCCAAAAGCGGCAACAGGCAACGATAATCATAATCGAACACCGGTTAGAAGACGCACTGTACCGTGATGTCGACAGGATCGTTCTGATAAACGACGGGATGATCGTCGCAGATATGCGGCCGGATGATTTTCTGTCCACGGATCTGCTCGAAGAGGCAGGAATCCGGTATCCTCTGTATGTGGAAGCGCTGCGACATGCAGGCTGTCAGATCATACCCGGATCAAAGCCGCAGCACATCGAAACAATGGATATTTCTCCTTACAGGCAGAATTTTCTAGAATGGATGCAATCCGTACCCCTCCCTGAACCTAAGGTTCCCGGTGACGTTATTCTTTCGATAAGGGATGTGGGATTTTCCTATGACAAAACACATCCTGTTCTCTCGGATGTTTCATTCGATATACACAAAGGCGAGATGATGAGCATAGTCGGCAAGAACGGTGCCGGAAAATCAACTCTCGCAGGTCTTATTTGCGGATTCAATATTCAGGACAGCGGAACGATACTGCTGGGCAATGAAGACATCACCGCACTTTCGATCAAAGAGCGTGGTGAGCATATCGGATATGTTATGCAAAATCCCAACCAGATGATAAGCAAGCCTATGATTTTCGACGAAGTGGCATTAGGGCTTGTTGTCAGATCCGTGCCCGAGGATGAAATAAAGCAGCGCGTCGCTGACACCCTTCGTATATGCGGACTGTATGAGATGAGAAACTGGCCCATATCCGCTCTCTCCTTCGGGCAGAAAAAACGTGTCACCATCGCTTCGATACTTGTCATGGACCCGGAGCTTATCATTCTCGACGAGCCCACGGCCGGACAGGATCTGCGGCACTACACTGAGATAATGGAATTCCTTAGAAGGCTTAACATAGAGTCAGGCAAAGCGATTGCGATGATCACTCACGATATGCATCTTATGCTTGAATATACAAACCGGGCCGTAGTTATTACGGATGGTAGGCTTATCGCCGACGATACTCCGGCAAATATACTTACAAACGATGAAATCACAGAGCGGGCATTCCTAAAGCGTACTTCCCTCTACGATCTTGCATCGAAAATGGGAATTGATGATGCGCCGGGGCTTTGCAACAGATTCATACACTACGAAAGGAGCCTTAAGGATGGCAGGCAGAGTTCTTTCGTATGAAAAAAAAGAAACATGGATACACGAACTGTCCGGTGTTACGAAGCTGATCTTCTTCCTTGCCTGGTCAATAACAAGCATGATCAGTTACGATACACGGGTTCTTGTTGTGATGCTCATTTTAAGCATTGCCATACTCCGTGCGTCAAAAACCGAATGGCGTCAGGTAGGAACCGTTTTTAAGTTTATCATGCTGTTCCTTATAATAAACGTGATTGCCATATTCTTCTTTTCTCCCTATCAGGGATGCGAGATATACGGAAGCAAAACCGTTATTGGTCATCTGTTCGGCAACTACTATTTTACCAAGGAGCAGCTGTTCTATGAGGCTAACATCATACTCAAATACATGACCGTCGTACCCTCCGTATTTATGTTCATCGTATCCACGGACCCCAGCGAATTTGCCGCTTCCCTCAACCGCGTCGGTATCAGTTACTATGTTGCATATTCAATTGCCATAGCCTTGCGCTACATCCCGGATGTTCAGGACGACTACGTTAAAATCAAAAATGCCGAAGCGGCACGCGGAATAGAGTTGTCCAAAAAAGCGGGGCTCTTATCCAGAATAAAAAATACCACCCCGATCCTCTTTCCGCTTGTATTTACAAGCATGAACAGGATCGATGTGGTAAGCTGTGCAATGGAACTGCGCGGTTTTGGCAAGAACAAAAAGCGTACATGGTACCGAGGCAAGTCTCTTCGAGCTGCGGACTATGCTGTCATCGCTTTCGCTGCCATATTCTGTGCCGCCGCCCTTATAATCACCTTCAGAGGCGGCTCCCGGTTCTATAATCCGTTCAAGTGACAAAAAAACGTCCCCTTTGTCAACTAATTTATATCAATTATATTGAACTCGGATTTGCATCCTGTTTTGAATTTCACAGCCCAGTCGGAGATTCCGTCGGTAACGATAAAATCGGTCGAGTCTCTCCTCTCGTATCCGCGTACATTGTTGTTTTCGGATACAATCGGCTGTATGTATTCAAGTGGCCATAACTGTCCACCGTGAGTGTGACCCGAAAGTACAAGGTCAACGCCCGCTGCAGCTTCCCCGTCATAATCTGTAGGCTGGTGGTCAAGAACGATCATGTATTTATTCTTGTCAAGGTCCTTTATCAGTTCAGAAGTATCAAGTCTTGAAGCTCTGCCGTAATCGGCATCGAGCCTTCCGATAACATAGAATCTGTCATCTACAAGAACCGATTCGTCCCGGAGAACTACAACTCCGGCTTTTTCAAGCTCAGCTATAAGTTCATCACCGGTATAACCTCTGTGTGAACTGTCATAATAACCCATATCATGGTTCCCGAGGCAGTAATATACACCGTATTTTGTCTTGAATTTTGAGAGTGCTTCACATGCGTCAAGCATATCCTGCTTCATTGAATCATCATCTACAAAATCACCGGTGATAACAAGAATATCGGGATCAGTCTCCTGAATCTTTGCAAGCCTCTTTGCAAAGCCTTCCCCGTTAAATCCCGCTCCTATATGGGAGTCCGCAATCTGTGCAATACGCAGCTGTCCAATGTTCTTATCCGTAGATACACTGTAGTCTGTCTCCCACATGCCATGCATGAGTATCCATCCGATAATCAGATAAACAATGCATGCGCCTATGGCGCACAGGTCAACGATTCGGGGACTGACACCGGCACCGAATCCCTTTCGTATAATCAGTCCTATAAGGTCACCGAGCAGCATAAATACCGCAACATGAACCGCTACTACTATCGTATTGGTCATATTGAGAGTCTTCCACAGTATAATGCCGACTATCACAACAGAAAGTACGGCAGATACTTTACGTACTGCCGCATTGTTGATGAATGAAAATATTCCTGTTTTTTCGATCTTACCTGCCAGATACAATGCAGCGGCTATTCCGGCAAGTATGGAAAATCCAAATATAGCAATCCACATATTTCTCTCTCTTGTTTCCGAATGCCCCTTTTCCATACCCATCAAAGACTCTACGGAATCTAACCCTCCTTAAATATCTCGTTAATCTTATCCCTCATAAGCTCAGCCATTGCCTGATGTCCAGCCTCATCAAGATGAAGATGGTCTACGGAGCCTGCGCTTATTTTCTCAGTAGCATTTAAGAAGTAACAACCATACTGATCGGCAACAAGTTCATACCACTTCGGAAGTTCCTTCGACCTTGCCACAACATCGCTTCCGCCGAAAAAAGGAGCAAAATACGATTCCTCAAAGGGCTCCGATAAGGCAAGGGGAGATACGATAAGTATCTTCATATCCGGACAGTTAATGTAATCACGGCAATATGCCTTGATCTTTGAGAGCATAAGCTGAAGACTTCCTGCTATATCCGCCGGCGGCAGATGAAACTTAAGCTTGAGATCATTGGTTCCAAGCATTATTATCAGAAGATCCGCAGGGTGCCTTGTCTCTATCATCGGAAGCACATAATCCATTCCGCATTTTGTGCCGCCTTCCCACGGGTCGGGATCCGAAATATTCCTGCCGTTCTGCCCCTCCTCAAATATTTCATAGTCTTCTCCGAGAAACTTTTGCAGAACTTTGGGCCAGCGGGTATTCTCGTCAAACCTTCCTCCCGTGGCAGGGTTATATCCGTATGTGTTCGAATCTCCGAAGCAAATGATTTTCTTCATGGTAGTTATGCCTCACTAAAATCAGTGTCCATCGCTATCTGCAAAGTGTAATCGGGATATTCCTTCTGTACCTTTGCAACTATGTTATTATACACCACGCTTCTGTCTTTTGCATCAAAACTTACGACCACATCAAAACGTATTGTTTTCTCAGCCTTGTCCATATAGAACCCGTGCATCTGCAGAATATTGGGATCGGATGTGACCAGATCCGCGACCTTCTTTCTCGCCGCAACAGCCTCCTCATCCCTCGTGTTGTACGAATAAACGCCTATTGCTGTCAGTATAACATTATGCTTTTTATATACCTCTACCTGAATCTTACGCAGCATCTTGTCAAGATCGTCCGCCGACAGGGTGTCCGGAACCTCGATGTGTACCGACCCGTTATATGCATCGGGGCCGTAATTATGCATTATCAGATCGTAGGTCCCCGATACATCGGGAAAATCATTTATTGTGGCTTTTATCTGCCTTGCAAGGTCTGCGTCAACCCTTTCACCGAGGATTTTGGACAGCGTCTCTTTAAGCATATCAAAGCCGGATTTGATTATTATTACGGCGATGATAGCACCGAGCCACGCTTCAAGAGATATTTTAAAGAGCAGGAATATAACCGCTGCTGCCAGTGTCGAAGCACTGATTACCGAATCAAGGGTCGCATCCTCACCGGAATTGACAAGTGAGTCGGAATTGACTCTTACCCCCACAGACTTAACGTACCTTCCAAGCACGATCTTAACTACTACCGCAACAGCAACTATCACAAGGCTTACGGTAGAATACTCCGGCGTCTCGGGGTTTATTATCTTCTTTACCGATTCGGTAAAAGCGGTGATTCCCGCGTACAGGACAAGTATGGATATTATCATGGCGCTTAGATACTCGATCCTTCCGTAACCGAAGGGATGCTTTCTGTCGGCATCCTTTCCCGCAAGCTTTGTCCCCACGATCGTTATGACAGATGCCGCGGCATCCGACAGATTATTAACGGCATCCATCACGATCGCGATAGAATTGGCACTCATACCTATAACTGCCTTAAACGCCGCCAGGAACACATTTGCCGCGATACCTATTATGCTCGTCCTTACTATAACTTTGTCTCTTTGTCCATTCTCAAACATTTGCTTACTTCCTTAATCTTTTTGAGCGCCAAACCTTCAGCTCATATATTAACGGATTTTGAGAGTTTGCCGATTACAGGATATTCTCTACTGCAGCCCGTACCTTATCCATATCTTCCGTCGGCTCAAATCTTGCAACAACCTTGCCTTCCCTGTCAACAAGGAATTTTGTAAAGTTCCATTTGATATATGCTTTGTCGCCAAAAGCTTTGTTATTCATGTTAGTAAACTTCTCAAGTGCTTTGACCTTAAGACCCTTGCCGAAGCCCTCAAAAGGTTTCTCTGTAGCGAGATATACAAAGAGCGGATCAGCTCCCTCGCCGTTGACTTCAAGTTTTGCAAACTGTGGAAAATCCGTGCCGTATTTCATTGTGCAGAACTCGTGGATCTCGTTCTCATCCCCGGGCGCCTGATTGGCAAACTGGTTGCAGGGAAAATCAAGAATCTCAAAACCTTTATCCTTCAGATCTTTGTACATAGCCTCCAGGGGCTCGTAATGAGGTGTGAATCCGCATCCTGTTGCGGTATTGACTATAAGAAGAACCTTGCCTTCATAATCCTTCAGGCTTACTTCTTCTCCTCCTCTTGCCTTAACCGTAAAATCATAAACTGTAGCCATAACTTTTCCTCCTTTTAAATGTTTATATTACTAATTTGCTTGTGCGCTATTTGCTTGTGCACAATCATTATATAGTATAAGGGATTTCCTGTCAACCCCTTTGAATAATGTCATTTTTCTGATATAATGTAACGCGGTTTTTTTAATAAATGAAACGGAGGCGTTGTAAATTGAAGGAGCAAAAAAGAAAATCTCTAAAGAAGGTTCTGCTTACCGAGATAATAGCTTTTGTTGTGATCATCATGGCAATCGTAACAGGGATCAACATCAAGATGGAGACCGATAAGATTACCGAACTTACCGAAGATATACTCTCCAAGGAATCCATCTCATACGCAAGCGAAGTTAACAACTGGTGGAGCAGTATCCGGCAGAGAGTCGGTCAGACGGCGGATGTTGTGGGAAATCTTCCCGAGCTTGACTATGAGGATACTCTTGCAATGCTGCTGAAGATCACAGAACTTGATCCCGACTCTCAGGATATCTACATGGCATATGGTGCAACCGGCAAATTCCTTGACGGATCAGGCTGGGTTCCCGATGACACTTTTGTATTTACAGACAGAGCATGGTACACAGGAGCAACAGCGGCAGGCGGGGAAATCTATACTTCCGACCCTTATGTTGATGCCTCAACGGGTAAGACCTGTCTCGCATGTGCAGTTCTTGTCAAAGATCAGGTAGTCTTAAGCAGTGATATTACATTTGATAAGGTCGAGGAAAGAATGGCAGGATTCAAATCATCCTCACCCGATGCCAAATTCTTTATCGTCAACAAAGATACAAAAGATATCCTTGTAAGCAGTATTGATGGGCTGACCGGAACAACAGTCGATGCAAGCACTGATCCTGTCATGCAGGGACTTAATCAGGTATTTTCTTCACTTAATACCTCAGCTTCAACGGATGCCAATAAGGTTTCCACTGTTAAAACATCGGCAGGTAAAATGATGTATGCGGCAACGGATATCGAAGGAACATCCTGGATCGTTGTAAGTGCTGTTCCGTACTCGTTTGTAAGCAACTCGGTAGCAGGAACGATAAAGGTTACTGTCATTGCTGCTATCGTTCTTCTCCTTCTTCTTGCAATAACTCTTTACATTGTTATCAATAAATATATTAACCCTGTTGCAAAGGTAACAGACCGTATCATAGACATCAGTCAGGGTAACTTCGATGTTACGATCGTTCCCGAAGGCAACAACGAGATTACAACACTTAGTGAAAAGCTCAATGAATATATTTCCGGCATGCGCACAATGCTTACAAATATGTCTAACATTTCCGGACAGATGAACTCAAGCGCCGGCGAGTGTTACGATATTTCAAGCGCACTGTCCTCTTCGAACCAGACACAGGGTGAGCTTATCGAAAACCTCAACTCCACCCTGTCACTTATGAACGATTCAATAGACAGCATTGCCCAGGGAGCTACCGAGCTTGCCGCTACATCCGGAGACCTCAAGGAAAATGCAATAAATGTCAAGAATCTGTGTGATGAGACAATGAATTCATCACAGTCCGGAAGAGACCAGATGGCAAGCATGACCGAAAGCGTTAATACTCTTAACGATACAATGCGGGATCTTACGGAGATCATCCGTTCAACCGCAAAATCAATCGAAGAGATCACAGGTATCACGGATACGATCAATTCCATTTCCGAACAGACAAACCTGCTGTCGCTTAACGCTTCCATCGAGGCTGCAAGAGCAGGTGAAATGGGTAAGGGATTTGCCGTTGTTGCTTCCGAGGTCGGTGTTCTTGCCAACCAGTCATCAGAAGCAACCGATACGATCCGCCAGCTTATTTCAGGCGTTACCCGCAATATTGAAGAGATCAACCGTAAGGCTGATATATGTATGACGGATATGGAAGCATGCCTTGAGGTTGTTGAGAATGCAAACAATTCCTTCAATACAATATGTGAAGACGTATCCAAGGCAACGGACGGAATCGGTGAGATCGCTTCAGGAATCGAAAAGATCAATGATTTCGCAACAGACAATGCGGCTACTACCGAGGAGCAGGCTTCGAGCATCAACGAGATCTTAGGATTAAGCGAACAGATCGTTGCGGAGAGCAAGAAGGTTCTGGAAGGTACCGACAGCATTTCAGATATCTCACAGCATCTGAACCAGTTCTCGGATGTTATCAAGTCCGACCTGTCACAGTACACTCTTGGCTAATAAACCGGCAGATGATTTTAACATGTAAATTACAAAAGGGAGACGGTATTTCGTCTCCCTTTTCGTATCATAAACACATCAGACATTAAGTCTCTTTCGAATCTCTCCGGCAACGCTCCTGCCTTTGAATATCACCGCACCTACAAACAAAATGATACCGATGAGCATACAGATGATCCACGTTATCGAAGGCTTCCTGTGACTGATACTTAAAATAATATACGGCAGAACTCCTACCAAAACACCAGTCAGAAGATACACCATCGCATTTCCTCTTCTGTCTATCATCGCCAGAACGAAATTTGCTATCATCATTCCGGCTATGGCGCAGGGAGCGATCCAGTCTATAGTAATTCTGAAGAATCCGTAGTAATAAGATGTTACGATAATCAGCACCAGAATGATAAGAACCATCATCGTGACTTTTCTTGATGATCCTCCGCTGTTTTTAAACTGCCTCATTATGGCAAATTCAAAAGTTATCAGCCACATCGCAAGAATAAGACTGTAGTGAACACTTGACGAGGGCGGAATGCGTACCTGAAGCAGAAAATCAATCCCGAGGGCTGCTATCACCACTGCCCAGACTATGAAAAGCTGCAGTTTATACAAAAAGGATTTGCGCCAAAGCACAGTCTGCTTCGGAAAATACGGTCCGTCGGAATCTCCCGTAAGCTTACTCTGGCACAGGGGACACTTGACCGTATCGGATCCTACTTTTATTTTGCAATAAGGACATGTTTTCATTATCTGATGACCTCCGTGGCATACACGCTTATATCAACGCCCTCTGCCGTAAGGCTTCTGACAAAGTTTTTGATAACACCGGTATTCTGGTAAGGGGACGAAACGCCGAGTGTCAGAGCACCTCCGAATGCCGACATTGTGGAAAACAAATGCTCACTGCTGCAGAAGGTACTGTAATTGTCTATTCTGCCGGCAACTTCCTGAGGCGGTGACAAAACTCCTAAGTTTGACAGCACCATCGATACTTTCCTGTCGGCTAATTTCTTGCCGTGTTTTACTACAAGCTGCTTGATAAAAAGCGGAACCGGTCTCACCGGAGCCACATACTCCATTGTCTCAAAGCTGTCCATCTGCTTTCTGATATTATCTTCCGTAAGCTGGTTTTTGAGTGATGCATCAAATTCCGCCGCCAGTTCTTCAAAGGTTATTTCCCTGTCAAATACGTGTGTCACGTTTACATTATTAAAAAAATTTCTCGATGTATATGATGGATAGTAGTTTCTCAGATTGACCGGCAGAGTAATCGTTACAGGCATACTTCGCTTCCTCGGCGGCATCATATTACGGATCGCCATCATCCAGAGCGCACCTATATAACTTGTAAGTGACACTTTAATTTCTTTTGCCCTCGGAAGGATCTCATCCGTCGGCATATGTATCTCAAAAAACTGAAGCTGGTTATAGGGAAGTTTAATGCTTCCCGGATGAAATGCCTTCCGAAATGAAGCCGATCCGGAAAGATTCATATTCTCAAAAAACTGTTTGTAACTGTCCTGACTTAGATCATCCGCCGATGCACCCGAATGGATCGTTACACCGTCCAATTCCGTCGGATAACGGAGTTTTAAATAATCAAGAACAATAATATTCAGAAATTCGAGAGCACCAGTTCCGTCGGATATGGCATGGAACATATCAAGATTGATCCTGCATCCGAAATAGGTCACGCTGTAGTGAAGCATGGTCTTTGCCGGAGCATAAAGGGGCGGACATATTCTGCCTGACTCCTCTTTTACCTCAGGAAGCAGATCCGTCTCCTCCATGTAATGCCAGAAGAGCCCGCGCCTTATCCTCATCTGCACCTGCGGTCTGTCCTGTATCGCCGACAGCACAGCCTCCTGCAAAAGCTTTGGATCTATTTTCTCCTTTAATGTGCAGCTGACCCTTAGTGTCTTTGTGTCTCTCTTGGATACGGTTGCCAGAAACACCTTTGCAACGTTATCTACTTTGTACCAGTTGTCACTTCCCATATATTCTCCCCGTAGATCTGGTCTGAAACATATGCAGCCAGACGTTTCATTGCCCGTGTTGCTATCGGAACCGGCATCTGCTGATAAACATGCCATCCGTTCTCTTCTATATCAAGCTGTGCCTTCCCGCCCAGCTTCGTTATACCATCAAACAGCCGTACACTGTCATCAAGCAATATCTCATTTCTGCCTGCCATTATATATACCGGCGGAAGCCCTGCAAGCTCCCCGAAAAGAGGGCTGAATCTTTTATCCGCAGCATCCCCCGCACCGTCTATGTAGACCTTTGCGGCATCGTTTACATACTGCCTTGTAAGTATCGGATCATATTCCTCGTTTGTATCATAGGATCCTGCTGTCTGTGTCATATCCGTCCACGGGCTGAATAACAACAGCTGACAGGGAAGCTGCCTAGAATCTTCCAGAAGTTTCTGTGTCATGCAAAGTGCAAGATTTCCTCCTGCCGACTCTCCCGTAACGAGAATACGCTCCGGCAGATACCTTCCTGCCGTAAGGTAATTCCACACAGCCATGGCATCGTTAAGAGCGGCGGGGTAAGGGTGTTCCGGTGCCAGTCTGTACTCAAACGTGTATGTTGTAAATCCCGTTGCGATCGCAAGCTTTGATGCCAGTACTCCGGCATAGGAAAGCCCTCCGCTGACATACCCACCGCCGTGAACGTGGAGTATGGCATAGCCGGGATTGTGTGCATATTCCGGTCGAATCGCTTCACATGCAATGTCTCCCACCATAAAATCACTTGTTATCACTTCTCCTCTTGAAGCTGCGATCCGTCCCGCCCGTTCCACGGCTGCGCGGTGGTGCATAAGTTTTTCACCCGAAACCGAACTTCCGGATATAAAATTAACGGCCTTTAAGGCTTTCATCATTTTTGAATTACTCATTGATTTACTCCGCCTATCATTATCGGGTTATTTTTTGCTGATTTCAATACCGTTTTGGACTATAATGTAATAAGTATAGCATAAGATTTTCAGTGATGGGGGAAGCATAAAAGTGTTTGATAATAACAAAATCAAATTATGCCTGACCGTACCGGTTATATTAGCGCTTGTATTATCGGGATGCCACGCAGGGGCACATTCCGGAGTCGCGGTTGATACTACAGCCGGAACCAAAGACAAAGCTGTTAATGAGACTGCAACTGATGGCGGACCGTCAGCTGACAATGAGAAGACCACTGACAAGGAAGATGAGCACAGCGAAAGTACGCCTGAGGTAGATACTATCGATATTCCTGCTCTTAAGGATTGTATCGCCTCACCGGACGGTCTCGGAAATGACAGTATAGCTGGCTGCTGCCTGGGCGGAACGGGTGCCGCGGACCCAAAGCTCATGGAGCTTGTAACAAAACATTTTAATGCCGTTACACTCGAAAACGAGCTAAAGCCCGATGCTCTCTTTGGATACAGCAAAGATTCGCCTGCTGCCGGAAGCATTCATGAAGAAGAAATGAATGGCGAGATGATCCTCGTACCCACTCTTGATCATTCAAGGGCAGAAGCCATACTTGATAAGATCCTCCGGTGGAATACAGAAAATCCTGACAGCAAAATAAAAGTCAGAGGCCATGTTCTTGTATGGCATTCCCAGACTCCGGAATGGTTCTTCCATGTTGACTATGATAAATCCAAAGACTATGTCTCCAAAGATGAGATGGATAAACGCCTCGAATGGTATATCAAATCCGTTCTTGAACACTATACCGCTCCCGACAGCAAATACAGCGGAATGTTTTACGGATGGGATGTATTAAACGAAGCTGTCAGCGACAGGGGAACCGGATACAGGATCGATAACGAGCCCGGAAACGATAAACTCTCAGACTCAATACATTCCTCCAAATCAAGCTGGTGGAAAATATACGGAAACAATGATTTTATAATCAATGCGTTCAGATATGCAAACCGCTACGCTCCCGCCGATGTGGACCTTTACTATAACGATTACAATGAGTGCGACAAGAAAAAGATAAAGGGGATCATACAGCTTCTTACCGATGTTAAATCAGCCGAAGGAACAAGGATCGACGGCTTTGGAATGCAGGGACACTATACAGTAAACTCACCTGTCTGCGAATCAATAGATTCCGCAGCCCGACAGTATGCCGAGGTTGTGGACAAGATCATGCTGACCGAGCTTGATGTAAAACAGAGCATGCTCTACAACAATACGCCCGAAGGACTTCCCGAAGAATTCGGGCGGCAGGCGGTGTACTATAAAAACATATATGAAGTCTTCAAAAAACTTAAGGCTGACGGAATAAATGTCGCAGGTATAACATTCTGGGGAACGATTGATCCTTATTCGTGGATCAGCTCGCACTACCCTCTTTTGTTTGACGAGAACTATGAACCAAAGCCGGCTTTTTCGGCATTTACCGATCCGGACTTTGAAGGTGGCAAAAAAGCGGAGGAATAAAAATGGCAGAACTTAAATGTCCTCATTGCGGACAGGCGTTTACGGTAGATGATGCCGAACTCGGATCAATAATATCACAAATAAGAGATGCCCAGTTCGAACAGGATGTTAATTCACGTCTACACGAGCTTACGGGACATATGCAGGAAAAACATGCTCTTGAAATGTCTTCTCTTGAGAGTAAACTGCGCCTTAGCATACAGGCAGACCACGAAAAGGAAATAAAAAAGCTTGGCGACGAGCTTCGATTGGCTGAGGAAAAAGCTAAGGACTTAACTCTCCGGATTGAAAATATGGAAGACAAGAATAAGCTTGCCGTAATGGAGGCGGTTAAATCAGTCGAAGACGAAAGACGGGATCTTGAACATCGGCTGGCAGAGGAAAAGAGTCGGGAAGAACTCCTCCTGAAGCAAAAGGATGAGCAGATCGCGTATTACAAAGATCTCAAGACACGTATGTCAACCAAGATGATAGGTGAGACCCTTGAGCAGCATTGTGAAGAGGAATTCAACAAGCTTCGCGCCACCGCATTTCGCAATGCCTACTTTGAAAAGGATAACGATGCCAGAACAGGCAGCAAGGGCGATTTTATCTACCGTGAATGCGATGAGGGCGGAGTGGAGATAATATCCATAATGTTTGAGATGAAAAACGAGATGGATACAACCGCAACCAAGCATAAGAACGAAGATTTCTTCAAGGAACTTGACAAGGACAGACGTGAGAAAAACTGTGAATATGCGGTTCTCGTTTCTCTTCTTGAAAGCGACAGCGAACTGTATAATGCCGGTATTGTGGATGTTTCTTACAGGTACGAAAAAATGTATGTTGTGCGTCCCCAGTGCTTCATACCGATCATCACACTGCTGCGCAACGCAGCCATGAATGCGCTTTCCTACAAGCAGGAACTTGAGCTTGTACGCAATCAGGATATTGATGTCTCAAACTTTGAGGAAAACCTGTTAAAATTCAAAAATGATTTTACAAGGAATTACGATATTGCCCATTCCCATTTCGATAAGGCTATAGAAGAGATAGACAAGACTATACAGCATCTCGAAAAGGTCAAGAAAGAGCTCCTCGGCTCCGATAACCAGCTAAGAATTGCGACGGGCAAAGTCGAAGATGTAAGCGTTAAGAAGCTTACAAAAAACAATCCGACAATGCAGGCCAAATTTGAATCATTAAAGTAATTAAAAAGGGGACGGTTCATTTTGTCACCGTCCCCCTTGTCATTTAAATTGCCCTGATACTGAATTTGAGTGATAACGGTTTGCTGTTATCTATGAGGTATTCGGGATAACAAAGCGCACCCCATGTATCATCTCCGGCAACACCCATCTGAGATAACCCCACTCTTACATAAGTCTTAATGACCTTTGAAAGCTCGTTCGGATGAGCGGCACACTCAAGTTCATGAGGCGAATGTCCCGTCACGGACAGGTACAGATTGTCGCCTTCTATCCTGAGTCCTCTTCCGCGCCTGTCAGTAATGGTTGCATAACGAACACCGGTCCTCATGCCGCTCTCCTGCGGAACAAGGTACTTCGCAGTCATCTCGGATACTTTCTTCCTATATACTCCGATCTTGGCGTGATCCCTGTCTGCGTATGTCTCTTCGGGACCTTTACCGTACCACATTACATTTTCATAATCGGCCGGCATCGCAAACATCACCGAAAACTCCGGAAGCTCACCTATCTTATCTGAAGGTGGCATTGTAAGTTCCACATCCGTTACACCGTCAGAGTGGACCGTGTACGAAAGGGTACACTCCCCTTCAGGCTTAGTCGGCAGATGGTAAGTAAATGTCACTTTTGCACCGTCCTCTGTTTTTTCAACGTTACACGGCGTTGCGCTCCTTCCGTTCTCTGTCTTGAAAGAGCCATACATACTTGCAAGTTTCCACTGACCGCTCCTTGAGGGCATCAGATTAGCCTTGTCATTGTCCGTAAGGGCTCTCCAGAAGTTAGGTCGGGGAATGTCCGAAATGAGATTAGCATCCGTACTCATAAACCCGGTCATACCGTTCTGAAGCTTTGAGAACACTACGGAAAAATCATCCCCGAATACTCCCGTGTTCCAGTACCCGTTTACGAAGCGATAAGGGCGTATCTCATGCTCTTTTGCCAGACGGCTGCCGCATACGGTCTGTCCCCATGCAACTTCATGCCCTGCTTTTGCCCATATGGAATCCTGTCTTGTCCTGACGGATACCGTTATGACATATTCTCCGTCATTATCATTTAGTTTTACCGGAAGAGGAAGTGTAGCCTCGGAAAGAGGCGGCACCTCAAGACGTCCCGTAGTCTCTTCTATAACAACACCGTCTTTTTCCACCGTAATTACACTTGCATACTCACTCGCATCGGTAAACAGGTTCAGATTTTTGACATGGATACTCTTATCCGAAACATCTATTACGAGATTCTGATATACATACTTCACTTCCTGCATCTTAGGTGAGGGAAGTCTGCCCTCTCCGCCGTATGCTATGCCGTTTCCGGAAAAACTGCCGTCATTGGGAAGGTCTCCGAAGTCTCCGCCGTAGCCTTCAAAGGTTCTGCCGTAACGGTCGACAAGTGTCATGGACTGATCGATATAATCCCAGATAAAACCTCCCTGATAAAGTTCCTCTTCACATACATAATCCGTGTATTTTTTAATGGCACCGTTGGAATTACCCATTGCGTGAGCATATTCGCAGCTTATATACGGTTTGTTGCGGTGATCCCTGAGGAATTCTTTGATCTCATCCACCGGAAGATACATGGAACTTGCTATGTCGGAAGTTGCGGGATATCTGGTATCCCAGTATATTCCTTCATAATGGACCGGTCTTGTGTCGTCCCATTTGTGAAAAGCTTCATGCATTTCAAATATGTCTTTGCCGCCGTATGCTTCGTTTCCGAGAGACCATATGAGTATGCAGGGATGGTTCTTGTCACGCATGAACATACTCTTTGCCCTGTCAAGCACCATGTCCTGATATTCTGGTCTGTCGCCGGGGACCGCATAATCCTCATTATTTAGTCCGAACCTTATAGTATCCCATGTTCCGTGAGTCTCCAGATTAGTCTCATCCAATACATATATTCCGTAAACATCGCACAGCCTGTAGAAAATCGTGCAGTTGGGATAATGGCTCGTCCTGATGGCGTTGATGTTGTTGCGCTTCATCGTCTCAAGATCATGCCTTATTATATCCTCTGTCATTACCCTGCCGTTAGCGCTTCCAAACTCGTGACGGTTTACACCACGGAAAACAATGCGTTTGCCGTTAAGCATCATAATGTGGTCTTCACCGATCTTAAACTCCCTGAAGCCCACATTTTCCTTGATGACCTCCGACAACTTTCCCGAGGGAGTATATACTTCTATCGTCAGTTCATAAAGGTTAGGCTTTTCCGCACTCCACAGTTCAGGATCGTTAACTGCAAATGAAAGGGATGACTCCTCTTCGATGTCACATTTTTCATCCACAGGAGAATTTATGCCGTCACTTAATATAACGTGAACCCTGCCAGCTCCTGTTGACGCCAGTTCAATATTAAGGGATGCCTTCGTATAATTGTCAAAAAGCGGTGTCCGGATGCGCATATCATTGATATGCACCTCACCGAATGTATAAAGCCATACATCCCTGAAGAGCCCGGAAAATCTGAAGAAATCCTGATCCTCACACCAGCTGCCGGCCGTGAACCTAAATACCATGACCGCAAGCTTGTTCTCGCCCTCCCTGTCAATAAAAGGCGTCAGATCAAAATCAGCCGGGGTAAAACTGTCCTCGGAATATCCGATGTAGTTCCCGTTAAGCCAGACTGCTATGCCGCTCTCGGCTCCCTGAAAAGAAATATATACAGGTCCCTTTCCGAAATCCTTCGGAAGGGTAAAATACCTGACATAGCTTGCCACAGGATTGAAGTATTGGGGTATCTGTCCCGGTTCAACCTCTTCGAACCCGTCCCAGGGATACTCCGTGTTAGCATACTGGGGACAGCCGTAACCTTCGGTCTGTATATGAGCCGGAACTCTTATCCTGCTCCACTTACGGCAGTCATAATCCTTCTCGTAAAATTCCTTTACCGCCGCATCATAATTTACGGCATAGTTAAACCACCATATTCCGTTTAAGGGATATTTGCAGTCTGACAGTCCGCCTGCCTGTGCACTCTCCATGCTCCTGTACCATTCGTGGTCAGAATGAGCGCACAATCTCCCCTGTTCAAAGATCTTGGGATCTTTGACAATTGTATAATCAAATTTATTCATTTCTATCCCTCTTCGAAAGTTTTTGCCACCTACTATCGGAGAGCCGCGCATTTTAAGTCCCCTTCGGGGAAGCGCGGCCTACGTGCCAAAAAGTTTCCTTCGAAACTTTTTGCCACCTACTTAACAGCGCCTGTGATTCCTTCCGCAAACTGCTTCTGCATTACGAAGAATATAACCATGGTCGGTATCGAACAGAACAGAACCGCCATCATAAGAAGTCCGTAGTCGATGACATAGCCGTTTGAAAGGTTGGTAAGCAGTATCTGCATCGTCTGTGCACTGTTTTTCGTCATGACAGCTCTCGGCCACATATAAGCATTCCACGCATTCATAAATGTTATTACCGCAGCTGCAGCGTAAGTTGACTTCATAATGGGCATATACATTTTGAAGAAAATCGCCCACTCCGACAGCCCGTCAATTCGCGCGGCTTCCATAATGTCGACAGGGAAATTACGGGAATTCTGTCTAAACATCATAATCATAAACGGTGTCGAGATCGCAGGAAGCATAAAGCCTGCTACCGTATTAATAAAGCCCAGCTTGGACATCATCGTAAAGAGCGGTATTAGTGTAGCCACGGCCGGAACCATCATTGCCATAAGCAGGATGGTAAACAGTCTGTCCTTTGCCTTGTCGTGATAGAGTTCGAACCCGTAACCTGCAAGTGAACACAGGAAAATACACAGGATCGTCTGGGCAAAAGCATAGAAAAACGAGTTGCCCATAAATCTTCCGAGCGATGTTCCCGCACCCTGGGATGATGCAGCATCAATAAGCGATTTTAAGTTTACCATTGCCTGATTGCCGAACCATATCTTACCTCTGGCAATATCCACGGTATTGTTAGTAGCTGCCGTTACCATCCAGAAGATAGGGAATACCGATACGAAACTAACTATTATCAGGAATATATAACTGGGGATAAGTCTCCGTTGTATTGCTGATGAACTTTTCTTAGTCACGTGTATCACCTACTTTCATATTAATGGCAGCAAGCACGGCAACCATTATGAATATAACAAACGACATAGCCGACGCGTAACCGAAGTGTCCGACGCCCTGCCCGAAGGCTTCATTCCATACATAGTGGGACATTGTGATGGAGGTATTTGCGGGTCCCCCGTTTGTAAGGTTTACCGACTCATCAAACAGCTGCAAGGTTCCGTTTATTGACATGATCGCCGTCATTACGATCGTCGGCTTCAGGAGCGGTACCGTAATGTGCCAGAATGTCTTCCATCCGTTGGCTCCGTCTATCTTGGCAGCCTCATATACCGAATATTCTATATTCTGAAGTCCGGCCAGATAAAATACCATGTTATATCCTGTCCAGCGCCATATAAGTCCTATGATGATCACTGCTCTTGCAGTTCCCGTTGTACCAAGCCAGTTGATATTCGACGAGATGATCCCCAGTCCCATAAGCATACTGTTTATAAGACCTTCTCTTGCAAACAGCGTTCTGAATATAAGAGCGTATGAAACAAGCGATACGGCACAGGGCATAAATACCATTGTCCTGAACAGTCCCCGGAACTTCAGATCACGGTTGTTCAATATCTGTGCCAGAAGTATTGCAAGAACAAGCATGATAGGCACTTCAATGATCAGATACAAAAACGTATTTCCCATTGACCGGATAAAAATCTTATCCGCAGGAATGTTTTTGATGTAGTTCACAAAGAGCGGATTACCCCATTTCAGTTTGACGCCCGATCCCGTCTTGAGCGATGTGATGAATGCCTGTATCATCGGGTAAAAGCTCATAATGAAGATTAATAATGTGGCAGGTGCCAGAAATATCCAGCCGGCAAACTGCTGCTTTTTTGTTACCGTCATTTTTTTATTCATATGGAATAAACCACCCCTTTTCCCAAGAGCTGCCTTTTGCAAAACAGGGAATCGGTGAACCCGATTCCCTGCGATAAACTCACTATTGACCGGCAATATCCATTCTATAATCAGAGATTCATCTGACGAACGATATCGTCCTGAGCTGCCTGTATCTCAGCAGCAAGATCACTGCCGCCGCCAGCCGTTGTTGCGTTTGTGATAGCCGTACCAACTGCTGTACGAAGATTGTAGTGGAAATCATTCTGCTCTACTACCGGAACATTTGCGCCCATTGCAACGATGTCTGCGTAGATAGGCTGTCCGTTGAAGTATGAATCGGGCTCCTGGTAAACACTTGACTTACCTGCTGAGATGCAGCATGTGATAACGCCGCCGTTCTTAAGAGCATTGTCATATGTCTCGATTGCACCTTCACCACCGCCGAATGTGTATGCAAGGAAATCCTGTGCAAGATCAAAGTTCTGGCAGTTAGCTGTTATATAGAGTGAAGATCCGCCGTTTGAAGCATATCCTTCCTTGCCTGAAAGAGTAGGGATAGTTGTGAGTTCCCACTTACCGCTGTTTTCAGCAACCTGCTTGATGGTAGGGATGATCCAGTTACCGTTCATAACACCTGCAACCTGATCGCCTACGATAGACTCGTCAGTATATTCTGACCAGCTGTTGCACAGAAGGATAACTCCGTCATTTGCTCCGTCTACGATAACCTGAAGGATCTTCTGGTATGTCTCGTTACCTGCGATATCGGGATCTCCGTTCTTCCACTGTGACAGACCCTCTGCCTGCATGAACATATAAGGAAGGTCATCGCCCGAGTGATCCATGGAAAGGAGATACTTACCTGTCTTCTCCTTAACATCACGGCCGATCTCAAGCCAGCGGTCCCATGTAATGCCTGTAACATCATCAATCGTATATCCGCACTCTTCAAGAATGTCCGTACGATATGCGAAGATTGCCGTACCGTTATCTACGGGAGCTCCGTAATGTACACCGTCTATTGTGCTGTATGATAATTTCTCTGCACCGAAGTCACTCCAGTCAATGTTTGCGCCTGAAAGATCCTTCCATGCATCGGGATAGTTGCTGACATACTGCTGAATCCAGTGATCCTGGAAAAGAACGATGTCGGGAAGTGTGCTGTAATCGCCTGCCTGAGCTGCGTTTGTAACAGCGTTTTCAACATCTGATGAGCCTGAAACAGTATTGATCTCAAGTTTGAAATCGGGATTCTTGGTCTTGTAAGCTGCAGCAGCTGCCTCAAGGGCGGGAATGTTAAAGTTTGCATCCCATGCTGCAACCGTTAAAGTATTGGGGTCATCGGATATACCACCGAGATCAGTTGTTTCTTCTTCTGCTGCTTCTGCAGGTGCTGCCTCTTCTGCTGCGGCTTCCTCTGTAGCCTCAGCTGCCGCCTCGGGAGCTGCTCCCGCGTCGGATGTTGCAGATCCGCCACAAGCCGTAAGCATACCTGCTGTCATTGCACCTGCCATAATAAGTGCTAATACCTTCTTCTTCATAAAAACCTCCTTTGTGCGTTAACTCGCGGAAAATCGCTCTCCGCTTTCTCAACTCCACACCAATAATAACACGGAGATTTTTGAAAAAGTTGTCAATAAAAATCTTCTTTTTTGCAAATTCGACTATTACGAATCCGCCTCCCACCCCTTCTGGGCGGAAATATGGTAACTGGAGCGGATCTTGCCCCCCTGAACCTGCATTTTACGCCATTCCTTGGGTGTCATATCCGTCAGTTTCCTGAAATTCCGTATAAAAGTGGAAGGTGTTTCATATCCCACAGTAAGTCCCACATGCTCTATAGACCTGTCACCTCTTCTGATCAGCCTGCACGCCTCGTCTATGCGTACCATGTTCAGATAATCCACGGGTTTCATATGCATACTGCTCTCAAACATTCTGCGAAAATGGCTTTCCGACAGACCACAGGCATCTGCAACATCAGCCATTTTCACATCTTCGGCATAATGAAGATTGATATATTCGATGGCATCCCTCACAAATGTTGTGATCTTTGCTCCTCCTGCCCGCTCACGTTCCTCGTCAAGGCGCAATACTTCTATAACAAAGGCTTTCAGATAACCTTTAAGGCTCTCCTTGTAGTACATTCTCTCATTACGGCACTCATCGATTATCTTGAGGATCAGTTCGTTAAGCCGCGGGTGATTTTGTGCTGTCTTAAGGGTTCCCCTCTTATTGATGATGCGTATTATCTGTTCCGCAGACAGATCTTCAGAGTCCATCTCGGCACGGATAAATTCCTTAATATCTATAAAAAGAAATTCCCATTTACATATATTCCCGGGTGCTGAAATAGTCGTATGCGGTATATTTTCCGGAATGACCGAGAACATATTATCGGAATACACATAAGTCCTGTCTTCAATCAGCAGGTCTCCCCTGCCGTGATAGCAGTATCCGATCTCAAGATAGTTATGGAAATGTAACATTCTCCCGTATCCGATACCGTATTCCTGCTCCCAGCCCTTTCCCAGCTTTGCAAGAACATAATCGCCCTTCGGTATTTCGTAAAACCTGAATTCCATCCGCGGTTTTTCTTTTGGCATAATCTTCTCCCTTACAAATGATAATTCTATTTTATCACAGAGAGTCTCTTTAAGTATTCTGTGTTTTTTGACAGCAGATTTATAATTTTTTTCATTGATATATAAAAAAATGTTATTACTTCCATAAAAATAATGATATAATTACCTTTAATTTGTTTTGTAACAAAATCTATGATTATTTTCCGGAGGTATTTGAATGGCAGTCAGTACGTTGGTTTACACGAATGACAATTGTGTGGGATGTAACAAATGTATCAGGGCGTGCAGCGCTATGGGAGCCAATATCTCGACAGAGCCGGATGAAAACGGCAATTCAAGAATTGAGGTTGACGGGTCGAAATGCATAGCCTGCGGCGCATGTTTTGATGTGTGCGAACATGCTGCAAGAGAGTATTATGACGATACGGAAAGATTCTTTGAAGATCTCAAAAAGGGTGAAAAAATATCCATCCTCATCGCTCCCGCTTTTAAGGCGGATTATCCGAAGGAGTATGAGAAGGTTCTCGGAGGTCTGAAAAAGCTTGGCGTAAACCGCCTGATCAGCGTATCCTTCGGAGCGGATATTACAACCTGGGGCTACATCAAATATATCCAGCAGAACAACTACCTCGGCGGAATTTCACAGCCCTGTCCTGCAGTTGTGGGCTATATAGAAAGATATCTTCCAGAACTTCTTCCGAAATTATTCCCGGTACAAAGTCCCGCCATGTGTGCTGCCATTTACGCTCACAAGGAAATGCACATCACGGACAAGCTTGCATTCATAAGCCCGTGTATTGCCAAGAAAATGGAAATTGATGATCCGAATAATCATGGATACATTAACTATAACGTTACTTTCAATCATCTGATGAAGTACATGAAAGAGAATAATCTTATGGGAAGTCCCGCATCCGACGAGATCGAATACGGACTCGGTTCAATATATCCCATGCCCGGCGGCCTTAAAGAAAACGTGTACTGGCTTCTCGGAAATGATGTGTTCGTCCGTCAGGTCGAGGGCGAAAAGCGTATGTACCATTATCTTCGGGAAAATGCCAACAGAATAAAATCATCCAAAACACCTTACCTCTTCATCGATGCACTTAACTGTGAGAACGGCTGTATCTGCGGAACGGGAACCGATCCCGTGATCACCGATACGGACGATCCGTTCTATAACATTCATGATATTCAGGAGAGTGTGAAGAAATTCGAGAAAAAGGGAGCATGGGCAAGGTATGCAACCCCTGCGAAGCGTCTGGATGCTCTTAACAAGCAGTTTGAAAAACTGAATCTGAATGATTACCTTCGCAAATATACAGACAGATCCCAAAGCTGCAAGCACAGTATTCCAAATGATTCGGAACTTGACAGAATATTCAGGGACATGAACAAGCTTGATGAAGCCTCACGTAAGGTCAACTGTTCATGCTGCGGATATGATACATGTTATGACATGGCTGTAGCCATTCATAACGGATTCAACCACAAATCAAACTGCGTACACTATCTGAAGGATCTTGTTGAGGTCGAGAAACAGGAAGCTCAGGATATGGTCAGACATGAAAAAGCTCTCCTTGACAAGCAGCGTGATGAGCTTATGGAAACAATCAACGATATCAATATCCAATTTAATTCCCTTCGTGATTCCATTAATGATATGGCAAAAGGCAACTCCAACAATGCCGATGAAAGCCTTGTCATTTCAAACGAGATGAAGAATGTGGCCAAATTCTCCGTAACCCTCAATGAGTCAATAGACAATATCACGTCATATCTCGGAGAACTTACGGAAAATAACACAAGAGTCGTAGACATTGCCGACCAGACCAACCTTCTGGCACTTAACGCTTCCATAGAGGCAGCAAGAGCCGGTGAAGCCGGGAGAGGGTTTGCGGTTGTAGCAAGTGAGATCAACAATCTTGCCGCAGATTCCAAGGTAACTGCCGAAAACAGCGGCTCCGCAAACACCAAGATCAAAGATGCGGTTTCTTCGATAGAGTCAGAAGCCCAGGAGCTCGTTTCTATCGTAGATAATGTAGATACCCGCATCAATAATCTTGCTGCAGCGACCGAAGAGATATCCGCATCGACACAGACCATAGCGGACATTGTCGAGCATGTTAAGGATTCTCTTCAGGCACTTGTGGACAATAATCAAACCGAATAAGTATTACCTTGCAGCGAGTGTGTCCCCTTCGGCATCGATCGTAATAACATCGCCTTCCGAAATATTTCCCTCAAGGATTTTTTTGGCGGCAAGTGTTTCAACGGTCCGCTGCATATAACGTTTAAGAGGACGTGCTCCGTATACCGGATCGTATGCCGATGATACAATAAGGTCTTTGGCCGCATCCGTCAGAACGATCGATAGTTCCCTGTCAGCGAGTCTCTTATTAACATCAGCGAGTATCAGATCCATGATGCCGCTGATGTTTTCTTTTGTCAGAGGCTTGAACATTATAGTCTCATCCAGACGATTTAAGAATTCCGGCCTGAAGCTTGAGCGAAGTTCGTTCATAACAGATTCCTCCGCTTCTTCACTGATATTACCGTTATCGTCTATACCGTCAAGCAGGTACTGGGCACCTATGTTACTCGTCATGATAAGTATCGTATTTTTGAAATCTACCGTTCTTCCCTGAGAGTCTGTTATACGCCCGTCATCAAGCACTTGAAGAAGCACATTGAAAACGTCCGGATGAGCTTTTTCAATCTCATCAAAAAGTACAACGGAATACGGTTTTCTCCTTACCGCTTCGGTAAGCTGACCACCCTCTTCATATCCTACATATCCGGGAGGCGCTCCGATAAGACGCGATACGGAAAACTTCTCCATATACTCACTCATATCGATTCTTATCATATTGTTCTCATC
Organism: uncultured Lachnospiraceae bacterium; assembly: GCA_902788755.1. Classification (GTDB taxonomy): domain Bacteria; phylum Bacillota; class Clostridia; order Lachnospirales; family Lachnospiraceae; genus UBA2868. The sequence goes on along the minus strand of CADALB010000008.1, from coordinate 26,129 downwards.
ATCGAAAAGACTTGCGGCAAGTGATTTTGCAAGTTCCGTTTTACCTACACCTGTAGGCCCCAAGAACAGGAAGGATCCGATAGGTTTGCTGGGGTCTTTGATCCCGGCCTTGGATCTGATGATCGCTTCGGTAACTTTAGTTACGCCCTCATCCTGCCCGATGACGCGCTTATGAAGCTCACTGTCAAGATGAAGTATCTTGCTTCTCTCGCCTTCCGTAAGCTTTGATACCGGAATACCGGTCCAGCGGCTGACAATACGTGATATCTCCTCTTCCGAAACGCTCTCATGTACCAGCGAAAGGTCTTTGTTCTTAACCTGTTCTTCTTCCGCCGACAGTTTTGCACGAAGTTCGGGAAGCCTTCCGTACTGAAGCTGCCCTGCTTTTTCATAATCATTTTCACGCTTTGCGATCTCTATCTCGCTGTTGACGGCGTCTATCTCCTCACGAAGCTTTGAAAGCTTATCAACCGATGCCTTCTCATTTTCCCATTGAGTCATCTTGAGAGCGAACTCATCCTTGACTTCCGCAAGCTCCTTCTGGAGGGCTTCAAGCCTCGATTGACTGAGCTGGTCGGTCTCTTTTTTCAGTGCCGCCTCTTCTATTTCAAGCTGCATCTTCTTACGGTTAAGTTCATCAAGCTCCGTCGGCATTGAATCAAGTTCGGTCTTGATAAGCGCGCACGCCTCATCCACAAGATCGATAGCTTTATCGGGAAGGAACCTGTCTGAAATATATCTGTCGGAAAGTGTGGCTGCCGCAACGAGTGCGGTATCCATGATTTTCACCCCGTGGTAGACCTCATATCTGTCCTTAAGACCTCTTAAGATCGAGATGGTATCTTCGACTGTGGGCTCATCTACCATTACCGGCTGGAACCTTCTCTCAAGGGCTGCATCCTTTTCTATGTACTGCCTGTATTCATCGAGAGTTGTCGCACCTATGCAATGAAGCTCTCCACGGGCAAGCATGGGCTTTAACATATTTCCCGCATCAAGGGCACCGTCTGTTTTGCCGGCTCCTACGATTGTATGAAGTTCATCAATAAACAGGATAATCCTGCCGTCGCTTGCCTTGACATCTTCGAGAACGGCCTTGAGCCTTTCCTCAAATTCGCCACGGTATTTCGCGCCGGCTACAAGAGCACCCATATCAAGTGCAAATATTGTCTTGTCCTTGAGACCCTCGGGAACATCACCCCGTACAATACGCTGTGCCAGGCCTTCCACTACCGCGGTTTTACCTACACCGGGCTCACCGATAAGAACAGGATTGTTCTTCGTCTTACGCGACAGTATCCTGATAATATTCCTAATCTCGGAATCCCTTCCTATAACAGGATCAAGCTTCTGGCTTCTGGCACGTTCAACCAGATCCTGCCCGTACTTTTCGAGAGTATCGTATGTAGCCTCGGGATTATCTGTAGTAACGTTATGATTTCCCCTGACCGTAGCAAGGGCCGTAAGGAAACGCTCTCTGGTGATCTCGTATTCATTCATCAGATCCTTGATATCCGTGTCAGGGTATTTGAGCATGGACAGGAACAGATGCTCGATGGAAACATATGAGTCGTTCATTGCCTTTGCTTCATCTTCCGCCGAAACAAGCACCTTGTTCAGCTTGTTACCTATATAGGCATTGCCTCCGGAAACCTTAGGACGCTTACCGATATGTGATTCCACGTTATCAGTAAAATGCTCAAGGTTTATCTCCATCTTTTCGATCAGCTTCGGCATTATACCGTCTTCCTGAGTCAGCATAGCATACAGAAGATGGATCTGTGCTATCTCCTGATTACCGTGATCGTATGTGATCTTCTCAAGTGAATTAATCGCATCAAGTGATTTTTGCGTAAATTTCTGTATATTCATAATATCAACCCCTTTCATTACCTATGGAGAATTAAAAAGCTATGGTAATTTCTTACCATAGCATATCACGCGTTGTTAGCACTGTCAATAGATGAGTGCTAATATTTTCAGAATATTTAAAATTTTATTTGAGTATCAATGATTTTACATCTTCTCAGGCGCCGTAAATCCCAGAAGATCAATACAGGTTTCAAGTATCTTTCTTGTCAGAAGCAGAAGCGCGATCCAGCCGTCCTTCCTGACCGCATCCTCTTCCGCAAGAATTCTTGTCTCATGATAGAAACGGTTAAAATCATTGCATATCTCATAAATATAAGCACATATCCTGTGAGGCGCGATCTCTTCGTAGGCGGAATGCAGTACCTGCGAAAACTTGGCAAGATCAAGCATAAGTGCCTTTTCATATTCATTTGACGGGCTGCGCAGGGCACGGGGTAGCCCCTCGTCATCCGATGTTTTGCCTCCTGCCGCTTCATTGTACTTGTTCAGTATAGATTTGATCCTGACGATGGTGTAGAGAATATAGGGGCCGGTATTTCCTTCAAACGAAGTGAATTTATCGGTATCAAAAACGTAATCCTTTGTCGCCTGATTGGACAGGTCTCCGTACTTGATGGCAGCAAGTGCTACAACCTCCGCGGTCTTGCGGGCTTCTTCGGGATCCGTTTCATGATTCTCCATTATCTTGTGAAGCATCGTCTCCCTTATATCCGCTATCAGAGTCTCAAGACGCATTACACCGCCTTCTCTCGTCTTGAAGGGCTTGCCGTCCTTGCCGTTCATAGTGCCGAATCCGAGAAAATCAAGCTTCGTGTCCGCATCTACGATGCCGCATTTCTTGGCACAGCGGAACACCTGTATAAAATGCATTTCCTGACGTTTGTCGACAACATATATAACCTGATCAGGATAAAATGTCCTCTTTCTGTCAAGGAGCGTGGCAAGATCCGTCGTTGTATATAGCGCTGCCCCGTCGGATTTTAAGATCATGCAGGGAGGTATCTCCTTGGTATCCGTCTCCTTAGCAACATCAACAACAAGCGCGCCTTCGCTCTCGTAAGCGTACCCGCTATCCTTCATATCATCCACCATGTCACCGATCAGGTCATCAACACTGCTCTCTCCCTTCCACCAGTCAAATTCCACGTTAAGATCGCGGTAATTGCGCTTAAGATCGGGGACGGAAACTTCCATGATATGTCTCCAAAGAGCCCTATAGCCTCTCTTTCCCTCCTGCAGCTGACGGGTTGCCTCAAGTGCCTCTTCCTTGTATGCTTCGTCTTCCTTGGACTTTGCGCTTGCGCAGGGATATATCTCCTCAAGCTCCGAAAGCGTAAAGGGGGGCTGGGCGGAATAGCTTCCGGTATATTCATCATTGAAATATTCAAGATAAGGCTTGCGGTAACGAAGTTCGGTAATGATAAGACCCATCTGCAGGCCCCAGTCACCGAGATGAACATCACCAATTACTTCGTTTCCGAAATAACGGCATATACGCTTAACACTCTCACCTATGATCGCCGCACGAAGATGTCCTACATGGAGAGGCTTGGCTACATTGGGCCCGCCGTAATCAACGATTATCTTACGAGGAGCCGTACACTCAAGGCCATACTTGTCTGATTGTTCCATCTCATTAAGATACCCTGCGAGAAAATCATCCGATACCTTTATATTCAAAAAGCCAGGATTAACTGCGGATATCTCACTAAATGCCGAATCATCCGAAAGCTTGTCGCAAACCTCCTGCGCTATCGCTATTGGTGCCTTGTGATATTCCTTGGCAAGTGCCATGGCACCGTTACACTGAAACTCACACAGATCCGGCCTATTGCTGAGCCCGACCTTACCATATGAACTGTCATAGCCGGCATCGGCAAAACCCTTCGAAACTATATCCGATAACTGTCCTATAATTGTCTTCATAACTGTTCCTTTCTTGTAATTATCCGGAGTACTCAAAGCGGGGCCTGTCTGCCAGGGCGCCGGTCGCTCAAACAGTCCTCGCCGCTTCGCGTCTGCGGAACTCGCTTTGCGGCATCCCTGCAGACACCCGCTTTCTAGTTGCTATGAGAATATTCACACCCACAATAATTTTGACGATACAGGCCATACTTACGCGACAGTTCTATGGACTGCTTGTATCCGTCATTTTTCTTGAAATCCGACGGCAGCCAGAACGCACCGTCCGATCCTTCACTAAGGGTGTAGCCTATCGAGTTGATGAGCTTCGCATCCTTGAGCGGGCTTATGGTCAGCGTTGTCGTAAAATACTCGAAGCCCTCGGAACAAGCCTCTTCATAGGTTTTCCCAAGCCGCATGCCAAAGCACATCCTGCAGCGCTCGCCCCCTTCGGGACATAAGGTAAGATCTCCCTCTTCCGCCGCCCGGATAAATCTGTCCGGTTCGTAATCGCCCTCAATTATCTTTATGGAGCAAGAATCCGTTAATGAGTACTCATCGTTAAGAGTATCCACAAGTCTTCTTAGTTCCGCTACACGTTTTTCATATTCGTTTGCATCGGTTATATTCGGATTATAGTAAAAACAGGTTATATCAAAATGCTCCAGCAGGTATATCAAGCAATAGCTGCTGCATGGTGCGCAGCAGCTATGAAGCAGAAGTTTTGGTCTGTGATCCAAAGTTCGGATGATTTTATCAAGTTCTTTTGCATAATTGACATTACAGTTCTTCTTCGTTAAGTCCGTCATAGTCATCATAATCATCTTCGGAATAAACGGTTTTGGGCGAGTACTCATCTATAGGCGTGTTGTACTTCTCCATGAACTCTTCTATCGGTATCGGCCTTGAATACAAGAATCCCTGGGCGTAAATACACCCTATGTCAAGCAGCATCTCAACCTGCTCGTGGGTCTCAACACCCTCGCATATGACTTTGAGGTGCAAACCTTCTGCCATCTCCACGATCTTGCGCAGTATCCATTTACCGCTGTCGCTCTGTACGGATTCATCAAGGAAGCCTCTGTCGATCTTGAGCACATCAAAGGGAATGTCACGCAAAAGATTCAGTGATGAATAACCCGATCCAAAATCATCAATGGAAAGATTCATGTTAAACTCCTTGAGATTTCTCATGACTTCAAGCATACGCTCCTTCTCGTTGAAGAACACGGTCTCCGTTATCTCAAGTTCTATAAGACCCTTCGGTACTCTGTATTTGAGCATAATCTCCTGAACCTTCATTATATAGTTCGGATCATACAGAAGATATCTTGACTGGTTGATGGAAACGGGATAGACCTCACGGCCTTCGTCTATCATCTGCCTTATATATTTACACACTTCATCAAGCATGTAAAAATCAATATGCTCAATAAATCCGTTACGTTCAAATACCGGTATGAACTCATCCGGCGGAATGATATTTCCTTTCTCATCAATCCATCTGATAAGCGCTTCAGCGCCCGCTATCTGGTCAGTCGCCATGTTCCACTTGGGCTGCAGATAAGGATGGAACTCTCCGTTCTCAAGCGCTTCGTGCATACGGGATTCAACACGTTCCTGCTTTCTCGTCTCCTCCATGAGCTGTTCACGGTATTCAGCCTGAAGACCACGATTCCTTGTCGTAACCGATTTACGTGCAAGGTTGGCCTTATCAATCATATCCGCTATAGGTTCTTTCTTGTCCCTTATATAATAGACACCGACCTTGAACTTTATCGGGTACTTCATACCGGTCTCTTCACTTGCCCTCTCCAGCCTCTCGTCGATAAATTTCTTACGGTCTTCTTCTCTTCCATCATCAACGCACAGTCCCACAAATCTGTCGGCTGACAGTCTTCCGAAGGTCTCCTGATACGTATATGACTCCCGCAAAACCACTGCAATATCCCGCAGAAGCATATCCGCTTTTAAGTGTCCGTATCCCTCGTTGATATATCTGAAATTCATAATATCAAAACAGGTAAGAATATAAGGAACATCGGGATTTTCCATAAGAAGTTCCGTTGCCTTTTCCTTGAAAGCATTCTCATTGGGCGCCCTTGTCAGATCATCAACATACGCCAGCTCATAAACCTTTTTCTGCTCACCCTGGATATAACGGATAACAAATATGATCATTACCGACATGATCAGAATGACCATAAACATTGATACGAATCCTTCGACCAGTATTGGCATGATCGATTCACGGACATCATCCACATATATGATATAGTAAATGGCCCAGCCGCTTACTCCCGACAACTGTTTGTACAGGGCATGACCCTTTCTTCCGTTAACGGAAATGTCACGGGTCACAATGCTTTGCGGGTTAACTTCGTTCAGTACTTCCTCTCTTACCTGTTCGGCAGCATAATCATCAATACTGTCCCTTGTCAGAAGATCGAATATATTCTTTCCGGTTCCGTCGTATACTTTGTCATTCTTGGAATATGCAACTATATTCCCCTGTCTGTCGGTGAGGTATCTCTCCGCGATCATGGATGATGCATTGGATGTATTTGTTTCAAGCATTTTCCCTGCTGTAGCCACACCGATGACATAACCCTGAATAAGACCGTTCTTGGAAACAGAAGCAGCGAAACATACCTCGTCATTGGACCGTTCCGGCTCGAAGTTTCTGTATACGGTCATGTTACTGTTAGGATCAATTAAATCGGAGTACCTGTTCATTACGACCGAATTAAGCGCACCATCGGGTCTGTATTTAATACCGCGATTGCTGATATAATATGCGTATGAGAATTCTCCCGTCTCTTCGAGAACTTTCAGACAGTTACAGATACTTTCCTTGTCTATTGCCTCATCCTGGGCGAGCACCTGTGCTTCTGCAGCCACAAGGGAGCCTCTTCTGGCAAAATTATCCGAGAAATACTTGGATGAAATCTCGGATCTGTTAATAATATCCTCATATGTGGCCTGCTCAAAAGTCTCAAAGATCCTGTGTACATGAAAGATACTTAAAAAAATGCAGGCAATAACAAGCACCAGACAGACAACAAAAACCTGTATAAGTGCTTTTTCCTTTTTAACCCTCTTCAGCCATTTTGAAAAGGCAAATCTTTTTGTCCTTTTAAGTCTCAGCATGGGATACCCCCGTTATCTTTGAGAGCCTTACAAGAAATACTTTACACCTGACTCGAAAATCTTCATATCCTGCTCGCCGTAAATATTAACAGCAACACCGTCTCCACGGCGCTCGGAATGTCCCATCTTACCGAAGACTCTTCCGTCAGGACTTGTAATACCTTCTATTGCTCCGAAGGATCCGTTGATATTGTATTCCTCATCCATTGATATGTTTCCTTCGGGATCGCAGTACCGCGTTGCGACCTGGCCGTTTTCAAACAGCTCTTTTATAACCTCGTCATTTGCCACAAAACGTCCTTCCCCGTGGGATACAGGAATAACATATGTTCCTCCCGGCTCTGCCTGGGCTAGCCACGGTGACAGATTGGAAACAACCTTTGTATATGCCATCTTTGACACGTGTCTGTTGATGGTATTGTATGTAAGGGTCGGCGACGATTCATTTTGCCCGGTGATTTTTCCCGAAGGGACAAGTCCCAGTTTAATAAGTGCCTGGAATCCGTTACATATTCCGAGAGCGAGACCGTCGCGATTATATAACAGATCCATCACCGCATCGGACAGTACCTCACCTCGAAAGGCGGTTGCAAAGAATTTGGCTGATCCGTCAGGTTCATCACCTGCGGAAAATCCACCGGGGAACATAATAAGCTGCGCTTTGTTTATACCCTTTTTGAACTCTTCCACAGACTGTCTGATATCATCCGCATTCCTGTTGGCAAATACGCATGTAACCACATCGGCACCTGCACGCTCAAATGCCTTTGCACTGTCATACTCGCAGTTCGTTCCCGGAAATACGGGAATGAAAACCGTAGGCCTGGCAACTTTGTTTTTACATACATAAACCTTCCTGCCTGATTTTGCAATATCGAACTGTTTATCTTCAAGCTTTTTATCATCATCGCTGCTCTTTGTGGGGAATACCTTCTCAAGAGGCTTCTTCCACAAAGCCACTGCTTCTTCCATGCTGATCGAAGCATTCCTGTAGCTTATGCGTCCGTCATCCGTAACTTCACCGATAACCGTATATCTCGTCTGAAGCTTACCCACATCGCTTCCCGCTACCTCGGCAACAATCCATCCGAAGCCGGGAGTGAAGAGTTTTCTGATATCCATTGAATGCTCAATCTTAAATCCTAACCCATTACCGAAGGCCATTTTACAAAGCGCGGGAACTACGCCGTATCCGTCGACGGCATATGCGGATCTGATAAGCTTGTTTTCCGAATCCGAATGAAACTTTTTGTACTGGGAGGCGGCGTCGGCATAATCCACAACCTGATGATCGTCCATGCCAACCTCAATAAGTACAAGCTTGTTTTTTGCCTCCTTCAGTTCCCCGGTAATCACATCGCTGCTTTTGGCAACATCTACCGCAAAGGATACAAGTGTGGGCGGAACGTCTATATCCTGGAATGTTCCGGACATTGAATCCTTGCCGCCGATGGATGGAAGAGAAAATCCCATCTGCGCGGAAAATGCTCCGAGAAGCGCCACAAAGGGCTGGCTCCACCTCGAAGGTTCTTCCGACATTCTCCTGAAGTACTCCTGGAAAGTAAATCTTATCTTACTATGGTCTCCGCCTGCCGCAACGATCTTGGCAACAGATTCTGTTACGGCGTAAACGGCTCCATGATACGGACTCCAGCTCGACAGATACGGATCGAATCCGTAACTCATCATTGTTACCGTATCGCATTTACCCTTATATACAGGCAGCTTTGCTATCATAACCTGGGTTTCGGAAAGCTGCGCTTTTCCGCCGTAGGGCATAAGAACACTTCCTGCGCCTATAGACGAATCAAACATCTCAACAAGACCTTTTTGCGAGCATACATTCAGGTCCGAAAGGGAATCCTTGAGCGCGGATTCAAAATCCTCATTTTGCACATCTTTTGCAACATTTTCTATGATAGGCACATCAAAAAAGGCTTTTTTCTCGGGTATCTCAACGTGTACCTCGGTTTCCTGATGGGCTCCGTTCGTATCAAGAAAAGCTCTCTTTAAGTTGACTATCTCCTTGCCGCGCCAGATGAGTACAAGTCTCGGCTCTTTGGTAACTTCCGCAACAGCAACGGCTTCAAGATTTTCTTCCGCCGAGTATTTAAGGAACTGCTCAACATCCTCTGCGGCAACAACTACAGCCATTCTCTCCTGGGATTCGGAAATGGCAAGCTCGGTGCCGTCAAGTCCCGCGTATTTCTTGGGAACCTTATCAAGATCCACTCTCAATCCGTCGGCAAGCTCACCTATGGCAACCGAAACTCCGCCTGCGCCGAAATCATTACATTTACGTATGAGTCTTGACACCTCGGGACGTCTGAACAGTCTCTGAAGCTTACGCTCTGTCGGTGCATTACCCTTCTGAACTTCGGCTCCGCATGTTTCGATTGAAGAGGTCGTATGTGCCTTGGATGATCCCGTTGCACCTCCGCATCCGTCTCTGCCGGTACGTCCCCCAAGAAGAATAATAATATTTCCGGGATCCGAGGTTTGTCTCATGACATTAGATCTCTTGGCAGCCCCCATGACCGCACCGATCTCCATTCTCTTGGCAACATAATCGGGATGGTAGATTTCCTTTACGAAACCTGTCGCAAGCCCTATCTGGTTACCATAGGAGCTGTATCCCTTTGCAGCACCTCTTACAAGCTTTCTCTGAGGAAGCTTTCCGGGCAGTGTCTCACTCATCGGACGTGTAGGATCCGCAGCACCGGTAACACGCATAGCCTGATAAACGTAACTTCTTCCCGAAAGCGGGTCACGGATCGCACCTCCGAGGCACGTTGCCGCACCACCGAAAGGTTCAATCTCGGTAGGATGATTGTGGGTCTCATTCTTGAAGCTTACAAGCCACTCTTCCTCTACTCCGTCAATCTCCACCGGCACTACTATCGAGCATGCATTTATCTCGTCGGATTCTTCCTGATCCGCAAGCTTACCCTGTTTCTTCAGTTCCTTCATGCCCATGAGTGCGATATCCATCAGGCATATGAACTTGTCCTTACGGTCACCGTATACATCGGCTCTTGCCTTCTTGTAATCCTCAAATGACCTCTTTATAGGCTCCGCATAGTATCCGTCATCGAAGGTCACATTCGTAAGCTCGGTTGAAAACGTTGTATGTCTGCAGTGATCACTCCAGTATGTATCAAGAACACGGATCTCCGTCATTGACGGATCCCGTTTTTCATCGTTTGCAAAGTAATTCTGTATATGGAGAAAATCCTTAAACGTCATGGCAAGCGAAAGCGAATCATACAACTCTTTAAGGCTGTTTTCATCCATTGTGACAAACCCGTTAAATATTTTAACATCGGCAGGCTCATCATAGTTGGCAACGAGAGTTTCCGGCTTGTCAAACCCTGTCTCCCGTGAGTCAACGGGATTGATGCAGTATGATTTTATCTCCTCGAATTCCTCATCGGAAATGCTGCCGGTAAGGCAGTAAGTTGTTGCTGTCCTGATTATGGGAAGACTGTCCGGCGACAGAAACTGTACGCACTGAACGGCTGAATCCGCACGCTGGTCAAACTGTCCCGGAAGATACTCAACCGAGAAAACCCTGTCATCCTTCTCCCTCGGAAAATCATCCTCGAAAAGATCGTCTACAGGCGGCTCACAAAACACGCATTTCTCGGCAGTTTTGAAAACATCCTCATCAAGATCTTCCACATCATATCTTATAAGTATCCTGACTTTTTGCAGTCCCTCAAGGCCCAAATATCCCTTAAGATCCGAGAGCAGTTCCCGTGCCGCGGCCGCATACGCACTTTTCTTTTCAACATAAATTCGTCTTACCATTGTTTAGTTCCTCTGATCACTTAAATGTTTTTATTGCGTCGGAAAGGTTCTCTACCGCAATGATTTTGACACCGCCGGTATCCTCAACCGACCCGGCATTTGTCGCCGGCATCAATATTCTCTTAAACCCAAGCTTTACCGCTTCCGCTGCCCGGACATTTGCAAGAGATACGGACCTGACCTCACCGGAAAGCCCCACCTCTCCGAACATTACCATATCTTCGGGTATCGGAGTATTCGTAAAACTCGATACAACAGCCATGGCAACGCCGAGATCGATCGCCGGTTCATTCATCTTCATGCCGCCTGCAACGTTAAGATAAGCATCGCACTCTCCCATCTTAAGTCCCATACGCTTCTCAAGAACCGCCATCAGCAGATTGACTCTGTTAAAATCAATTCCCGTAGCCTGCCTTCTGGGAATCCCGAATCCCGAACGACACACAAGGGCCTGAACTTCCACGAGCATGGGGCGTGTACCTTCCATCGCGCAGACGACGCAGGATCCCGAAGTATCCTTCGGGCGGCCGCTCAGCATATACTCAGACGGATTGGCGACCTCCACAAGTCCCTGGGAGCGCATCTCAAAAACACCTATCTCGTTGGTGGAGCCGAAACGGTTCTTGGCTGCCCTGACGATTCTGTAGGAGGCATATCTGTCACCTTCAAAATACAGAACAGTATCAACCATATGTTCAAGAACACGGGGACCTGCAACAGTCCCTTCCTTCGTTACATGCCCTACTATAAAAACGGTAATCTGGTCCCGCTTTGCAATTCCCATAAGGATATTGGTGGCTTCCCTGACCTGGGAAACACTTCCGGGTGCGGAAGAGACACTGTCGGAATACATAGTCTGGATACTGTCTATGATCACAACATCGGGTTTGTGTTTTTTGATTACTTCCTCTATGTCCGCAAGATTGGTCTCACACAGCAGCAGAAGATTGTCGGAAAACTCCCCTATGCGCATGGCACGCATCTTGATCTGGGACAGAGATTCCTCTCCGGATATATACATAACCTTCCTGCCGTCGAAAGCCAGATTCCTGCAAACCTGCAGCAGAAGCGTTGATTTTCCGATTCCGGGATCGCCTCCAACCAAAACAAGGGAGCCCGGTACTATACCGCCTCCCAATACTCTGTCGAGTTCGGTCATTCCCGTATTGTACCTCCGAAAAGACTCCAGAGATACCGCCGTAACACTTGTGGGCTGTGCCTGTATACGGGATGTGCCCCTGCCTGATTGTGCCGTCCTGCCTACCGGCTCCTCCACTAATGTGTTCCATGCCTTGCACGCGGGACACTGTCCCATCCATTTGGATGATTCATATCCGCACTCGCTGCAGAAGAACACCGTGGAAGGTCTGCCTTTTGCCATTAATTATTCTGTAACCTTTACGTTTATTTCTCCTTTGCCACAAAGCTCAACCGAAATGCTGAGCTTACCGCCAAGGTTGGTTTTGATCTTTCCGATATCGCGGCCTGCCACATTTACGTTATACTCGGTATCTTCCTTGAGTCCGATGGTGATCATGGCATCCTCATCGCCGCAAACATCAAAACTTACGCCATCCGGCTGTACGGTAAAATTGTTGACACTTGTTCCGGGTTCGGACTCGTATACGAACATTCCGTCCCTCTCAAGCTTTGTAAGTTCTTTGAATGTTTTGACCTTGTAAAGATTCCCAAAAGCGTCAAAATCTTCCACCTTTGCTTTCGCATCCAGTGTGTGGTTACCGAAACTTATTGCTCCCCCGTCTTCCTTGCGGATCAATTCAGAAACTGCAGCCATTTACAACCCTCCTATTCGTTATCTCCGAAATACACTTCAATTATATTCTAAAACGGATAATTAATCTACAAATATTGTAAACAAAAAACTTCTCCTTACTTAAACACGATCTTGCCACCCTTGGCCGCGATAGTAACATCATCGCCTTCCTTGAACTTACCCTCAAGAATCTCAAGCGAAAGCGGATCTTCAAGCATTGTCTGGATCGCACGCCTTATTGGACGGGCTCCGAACTTCTTGTCGTTACCCTTTGCAGCCACAAGCTTCTTGGCAGAGTCCGTTATGTGAAGTTTAATACCTCTTGCCTCAAGAGCTCTTGCGCACAGATCCTTGACCTGAAGCGATACGATCTTTTTCAGATCATCATCGTTAAGAGTCCTGAATACGACTATCTCGTCGATACGGTTTATGAATTCGGGCTTGAAGGTATTCTTGACCTCTTCCATCACTCCCGACTTCATCCGGTCATGATCACTCTTTTCATCTGTCTGGGTGATAAACCCAAGCTTTTTCGGATCGATGATACGGTTGGCTCCGGCGTTGCTTGTCATTATAATTATCGTATTCTTAAAGCTTACCTTCCGGCCGCCCGAGTCGGTAATATGACCGTCATCAAGCACCTGAAGAAGTATATTGAAAACATCGGGATGAGCCTTTTCTATCTCATCAAACAGTATGACTGAGTACGGATTTCTCCTGACCTTTTCGGATAACTGTCCGCCCTCTTCATAACCGACATAGCCCGGAGGAGAGCCGATCATCTTCGATACGGTGTGCTTCTCCATATACTCCGACATGTCAACACGGATAAGTGCATTTTCCGTTCCGAACAGCACTCTTGCAAGCGTTTTGGAAAGTTCGGTTTTTCCGACACCGGTAGGTCCAAGGAACAGGAAAGATCCGATGGGTCTGCCTGCCTCTTTAAGGCCGACACGCCCTCTTTTTATTGCACGCGACACAGCGCCTACCGCCTCATCCTGCCCGATGACCGAGGCTGACAGTTCCTTCTCAAGCCTCAGCAGTTTGCTGCTTTCACTCTCTGACAGTCTCTCCGTAGGGATCTTCGTGATCTGTGCTACAATGCTTTCTATATCCTCTTTGGTAACAACACTTCTCTCTTTTGTCTTCCTTCCGCCCTTCTTCCTGTCAATGGTTTTTGCAAGCTTTTCGGCTTCACGTTTGGCTTCGGAAAATCCTTCGATGTCATTGTTTTTAAGACACTCTTCTTCCTTTTTTTCCACCTCACGCATTTTTTCTTTTAATGCCGCAATATCCTTGGAGCCCGCAAGAACATTAAGTCTGACCTTTGAAGCCGCTTCATCGATAAGGTCGATGGCCTTATCGGGAAGGAATCTGTCGCTTATATATCTTGCGGATAACTTTGCCGCTGCCTCAAGCGCCTCCTCCTCGTACCTGACTCCGTGGTGTTTTTCGTATCTCGGAGCGATTCCCTTAAGTATCTCTATGCAATCACTCTCTGTCGGCTCTTCCACATAGATCGGCTGAAATCTTCTCTCAAGTGCCGCATCCTTTTCGATATGTTTTCTGTACTCATCATAGGTCGTAGCACCGATAAGCTGCACCTCGCCCCTTGCAAGGGACGGCTTTAAAATATTGCTTGCATCTATGGATCCTTCAGCCCCTCCTGCTCCGATGATCGTGTGTACCTCATCCATAAACAGAAGGATGTTTCCCTCCATAGTGACCTCGCTTATTACCCTCTTGATCCTCTCCTCAAATTCTCCTCTGTATTTGCTCCCCGCAACCATAGCCGAAAGATCAAGGGTGAGAAGTCTCTTGTCCGCTACCGTTTCCGGGACGGCACCGTCAACTATACGCTGGGCAAGTCCTTCTACGATCGCAGTCTTTCCAACTCCCGGCTCACCAATAAGGCACGGATTGTTTTTTGTTCTTCTGGAAAGCGTCTGGATCATACGGGTAATTTCCGCATCTCTTCCCACAACGGGATCAAGCTTTCCTTCCGCGGCAAGAGCCGTAAGGTCGCGGCTGTACCTGTCTATGAGCATGCCTTGATTTGCATTGTTCTGCCTTCCGGTAGCCTTTATCTGCTCTTTGTAATCTTCAAGATTTTCTCCCATGGCTACAAGCGTATCCGCAAACAGTTTCTGGGGATTAACCGATAAAGTATTGATCAGACGGATGGCCAGATTGTCCGCGTCGGATATTATGGCAAGGAGCAGATGCTCCGTTCCGATCTCTTCACAGTCAAAGGACTCTGCAAGCTCCTGCGCAAGATCAAGTATCGATTCCACCTTCGGTGTGAAGCCTTCTCTTTCCTTTTTGGCCACTCTTCCGGGAAGTGCTATCTGTTCATCAATAAGCCTGATGACTTTTTCCTCGTCTATGTCATTTGCCAGAAGCACGTTCGATGCTACGCCGCTCTTTTCCATGCACAACGCTAAGAGTAAATGTTCGCTGCCCACATACCCATGCTTAAACTGTGCCGAAAGCTGTTCGGCCATCATCAACACCGACCATGCTTTTTCCGTATATTTTCGTGCCATATATATCTCCTTCTTCCTCTATTGTGAGCCACACCATCAGAGGCTCGCTTCGCACTACCTCCATCAATCAAGATTAAGGAACTCAAACTGGAAGTCCTCATCCAGATCAGGTTCTTCGTTTCTTGAGTCGATAAACTGTTGCTGCTGCTTTATCCTCTCAGCCTCAAGCCGCTCATTCTCTATACGGCGCTGTTCCTCAATCCTCTGTTGCTGCTCGAACAGTCTCCTCTGCCTCTCCCTTTGTTCTTCTTCGCGAAGTGCACGGGGCTGCTCAGTTTCATGAGTTTCTTCGTCTCTGACCACTTTTTTGCGAGGAGGTAATTTTTCCCTTTGCTCTGACTCTTTCCCGGGCTCCTTCTCCTGCTCACGTTCTTTTTCAAAGCTGCTCCAATCCATGGGAGTAGCCTCTTCATATCCCCTTGCGCGTCTCTTCGCGGCTTTCTTCTCTTCCTTGAGCCGCCATTTTTCTTCGCGTTCTCTCTCTTTTCTCTCCCGCTCAAGTTCCTTGCGCTCTCTTCTGGTCAGAGGTCTCTCGTAAAGATCGTCATCATCTTCTTCGTCGTCCGGCTCCTCATCTTCTACATCTTCCTCATCCTCTTCGGAATCATCATCCTCGTCGTCTTCGTCGTCTTCGTCATCTTCCTCATCTTCTTCGTCTTGTTCATCTTCTTCGGACATGGAACGACCTACGAGTGAAGCGGCGGTTACGGCTCCCCCGCGTCTGACATGCCTGTCCTCCTCTTCATCGTCTTCGTCATCTTCCTCTTCGTCGTCTTCGTAGTAGCCGCCCTCATATATCGCATCAAGATCCTCGGCGTACTCGTGAAGATTTACGGCAAGAATTATAACGGTTATCAGCAATATCAGTGCAAGAGCCGCAAATACTATGAGAAGGATCGACTGGATGTTGTGAGGAATATAATCATCAAGGAGCCCTTCAGAGTCGGTTACATCCGCCTCTTCCTGCAGTTCGCCCTCCGTAGCAGGGCCTGCCTGGGAAGGAACAAATCTCTGATATGTTCCCTCGTTCTTATCATACCTGTACCAGCCCTTATTCCCTTCCGAGCTCATGGCATATACCAGGAAAAAATCAGCCGGATCCACACCGTTTATGGCAGTTGCACTTCCGGCAGCAACGCTTTCCTCCATAAAAGCAGTCAGCGTCTGCCCGTTCCAGTCCAGTACGGCTTTTGTATAGCCGGCAGGAATCTCACCTTCGCAGTCAGCAAGGACGATAATAAAACGATTTTCTATTCCCTGAAGCATTCTGAATTCATCAAGATTCCCCGTTGACCGGTTGTATATCATAAACTTTCCGTCTGCTCCCGAAGCGTCGGTTGTGTACAAAAGTGTCATATCACCCATGTCAAACTTTGCACATTCAACCATCTGCCCGTTGTAATCGGTTGTTTCTTTGTGAAAAAGTATGGGTTTGAATTCCTCGGCAAAAACAGTCTGTATAACTCTTCCATCAGAAAGATCGATTGTCCCGGGACTGACGCCGAGATCTCCGCCTGCTGCCGCATCAAGTGCAGCCGCTGTATCTTCGCCTGCAACCGCAACTGATACAGATGCCGTCTCGGGTTCTGCGGCATCCTCTGCGATAGCAGTAACCTTAACGTCGGCAGTGCCTCCCGAAAGCGTTGTGAACTCAACCGTGGCGTTGCTTTCCTTGAACGTTATGAGGCCTCCGCCGCCTCCGCCGTACTGAGCAGAACAATTCACAAAGCTCAGCCTGTTGGCATTGAATTCAACCTGAATATCCGCAGGAGCCGTCCCCTCAAGGGCTGTGGCATCAACCGTAACGGTAACGGTATCTCCGATCTCGCAATTTTCCTTGTCCGCCGATACATTCAGTCCCTCCGCATAAACGCTTCCGGCACCGAAAAACAGTGAGGCCGAAAGAAAAAATGCTGCTGTAATGATTTTTGCCGTTTGTCTCATATCTGACTCCTTCTCTATCTGTAAACTGTTATAGTGTATGCCTTTATAGCACCGTTTTGAGCTTTGCAGCCGACGTACAGCGTGTTCTCGCCCGGCTCTATCGGATAAGTTCCGACTCCGCCGACGGATGAAGACGAGCAAACCGCCGTAGCCGATATCTCAACGGTCTCCTGATTAGGATCTACCGTTACCGTGTACTTGTCCGTTACTCCCGAAAATGCAGGCTTAAGCTCTCCGCCGCTTATGGAAAGCGATGCGAGATAAGTATTCGGATTGGAATCCGATACAGGTTTGGCACACAGTGTTTCGGGCATATTATTGTAATACGGTATCCTGAACTTAAGCACCTCGTCATCTCCAAGGTACGCCAGCTGGAGTCTTGAACTCTCAGACGAGGCTGCCTGTATATTTGACATATACTGGTGCGAATACAGGGTGTTTTCTCTGTTTACGACATTGAACTTCTGAAAGTATAACGTATTCTGACCTTTTGATACATACTTTTCGGCCAGATATTTTCCTCCGCCATATATCGACCGCGCTCTCGTGTTCCACGGGCGCATGTAATTCTCATCTGAACCGGTTGCGTAAATCAATCCGTTGATCGTGGCGCTTCTTCCGCTGTACGCATACGCTCCCACGTTAAAGAAGTTAAAATACCCTTCATATCCCGCTACTTTGCCGGTACAGCTCTGACTTGCTCCCTTTATACCCATCTCCTGAAGGGCGCGTCCCGCCAGAAGATACGGTGATACACCTGTTGCTTCACCGACTTCCCTGAACTTTTCCGCGTAACTGAATGTAGTTCCGTCTGTATCCGTTACTTCCCCGCTCATAAACGTTCCCGTCAGCATCTTGGAAACGCTTGCAGTCGTCTGGGTCTCGGAATAGTCCAGCTTTTCAAACATATATATCCCGCTCTCGTTCAGGAAGTTTCTCGGATCCATGTAATACGCAATAAGTTCGGGAGATGCCGAAGCCCAGCTTCCGCCGTCAAACGTGTACCACTGGTTTGTAGCCTGATTATACGCCTGAGGAGCGGTTGATTTCCACGATGCTATCGAATTTTTCGAAACAAGATTCTTGCCTACCGAGGACTCTGCCGCAAGGGCGCTTGACCATTCCAGTCCGGTATTTACCGGCTCAAACTGCCACTTCGGATGTTTTGAATGGAGAATCCGAAGTGAATTCTTGTACCCTTCCGGAAACTCCGCAATAAGTTTTTCAAACTCCTCATCTCCGGGAGGCACTGCCGTCTCTTCGGATTCGGCAAGGGTCACAAGATCGGATCTGACATACCCTTCGCGTTCACTCCCTAAATACGAAAAAGACACCTGGTACCAGGTGTAATTGTCACTTCCGGATGTTTCTTTGTTAACGGTAAGCGGGTGCCCCGATGATAGCTGGCAGACCACGTTGCCTTCAACAGGCGCCTGCCTTACCCTGACCCCCACTCCTTTTATGGAGGCCTGGCCACCGGCAGGTCCGGTATCCGTACCTCCCGAATCAGACACGACCTTATCCTTTGTCTGCGCGGCGGTTGTCTTGGTGCCCGAGGAGTCGCTGCTTATGATCGTTTGTGTCGTCTGGGTGATCTCTTTGACTTCCTTGGTCACTGTCACGTAATCTCTTGCTATATAACCGTTGACCGTCTTGCCGTCTACTGTTGTCTCTACCTTTATCCATTCTCTGTCGGGCGCCTTTTCCACCCCAAGGAGTTTTAAGCCCGATCCGGTGCTGACCGTTCCCACTATCTCTCCCGTTGTCCCGGCAACACTTCTGATCCTGACGTTTATTCCCTTCACGACACCTGCTCCCGGTTCAACCGTTTTAACAACTCCCGAAGATGCAGTAGCTGCCGTGGTGTTTGTCTGTGCCGTCACCGCTGCGGTTGTCGTCTTGTTAATAAGATCGCTTCTTATAAAACCCGTCTGGTCATCTTTTTTTACCTGATACCAGACCTGACCGTCACTCGCTTTCCCTTCGGCGAGTATGCTGACAACGTCACCTGTATTAAGATAGGTAACTACTCCGGAATTAAGAGTCGCATTCTTGCGCATCCTTACATAAGTACCCTTGACCGTTCCGGATCCGACTGCAGACGAAGCTGCTGCCTGCGCTGTTGCTGTTGCCGCGCCCGTCTGCGCGGTTGCTTGTATTGTTTTTGTATTTGCAGACGAATTGGCCTGTGAATTCTTCACAAGCGAATCGCTAACCGTCATTGACTTCTTCGTTTTGGAAACAAGATCAGATCTGATATATCCTACGGATGTTCCTACGGCAACCCTGTACCATGTATTGCCGTCCTTCCCCTTTTCCTCCGAGAGGATTGCCACTTCGTCACCCGAAGATACACAGAAAGAAACGGCCGACTGGGCTGTAGCAGCGGATCTTACGAATCCGCTCCTTGCTTTGACCGTTCCGGTAGATACGGTTGCACTATAGGTTTGTATCGGGGAAAGCGCCGCAATACCCTGTGTTATGAGTATTGCGACCATTCCCATAATGATACGGCGTTTCATAATATACCTATCCCCTTTAAGTATATCATTTCCCTTATTAACCGCGAAATTGACTCCCCTAGTCAACTTCGTCTACTCGATTATTATAATACAATCACTTTTGATTTATGTCAACTATTATTGAGTTTTTTTTCTCTATTTTCGTAAATTTCTCTTCTTTACAATTATCTTATGATAAAATAATGGAAATCACTCATACTCAGGAGATACAAATGCGAAAAAATCATTACTATACTATTATCATTACCGCTGTAGCTATTCTTGGCACCTCCATGCTTGCAGGATGTGCAGATAACAAACAGGTTGACACTGCCGATACGAATCCGGAAACCGCCCAGATCACCGAGGCAAAAGATTCTCCGGATATAGAGGCGGCAGATAACGGGCAGATCGACAAGAAAGACTGGACAGGTATAAACGGATCGGAATCGGATTCAATTTCCGATGATATATATGATGCCGCTTCCGAAGAAGTGTTCACAGCCATGTCGGAGTGGGCTTATACATTTTCAAGCGGGGCAGGCGGATGGTCGACAGAGCTTGCCATTGACCCGGACGGTTCATTTCATGGAGAGTTTTATGACGGTGATATGGGCTCAACCGGCCCGGGCTATGAAAACGGTACTGTATACATTTGTAATTTCAGCGGTCACCTGGACAAAAATGTCCGGATGGCCGGACCTCTTATATATTCACTGTCTATAGCGGACATCAAATATGAGAACGAACCCGGTACCGAAGAGATAATAGACAATGTTTTGTACAAATACTCCACTCCCTATGGACTTGAAGGGCTCGAAGGCAAAGAGGATTCCCTTGTATTTATGGATGCCGGAGCGGTAACGTCTGCCATAAACGAAGAGGAGATGATGTGGCTGTCTCCCACTCACTTCGGATCTTACGTCGGTGAAGAATGGGATTACGTCGAGGATACGCCTGATGAACTTCCCTTTGCCGCGATAATCAATACCGTGGACAATTACGCATTTTTCTCCAGCAACATTTCAGACCGGAACCAGACTTTCCTCGTTAATAAGTGTAAGCTTCCGGGTCTTAAAAACACAGTATCCGAACTCAGTGATGACGGAACCTACCGGTTCGTTGACGAGAGCATTGACGGAAAATTCAAGGTGATCAATGCCTGCTTTGAAGTCAGCGAATCCTACAGCCTGTACAACGATGCAGAATCCTTCGTCAACGAGTGCCTTGGCAAATTATACGGAAATCACGGTTATAACCCGGAAGACGTACACGTAACGTCTCCGGATAATGCTCCCGCTACGCTGTATGACAAGGTTGCCCTTTGTGGTCATCAATCGGGACACGCGGTATTTTACCCCGAAGGCGGCGACAACCTTAAGGGGGAAGGGAGATTTGTATTAAATGAATCAAACTCAAACGGAAAAAACTATGCATATGCGTATATAGTAGAGACCGATAACGATTACGGTCTTAACGGAAACAATCCACCCATGCCGGACTCTTCGTTCGGAAGCTTTTATCTGTCATCACTTACCCTTACGGGAAAATCTGATGACCTCTCCTCCGCCGGTGAAGGCAAAAGTGCCGCAAAGTGTATAAACTGCTATATGAAAGTTCCCGGAAAAGACAGTGTTATGGCTAAAGAGGTGAGCCCGGATGAGAATTACCGCGAATATAAACTTGCCGCCGGTCAGTACACACCTTTTTACGTACAGTACCCGCCAGACGGCTTTCATAAGTTCATGTATACAAATGGTATGGCAGAGTACATAAACAGGCAAGGTGAGGGCGAGGAAAACCCTGCCATTATGTGCCTGTACTTAAATGCAGACAATGAGGTGGTTTACGGTTATGAGGAATACACACCGTAAATATGGTACTGAAAGTTTTCTATTAAAATCTGGCTTCCGAGGAGTGTCTGTATTACGGAGAACCTCCGATGGATATTTATATTGCTTCAGACAGTGATGATTCTACTAGGCTTTGCTGAACATATTCCTGACGGGCTCTTTAATTTTCTCATTCATGCCCTGCTTCATTATGTTCTTAAGAATGCTCAGAGCCTCGGCATATGATTTTCTGCGCAGCTCTTTTCTCGTCAGGGAAACGTCGGCATTGAGAAGGTAGTTTTTGGCAATCGTTGCCATTCGCAATGTGGTAAGTGCATTTACCGCGCCCTGTGTTGCTGATGCAGCTACGATGCCAAGAGCCTTTCCCAGTGCTCCTTCGGTCGCCATCGGGATTAATTCTTCAATATTCATCTCTTCGAGATTTCCGGCTATAAGAGTAATGGACAGCACTCTGATGTACAGTCTGAACACCTGTGCATTGTTGGGTCTGAACCCGCATATCTCGGTTATCCTCTTTATCAGATTGAAATTTGCGGATGCCATCCCGAGCATGTCATAGACCGAGTTCTGGGAAATTGCGGTAATAATAAATATTTTCTTGGCTGTATCATACATTTCACGGTTGAGTTCCGGAGTGATCTTCCTGTCAAAGAATTCTATAAGCTTATCGTCCGTTTCATCTTCAAGTCGCAAAAATCCCTTTACCTGCTCCTGCTCTTCCTCGGTCAGCTGCACATTTTCCAACAAATTATTTGCAAGTCTCCTGCACCACTTCTGCCGTGCCTTGCCATCTGCCTCGTGAAGCTTTTCCAGAGAAAAAATCGGCGCGAAGAACACACCGACAAGGGGATAAACAATGCCGCCAAGTACAACAATCGCAATCAATACATAAAATGCGATCTCAACGGCTATGTGAACTGACCCGAGCTTTTCTCCGATCTCAATAGCATTGCTCACAATCGACATTGCCGCAACAATAATCAATGAAACAAACAGTATTATATTCCACATATTTAATCTTCTCTTCTTCGTATAAACGTTTCAGCTATCATCTCAAGTCCCAGAATCCGTATATGAAACACAAAATGCCCGAATGGATCGAGCATCAGCATTGCTGAAAATATGATAGTAAGTACTATGCTCACCGCACCTACAAGTCTGAACTTACGCGTCCTGTAAAAATCATTTATTTCTTCGGCAACGTCATTTAATGATAACACTGCCCATACTATACTGAGGATCGCTATCGCCTGGCTGGTCTCAAGTAACAGGATTACCCCCAGTACACCTCTTACCACGGCATCCCCGAGGCTTATGGTTGACTCCGGGAACCTAAGTTCCATAAAAATATTCACGACCGAATATAGTATAAGAGCTACCCCGACTATATGAGGCGCGTATTCGGCGATCCTGTCCGGAAACAGGATCAACACTATACCCAGTGCTACGAAAACATATACCTGCTTATCTTTTTTCAGATTGGAAATTAATGATCTCATCCCTCCCCTTTTTTATAAAACCCGACTCCGTCCCGGAGCCGTCAAACCCGAAAGACACTAAAATCGGATTTTAAAATCGCAAGTCTGTCATTCACTGCCTGCCGGCCCATTCGATGAACCGCCAGACGAGTTTCCAGATAAGTTTGTAGATGATAAACAATATGATCGCGGCGACCGGAGCAATCCATAAAGGCTTTCCAAGGAAGAAAATCACTATGCCGGCGATAATGGTTGCCACAACAAGAAACTTTGCAGCAAAGATCCACCAGCTAAAGGTTACTATAGCTCTTCCGATCTTTTCATCACGTTTATCCTGAGTATCTGCCATCTACATGTACCCGCATCCGCTTTTATCTTCTTTATCGATTTCTCCGGACACATATGAAGCACGAAACTCCATATTTATATCACGAAGTTCTTTCTTACCATCAATATAATCCTGATACATCTCGATCATACCGGGAGAGCAGCCGTCACAGGCTCCGGATATATTCCCGAGAGACTCCGCTACTATCTTCTCCCGCTCTTCTTTTGTTGTTTCACTTATCAAATATCCCATCACTAATTAATCCGCAAAAAATATATTTTGATTATAACATCATTCCTTTGGTATTACATTGGTCGATATCAGTTTTTTCTTTATCCTCTCACATGAAACACGTTATTTCCTCACTTTATAATCTTTCTTCACTTCTTCATCCCAGTCAGAAAGAGCTTCGCCCATACATCCCACATCAGCACATCTGATTCTTGATACCGCGCGGCTTAGTACCGAATAATTAACAGCCGTACCAACAGCATCACTATGGAAGTTAGTCGCTCTGTTGGCCTTGATACCGATTTGTGCTGCCGCACTTATCGCATCCATGTTTGCTCCCAGGAACAAGAATTCCCACTGTTTCTTCTCCTGCTTCTTTTCAACCATCTTCTTGATCTTTTCGTATGAGTACTCATGGGATGAGTTCTCCTGTCCATCGGTGGTTATGACAAACATGGTCTTTGCTGGGCGCTCGTCCTCCGGAAGTGATTTCTGAACCTTGTTTACGTGCTTTATGGACTTTCCAAGTGCATCAAGAAGTGCCGTAGAGCCGCCGACCTGATAGTCCATGTCCGTAAGATTATCAATAGTATCAATGCCTCTACGGTCATGCAGTACCTGCACGCTGTCATCGAAGAGAACTGTCGAGATAACAACATCCCCATCCTCCTTGCGCTGCTTATCCAGCATTGAATTGAAACCGCCTATGGTATCCTTCTCAAGACCACTCATTGATCCGCTCTTATCAAGTATAAATACGAGTTCTGTTAAGTTGTTATTCATGGTATTATCTCCTTTTCTGTTGCCGGGTCATGCCCTGTTTTCATCTGACAAGGTCAATATACAACAAAACCAAAAAAAGACGGTCGCCCACAGGTTTACCTGTCAAACGTCCGCCTTTCCCACTCAAAAAATCCCGTTAAAAGGAAGCGTGTTACTTGATAATGCACGGGATCCCGTGCTCTTCCAATGCTATATCTATATCGATCATGTCATAGGCTTCATGCGTGATGAAATACGAAAATATGATATCCCTCTTATCTGCCGGAGACAGTGCATAACCTGCCCTGGCAAGAAGATCCTTGGTCTCGTCTATGTTAAGTTCACACCCGATGCAGTACTGAAGTGCCGTAAGCTTATCAGGATGGTATTTTTCCGGATCCTTCTTCAGCTTCGCAAAAGACTGTTTCGTTATGATCGCCTTGCCATACACTTCCGAGTTTGTCTTTCCTTTAGACTTAATAAGATACAGAAGATATACCCCGAACGGGTCCTCTGCATGTTTTATTCTGTCACGAATTGCTCCACTGAAATCATATTCATCTTCAAAAACAGCCCCAACTGTTTCATCCGCATCCACATCCGCCTGCATCGGCATGGCCATGCTTGCCTTTGGGGCAGACATGAGGTTTTGGCCAAACATCGCTCCCGTATCCTGGATGCTTCCTGCTGCCCGCTCGCGGCGTCTGGCAATACGCTCTTGTTCTTCATGGAACGCATCCCCGTATTCTTCCTCACCCTTTTCTGCCACATAATTGTGGTTAATGTATTCCTCAAGATCCGGATATATCTTCGTTCCCAACTGTGTGGATCTCTTATCAAATACGACAAGCGTGACATCCATCTCATTCTTAAGGAGAAAATCATTAATCTCATCAACAGCTATCCGCATCCCTTCTTCCTTGGGATATCCGTAAGCGCCGGTAGCAATAAGTGGAAATGCAATGGAGCTGATGT
Organism: uncultured Lachnospiraceae bacterium; assembly: GCA_902788755.1. Taxonomy (GTDB): domain Bacteria; phylum Bacillota; class Clostridia; order Lachnospirales; family Lachnospiraceae; genus UBA2868. The sequence goes on along the minus strand of CADALB010000008.1, from coordinate 1,003 downwards.
CCTTCTCCTTTGCAAGCTCAAGGCTCTTGCGGTAGCAGCTGCGGAGTTTTTCTTCTTCCCCGGATCTACCGTCGATATAAAGCGGGCTTACCGCATGGATGATGTACTTTGCCGGAAGCTTAAACCCCGGTGTAATGAACACCTCTCCCTGCGCAACATCACCTATCTCCTGCCGCAGAGCATGAAGCTCATCGTATCCGGCGGCCATATATACGGCAACATCACATCCGTCGCCTACTTCTGTAGTCTCACTGGCGGTATTTACGATCGCCTCCGTATCCATTTTTGTAATGTCATTTCTTACGATCTTAAGGGCCATGTCACAATTCTCCTTATGGGCATATTATACATTTTTCACAGGTAATAATATAGCTCGTAACCTATCAGTCCCTCCTTTTTGTTGTTTCTTTTCTCAACCTCTGTGGCAAGTATACAACGATAGAGGCAATACAAGGCCCCACAAGGGCGACCTATATATTTATATAACATAATAAGGCACTTTCCCGGTTCATATTCCGGAAAAGTGTCTTGTATCTGTCCACAATGAACCACAGACTCGGTTCCCTTAGGCCGTCAAACCCGGTTGTTCTTAAGTCTGGCTAATTCTGCCTTTGCAGCATCCAACTCAGCTTGAAGATTGTCAGCACGCTGCTCCGCTTTCTCCGCGCGTTGCCTTTCTTCCTCTGTACGCCTTCGCTCTTCCCTGATCAATTCTCTGTCCCGTTCCCAGCTCTTCATATACTTGATCCCCATCCCAGGCTTGTTCTTTGTGTGCCTGACTATATTGTTCAGCTTATCCGTGTTGTCATCCGTAACGTTCTCGTCTTTACTGTCGTTTATATACCTGAGCAGATTTTGAAGGCGTCTCTCATCGTCCCCTGCGTCCTCCGGAAGTTTCCCTTTCACATACAGGAAGATTCTCTTAACACCGTCGTCATACTCCACATTCGGATGAGTCTTGACCACAGTACCTGCCTCGTAGTACAGCGCGTTCTCTCCAAAC
>CADALB010000007.1:0-118420 GCA_902788755.1 uncultured Lachnospiraceae bacterium | reverse complement strand
TTTGAGCATCTTGATCTTATCTTCTTTTTCCTTCTTCTTAGCCTTAACCTCTTCCTTGTGCTCTGCAACAGCTACTTCTTCGTCAGCTTCTGCAATGGCACGAACAAGACCGAATCTCTTCCAGATCATGAATCCTGCTCCAAGAATCGAAACAAAGAGTACGGACCAGAGGATCCATATATCAGCCTTGGATTCACCTGTCTTGGGAACATCATCGTAATCGTCCATGCCTTCACCGGCTGCGCCTGAATTACGGCCGGAAGACGAAGAAGATGATGATGATGAACTCGAACCATTGTTATAAATTGCCTTAAATGTTTTTGATCCGCTTGCTGTAAAGCTGTCACTCTCAGTTGAGAAATTATCGTTATTGCTATTATCCCATTTCTGGAATCTCTCTCCGGAATTCTTTGCGGATGATGCGATAGTAAACTTTGTCCCCTTTAATGCGTAAAAATCATCACTCTGATCTGTACCATTTATTTTGTATTTTGCCCCACCGGATGTATCAAGTTCAATTCTGTATACCGGTATGGTAGTTGTATATTTTACAAGCGGATCATACTCCTTTATATCTGTACTATCCTTCGGGAGCGGATATACGGTTATTGTAAGATCATCCTTAGAACCTTTGCACACAGAATTAAGTATGGAGAATAAATCTGATGACGCAAGTTCCTTAGAGGCTGTTGTCCCACTTCCAGACAGTCTAACGAAAGTGCTTTCTGTTCCTTTGCTTCCGCTCAAATCTATTCTTGCAGTGTTAATGCCATCCCAGCCCATATCATCATGATAATCACTTGTAGGAACCTCTACTTTAAACGCGGAGGTATATGTATTTTTTGATGAAGTACTGCCTAATTCAGTCGAACCACTACCTGAATCATTCGTGATAATGTTAGGAATTCCATATACTATTACTTTACGAGCGGTACCATTTACAGTCATCCCATCAGTCTCTGTCGTGACGTTCGACCCTGTGACATCAATACTTCCGGCCTGACCGCTAAGTGGTGAAACAGTAACATAGTTATAACCCGTAGTGCTTACAGACACCGCCTTAGTTGTAGGATTAGCATCGGTTATATACCTTGAGAGTTTAACTTTTTGTCCCTTTGTGACCTTAACGGTATTCATATTAACCGTAGCTGTATTGGGCTTAACAGTCATATCTGCGTAAAACGCATTGCCATCCTTCATGGTAATAAGGAGCCTGTTGGTTCCGTCCTGTACCCCGCTTGGAACTGTATATGTAAACTTACCTCCCGTCCAGGACCACTCTGTTGTGCCAAGTGTAATATCCCCTAGTTTTACACTTGATATATCTCCAGAACTATAAGCAGATGCTATCGTTCTGGTAGAGGCTGATGTTTCGCCACGTTCAAGCTGATCATTAGTGGTACTTATTGGAGGATTAAAGGTTACTGTAGCTGTTGATGAGTAATTTGCATTAAGTGTTGTTGCTTTTGCATTCGCTCCCGTTTTCATGGTTATTTTACATGAAGGTAGCGGAGTAGTGTTAAGATCAGTAATGGTCAGTGCATTTTCGGTATCAGTCCAATTGTTAAACTTATAAACATTTGAACCTGCTGCCACCTCTTTCGCAAGAGATGTTGCTACAGCCACAGAATCAATGGACTCTCCGGGAAGCAAATACGGATCATCTAACCCACTGAAACTGACACTGGACGATCCAACACCTGTCGCAGCGGCTGTTACTTTATATATTGAAACATCCTTCGTGTCATCAGTAACACTGCTTGGAGTATTCGTAGCACTCCCAGTTATTGTTGGGTCACCATCCGAAAATGCTTTCAGCGTTACCGTTTTTTCCCCTGATGTTTCAGTTCCATAACTCTCAACAAATGACTTGACAGTGCCAATCGGCAAGGACACATATGATTTTGCGGTATCGTTTGTTATAACATTTACTGTGGACGTAAATGGTTTTATTTCGACTGTTTTAAGTTGTATTTTCTGATCTACTCCACTATTATAAGTAACTAATTGTACCTCAACTTGTCCAAGCTCCTTAGTGGAATCCCCATCTTTAACAACCTTAAGAGTATAAGTAAAAGATCCATCTTGATTAGGAAAATCGTCCGATTCTATATCTTTTAAGGTAACAACAAAATCAGCATTTGTTGCGCCCCAATCAGTGGGCGGCTTTATCTCAAGCGACATTCCAGGTGTCGCTTTCGCATCAACCTTGAATCCGACACCGATCAGTGTCATTAAGATAAGACCAAAGAATAGTTTTCTGATTCCCTTCATTTTTATGAGTCCTCCCCTTATTAAAAGAAAACAATTTAACCTGTAGGTTATTTGATAATACGCAAATGGTTTTCTCTACAAAGTACTCCCCAGAACCTTGCAGAAAAAGTGCTGTAGATGTCACTACATATAGTAGAAAGACATAATTACACACCTACATTTGCATTATATACAATAATAATTGTTATGACAACCACTTTATATTGTAGGCTTTGAGTTTGCCGCCACAATATCTTGAATTATTGTAGAATATAATATACTCCTTAAAAGTCACAGAATCAAAAAAGAACCGGATTTTGCTCCGATTCATCGTTGAGATTATTTTCTGGAACAAATCTGACATCGTCATATACCGTCCCAAATAATACTCTTATCCGTGTTCCGACATCGTATCCTCTACCTTGGGAAGAAATACTATGCTGTTTGGTTACAGAGTATGTTATAGACGTATATTTAACTGTTATTTCAGATTGTAAAGCGTTTGTTGAAATATAAATGCTGTTTTCCGCCCTTTATTTCAATTGCCTTAAAATAAGTCTCTCTGGTCATTCAGAGAGACTTATTGCTATTTCTGCAATTGTTTAGCGATAATGGCTCGCTCTTTACCTTGGATTTTTAGCGCATTAAAGGCTTGTTCAAGAGTCCATTTCATGCTATCCATAAGAGAAATAACATCATCGCTTCGAGTTTTGATCTGGCGTTCATTGGCACGCTTATCTGCCACTTGTTCTGCCATTTGCTCCGCATATTTATTTGCCAACTTTTCAAATGATTCACACATGGTTCACTTTTTCTTTGCCATATCCCCTCCAAGAAGTAAAGCAGGGAGACTTTCTTGTAATCATGAAGCAGAATCCATTAATTCGCAATTCTCATTACATACTATCTTTTCATTTTTGTTTCTGCACGGTAACTCTTCAATAATAGTCCACAGATCACTAACATCTCTCTCAAGTGTTCTGTATCCAGCCCTTTTTAATCTGTTCTCATCCGAAAATTGTAAATATGATGATGGAAGGATTCCCTCTTCAAGGGAATGGTTATGTATAGACAAAGATATAGCGTTTAATGTACTTGCAATCCAATCATAACAATCCGGATCATTTTCCCTATTTCTATCCACCTCGCCTTTTATATCCTTAATACACTCCAGCACCTCCCCTAAATTCATATTATAGCCATAGCGTCTTCGGTTCCTTGTTATAATAGCCTTGTTTTCTTCGATTGACATGTTATCTACACCACCTTTCCCAATAATACAATGCATATCTCGATTTTCAGACGCACAAAAAACAAACCTGCTATTTACGAAGAAATTCAAATAAAAGCTGGAGTCTCTTGGCAATGTTAACCGCCTGAAATGATATAAGATATGCCCCATTAGTTAGTGTACTCATAGTAAAACTATACCATCAATGTGTCAATAATATAAATGGCACAAAGATATATTGAACATTCTGTCGCAATTTGCTATATTCTACTCGAGCATAGGTTAATAGTCCGTATGTCCCATATCGTCATCAGATTATTATCATTTCAGAGTAAATTAAGAATCTGTGCTTATCCATGATTACTATTAGAATAATTATGATTTTGAGAAGAGCATGTATGAGCTGTTTGGTTTTGAACATGTCTGTTTTGTAGTGAATCATATGCTTACATTCAATGTATGAGGAATAGGAAAAAAGTTATGTCAAAAATATCCTTTATAAAAAGAGAGAGGGTTGAAAATATTACTCTCAAACAATTGCTTGACGACTGGATTGAAAACGACTTGAAACCCGGGTCTCTCAGTAACGGCACTATTGAGCTATACCAGAATATAGCTAAACTGATTAAGCGCCATCCGCTCAGTGAACAACGAATCAATACAATAACCTCTGAACAACTGCAGAATTTCATGGATCTTCTCTCGTTTGGAGGCATCGAAGGAAACTTCGATGCAGGAGACGGGTTTTGCAAAGACTACGCAAATAAGTATCTGGCAGTATTGAATCATGTATTTCGTTTTGCTGTATTCCCAAAGCAATATATCAGCCAAAATCCCATGACATATGTTGTTTTACGAAAAAGAATCACGGATACCGAGCTATTCGCATCGGAAAACGATACTGGCAATAATACAACTCCAATTACAAAAGAAATGTATGATAAATTGTTGGAGTACCTTGCGGTGCACCATCCGGATGCAATCTTACCTGTTCAGATATCTTACTACTCGGGTCTACGACTTGGAGAAGTTTCCGGCCTTGTTTGGCAGGATATTAATTTAGAAGAGCAGTATATGACCGTGCGGCGAAGCGTATCTTACGATTCACAAAGGCACTTGATACAGATAGGTTCCACAAAACGCGGCAAGATCCGCACCGTAGATTTCGGTGACACTTTGTCGGATATATTTAAAAACGCACAATCTCAACAAAAAAAGAATGAAAAGGAATATGGACTGCAATACCACAACTGCTACTACAAGAAGGTCCGGGAGAGAAATCGTATCTATTATGATTATTATCATTTGAGTAAAGCCGAAACTGTTCCTGATAACTACTGCATTGTTGACTTTGTATGCAGGCATAAAACCGGAAGCCTTGTTCCGCCCTCATCCATTGAAGCAGCATGCTGTTATACTGCAAAAAAGCTTCAGGGGTTTGAGAATTTTCATTTCCATGTATTGCGCCACACATACACAACTAACTTGCTGGCGAACGGAGCAAAGCCCAAAGACGTTCAGGAACTGCTTGGGCATGCGGCAATAAGTACAACAATGAATATTTATGCACATGCTACTCGTGAGTCAAAAAGGGCAACGGCTAAGATTCTGGATAATCTGGTTTAATACTCTATTTTGAGCCTATGCTTATAATGTTTATTATTATTGACACTCTCCGCTTAAATGATTACAATAATATACATGAAGGCGAAGGAAAGTGTACCAACAAAACAAAGAAGCAGAAATAAAGTAGCAATAATGCCTGAGACCGAGAGAAATCTTGCTCTTATGGGAGAACAGATCAAGCTTGCCAGAATACGACGAAAGTATCCGGTTCAGATAGTAGCTGACAGAGCGGGTATAAGCCGGGCTACCTTATGGAAAGTTGAAAAGGGAGATCCGGGAGTAGCGATCGGAATATATGCAAAAGTATTAAAGGCCATCGGGCTAGGAGATGATATTACTTTGCTTGCCCGTGATGACGAATTAGGTCATATCATCCAAGATTCGGAATTAAAACGTAAGAGGATGAGGAAATGAATGAATTTGATGTTAGCGCAGCATGGATGACTTCAGAAGAAAAAATAGGACATTGTATTATCGAGAATGCCCGAGGGAAAGAAATAATCGGATTTGCATACGAGAGGGAATGGCTCAGGAATCATCCCGGCTTTGTCATGGATCCTGATATATTCCAAGCGGAAGGGATTCAGTTTCCACCTGCTAATAAGCCTTGCTTTGGATTTTTATCTGATACTTCTCCCGACAGATGGGGGAGAAAACTGATGGATCGACGTGAAGCCCTAGATGCCAAAGACGAAGGACGCCCTATAAAGACTTTGCATGAGAGCGATTACATTCTTGGAGTACATGACGGCGGCAGAATAGGCGGAATACGGTTTTATGATAGTATCCGCAATATTTACTTATCGGCCAGACAGACCCTTTCTGCCCCACCAATGGAAAAACTAAGAGAACTTGAACAGGCTGCTATAAAAATAGACGAGGATCCTAATACTCGGAAATGGATAAAGAATCTGATTGATCCCGGCTCGTCTCTTGGCGGAGCAAGACCAAAGGCGAATGTGGTTGATGAGCTGGGAAATATATGGATCGCAAAATTTCCGTCCTCAAGAGATGAATATGATGTAGGTGCATGGGAGATGGTAGCACACAATCTATCAACAAAATGTGGAATACGCTGTCCCGAAGCCAAAGTAATGCGTTTTTCAGATCGGGGGATGACGTACATTTCAAAAAGGTTTGACAGGGCGGGAAACAGACGGATACACTATGCATCCGCTATGACAATGGCAGGGAAAACCGATATGGAGCTCGCGGGATATCTTGATATTGTCTCTGCGATTGAGTCCTTAAGTACTCAGACTAACGAAACTCTATTGGAATTGTGGAGACGTATGATATTTAATATCTGTATTTCAAATACGGACGACCACTTGAGAAATCATGGTTTTTTGCTTGGAGATGATGGATGGGGGTTATCTCCGTGTTTTGATGTGAACCCTGAGCCTGACAAAGAACACATGGCACTATACATCGGAGACAGAGCAGACAAGTCACTTGCGAATGCCTTGGACATTGCAGAGTTTTTCAGAATCCCTAACAAGCGGGCAATGGAAACCATCCGAGAGATTCAAACTGTTGTATCAAAAAACTGGGAATCTGAAGCTGACAAACTTCATATACCCCATAATGAAAAAGAAAGAATGCGACCGGCATTTGATACAGTTCAATAGGTAAGCAAAGAGAATACCTCCACAGATAAGGAAAGCTCACTTTTCTAACTATAAAGAAAAGTGGGCTTTTCAACTTAACTACAGGTTAATTGCTTATTAACTTTAATAAGGGGAGGTCTCATATAATGAAGGGAATCAGGAAACTATTCTTAGGTCTATTCTTAATGACACTTATCGGTGTCGGATTCAAGGTTGATGCGAAAGCGGATGATGAACTGACAATAGAAAAGATACAACCCACTTCTTGGGAATGGGACAGCAGCAGTGATGATGCTGAGCCAGAAATTGTTTGGAATCTATCATTTACGAAAGAGGCATATTTGCCTTTTAATAGCAGTGCGACTGTGAATATAGGTGATTATACGCAAATTACTTACAAATTCGGAGAAGATGATCTATTTAATGAACGTAAACTTATATTAAAAAGAACAAAAACCGCTGATGGTGATAAATTTAGTGCTGAATTAATTATAGTCCAAGATGATGGTACAGATTCACTACCTACTCAAATAACTGTAAATAGTGATGGATCAGGAATTGTTGAAAAATTATTTTCTTTATCAAAGACAGAAATCGAGACCCAATTTCACAATCAACCTGCCTCAGAAGGTACTAAAAAATGGAGCAGCAACATCTACTGCGGAGCAAGTCTTGCAGGTTATAGATCAAATGGCTCTCAAGATAATAGTATTTTTTCTGTTACAAGTGACATCAGTGTAAACTGTCCAAATGTAGTAAATTTACTTTCATACCAGGTTACCGCAACAGCACATGATGTTTCCGGAAGCAAACTTACAGCATCAATAAATGGAGCTGGAAAGTGGTACATTTTTTTTGATGTAGCTGATGTAGGAATAACCACCCCACCGGAGGGATATGAATTCATAAAGTGGACCGCTGGAGATACTTCAACTATCAAAAGTCCTACGGTTGTAGCAAACGATGATAACTCTATATCCTTTTTAGTAGATGAACCAGAAGTTCGCAAGGCATGGTTTGGTAAAAAACACTCAATTACAATTTCAAGTGAACCTTCATCCGGAGGCTCAGTTACAGCTGACAAGAGTTCTGCCGTGTACGATGAAACAATAACCCTTACCACAGAACCATCTTCGGATTATGTTTTTAAAGAATGGAATATAGTTAAGCCCACCGGATTAACTATAACAAACAATTCTTTTAGTATGCCTGACGATGATGTAGAGATAAAAGCTGTCTTCGAAAAAAATAAAGTCCAACACAAAATTCAGGTTACGTTGGATAAAACTATTAATCTTGGGAAGTTTATCTCAGATAAAATAACTGATATAGAGAATGAAGGACCCTATATCGGCATCAGTCACTCAGGTACCGATACAAATGCAAATAATTATATAGTAAAAGGAAAAAGAGTAACTCCCTCTTCGGGAGTGTCCAATCAGCTAACTATAAACGGGAATTCCGTTCCTGTAATAGTATATGACAAACCCAGAATTAGTGTTGGGACAGGAACGCTAGTTCTAAATGTGCCCGAACAGGTTTGGCATGATAATATCAGTTACAAATATGTTGACACAACTAGAGTAAAATTTGAAGGGGGAGGAACAACTAAATATAAGACATATTCAAGCGGAAAAACATTTAAGTGGAACGAATTGTCCAATCTCGTTAAGAATGATCTTGGATTCTCAAGCGACTCGGTAACGATGACTATATATCCGATAAATCCTGAAGGCAGTAATGACGATGATTATGATGAAGACTTATATGATAAAATCAAATTGTATAAAGTAGATCTTAATGGGAGTGAAGGAACAAACTATTCAGTAAATGATACAAGTGTAGGAGACTCTTACACATTCTATGCAATAGGAAGTGATGATGCTAGTTACAAAATATCTGCTACCCCAAAATCAGGATATTTAAACACAATAGAGAAATGGGAAGGTGTATCTTTTGGAACAAGCACAAGCGGAAATGCATCTTTCAGTGAATCAAAAACTATTAAAGCATACTTTAAAACAACATCTAGTTCTACAAAAGCTCCTTCATCTTCTTCTCCCTCCTCAACCGGACGTACAAACGCTGCCAGTGGATCATCCGGATCCGAAATGGACGATTACGATGATGTTCCGAAGACCGGTGAGTCCAAGGCTGATATATGGATCCTCTGGTCCGTACTCTTTGTTTCAATCCTGCCATTGCAGAAGCTGACGAAGAAGTAGCTGTTGCAGAGCACAAGGAAGAGGTTAAGGCTAAGAAGAAGGAAAAAGAAGATAAGATCAAGATGCTCAAAGACCTTAGGAATCTTTGATAGGCAACGGATTTAGTAACAGATAGCAATCATTATGGCAAGAGTCAGTGTTGATCAGGCTAGAAGCCGGAGACAATTCTTAGAAAACTACAGGGTGGAGCTTACGGAGTGGGCTCCCCCTGTTTCGGTTGCATTTCTTGTTATTCTCATTTTTCTTATGGCAATGCTTCAATATCGTATGGGATATATGGGAAGTGCCTATGTAGCAACCCGTGATAATCTAACTGAGGCACTTCAGAACGTTTCACCTACGGTTGTAAACGATGCGGATGATTCTGTGGATGAGAGCGAAGGAACTTTGACACCTGTAGAAACCGCCGATATGACCCAGAAGATGGAGAAAGTCCATGGAATAAATGCAGATACTGCCGGATGGATATCAATCGACGGAACAGTCATAGATTATCCTGTAATGCAGACTCCTTCCGATGAACAGTACTACCTGAATAGGGATTTTGAAGGTAAGTACAGCGCATACGGCTGTATCATAGCTGATACGGACTCTGAAATAGGTACCGGAACACTTGCTAATAATTATGAGGACGGAAGCAAACCAGCCACCAACATAATACTTCATGGACATAACATGAAGAACGGAACCATGTTCGGAAGCCTTGACAAGTACAGGGATCAATCTTACGAGAAGAGCCATTCTAAGATCAAATTTTCAAGTCTCTATGAGGACAGAGAATACGAGATATGCGCGGTGTTCCTAAGTCAGGTCTATAAGAAGAGCCAGACGGATGTATTCAAATATTATCAGTTCTTTAATGCGGATACGGAAGAAGAATTCGATGATTTTTACTCAAACATTAAACAGATGTCGATGTACGATACAGGCGTTGATGCCGAGTATGGAGACGAATTCATAACACTTTCTGTATGTGCGTATCATGTGGACAACGGAAGACTCGTTGTTGTCGGGAAGCGTATTAAGTAGTAAAATAGTATACTGACGAAAGCTATCGGAGCAGTATATGAAACAACTTAAGAAGATCTTCGGATATTTTTTCAGAGACGAACTGACTATCAGACATAAGCTTGTAAATGTGATTCTGGGATGTGCACTTCTTGTGCAGTTTCCGGGCTTGATTATTTCTGCTCTTGTTGGAACCGGTTTGTGGGGAATCCTGACACAGTTTTTGATGCTTCTGGTCATAGCTGTTGTTCTGTATATGACAAACAAGTTTCCGGATTCGCCGGTTCCTTCCATTATCATAGCGATTACAGCTAATCTGGTAGTGTTCCCGATTATGTATTTCTTATGTGGCGGATACGGCACAGGGATAGTTATCTGGATGCTGTTTGGAGCAATATTCACATGGCTTCTGGTTGATATTAAGTGGGGAATCGTCATATCTGTCGTTAATTTTATACTGTTTACGGGGTGCTTGCATGTGGAAAAGGTGTACCCGCAGTATGTTCTCTATCTGGAAAATCGTAATGATGAGATCTTCGATACAAGTATAGCGTTTGTCTTTGTAGCAGTCATATTTGGGGTCATATTCAAATACCAGACATATATATATGAGAAACAGGCAAGGACTCTTAGGGAAACCGATGAGGCGTTGCGTGAGCTTAACGAGGAACTGGAAGAGGCGAACCTTAGGCTTGCAGCTGCCAGTGAGGCCAAGTCAAATTTCCTGGCAAATATGTCCCATGAGATCAGAACACCTATAAATGCCGTTCTCGGAATGGACGAGATGATACTTAGGGAGTGCAAGGACAGGCAGATCTTAGAGTACGCAAATGACATCGACAGTGCGGGACATCAGCTTCTGTCGCTCGTAAATGATGTACTTGATTTTTCCAAGATAGAGTCCGGGAAGATGGAGCTTCACCCTGTTGAATATGAAATGTTCTCCATCATGAACGATTGTTATAACATGATCTATATGAGAGCCAAGAGAAAAGATCTGAAGTTTTCGATAGAGAACGATCCGCAGATCCCTGCTTTTCTGTATGGTGATGAGGTCAGGATCCGTCAGATAATAATGAATCTGCTGACGAATGCGGTCAAGTACACAAAGGATGGCTCCGTAACCTTAAAATTTGATTTTGAGAATACGGATGAAGATAACATTAACCTGATCATATCCGTTAAGGATACCGGTATAGGAATATCTGAAGACGATCAGAAATATCTGTTCGATTCATTCAAGCGTATAGATGAAAAGACAAACAGGAACATTGAAGGAACCGGGCTGGGACTGTCGATCACCAAGAAGTTTACCGATATGATGGGAGGTACTATAGGAGTCGACTCCGTGCTTTATGAAGGTTCGACGTTCACCGTTACGATACCTCAGAAGATTGCGGACAAGGGTACGGTAGGACATTTCGATGAAAGGCTTAATAAAAGAGGTGAGACGTCTTCATCAGATAGCGATTCGACAGACTCTTCCGATAAGAAGGACAAATTTACAGCGCCCCATGCAAGGATCCTTGTTGTCGACGATGTGAAGATGAATCTTAATGTTGTAAGGCTGCTGCTGAAGAACACAGGAATACAGATCGATCTTGCGGCAAGCGGTGATGAGTGTCTGAAATATACGCTGATGAAGAGATATGATGTGATACTTATGGATCATATGATGCCTATAATGGACGGAATAGAGGCGCTTCACCGAATCAGAGAGCAGGTCGACGGTCTCAATACCGATACACCGGTTGTGGCTTTAACCGCAAATGCGCTTGTAGGGGCACAGGAGATGTATCTGTCGGAGGGATTTGTATCGTATTTAAGCAAGCCGGTAAAAGGTGCGGATCTTGAAGAGTGTCTTCTCAAGATACTTCCGGAAGATAAGATCATAAGGGAAAGTGATGGAAAATAATCCGAAAGTTAAAGGTGTTCTTACGGCAGCACTGAATATTGTTTCGATTATACTGTTAGGTCTTGTACTTCAGATCGGCGGCGCTTACCTTGTAAACGCCGCTGTAAACATTATGGGGGAATTGGACGAGGCATCTTCTGTCGCGTCCGCGGCACTCCAGTACAACGATTTTATGGAATATATCAGAACGATCGAGCCTAGACAGTTTGCCAATGTTATCTTTGTAGCTCCCCTTATTGAAGAGATAGTATTCAGATTGATCTTTCTTCGGGCCGGTAAGATGGTTCTTCCGTTCTGGGCAGCCAATCTTATTCAGGCAGCACTGTTTGGACTGTATCATACGGTTACGATACAGAGGGTGTATGGTTTTGTTATCGGACTGGTTATAGGTTGTGTATTCTATTATTGCCCGATTGTATACCGTTCAAGATGTGTCGAAGACGCCGGGAAGAGCCTTCGCGGTAAAGGGGGCGGATTATCTTCGGTTCCCGACAGCCTTATCGGTGTTGCGACCACATTCCTTCTACACGTTGTGATAAATGCGGCCGGAATATTCATAGCACCTCTGCTTCCCGCGGATCTGCCATATTCTCTTCAGATAATCATAGGATCTGTATTTATGCTGATCGCATTTGCAGCAGCGTATGCTTTGTATGTCATATCCCGAAAAGGGAACAATACAAATTATCATGCGGAGGTGGCCGGATGAAAAAAGGACTTCTTATAGTTAATGCATTTTTAAATTCCGAATCAGTCCGGGTTACGTATGATGCGCTTCTTGCGGGAGCCGCGAGAGCCGGAATCGAAATGGAGCTGTCTGTTAATTCCGATTATTTTGTTGATATGGCCGACGGAAGGGTAAAATGTGCATCACCGGGTGTTTCCGCAAGGCTTGCGGATGCAGGATTTATCCTGTTCTGGAACAAAGATGTGTTCCTCGGAAGAGCACTTGAGAGAGCAGGATATCGCCTTTTTAACAGCGCTTTAGGTATAGAATACTGTGATAACAAGGCGCTTACATTCGAGAAACTTGATGGTATTGTACGTATTCCGAAGACGTTCAAGATTCCAATGACATTTGAATCCATAGGATATACATCTCTCGAATTTGAAGAATATCTGGGAGATACTCTGGGCTATCCCTATGTTATCAAGGAATGTTACGGGTCATACGGGGGACAGGTATACCTTGCAGGAAGCCAAGAGGAAGCACACGAGATCCTTAAGCGTACTAATGGGAGGGAGTGTCTTGCCCAGAAATTCATTGAAACCAGCCGTGGACGTGATCTTAGGGCTTACGTTGTGGGAGACAGGGTTGTTGCTTCCATGGTCAGAAGCAATGCAAATGATTTTCGGTCAAATATTGAAAACGGCGGGAGTGGGACCGGGTATGATATTACAAAAGAGCAGGAAGAGATGGCTGTGACTGCTGTACATAAGCTGGGACTTGATTTTGCCGGGGTCGATATACTGTTTGGAGAGGATGATGAACCTTTGCTGTGCGAGGTTAACTCCAACGCCCAGTTCAAGGGTCTCAAGGATGCCACAGGTGTAGATGTTACGGATGCGTTGTTTGAATATATAAAACGTTCTTGCAATCAAATACCGTATACATTATAATCAGTGATATATGACGCTTTAACTTGATAAAGCAACAAAGGATTATACAAACCAAGGGAGGATATTATTAATGAGTGATTTTGACAATAACGGATTTGAGACAACGGAGACTGTTGAGACAGTTGAAAATGTTGAGACTATAGACGAAGGTGCAGACAGTTCAACGGATTATTCTGATTATACATCGAGTCAGACGACATATTCCGAGCCTGTAAATGAATCAAAGGTATTTGCGATCATTTCTCTTGTGTGCGGTATTATATCTCTCGTTTGCAGCTGTTGCGGATGGCTGTCTATTGTGGTGGCTGTGGCGGCTATTGTTCTTGGAATCATATCCATTAATAAGCAGGAAAATGCGAAGGGTATGGCAATCGCTGGAATAGTCTGCGGTGGTGTAGGTCTTGTGATCGCAGTGGCGATTCTTATCGTTGGAGCTGTCATGGGAGAAGCAATAAACGCCAACCCTGAAATTATGGAGGATTTTGTTGATCAGATCGAAAATCTGTAAGAATGAACTTGGCAATACGGATAAGTTATTGTATGAACTTGGTTTAGTGGCACTGGGCATAGGTATTGCGGCAGTGCTGCTTTACTTTACTACGGGCATTAATGTACTGGCTCTTAAATATCCGTGCGTATTCAATAAGGTTACGCATCTGTGCTGTCCGGGATGCGGAGGTACGCGTGCACTGCGTGCTCTCCTAAAAGGTGAGATATTTAAAAGTATTTACGATTACCCGCCTCTTATATTTGCGGCAGTGATCTATGTCGTATTTATGGTAAGATGCACGTTATACATTGTATTCGGGATCAGAAAATCAAGGGACGGTGCTGTTGTTAAATACCTGTATATTTTTCTCGCGCTTATGATCGTGCAGTGGATTGTAAAGCTGGTAGCACAAATTTTCTTTAACTACTACTGGTTCACATGATGTAGATAGGAGGGGCCCGATTTGTGAAACAAAGCGGGAAGAACCTGTCTACACCGCGAGCCCTTTCTGCGAAGCAGAATTAAAATGGGCGAGCGTCCTTGTAAAATGTAGATAGGAGGGGCTTTTTGTTCCTTGCAGACAACTGGAAAGACTATGAAGTGATAGATACAAGCGACGGTGAAAAGCTTGAGCGCTGGGGTGATTATGTTCTGGTGCGCCCTGATCCGCAGGTTATCTGGAATACTCCAAGGACGGATAAGCGTTGGAGCCGGCCAAACGGGCACTATCACAGATCAAATAAAGGTGGCGGCGAATGGGAATTCTTTGATCTTCCGGATGAGTGGACTATCCGGTACAAAGAGCTTACGTTTTGCCTTAAACCGTTTGCATTCAAGCATACGGGACTGTTTCCCGAGCAGGCGGCAAACTGGGATTGGTTTTCTTCCATAGTAAAGGAGGCATTGGTAAAAGATCCGGGAAGAGAGATAAAAGTTCTTAATCTGTTTGCTTATACCGGTGGTGCGACAATATCTGCTGCAGCGGCCGGAGCAAAGGTCACCCATGTCGATGCGGCAAAGGGAATGGTAGGCTGGGCGAAGGAGAATGCAAAAGCAAGCGGTTTGGAAGATGCCCCTATCAGATGGCTCGTTGATGACTGTGTAAAGTTTGTTGAACGTGAGAGCAGGCGGGGTAACAAATACGATGGGATAATTATGGATCCCCCATCATACGGCAGAGGCCCGAAAGGTGAGATCTGGAAACTTGAGGACTGTGTTTTTCCGCTCCTTGAGAAGACGGCTGAAATTCTTGCCGATAATCCATTGTTTGTGCTTGTTAATTCCTATACTACAGGGTTGCAGCCGGCGGTTCTTTCATATATGATGAATACTGTTTTCGTTAACCGGTTCGGGGGCCATGTTGAAGCCGGGGAAGTCGGTCTTCCGGTCACGGGAAACAACCTGGTGCTGCCTTGCGGAGCATCCGGCAGGTACACTGCCTGATCATATAATCTATGGGAGCAAACGAGATTCTTAATTGTGTGGCTCTTGGGTAAGGGTGGTGTAAAGTTTTCTATGAAAACTTTGCAGCACGTAGGCCACGCCTCCACGAAGTGGACTTTGAATGGCGTGGCTCTCAAGAAAGAAAGAGGAGGAAAAATTATGACTACATCTTCAATGATCTGGATCATGATCGCAATAGCAGTTTATCTGCTGCTGATGATCTTTATCGGGGCAATGTTTATGAGAAAGAACAACAATTCTGAGGACTACTTCCTCGGAGGACGTTCTCTTAACGGATTTGTTGCGGCTCTTTCCGCAGGAGCATCCGATATGAGCGGATGGATGCTGATGGGACTTCCCGGAAGCATTTATGCAATGGGAACTGGGCAGGTATGGATCGGAATCGGACTTACGCTCGGAACTATAGCCAACTGGTTGTTTATAGCGGGACCGCTTCGTAAATATACGATTCATGCAAATAATTCCCTTACTCTGCCGGAATTCTTTGTAAACCGTTACAGGGATGATAAGAAGATATTGCTCGGCGTGTCATCGGCTGTAATAGTTCTTTTCTTCGTAGTGTATACAGCTTCGGCATTTGCATCGGGAGGAAAACTGTTTAATTCGGTATTCGGAGTTGATTATCATCTGGCACTTATAATTGTTGCTGTGGTTATTCTCGTATATACGTTTATGGGAGGATTTCTTGCGGTTTGTACTACCGACTTTATCCAGGGTCTGCTCATGCTTGTTGCGGTGCTTGCTGTTCCGCTTATAGCATTTGTGATCATGGGGCCGTCAAACTTTGGAGCAAATCTTGCTTCTACCGGAGTTGATTCGGCAACTTTTCTTAATCCGATAATGGAGAACGGAACTAATATTTCTGCGGTTTCGATCATCTCATCCCTTGCGTGGGGACTCGGATATTTCGGAATGCCGCATATTCTTGTCAGATTCATGGCGATCAAGGACAAACAGGAGCTCAAGAAGTCCAAATCCATCGCAATTATATGGGTAGTACTCGGCCTTGGGTTCGCCTGCTTTATCGGTGTGCTTGGAAGGGCATACCTTGCAGCAAGTGAAGGAGTACTTGAGGATTCCGAGAAAGTCTTCATTGAAATGATCAAGAAGGTGTTCACTCAGGACATGAACGTGGCACTTCTGGCTGGGCTTTTCATTGCGGCTATCCTTGCAGCTATAATGTCAACAGCCGACTCACAGCTTCTTGTTGCTTCATCCGCTGTTTCTGAGGATATTTACAAAGGTATAGTAAGGAAGGATGCTGACGAAACAAAAGTACTGAATATCGGCCGTCTTGCTACGATTGTTGTTGCTGTCATCGCGCTTGTCATTGCATGGAATCCGAACAGTTCCGTAATGAAGCTTGTATCGGATGCGTGGGCAGGATTCGGAGCAGCATTCGGACCTTTGGTATTGTGTTCGCTTTTCTGGAGAAGGACAAACTTTTACGGAGCATTTGCCGGTATAATTACAGGAGCACTTACCATCATAATCTGGGACTACATTCCTCTTATGGCAGGTGAGACAATAGGAACGGTCACGGGCCTTTATTCTCTGGCTCCGGGATTTTTCGTAAGTCTGATTGCAATAGTGATAGCATCGCTTTGTACTAAGGCACCGTCCGATGAGATCACGAAAGAATTTGATGAGGTTAAAGCAGAGGGTTAATCGTAACCGGCTGACTGACAGAAATAAAAATGCAGCGGAATGTTCCGCTGCATTTTCTTACCTTATAATATGATTTGTCTCATGTATCAGTCGAGGTTAACCTTATTCCTGTTGATGATAAGACATACCGCATAATATATAGCACTTTCAACTATTGTAAAGATCAGTAATATGATAAGCATCCGCAGGTAGATTCCGCCGAAGGAGGCATCGATGTCTGCTCCGGTGCTTGTCATCATTCCCCAGAATCCCGATGCAAAGAAGGACACCTGTGAAAATATCTGATTAACGATATAGATACCTATGATACAAAGCACTGTACCAAGTATCTTGTGACTGTGCCAAAGCTGTCCGACGCTCACGCAGAAATACATGCTCAGAGCTGAGGCTGCAGGCGTTATCAGAAACGTAAGCACTATGACAACTATAAATCCGGGACTGTTTGCACCAAACAGGGAGTAAAGTTCTCTTATGAATTCACGAAGCTCATTGCCCGGAACATCAAATGCGGCGATAAAACCTGATCCGGCTATCAGGATAGATATGATCGTACTGACATAGGACAGAAACATCCACACAGCTCCGGTAATGACTTTTGAATGGACGATCATATCCGTTTTGACAGGCAGAGTGAACGTCAGATATCCTTCGGCTGTATAAAGGTTCCTGTAATATCTCATGACAATGAGTATTATAGTAACAACATTGGCAGCAATAATACCTATGTAGAATACACCTATAAATGAGAGCATGAAAATACCGATGCCCATCGAGCCCTCTACATGAGGGATTAACTGTATCAGTAATCCTGTCATTATTCCAAGCGCGATCACCAGCACGTCTAATGCGGCGGGTAATTTCCAAGTAGCAATAAAATCATGCTTAACAAGTTTTCCTAACATTTGAATACCTCCCTGAATAATCCGTCGACTGATTTGCCTTCACTGCTCCTGATCTCATCTACCGAAGAAAACCGAACTATATTTCCCTGCTTGAGAAATATAACCTCGTCCAGAATGTTTTCGATATCGGATATCAGATGAGTGGATATGAGAATAGAGGCATTCTCGTCATAATTGGAGATTATTGTATTTAATATGTAATCTCTTGCTGCCGGGTCAACTCCGGCTATGGGTTCGTCGAGAATATACAGGTCAGCCCTGCGGCTCATAACGAGTATCAGCTGTACCTTTTCCTTCGTGCCCTTTGACAGTGTTCGAAACTTTGCACGCGGATTGATACCAAGTTTTCCGAGCATATCGTACGCCCTGTTTTCATCAAAGTCCTCGTAAAAGTCTTTAAAATAGTTGATAGTCCCTTCAACCGAAGCGGATTTGCCAAGGTAGGTAGTATCGGGCAGATAGGATATAACCTTCTTGCTTTCTACTCCTATGGGATTACCTTTTACTGTAACTTCGCCTGCAGACGGTACAAGCAGGCCGCATATAATTTTGATAAGCGTAGTCTTTCCGCTTCCGTTAGGACCGAGCAGTCCGATGATGTGCCCACTCTCAAGCTCAAAGTTCAGATTGTTAAGTGCGGTAATGTTACCGTATTTCTTAGTAAGAGAGTTTACTTTTAATAATGAACTCATAATTCCTCCTCAATAGTTTTCGTTTATCAGATCCAATATTTTATCTTTGCCAAGCCCGAGCTTCTTCATTTGCGTAAGGAAGCTGCTTACCCCGTCGGATGCAATTCTCTTTTTGAGAGCTTCTATTTTGGCTTCATCTTCCGTAACAAAACGGCCGCTCGTTCGCTCTGTGCGCATCAGCCCCCTGCGTTCCATTTCACTTAAGGCCCGTTGCATCGTGTTCGGGTTAACCGCAGCTTCCGATGCAAGATCCCTTACGCTGGGAACCTTGGCACCGGGAGAGAGTACACCGGATACAATGTCTAACTCCATATGTTCGATTATCTGAACAAAAATCGGGCGGTCAGAATCCAGATTCCATGACATTGCTGTTTCTCCTTTCCTATTTATTGAGGTGCAACGCGATAGCGGTGCTGACTATCTGTACTAAACGACTAATACAATAGAACAATAATACAAGACGGGTCGGCTGTCAAGACTAATATTTCAATATGTTGTAGTTTGCCGGGAGGTTTATACCATTGTATTTAAAAAAATACAATTTTTTGAAAAAATCATATCAAATCCGGGAAAAAAGTTCTTGAAATGACAAAATTGCTGTTGTATACTCGACATTGCTGTGACATTGATAGCTGTGAACCCGAAGTTACTAAAGGCTCATATATAGGGGCACAGATAATTCGGCGGAGCGAATGTCAAGTTAGGAAACTGGCGACAAGTCACTGACTACAACATTGAAGCCGTGATCGTGTTTGGAAATAACAGGACACACACGGGAGAGTGTACAGTCACCGCTTGTCTCACTTATCTTTACAAAGTGCGAAAAGGAGGCGGCTTTTTTTATGGCAACACAGGTAATGAGAATCACATTGAAGGCATATGATCATGTCCTCATTGATGACGCAGCAAAGAAGATCATCGAAACTGTTAAGAAGAACGGATCCGAGGTTTCGGGCCCGGTACCTCTTCCTACTAAGAAGGAAGTAGTTACCATCATCCGTGCCGTTCATAAGTACAAGGACAGCCGTGAACAGTTCGAGCAGAGAACGCATAAGCGTCTCATCGATATTCTTACACCTACCCAGAAGACGGTAGATTCCCTGTCAAGGCTTGAGATGCCTGCAGGTGTTTATATCGACATCAAAATGAAGAATAAGTAACCTCAGCGTGTATGAATGTGCATGCAGCATATTCCGCTGACGAAAGAAGGAGGCAAAAATGAAGAAAGCTATTTTGGCAACAAAAGTCGGAATGACTCAGATCTTCGATGAAGACGGATCACTCATTCCGGTAACCGTGCTTGAGGCAGGTCCTTGCGTGGTTACACAGGTTAAGACAGAAGAAAACGATGGCTACAAGGCAGTTCAGGTCGGCTTTATTGACAAGAAGGACCGCATCGTAAACAAGGATGCAAAGGGCAAGAAAGAGGTCGTTCACAGAAACGGTGTCAACAAGCCACTTAAAGGTCACTTCGACAAGGCAGGAGTTTCATCAAAGAGATTTGTAAGAGAGTTCCGCTTTGAAAACAGTGATGAATATCAGGTAGCTCAGGAGATCAAGGCAGATATCTTTGAAGTAGGAGATAAGATTGACGCATCTGCGATCTCAAAGGGAAAAGGATTCCAGGGTACGATCAAGCGACTCGGTCAGCACAGAGGACCCATGAAGCACGGTTCAAAATTCCATCGTCATCAGGGTTCAAACGGTGCATGTTCCTCACCTTCAAGAGTATTCAAGGGAAAAGGAATGCCCGGTCAGATGGGCGGCGTTAAAGTAACGGTTCAGAATCTTGAAGTTGTCCGCGTAGATGCAGACAAGAACCTGCTGCTTGTTAAGGGAGCTGTTCCCGGACCGAAGAAAGCATTAATTACCGTAAAAGAGAGTGTAAAGGTCGCTAAATAAGTAAGGACCTGAGGAAAGGAGGAACATACAGATGGCTAACGTATCTGTTTACAATATGGAAGGCAAGGAAGTCGGCAAGATGGAACTTTCCGATGCCGTATTCGGTGCTCCGGTCAATGAACATCTTGTTCACATGGCTGTAGTACAGCAGCTTGCCAATAATCGTCAGGGCACACAGAAGGCCAAGACACGCGGTGAGGTTTCCGGAGGCGGAAGAAAGCCCTGGAGACAGAAGGGAACCGGTCATGCAAGACAGGGTTCCACAAGATCACCCCAGTGGACAGGCGGCGGAGTTGTATTCGCACCTGTACCGAGAGATTACTCATTCAAGCTTAACAAGAAGGAAAAGAGAGCGGCTCTTAAGAGCGCACTTTCATCCAGAGTTCAGGAGGACAAGTTCCTTGTGCTTGACGAGCTCAAGTTTGATGAGATCAAGACCAAGAAGTTTGCGGATGTACTTAATAACCTTAAGGTTTCAAAGGCAGTTGTTATATTGGCGGATGATGATCAGAACGTGATTCTCTCTGCAAGGAACATTCCCGGAGTTATCACGGCATCCATCAATACGATCAACACCTATGACATAATGAAGTACAGCACGGTCATCGCAACAAAGGATGCCGTTGCCAAGATTGAGGAGGTGTACGCATAATGGCAGCAATAAACTACTATGACGTGATATTAAAGCCTATAGTTACCGAGAAGAGTATGGCGGGCATGGGTGAAAAGAAGTACACCTTTCTTGTGCATCCCGAAGCTAACAAGACAATGATCAAGGAAGCTGTTGAAAAAATGTTTGACGGCACAAAGGTAAGATCTGTCAACACAATGAATCTTGACGGCAAGAAGAAAAGGCGCGGAATGGTATTCGGCAGAACCGCCAAATCCAAGAAAGCGATCGTAACACTTACCGAGGACAGCAAAGATATCGAACTGTTCACAGGGCTTTGATTAATGCTGATTGCTGATAGGGGGAACCGCAAAGCGGTGGGACCCTGTCTGCACGTGGAGCGCCCATCGACGGAGTCGATTCTGATGCGCGACACACATTATTTATAGGATAAATACCTGACAAATATTTAAACAAAGGAGACAAAATCATGGGAATCAAAAAATATAACCCATATACACCGTCCAGAAGACAGATGACATGCTCTGATTTTGCCGAGATTACAAAACATGAGCCTGAAAAGTCACTTGTTACTTCTCTTAAGAAGAATTCGGGACGAAACAACCAGGGAAAGATAACGGTTCGCCACAGAGGCGGCGGTAACAGAAGAAAATACAGGATCATCGATTTTAAGAGACAGAAGGACGGAATTCCCGCAACAGTACTCGGAATCGAATATGATCCCAACAGATCGGCAAATATCGCCCTTATCTGCTACGCAGACGGCGAGAAGGCATATATCCTTGCACCTGAAGGATTAACAGACGGAATGAAGGTTATGAACGGCCCCGAAGCCGAAGTCAGAGTGGGTAACTGCTTACCTCTTTCCGAAATTCCTGTTGGTACAATGGTTCACAACATCGAGCTTTATCCCGGAAAGGGCGGACAGCTTGTCCGAAGCGCCGGCAATGGAGCACAGCTTATGGCAAAAGAAGGAAAGTATGCAACACTCCGTCTTCCTTCCGGCGAGATGAGAATGGTTCCGATCATTGCAAGAGCTACCATCGGTGTTGTAGGAAACGGCGATCATAACCTTATCAATCTCGGTAAGGCAGGACGTAAGCGTCACATGGGCATCAGACCTACGGTCCGCGGTTCGGTTATGAACCCTAACGATCATCCCCACGGAGGTGGTGAAGGAAGAACAAGTATCGGTCGTCCCGGTCCTTGCACACCTTGGGGTAAACCTGCTCTCGGTCTCAAGACGAGAAAGAAGAACAACAGATCAAACAAGCTTATCGTAAGACGCCGTGACGGCAGCACCATTAAGTAGTCGGTAGGAGGAAATAAAATGGCAAGATCATTAAAGAAAGGCCCGTTCGCTGATGAGAGTTTACTTAAGAAAGTAGACGCCATGAATGAGTCAAACAATAAACAGGTAATTAAAACCTGGTCACGTCGTTCCACGATCTTCCCTTCATTTGTGGGTCACACGATCGCGGTGCATGACGGAAGAAAGCATGTTCCTGTGTATATCACGGAAGACATGGTAGGACACAAGCTCGGTGAGTTCGTAAGCACAAGAACTTACAGAGGACACGGCAAAGACGAAAAGAAGTCAAAGGTTAAGTAAGATAGGATAGTTTGAAAGGAGGTACATCCAAATGGCAAAAGGACATAGATCCCAGATCAAAAGAGAGAGAAATGCAAATAAGGATACCAGACCCTCGGCTAAGCTATCTTATGCAAGAGTATCTGTTTCTAAAGCGTGTTTTGTACTCGACGCCATCAGAGGAAAGGACGTTACAACAGCACTTGGTATTCTGACATACAATCCCAGATATGCGTCATCATTGATCAAAAAATTATTGGAATCAGCGATTGCAAATGCCGAGAACAATAACGGTATGAACCGTGATAACCTTTACATTGCGGAGTGTTATGCAAACAAGGGCCCCACAATGAAGAGAGTTCAGCCTCGTGCACAGGGTCGTGCGTATCGTATCGAGAAGCGTATGAGCCACATTACAATCGTGCTGGATGAGAAATAAGGAGGAAGAGCATGGGACAGAAAGTTAATCCCCACGGATTGAGAGTCGGCGTTATCAAAGATTGGGACTCAAGATGGTATGCCGAGAAGGATTTTGCGGATTTCCTTGTTGAAGATCACGAGATCAGGGAATTCCTGAAGAAAAAATTATACAACGCAGGTATCTCAAAGATTGAGATCGAGCGTGCTTCAGACCGTGTAAAGGTTATTATATTCACAGCAAAGCCCGGTGTTATCATCGGTAAGGGCGGTCAGGATATTGAAAAACTTAAAGGTGAGCTCTCAAAGCTTACAGACAAGAAACTTGTAGTTGATATCAAGGAAGTTAAGAGACCTGACAGAGAGGCTCAGCTTGTTGCCGAGAATATCGCACAGCAGCTTGAGAATCGTGTATCGTTCAGAAGAGCTATGAAATCAACTATGAGCAGATCGCTGAAAGCAGGTGCTCTTGGTATCAAGACAGCTGTTTCAGGAAGACTCGGTGGTGCCGACATCGCGCGTACAGAGTTCTACAGTGAGGGTACGATTCCCCTTCAGACACTCCGCGCAGATATTGATTACGGCTTTGCCGAAGCAGACACCACATACGGAAAGCTTGGCGTCAAAGTATGGATTTACAAAGGCGAAGTTCTTCCCGCAAAAGCTAAAGAAGGGAGTGAGCAATAATGTTAATGCCGAAGAGAGTAAAGCATCGTAAGCAGTTCCGCGGTACGATGAGAGGTAAAGCACTTAGAGGAAATGTTATTTCATACGGTGAGTACGGCCTTGTGGCACAGGAGCCCTGCTGGATCACCTCAAACCAGATAGAGGCAGCCCGTGTTGCCATGACTCGTTACATCAAGCGTGGCGGTAAGGTTTGGATCAAGATTTTCCCCGATAAGCCTGTTACGGCAAAACCTGCCGAGACACGTATGGGTTCCGGTAAAGGAGCTGTTGAGTACTGGGTATCTGTAGTAAAGCCCGGTCGTGTAATGTTCGAGATCGCAGGTGTTTCGGAAGATGTTGCAAAAGAAGCTTTAAGGCTTGCAATGCACAAGCTCCCCTGCAAGTGTAAGATTGCTGCTAAAGCAGACTTGGAAGGCGGTGTAGCAAATGAAGAATAGTAAATATAATGAAGACCTCAGGGCTAAGTCTGTTAACGAACTGTCTGAAGACCTCGTAGCAGCCAAGAAAGAGCTTTTCAATTTAAGATTCCAGAATGCAACAAATCAGCTGGATAATACAGCTCGAATCAAGGATGTACGCAGAAACATCGCCCGTATCCAGACTTGTTTAACCGAGAAGTCAAGGGCTTGAGGAGGAGGATTAGACGATGGCAGAAAGAAATTTAAGAAAAACTCGTACCGGCAAGGTAGTGAGCAATAAAATGGACAAGACGATTGTTGTGGCAGTTGTTAACCACGTAAAGCATCCGCTGTATAAGAAGATCGTAAAAAGAACATACAAGCTGAAGGCTCATGACGAAAACAACGAGTGCAACATTGGTGATACCGTTAAGGTAATGGAGACAAGAAGACTCTCAAAGGATAAGAGATGGAGACTTGTCGAGATCGTTGAAAAGGCTAAGTAGTCGTTTGTAAGTTTTACGGAGGTATATAAATGATACAGCAGGAAAGCAGACTTAAAGTTGCTGATAACACCGGCGCAAAAGAGATCCTGTGCATTCGAGTTATGGGCGGATCCACAAGAAGATATGCGAATATCGGTGATACGATCGTTGCAACTGTTAAAGATGCAACACCCGGCGGTGTTGTTAAGAAAGGTGAAGTAGTCAAAGCTGTTGTAGTTCGAAGCGTAAAGGGCGCACGTCGTAAAGACGGTTCTTATATCCGCTTTGATGAGAATGCAGCAGTAATCATTAAAGATGACAACACACCGAGAGGAACACGTATTTTCGGACCCGTAGCAAGAGAGCTTCGTGAAAAGCAGTTCATGAAGATCGTATCCCTCGCTCCGGAAGTATTATAGGAGGTGCGCAAAATGTCAATGGCAAAGATCAAAAAGGGTGATACCGTAAAAGTAATCGCCGGAAAAGATGTAGGCGCTGAAGGGAAGGTTCTCTCGGTAGACAAGAAGTCAGGAAGACTTATTGTTGAAGGCGTGAACATTGTTAAGAAACATACAAAGCCCTCCATGGCTAATCAGAACGGTGGAATCATTGAGCAGGAAGCAGGTATTGATGCTTCAAACGTAATGTATGTCCACAAAGGAAAACCCACCAGAGTAGGCTTCAAGGTTGACGGTGACAAGAAGGTTCGTATTGCCAAATCAACCGGTGAAGTGATTGATTAAGGAGGGACGAAAGTTGAGTAGATACAAAGATTTGTATAATGACCAGATCAAAGACGGAATGACCAAGAAGTTCGGTTACAAGAACGTAATGGAAATCCCCAAGCTGGACAAGATCGTAATAAACATGGGTGTCGGAGAAGCGAAGGAAAACGCCAAGCTGCTCGAATCGGCCGTAAGTGATCTCGAAACTATAACGGGTCAGAAGGCTGTCATTACAAGAGCCAAGAATTCCGTAGCTAACTTCAAGATAAGGGAAGGCATGGCCATCGGTGCAAAGGTTACACTTCGTGGCGAGAGAATGTATGAATTCCTCGATCGTCTCGTAAACCTTGCACTTCCCCGAGTAAGAGACTTCCGTGGTGTTAATCCCAATGCGTTTGACGGAAGAGGAAACTATGCTCTGGGAATCAAGGAACAGCTCATTTTCCCTGAAATTGAGTATGACAAGGTTGATAAGATAAGAGGTATGGACGTTATTATCGTTACAACCGCCAAGACAGATGAAGAGGCAAGAGAACTGCTCACCCAGTTCGGTATGCCGTTTGCTAAGCCTGTGGCGTAAAGTTTTATAAGACTTTACGGCTCTTACGAAGAAGGAGGAAAATAATTCATGGCTAAAACGTCAATGAAGGTTAAACAGCAGCGCAAACCCAAGTTTTCAACAAGGGAGTATACACGTTGCAGAATCTGCGGTCGTCCTCATGCCTATTTGAGAAAATACGGAATTTGCAGAATATGCTTCCGTGAACTGGCATACAAGGGACAGATCCCCGGTGTTAAGAAAGCATCATGGTAAGGAGGAATTTACAATGACAATGAGTGATCCTATTGCAGATATGCTTACGAGAATCCGTAATGCAAATACTGCAAAGCACGATACGGTAGATGTTCCTTCATCAAAGATGAAACTGGCAATCGCAGACATTCTTTTGAAGGAAGGATATATCAAGAAATATGATGTAGTTGATGAAGGATCTTTTTCAACAATAAAGATCACGCTTAAGTACGGCGAGGACAAGGATGAGAAGATCATCACAGGTCTTAAGAGAATTTCCAAGCCCGGTCTTCGTGTATATGCCGGCAAGGATGAACTCCCCAAGGTACTTGGCGGACTCGGAATCGCTATCATATCTACAAACAACGGTGTGCTTACAGATAAGGAAGCACGCAAGGCAGGCGTAGGCGGAGAAGTTCTTGCGTTTGTTTGGTAATCGGATGTTAATTTGAATCTATAGGAGGTACGGGCATGTCACGTATAGGAAAAATGCCAATCGCGATACCCGCAGGTGTTACTGTGGATGTTGCAGAAAATAATAAAGTGACTGTAAAAGGTCCCAAGGGTACACTGGAGCGCGTTATGGCTCCCGAGATGAAGATAGCGGTTGAAGGTGCTGAAGTTACTGTTTCCCGCCCCAATGATCTTAAGAGAAACAAGTCGCTTCACGGTCTTACAAGGACGCTTATCAACAACATGGTCATCGGTGTTACCGACGGATACGAGAAGAAACTTGAAGTAAACGGTGTCGGCTACAGAGCAGCTAAGCAGGGCAAGAAGCTTGTTCTCAACCTTGGATATTCACATCCCGTTGAGATGGAGGATCCCGAAGGTGTTGAGACTGTAGTGGAAGGTACGAACATCATATTCGTAAAGGGCATCGACAAAGAGAAGATCGGACAATACGCAGCCGAGATCAGAGACAAGAGAAGACCTGAGCCTTATAAGGGTAAAGGTATCAAATACGCTGACGAACATATCAGACGTAAGGTCGGCAAGACCGGTAAGAAGTAAAGAAGGAGGGAGTAAAAGATGGTTAGCAAAAAATCAAGAGCAGAAGTTCGTATCAAAAAGCATAACAGAATGCGCAACCGTTTTAGCGGCACTGCCGAAAGACCCCGCCTTTCTGTATTTCGCAGCAACAATCATATGTATGCGCAGATCATTGACGATACAGTCGGCAACACACTCGTAAGTGCTTCCACACTTGAGAAAGATGTTAAGGCAGAAATCGAGAAGACAAACAATGTAGAGGCTGCTGCATACTTAGGAACCGTTATCGCAAAGCGTGCCTTAGAGAAAGGTATCAAGACGGTTGTCTTTGACAGAGGCGGCTTTATATATCAGGGCAAGGTTGCAGCACTTGCTGATGCAGCCAGAGAAGCCGGCTTGGAATTCTAGGAGGTAGGAAGACACATGAAACGTCAAATAATTGATCCCAACAGTTTGGAATTAAACGATAAGGTTGTTACGATCAAGCGTGTAACAAAGGTTGTAAAAGGTGGACGTAACATGCGCTTTACCGCACTTGTAGTTGTCGGAGACGAGAACGGTCATGTCGGCGCAGGCCTTGGAAAAGCAGCTGAAATTCCCGAAGCTATCCGCAAAGGAAAAGAAGATGCAATGAAGAACCTTATTGAGGTTCCGCTTGATGAGAATAAGAGTATTACACATGATTTTATCGGAAAGTTCGGAGGAGCGCATGTACTTATAAAGAGAGCTCCCGAAGGTACCGGTGTTATCGCAGGCGGTCCTGCCAGAAACGTTTGTGAAATGGCAGGAATCAAGAACATTCGTACAAAGTCTCTGGGCTCCAACAATAAGCAGAATGTAGTTCTCGCAACTATCGATGCTCTTCGTCAGCTCAAGACTCCCGAGGAAGTAGCTCGTCTTCGCGGTAAGTCAGTGGATGAGATACGTTGATATATGCTGATAGGAGGACCCGCGACACACATACAGTAGTAGGAGGCACAATATGGCTGATAAGAAATTAAAGGTTACCTTGGTTAAGTCAACTATCGGAGCTATTCCGAAGCACAAAGCAACTGTTGCAGCGCTCGGACTTAGGAAGCTGGGCAGCTCAAACGATCTTCCCGACAATGAGGCGATTCGCGGAATGTGCAAACAGGTTTGTCATTTAATTAAGGTTGAAGAAGTATAATAACAGAAGGAGGCAAGAGATGGAATTATCCAATTTAAAGCCCGCCGAAGGCTCAAAGCAGAGCGATAATTTTAGAAGGGGCCGTGGACACGGCTCAGGAAACGGCAAGACTGCCGGCAAGGGTCATAAGGGTCAGAAGGCTCGTTCCGGAGCACCCAGGATCGGTTTCGAAGGCGGTCAGATGCCTTTATACAGAAGACTTCCCAAGAGAGGCTTCAAGAACAGAAATACTAAAGAGATAGTTTCGATCAATATGTCCAAACTTGAAGTATTCGAGGATGGCGCAACCGTTACTATCGATGCTATGAAGGAGATCGGAATCATCAAGAATCCCAAGGATGGCGTTAAGATTTTGGGTTCGGGAGAACTTACCAAGAAACTTACGGTCCAGGCCAACGCATTCTCAGCGTCTGCAAAGGAAAAGATTGAAAGTCTTGGTGGAAAAGCAGAGGTGATCTAATGCTGGAAACGGTAAAAAATGCCTTTAAGATCAAGGATATCAGAAACAAACTCATTTATACCCTGATTATGCTTGTTGTTGTAAGGCTTGGATGCGAACTTCCCGTTCCCGGTGTGGACAGAAGTTATTTTGCGAACTGGTTTGCACAGCAGACCGGAGATGCATTCAACTTCATGGATGCCTTTACAGGAGGTTCATTTCTGAACATGTCGGTGTTTGCACTTAACATTACACCGTACATTACATCATCCATTATTATGCAGCTTCTTACGATAGCCATTCCCAAACTTGAGGAAATGCAGCGTGAAGGAGAGGACGGCAGAAAGAAGATCGCATCAATCACACGTTATGTGACGGTAGGTCTGGCTCTTATGGAGTCATCTGCCATGGCTATAGGGTTTGGCCGTCAGGGTCTACTGGATGATTTTAACGCACTTAACGTAATAATGGTTATTACAGCGCTTACAGCAGGATCTGCTTTTATCATGTGGATCGGTGAGCGTATTACGGAAAACGGAGTTGGTAACGGTATATCGATAGTTCTTACCATTAACATCATCTCCAGAATACCGGAGGATCTCCGTTCACTGTGGAAACAGTTTGTAACTCCGCAGTTTGAGGCACACAAATACGGTGCGGGAACTATCGCGATAGCTATCATAGCTGCTGTCATAATAGTTACAGTAATCCTTACGGTCATCCTTAACGGAGCCGAGAGAAGGATTCCCGTACAGTATGCCAAGAAGGTTCAGGGACGTAAAATGGTGGGAGGCCAGTCGTCTCATATACCTCTTAAGGTTAACACGGGCGGTGTTATCCCCATTATCTTTGCATCGAGTCTGATGCAGCTGCCGAGCGTTATCTCATCATTCTTCGGAAGCAGCAAGGTAACATGGTGGCAGAAGTTCATGTACTTCCTTAATTCGGGAAACTGGTTTAAGGCGGGGGCATGGCAGTACACATGGGGAGCGCTGATCTACATTGTTCTCGTGGTATTCTTTGCATACTTCTACACTTCCATTACATTCAACCCTATGGAAGTTGCGGAGAACATGAAGAAATCGGGCGGATTCATTCCGGGTACACGTCCCGGCAAGCCCACCCAGGATTACCTTAACAAGGTGCTTAATTACATAGTATTTATCGGTGCCGTAGGACTTATCATAGTTGCGATCATACCGATCATCTTCAACGGATTGTTCGGTGCGAGCGTATCATTCGGCGGTACCAGCCTTATCATCATCGTTGGCGTTATTCTTGAGACGATGAAACAGATTGAGTCACAGATGCTTGTAAGAAATTACAAAGGATTTTTGAATTAAAAAGTAAACCCAAAGGACAAGGCTGTTTGCAGCCTTGTCTTTAAAGGTTTAACTGGCAGGAAAAAGGAATTACAAATGAAGATCATAATGCTTGGCGCACCTGGCGCCGGAAAAGGTACACAGGCAAAACTGATAGCCGAAAAATATGGGATCCCCCATATTTCAACCGGAGATATTTTTCGTGCAAATATCAAAGAGGGTACCGACCTTGGCAAGGAAGCCAAAGAATATATGGATAAGGGAGAGCTTGTTCCCGATGAACTGACTGTAAGGATATTGCTTGACCGGGTATCAAAGGATGATTGCAAGAACGGATACGTACTTGACGGATTTCCGCGTACCATTCCTCAGGCAGAGGTACTTGACAATGAAGTGGCAAAACTCGGGGAGAAAATCGATTTTGCAATAGATGTTGATGTCCCCGATGAAAATATAATTCGCAGAATGAGCGGAAGAAGATGCTGCCCCAAGTGTGGTGCATCATATCATATTGTGCATATTCCACCCAAGACTGAGGGAATATGTGATGTCTGCGGCAGTGAGCTGATAATACGTGATGATGACAAACCGGAAACGGTCAAGTCACGTCTTGATGTTTATCACAAACAGACACAGCCACTTATCGATCATTACAGCAAGCTGAACATCTTGAGAACTGTGGACGGAACACAGGATATGCAGGATGTATTTGATGCAATCGTAAAGCATCTGGAGGCGTAGAGATGGCTGTTACGATCAAATCCGAAAGAGAAATAGACCTGATGAGAGAGTCGTGCAGACTTCTCGAAGAAGTTCACGATGAACTCGGAAGATTCGTAAAACCCGGCATATCCACATGGGATATCAACAAATACGGTGATGAGCTTATAAGGGAAAGAGGCGGCGTTCCGAATTTCCTTAATTACAACGGATATCCGGCAAGCATATGTGTTTCGGTGAATGAGGAGGTCGTTCACGGTATACCAAGAAAAGACCGTATCCTGCAAAGCGGAGATATAGTCAGTCTCGATGCGGGACTTATCTACAAAGGATACCACTCTGATGCTGCAAGAACCTATCCGGTCGGTGATGTTGCTCCGGAAGTACAGAAGCTGATCGATGTTACAAAACAGTCATTCTTTGAAGGGATTAAGCAGGCTCGTGCAGGAAATCATCTGTATGACATATCAAATGCGATAGATGATTTTATCAAGCCTTACGGATACGGAATAGTAAGAGACCTTGTAGGGCACGGGATAGGGACCTCTCTTCATGAGGATCCACAGATACCTAATTTTCGCCAGCACCGGCGGGGCATAAAACTGATGCCCGGCATGACGCTGGCCATTGAACCGATGATCAATCTGGGAAGATACGATGTCGAGTGGCTGGATGATGACTGGACGGTTGTTGCCGAAGACGGGCTGCCGTCGGCACATTACGAAAACACGATCCTGATAACAGACGGGGATCCTGAGATATTAACTCTTTCACATTAACTCCAACCCAGTAGGAGGGGGACTGTATGTCAAAAGCTGATGTTATCGAGCTTGAAGGAACGGTAGTTGAAAAACTTCCCAATGCAATGTTTCGCGTTAAGCTTGAAAACGATCATGAAGTTATCGCGCATATAAGCGGAAAACTTCGTATGAATTTTATCCGTATATTACCCGGTGATAAGGTAACCCTTGAAATGTCACCGTATGATCTTTCCAAAGGACGCATTATCTGGAGAGATAAGTAGGTAAAATACAACATATTGTAGATGAGATTTTTGTTGAATTTTAGCACCTTTGGTGTTAAAATAGATAGCGGTCTGTTTTCGGACCGTAGTGTATTTACAAGATCGTAGAGGAGGTAACAAAATGAAAGTAAGATCTTCAGTAAAACCGATCTGCGACAAGTGCAAAGTCATTAAGAGAAAGGGTAAGATCAGAATTATCTGTGAAAACCCCAAGCACAAGCAGAGACAGGGCTAGAGCCCAAAG
Source organism: uncultured Lachnospiraceae bacterium (assembly GCA_902788755.1). Lineage (GTDB taxonomy): Bacteria > Bacillota > Clostridia > Lachnospirales > Lachnospiraceae > UBA2868. The sequence goes on along the minus strand of CADALB010000007.1, from coordinate 86,177 downwards.
CAAAATGCGGCTGCAACATAGATAGATTTTTGGAATAACCCACCGAAGAGCTATCTACAGTTGAAATTGGCGAAAGCCAAGCAAGTCCGGGGTTCCCGGATGAAACCGCGAAGCGGTTTCCATTCAATTTGTAACGGAGCGTAACGCTCGCAGAGAAAAGAAAAGAGGTAAACAAGTATGGCTCGTATTTCCGGTGTGGATTTACCAAGAGACAAGCGTGTAGAGATCGGACTTACCTATGTGTACGGTATAGGAAGACCTACCGCAACAAAGATTTTGGAAAAAGCAAAAGTTAATCCTGATACCCGTTGCCGTGATCTTACGGATGACGAGGTCAAGAAGATCAGTGACATCATAGACGCTGAGTACATGGTGGAAGGTGATCTCAAAAGAGAGGTTGCACTTAACATCAAGCGTCTTCAGGAAATTGGTTGCTACAGAGGTATCAGACACAGAAAGGGACTTCCCGTTCGCGGACAGAACACCAAGAACAATGCAAGAACACGTAAGGGTCCCAAGCGTACAGTAGCAGGTAAGAAGAAATAAGATTCGGAAAGTAGGTTAGTTTAAATGGCAAAAACAGCAAAGAAAGTAGTTAAAAAGCGTGTCAAGAAAAACGTTGAACGTGGACAGGCACATATTCAGGCATCTTTCAACAATACGATAGTTACACTCACAGATCCCGAGGGTAACGCACTGTCTTGGGCTAGTGCCGGTGGGCTTGGTTTCAGAGGTTCAAGGAAATCTACTCCTTATGCAGCACAGGTAGCAGCAGAAACAGCAACAAAGGCAGCTCTTGTTCATGGCCTTAAGTATGTTGATGTTTTCGTAAAGGGTCCCGGTTCGGGACGTGAGGCTGCAATACGTGCGCTTCAGGCAGCAGGTTTGGAAGTAGTATCAATCAAGGATGTTACTCCGGTACCTCATAACGGATGCCGCCCGCCCAAGCGCAGAAGAGTCTGATAGAATTAGGAGGAAGAATAAATGGCAGTCAATAGAGTTCCTGTATTGAAAAGATGCAGATCCCTCGGTCTTGAGCCGACGGTATTAGGCTATGATAAAAAGTCAAGAAGAACCTTGACAAGATCTAACAGAAAGATGAGTGAATACGGACTTCAGCTTCGTGAGAAGCAGAAGGCAAAATTCATTTACGGAGTACTGGAAAAACCTTTCCGTAACTACTACGAGAAGGCAGACAGACAGAAGGGTATGACCGGTGAAAACCTTATGATCATGCTTGAGAGCAGACTCGACAACGTTATCTTCAGACTTGCGTTTGCAAGAACAAGAAGAGAGGCTCGTCAGATCGTAGGCCACAAGCAGGTTACCGTAAACGGAAAACTCGTAAACATTCCTTCATATCTTGTTAAAGCAGGCGATGTTATCGAAATTAGAGAGAGCAAGAAAGACTCTGTAAGATACAAGGAAATCATCGAGACAGCAGGAGGCAGGATCGTTCCTGCATGGCTTGATGCTGACCAGGAGAATTTGAAAGGAACCGTTAAGGCACTTCCCACACGTGAGGAGATAGATGTTCCCGTGGATGAGATGCTTATAGTCGAGTTGTATTCAAAGTAATTCGTATTTGTATCAATAAGAGAGGAGAAACTTTATGTTCGATTTTGAAAAGCCGAGAATTGAAATTGCGGAAATATCCGAAGATAAGAGATATGGAAGATTTGTTGTTGAACCTCTTGAGAGAGGTTACGGTACGACACTTGGCAATTCTCTTCGCAGAATCATGCTTTCATCCCTTCCGGGTGCGGCAGTTTCTCAGATAAAGATTGACGGAGTATTGCATGAGTTCTCATCTATCCCCGGTGTTAAGGAAGATGTTACCGAGATTATCATGAACATCAAGAGCCTTGCTATACGGAACAATTCCTCTTCAAATGAGCCTAAAACGGCATACCTTGAATTTGAGGGCGAAGGTGTTGTAACCGCAGCAGACATTCGTGTTGATCAGGATATAGAGATACTTAATCCGGAAACAAAGATTGCAACTCTTAACGGTGGTGCAAACAGCAAGCTCTACATGGAACTGACGATCACAAAAGGTCGCGGATATGTGGGAGCGGATAAAAACAAGAACGAAGATCTTCCGATAGGCGTTATCGCTGTTGACAGTATCTATACTCCTATCGAACGTGTTAATATGACGGTTCAGAATACCCGTGTAGGTCAGGTGACAGACTATGACAAGCTTACACTTGACGTATACACTAACGGAACACTCGGCCCTGACGAGGCTGTAAGTCTTGCGGCCAAAGTTCTTTCCGAGCACCTTGCACAGTTCATCAACCTTTCGGAAAGTGCAAGAGAGGTTTCCGTTATGATCGATAAGGAGCCTGAGGGAAAAGAGAAGGCTCTTGACATGAACATCGATGAACTCGAGTTATCAGTTCGTTCTTACAACTGCTTAAAGCGTGCCGGAATCAATACGGTGGCTGAACTTGTTAACAAGACACCGGATGAGATGATGAAGGTTCGTAATCTGGGACGTAAGTCACTGGAAGAAGTATTGGCAAAACTGAATGAATTAGGTCTTCAGCTGAACGAAGGAGAGGATTAAGATGGCAAAATACAGAAAGCTGGGAAAGACATCCAGCCAGAGAAAAGCATTAATGAGAAATCAGGTAACACAACTGATTTATCATGGAAAGATAACAACGACTGAGGCCAGGGCAAAGGAGATCCGTAAGGTTGCAGAGGGTCTTATAGCTCTTGCGGTTAAAGAGCGTGACAACTATGAAACCGTTGAGGTTGATGCAAAGGTTCCTTTAAAGGATAAGGACGGAAAGCGTGTTAAAGAGGTTGTTGACGGTAAGAAGGTTACACAGTACGAGACCGTTAAGAAAACCATCAAGAAGGATTCTCCTTCAAGACTTCATGCAAGAAGACAGATGCTCAAGGTTCTCTATCCCGTAGTTGAGGTTCCTGACAGTGCTGCAGGCAGGAAGCGCAACACCAAGAAGGTTGATCTTGCTGCAATGCTCTTTGATGATATTGCTCCGAAGTATGCGAACCGTAACGGTGGTTATACAAGGATAATCAAAGTTGGTCCCCGTAAGGGAGACGCAGCTATGGAAGTTGTTATAGAACTTGTATAGTTTTTGGTATTGATGTATGTTAAAATCTATGGGAGTCGCATATGCGGCTCCCATTTTTGATAATTGACAAAAGGGACGGTTCTTTTTGTCACAATTGCGTGAATTATATGAATCTTGTAGAAGCCAAAAATGTCATATTTGAATATATAAGACGCGATAAGAACGGTGAAGTTGACGGCTTTAAGCGCGCAATAGATGACGTTGACCTTAACATTTCCCAAGGGGATTTTATTGTAATATTAGGCCCTAACGGGTCCGGAAAATCAACCCTTGCCAAACATTTCAACAGTCTGCTCCATCCGACGGAGGGGACGATTTACGTTGACGGTTGCGATACGACTGACGCGGATAAGATATGGGATATCAGAAAGAGCGTTGGAATGGTATTCCAGAATCCGGAAAATCAGATGATCGGAACTATAGTTGAGGAAGATGTGGCATTTGCTCCGGAAAACATCGGAATAGATCCGCAAGAGATAAAGCAGAGAGTCAAGGAAAGCCTTGTGATGGTAGAGATGCAGAACCACAGAAAATCATCACCTTCAAAGCTTTCGGGAGGGCAGAAGCAGCGCGTGGCAATAGCCGGTGTACTTGCGATGCATCCGAAGTGTATTGTACTTGATGAACCTACGGCGATGCTTGATCCTGAGGGAAGAAGAGAAGTAATAAGAGCCGTCAGAGCTCTGAATGATGTGGAAAATATAACGATCATTCTGATAACTCATAACATGGAAGAAGCGATTTACGCGGATAAAATATATGTTATGAAGAATGGACGTATAGCAATGTCCGGAACTCCGAGGGAGATATTTTCAAGAGTAGAGGAACTCGAAGACTGCAGACTGACCGTTCCGCAGGTAACAAAGCTTGCTTACGAGCTGCGGCAGGGAGGACTTGATATACCGCCCGGGATACTGACAAGAGAGGAGTTATGCAGGGCAATATGTCGATAATCGTTAATCATGTCGATCATATATACAATCCGGGAACGGTTTTCGAGAAGAAGGCCCTGGATGATGTAACGTTTTCGGTTGAAAACGGGGAATACATCGGACTTGTGGGAAGAACGGGCTCCGGAAAATCAACGCTTGTTACACATTTAAACGGGCTGGTGAAACCTACATCCGGTGGAATATACTATGACGGTGTTGATATATCATCCGACGGTTATGATCTGAAGATGCTCCGGGGGAAAGTCGGCCTTGTATTTCAGTATCCCGAACATCAGTTGTTCGAAGACGATGTCTTCACAGATGTGTGCTTTGGACCGAAGAACCTCGGACTAAATGAGAATGAAATCGAACTGCGGGCATATGAGGCTCTAAAGGCTGTCGGAATAAAGGATGAAATGTTCTACGTTTCTCCGTTTGATCTTTCCGGGGGAGAAAAGAGGAGAGTTGCTATAGCAGGCGTTCTTGCCATGAAACCGGAGGTTCTTGTGCTTGATGAGCCATGTGCGGGACTTGATCCGGCCGGAAGAGAGGAGATATTGGCATTAGCCGACTATCTGCACACTTCTCTTAATATTACAGTCATAATAGTATCACATTCAATGGATGATCTTGCCGAGCATGTGGACAGGATACTTGTAATGAATGAGGGCAGGCTTGTTATGGATGCCCCTTCCCGTGTGGTGTTCGGACATAGGGCACAGCTCGAAGATATGGGCCTTGCGGTACCGGAAGTAACGGCGATCCTGTCAGATCTGAAGAAGGCAGGCCTTCCCGTGCGTGATGATCTGATAACGATCAAAGAGGCAAAATCGGAAATTTTAAGAGTATTCGGTAAATGATAAGAGATATAACACTTGGACAATACTATCCCACAGATTCGGTGCTTCACAGACTTGACCCGAGAGTTAAGCTGTTCGGTACACTTATTTACGTGATCTCGCTGTTTTTATTCCAGAGCTTTACCGGGTATATAGTTGCTACCGTTTTTCTTGTTTCGATGATCGCCTTGTCCCGCGTCCCTGTAAAATTTATATTTCGTGGACTTAAGGCAGTTCTGTTCATTCTTGTATTTACAGCTGTTCTAAATGCGTTTCTTACTCCGGGAAGGACGCTTGTATCCTTCTGGAAGATAACCATAACGATAGAAGGTGTCAGACTGGCTGCGTTTATGATTTTACGGCTTGTTTACTTGATAATCGGATCATCCCTTATGACACTTACAACAACCCCTTCAAATCTCACGGACGGGCTGGAAAAGAGCCTTGGCTGGCTAAAGGTTTTCCGGTTTCCCGTCCATGAGATTGCGATGATGATGTCAATTGCCCTTACTTTCATACCTGTTCTGCTTGAAGAGACAGACAGGATAATCAAAGCACAGCAGGCCAGGGGTGCTGATTTTGAAAGCGGAAGTATTATCCGAAGGGCAAAATCACTTGTTCCAATACTTGTGCCGCTCTTTGTGTCCGCATTCAGACGTGCAAATGATCTTGCCATTGCGATGGAGTCAAGGTGTTATCACGGAGGAGAGGGGAGAACAAAGATGAGACCGCTTAAATATATGCTAAGAGATTACGTGGCATACACGGTTCTCATTCTGTATTTGGCAGCAGTTATTGTGATAGGAATACTGTTCTAGGTATACATAGCATGGCGGGAATCTAAGGTTGTGGCTCTATGAAATGGATGTATCGGAAAAAAGAATGATCAGAAGGATAATGCTCACAGTTGCATATGACGGGACAGATTACAGCGGATGGCAGTACCAGCCCGGGAAAGCCACAATAGAGGGGGTACTGAATCGTGAACTGTCAAGGCTTCTTGAAGAAGATATAAAGGTTATCGGTGCATCAAGGACCGATGCGGGAGTACATGCCGAAGGGGCAGTAGCGGTTTTTGATACCTCGTCAAGAATACCGGGAGAAAAATTCTCTTATGCTCTTAATCAAAGCCTGCCCGATGATATTGTGGTCAGAAAATCGGAAGAGGTGGCAAACGATTTTCACCCAAGGAGGGTGGAGAGCAGAAAGACATACCGATACAGCATTTGGCATGACACCTTTCCTATGCCCACAAACAGCAGATATACATACTGGGTGTACACAAAACTTAATGGTAATGCTATGGAGCAGGCTGCAGAATGCTTTATCGGAGAGCATGATTTTGCCGGATTTTGCAGCGCAGCAGCTGATGTGGAATCTACTGTAAGAACGATATATGATATGCAGGTGAGGTGCCCGGATGAGCACAGGATCGACATCTATGTGACAGGCAGCGGGTTTTTGTATAACATGGTTCGTATCATAGCGGGTACGCTTATAGAGGTCGGCGAGGGGAAGATATTACCCGGAGATATTCCGGGAATAATCGGATCGCTTGACAGGTCTAAAGCAGGAAAGACCGCCCCGGCAAAAGGGCTGACCCTGATTGGATATAATCTGTGAACAATGATGAGAATATTAATAATAGAATATCCGAACTGGCAAAGAAAGTATTTGATCTTGCAAGAGACAGTATAATAGTAAAATACCGTTTCTTTGACAAGACCCTGGCGGCATTGAAGATTGAAGAAGACAGCTCGATCGGAACGTACATAAGCGATATGGGGCGCCTTGTTTATAATCCTGCAAGACTTCTTAATGATTACAAGGAAGATCCGGATTTTGCTGTAAGACTGCTGCTTCATGTGATATTCCATAACATATTTCTTCACTATTCGAGGAAAGATATAGCAAACAGGGAATACTGGGACTTAGCCTGTGACATAGCTGTTGAAAATACGATTCTGGCAATGGACAGCGGCCACGAAAGAACGGGCGACACACAAGTGCAGATCATACTTTCGAAATTAAACAAGTGGGTGCCAAAGCTCACCGCGGAATATCTGTACAGGGAGTTCATGGTTGGAGGAATATCATCGGACTCGGCCGGGGAATACAAGCGGCTGTTTTCACCTGATGTTCATTATACAAGGCCGAATAACAAAAAAGAGGAGATCATCATATCACAGGAAGACTGGGAGAGGATAGCAAGACGTGTTTCGGCAGAACTGAAATCATTTTCCAGGGACGTGAAGGGAAAGGATACCATCATAATCAACCTCAACGAGGGTGTCAGAAAGACCTATGATTATGATGACGTAATTAAAAGATTTGCGGTAATGTCAGAGGAGATCAAAGTCAGTCCCGATGAATTCGACTACGTGTATTATACCTACGGACTGGCAAATTATAAAAACATGCCGTTGATAGAGCCTCTAGAATACACTGATGAGAATAGAATCAGGGATTTTGTCATTGCAGTCGATACATCAGCTTCCGTTAAGGGAAAGCTGGTAAAGGGTTTTCTCGAAAAAACATATGATCTTCTGACCCGTTCTTCGTCATTTTCGGAGACAATGAATGTCAGGATAATACAGTGCGACAGTGAGGTTACGAGCGACGTTACGGTTAAGGATAAAAGGGAGATAGAAGAAATTGCCGGAAAGCTTCAGGTAAAGGGCTTCGGGGCCACTGATTTTCGCCCTGTTTTCGAGTATGTACGAACACTGATTGATAATAAAGAGTTTACGAATCTTAAGGGAATGATATATTTTACCGACGGTTACGGGATATATCCCGAAAATCCGCCGGGATACGATTGCATGTTTGTATTTGAAGGAGAAGATGACTACAGGCCGCCCGCGCCGCCGTGGGCCTATGTCACGATACTACAATGAATATTAAAGAAGCCAAGAACTATATCAAAGACACAATAACAGCATATTTAAAGAAGGATGAATTCGGCGACTACAGAATACCTGTAGAGAAGCAGCGCCCGATTTTTCTGATAGGTGCTCCCGGAATCGGGAAAACCGCCATAATGAGCCAGATCGCAAATGAACTCGATATTGCACTGGTGAGTTATTCGATGACGCATCATACCAGACAGTCCGCTCTTGGACTTCCTTACATAAAGGAAAAACGGTATAAGGATCTTACCGTAAGCGTATCGGAATATACGATGAGTGAGATAATAGCAAGTGTTTATGACACGATGGAGGATTCCGGAGTTAATGAGGGAATACTGTTCCTTGATGAGATCAACTGTGTGTCGGAGACGCTTTATCCTTCTATGCTGCAGTTTCTGCAGTACAAAGTTTTCGGAAAGCATACTGTGCCCGAAGGGTGGGTTATTGTTACAGCCGGTAATCCTCCGGAGTTTAACAGGGCTGTACGTGAGTTTGATGTGGTTACACTTGACCGACTGAAGGTAATTACGGTTGAGGCAGATTATCCGGCATGGAAGAGTTATGCGGCCAAAGCGGGTATACACGGAGCGGTTACCGGATTCCTTGAAACCAATAAAGACTGCTTCTACAAAGTGGAGACTACCGTTTACGGCAAGAACTACGTTACTGCAAGAGGCTGGGAAGATCTTTCCGATATGATCGAGCTGTATGAGGAAGACAATAAAACGGTAAATGACAGCCTGATCGGTCAATACATCACGGATGAGAAGATCATAAAAGAATTCTCCGCTTATTACGACCTCTATAATAAGTATAAGAAACAATATGATGTTGAGGCTGTCTTTTCCGGGAAACTATCCGAAGAAACAGCAGATGCTGCCGCACATGCACCGGTAGATGAGAGACTGGCACTTACGGGACTTCTTGCCGATACGCTAAAGAGCGAGATGGGAGAGATACTTACGGCTCACAGAATTCTTGCAGAAATCAGAACACATATTAAAGATATTGCCGATGCAAAAGATGAAGATGCACAGATAAAGCTGGAGGAGCTTGCGAATTCGGCTCTCTCCATCATAGCCAGAAAATCAAGAGCCGGATCGCTTTCACCCGACGAAAAAACAAGATACAAGCGCATCGCTAAATTCTACACGGATGCGAAGAACAGGGTAGGTAACGGTGAGAAAATAAAGGATATATATAATGCAAGAGTTACTGCTCTTCGGAAGGATATAGAAGCGGAACTTGAGAGAACAGACAATTTGTTTGCCGGTATGGAGCGTATATTCGGAGCAGACGGAAATGAAATGCTCACGCTGGTTACGGAGATGACATTATCCGATGATACAAGCAACTTTCTGTCCGAATTCGGGTCAAAATCCTATGAGAAATACTCCGGCGTTCTGAAGGTGGGTGACCGTGCCGAGAGTTTGCGCAGGGAGATTATGGAGCTTACGGAACTTACATGAATGAAGACATATATGAAGTCAGAGACAGGATCATTGAGAACAAGGCTTTTTTGTCGCGAAAGGACATCAGGAAGGTCAAGATCTGCCGTGGAGCCGGATACATAGGTGACTGGGCTTTTGCGAAATGCTCTAATCTGAAGGAAGTAGTGTTTGAGGATGATTTTCACCCCGGGTTGTTTGGAAAGCATGTGTTTACGGGGTGTGAGAAGCTTAGCACCATAGCTTTCGCAAATACGGATGAAAGCACTAACAGGCTGCTGGCTGTTTGCACCAACAAGATGTACTATGATCATCTGCTGCGGGCTGATGACGTAGGGAAGAAGAGCTGGTATGAGAAGTGGGATATAAGCCTTATCTCACAGCTGAAGACCGATGACGCCGAAGCGAGGATGAGTGCTGCTTTGTGTGGTGAAGAGGATATATCATATGACGGAATTGGATCGGTTGACGGGGAACTTCCCGGAGAGACTGACGATTATGTGAGAAAAGAAGAGTTCAGGAAGTGCTCATTGTGTTATCTGCGCCTCACATATGACATTTATCTTACGGACATGACAAGGGAGACTATTTGCGATCACCTGATAAACAACAGCCTCGGGAACAGGAGTGGGGCTTCATTCTATTCACTGTTTGAGGACAGCAATAATTCACTTGAGTACATGCGCATATACCTTGATACGATAAAACCAGACAGGGAGATGATCACGGATATGATCGGGAATGTTCCGTCCCATAATGTTGTGGCAAGATCGTATCTGATAAAAGAAGCGGAAAAAAAGAGTGATGTACTATCGGATCTGCTGTTGTAGATTTGGTGTTGTTTGGGGATTATGGAAGAGAAAAGACTGTGCAGGAAGTGTCTTCTTGCGGAACTTGACAATGAAAAACTGCTGGCTGATGTCAGGAATGCCATAGAAAGGCTCGGTGATAAAATGCGGGTTGGGGACGAGCTGTATAAAAAGCGTCTTGACGAGTGCAGGGCATGTGATTACCTGAATGAAGGCACCTGCGGTGCCTGCGGCTGTTATGTCGAGCTTCGCGCAGCTGCAAAGACGGGAAAGTGTCCGTATAAAAAATGGTAGTGCTATGTTACAATAATACAGAAAGGCAGGGATGGTTATGGATATCAACAAAATTATGGAATCGGGAAGAATAGAAGAAATATACGGACATGATCCCGAATTGATTAAATATCAGAAGGAGAGATATGAGCGGGCTTATGCAGGGTACAAAGAACACTTCGGAGAAGCCGAAGAGATTCATGCCTTTTCCGCATCGGGCCGTTCGGAGATCGGAGGAAATCATACGGATCATCAGCGCGGGCAGGTGCTTGCGGCATCCCTCGTGATAGACTCTCTTGCATTTGCCTCGGCGGTTCCTCAAAATGTAATCACTCTCTATTCGGAAGGATATGAAACATATAAGGTTGATATAACGGATCTTGAAGTGAGCGAATCGGAGATCGGAACTACTGCATCGCTTATTCGCGGTGTTGCCGCCGGTTTTAACAAAAAGGGATTTAAGGTAGGCGGATTCAATGCTTACGTTACCAGCGATGTTATCGGGGGATCAGGACTGTCGTCATCGGCTTCTTTTGAATCCCTGGTCGGAGTGATAATGTCGGGGCTATATAACGATGGGAAGATATCAACCGTTGATATAGCGAAGATCGGGCAGTTTGCCGAAAACAAGTATCTCGGAAAACCTTGTGGTCTGATGGACCAGATGGCGTGCAGCGTCGGCGGCTTTGTACATATTGATTTTGCAAGGACAAGTGATAAGGAGCCGCTTATGGATGATTCGTACCCGAAGATAGAGCGGATCGATTTTGACCCCATGGATTACGGATATTCTCTTATAATTACGGATACAAAGGCTTCCCATGCCGACCTTACAAGTGAGTATGCGGCTATTCCCCAGGAGATGAAGGAAGTTGCGGCATATTTTGGGAAGGAAGTTCTCTCCGAAGTTTCAGAAGATGAATTCATGGTGAAGATACGCGATATAAGGAAGAAAACAGGGGACAGAGCGGTTGTAAGGGCGCTTCACTATTTTGAGGAAAACAAACGTGTGGTATCGGAAGCGAAGGCTCTTAAGGATGGTGATTTTCAGGAGTTTTTGAGAGAATTTGCCAGCTCCGCAAAATCATCTTTCCAGTATTTGCAAAATGTATATTCGGTAAAAGATGTGAACATTCAGAGCATGTCGGTGGCACTTGCCGTAAGCGATGTAGTACTTAATCCGCCCAGCAAGGGATATGCGAGAGTCCATGGCGGAGGGTTTGCCGGAACTATACAGGCATTTGTGAGAAATGAGTATGCCGATGAATATATACAGGCAATGAGCGATCTTCTGGGTGAAGGCTCGTCAAGGAAGTATGCGATCAGAAAATACGGGTGCGTCCAGGTGTTCTGATATAGAAATGATATATGAAGGAGAATGGTAATGGGTGAAGGCATAGGCAATATTTCGGACCTTATAAGTGAACTTGTTTCATACGCTGTCAAGGCGCATCTTATCAAAAAGGATGATGTGATCTACTCAACCAACAGACTGCTTGAATTATTCGGCGAGGTGGAATACAGACCTGAGCAGACGGCAAAAAAGCCCAGGGATCTTCATTATATACTTGAAGATATGACGGATATAGCTTTTCAAAAGGGCATTCTTGAGAATGATACGATTACGAACAGGGATCTGTTTGATACAAAGATTATGGGACTTATCACGCCTCCCCCGTCCGTTGTACGCAAGAAGTTCATGAAGAAATATGAGATTTCTCCTAAAGAGGCAACCGACTATTATTACAGGTTCTCTAATGCAACAAATTATATCAGGACCGACAGGATCAAAAAAGATATTAAATGGGTCGCAGCGTCCCCCTTCGGAGAGCTTGACATCACGATTAATCTCTCAAAGCCCGAAAAGGACCCGAGGGATATAGCGAATGCGTTAAGTGCGCCCAAATCGGGATATCCCCTTTGCCTGCTTTGCGCCGAGAATGAAGGCTATGCCGGAACTATCACACATCCTGCCAGACAGAATCACCGGATAATACCGATCAAACTGTGCGGACAGCCCTATTTTCTCCAATACAGTCCCTATGTGTATTATAATGAGCACTGCATCGTGTTTAATAAAGAACACACGCCTATGAAGATCGATGAAGATACATTTGCAAAACTGCTCGATTTCATACAGGCATTTCCCCACTATACAATAGGCTCAAATGCGGATCTTCCGATTGTTGGAGGCTCTATACTGACACATGACCATTTTCAGGGAGGGTGTTATGAGTTCCCGATGGTAAGGGCAGCCTATACGAAGAAGTTTAAGCTGAAAGGTTATGAAGATATAGAGGCAGGTATCATCAACTGGCCGCTTTCAACGATCAGACTTCGCAGTAAGAATATGGCAAAGCTTATCAAGGCATGTTCAACGATTCTGGATAAATGGCGCAAGTACACGGATGAGAAGGCGTTTATTTATGCTTATACCAAAGAGGACGGGAAAAAGGTTCCGCATAATACAATCACTCCCATTGCGAGAATGAGGGATAATCTGTATGAGATGGATCTTGTGCTTAGAAATAACATAACTACCGAAGAACATCCTCTTGGCGTATACCATCCCCACAGCGAGTACCATCACATCAAGAAGGAAAATATAGGACTGATTGAGGTAATGGGCATGGCAATTCTGCCGGCAAGACTGAAAGACGAGCTTGGCGGCCTGGTGCACATAATCGAACAGAGCCTTAATGAATCTGCTGATGATGCAGCCGCAACACAAAGCATACAAAGAGCGGTTTCATCAGACGATAAACTGCACGTACATGAAGAATGGCTTATGGAGCTTCTTCAAAAAGATATAGGAAAACTTCGAAACACTAACATTACCGATTATATTCGACAGGAGGTCGGCATCGTATTCTCCCATGTTCTTGAGAATGCCGGTGTATTCAAACAGAATGAAGATGGCGCGGAGGCGTTCGACCGTTTTATTGACTCTTTGTAACGCTTAGCGCTCCTTTATGGTATAATACTTGATTATCATTATCATTAATGACGATATTGAGTATTCTATTTAGGAGGCGCGGTTATGAACCTCAAGGGAGTCAATGCCGGAAGTTCTGCAAAAGTGATCAGGGTAGGCGGAGAAGGAGCTTATCGCCAGCATCTTCTTGATATGGGTATTATACCGGGAACAATACTCACGGTTGTAAAGTATGCGCCGATGGGGGATCCCGTAGAGATACGCATACATTCTTATGAATTAACTCTCAGACTTGATGATATGAATATGATCGAAGTTGAGCCTGTAGAGATATCCGATCTGCCGGATCAAGGCAAATCTCCCCAAAAGAGAGGAGAACACCCGGGTCTCGGTGAGGGCGGAAGATTCCATCCCAAAGGGAGCGGTAATCCTCTTCCTGATTCGGAGAGTCTTTCGTTTGCTCTTGTCGGAAACCAGAACAGCGGCAAGACCACGTTATTTAACCAGCTGGCAGGAGCCAGACAGCATGTCGGTAATTTTCCCGGAGTAACGGTAGACCGCAAGGACGGAACAATACTTGGCTATGATAATACTCTTATCACGGATCTTCCCGGAATCTATTCCATGTCTCCGTATTCGGCGGAAGAACTCGTATCGAGGGATTTTGTCCTTAATAACAAGCCTAAAGCTATCATAAATATAGTGGATGCGACGAACATCGAGAGAAATCTCTATCTTACAATGCAGCTTCTGGAGATGGAGATACCGGTTGTTGTTGCCCTGAATATGATGGATGAGGTTATAGGTAACGGAGGGTATATCGACGTCAATGAGATGGAAAATATGCTCGGTACTCCCGTCATTCCCATATCCGCAGCCAAAAATCAGGGGATTAACGAACTTGTGGAGCACGCGGTTCATATTGCTAAATATCAGGAAAAACCTTTAAGACAGGACTTCTGTGATGAGAGTGACAACAACGGAGCGGTCCATCGAGCCCTTCATGCAGTTGCACATTTGATAGAAGACCATGCGAAAGCAGCCGGTATTCCGGTAAGGTTTGCGGCAAGCAAAGCAATCGAAGGCGATAAGCTCGTCATAGACAAACTGGATCTTGATGATAACGAAAAAGAAATGCTCGAGCATATCACGGTTCAGATGGAGAGTGAGAGAGGACTTGACCGGAGTGCCGCCATATGTGATATGCGTTTTGCCTTTATTCTGAAGGTATGCAGGAAATGTGTGACAAAGCCAATAAGAGACCAGGAGCATGAGCGAAGCAGCCGGGTAGACCGTCTTCTTACGGGAAAATATACCGGTATACCCATATTTATCCTTATTATGGGAATGGTATTCTTCCTGACCTTTAATGTGGTGGGTGCATTCCTTCAGAATCTTCTGGAAGCCGGAATAGGGAAGCTTTCGGGAATTGTAGATTCGGCGCTTGAAGCGGCAGGAGTTAACAGTACTCTTCACGGACTGATAATCGGCGGAATATTTGAGGGAGTGGGAAGCATCTTAAGCTTCCTACCTATCATAGTGACGATGTTCTTCTTCCTGTCAATACTTGAGGACAGCGGATATATCGCAAGAGTTGCGTTTATTATGGATAAACCTCTGCGAAGGATGGGACTTAGCGGGAGAAGCATTGTTCCGATGCTGATAGGATTCGGATGTACCGTTCCGGCAGTTATGTCTTCAAGGACCCTTCCGAGTGAAAGAGACCGCAAGATGACCATACTTCTGACTCCGTTTATGAGCTGTACGGCGAAGCTCCCCATATATCTTTTCTTTGTTGATTCGTTCTTTTCGGGATATAAGGCTCTTATTATGACAGGGCTATATGTGCTCGGAGTGGTATGTGCGATCCTTATATCTTTTCTGTATAAACGGACGTTATTTAAAGGAGAGGCGGTTCCCTTTGTCATGGAGCTTCCAAACTACCGTCTTCCGGCTATCCGGAACGTTCTGCAACTTCTGTGGGAAAAATCAAAGGATTTTATCGAAAGAGCGTTTTCAATAATACTGATCGCAGCAATAGCTGTCTGGTTCCTGCAAAGCTTTGACTACAGGTTCAATCCGGCCATTGATTCATCCGACTCAATTCTTGCGCTTATATCGGGAATTCTGGTACCGGTATTTCGTCCTATAGGTTTGGGAGATTGGAGAATAGTAACTTCTCTGTTTTCGGGTTTCATAGCAAAAGAGAGCGTAGTAACCACACTTACTGTACTGTTTGGAGAAGGCGTGGAGAATGCGATGAGCCCCGTTACAGCCGCATCCCTTCTTGTATTCAGTCTTCTGTATACCCCGTGTATAGCAGCAGTCGCATCGGTAAGAAGGGAACTTGGCGGCAGGTGGGCGTGCTTCATAGTCATATGGCACTGCATTGTCGCGTGGGCAGCATCGTTTATCATATTTCATATCTTATCATTATTCATATAAAATATGGCATAAAACCTTTGTGAGTGATATAGTTATAATTGGTTGTTCTAGGGATTCTCAAGTTTTTTAATGAGGTAACGGATTATGATTTTTAAAACATCTCGCATAACTAAAGCGGCAATTACACTCCTTGTTGCCGCTTGTTTTTGTACGGCAGATCCTGTGGAGACAGCGGCATCATCGAGCCGTGATGTGTTCGGGATAAATGCCGACTACACATCTGTTTTGTACGATTCCACAAACGGGATGCCTACATCCGAAGCAAATGCAATAGCGCAAAGTTCAGACGGATTCATATGGCTCGGAGGATACAGCGGTCTGGTACGCTATGACGGAAATTCATTCTACCGCTATGATTCAACTTCCGGGATATCCTCTGTTTTTGCCCTCTATGTGGATGAAAACAACAGGATATGGATCGGAACAAACGAGAACGGCGTAGCCATGCTCGATTTTGACGAGACCAAGGTTTACGGACGGGCAGAGGGCATCAGATCCCATTCTGTACGATCGATAACAGAGGACAAGAACGGAAACATAATAATCGGAACAACGCAGGGACTGGCCTATATTGATGCAACCACACTTGAGATACATCCGATCGACGATCCGCAGATAAATCAGGAGTATGTCAATAACCTGGAAAAGGACAGCGAAGGAAATGTATACGGACTTACAAGTGACGGTGCATTATTTACACTGGAGGATCTTGCCGTAACCGCATTCTACCCTGCCGAGAGGATTGGGGGAGAGCAGGCCAATTCGCTTTATGCAGATCCGGACATGCCGGGTATAGTGTATATAGGTACCATCGGGTCTGAAGTCATAACCGCTACGGTCAGCGACAAGAATCTTACCGTAACCGATACAAGATCGGTATTGCCGCTTAATAATGTTAATTCAATGGTTAAAAGGGGTAATGATCTCTGGATTACGGGGACAAACGGGTTAGGATATCTGGATGACGGTGGGAAATACCACGGACTGGGCGATACACCTATGAACTATTCAATTACCAATGCCATGGTGGACCATGAAGGAAATCTATGGTTTACATCCACCAGACAGGGTGTAATGAAGATTGTTCCCGACAGGTTCATGGACATTGGAAAAATTGCGGAACTTGATTCAAGAGTAGTTAATTCAACCTGTGTAAACAGCGGTAAACTGTACCTTGGTACGGATAGCGGTCTGGAAATACTAAGTACGGGTGATTACAGCAAAATAGAAGACGAGCTGACGGCGTACCTTGAAGGAGTCAGGATAAGGTGTGTCAAAAATGACGATATGGGCAGGCTGTGGCTGTGCACACACGGGGATACAGGGCTTGTTTGCTATGATCCGAAGGACTCTTCGATCACATCATTTAATGAGAGCAACGGCCTTGAGGCAAACCGTGTCAGAACAGTTTTGCCAAGATCGGACGGAAGTGTGGCAGCTGCAACCGGAAACGGGGTGTTCATAGTAGATGGCGGGAAAATCACGGCCCACTACGGTCAGGAAAACGGTATAGCGGTTCCCGAAATATTGACTGTTGAGGAAGATGAAAACGGAGTTCTCTATCTTGGAAGTGACGGAGATGGAATATACGTTGTGGACGGAAACCGCGTGTCAAGGATGGGAGTGGATGACGGACTCACAAGTGAGGTTATTCTGCGTATCAAGCGTGATGACGAAAGAGGCCTTATGTGGATAATCACATCCAATTCCATTGAATATATCAAGGACGGAGAGGTTAAGGCAGTATCACAATTCCCGTATTCAAATAATTATGACATCTTTTTTGATGATAACGGGGATGCATGGGTTCTCTCATCCAACGGTATCTATATAGCCAATGTGGATGATCTTATCAAAAACGAAAGTATAGACTATGATTTTTACAATTTGCGAAGTGGCCTTCCCTACATGGCTACAGGTAATTCAAGAGATTATCTGGCAGATGACGGAATGCTCTATATAGCAGGTACAACCGGAGTCTGTGCGGTAAATATTAATGCGGATGATCCCGAAAGCAGTAACGTCAGTCTTGTGGTTCCTGCGGTAGAGATCGATGACAGGGAAGTGATACTTCGAAATGACAGTTCAGTCTCTCTTCCTGCCGGAAGTAAACGTCTGGTCATTAAGGCATATGCACTTGCCTACGGACTTTCCAACCCGACAATCAGTTACTGGCTGGAAGGGTTCGATACTGAGCCGATAGTCACCAATAAACAGGAACTGACACCGATCAGTTATACAAACCTTGACGGCGGTAAATACAAGTTCCATATGAGTCTGTTAGATGATAAGACCGGGGAGGAAATAGACTCGGTTGAGCTTGTCATTTCCAAGGAACACTCCATATATGATAATGCCCTGTTCTGGCTGGCACTTATCATTCTCGCCGTTGCTGCTACCGGAATCGCAATGTACAGAATGTTTTCCAGCAGGCAGCAGGCACTGCTCAAAAAGCAGGAAGAGGACAAGAAGTTCATCGACCAGATCATGCACACTTTTGCAAAGAGCATTGATCTGAGGGACCAGCAAAATCAAGGGCATTCATTCAGAGTTGCATATTATACAAGGCTTATAGCCGAAGAATTGAAGGAAAAGCGGGGATATACCCAGGATCAGATAGATGAATTCTATCATATAGCACTTATGCATGATATCGGCAAGCTCAGTATTCCCGACAGGATACTCAATAAGCCTGAGCGGCTTGACGATGAGGAATATCAGATAATGAAGACTCATGCCGAAAGCGGAGCAAATATGCTTAAAAACGTTACCATTGTACAGAATCTGTCAGTGGGAGCAGGTTGTCACCATGAGAGAATGGATGGAAAGGGATATCCGAAGGGACTTAAGGGTGAGGAGATACCCGAGGTTGCAAGGCTTATTGCGGTAGCTGATACTTTTGATGCCATGTACTCAACAAGACCGTACAGAAAACAGCTTGATATAAGTGTGGTTCTTGATGAGATCAAGCGGATAAGAGGCACACAGCTTGATGCCGATGTGGTTGATGCTCTGCTGGCATTAGCTGATAAGGGAGAGCTTAATAAAGAAAAGGTTGATGAAGCCATTAGTAATCTTGATGTTAACAAGGAACATGTTGAAATGGTTGAGGAAGTAAAGGAACCTTTATCGGATCAGATGAGTGAAGATGAGGAGTTCCTCAAAAATCTGGGCTTTTAAAGGGGAGGGAAGTTTATGCTTAAGTTGTTTCCGGATTATACAAAAATGAACGAAGGGGGCACAAAAAAAGAAGCTATTCATCCGATGCTTTTACTTGTAATCGTCGTGGCGATTTGTGCTCTTCTGTCGTACATCATACCGGCGGGTCAGTACGATAGGGTTGTACTGGAAGAGAGCGGAAGGGAAGTGGTTGTACCGGACAGCTTTCACTACATAGAAAGAACTCCGGTTTCGCTCTTATCGCTCCTTATGTCGCTGACATTAGGGCTTCAGGAGGCATCTTATATTATTTTCTTCCTGATGATTATCGGAGGAATGTTTGCGATAATAAACGGAACCGGTGCGTTAAACGTTGCTATGGCTAATGTTTTAAAGCGGCTTAAGGGACATGAGCTTCTGATGATCCCGATACTTATGACAGTGTTTGGATGTGGTGCTGCCTTTTGCGGTAATTTTGAAGAATTTCTTGTGTTTGTACCGCTTATCCTGGCAAGCTGTATAACTGTCGGGTTTGATTCACTTACGGCAGTCGGGATCATATTCATTGCAGCCACAGCAGGTTATGCGGGTTCAATTACCAATGCATTTACGGAAGGTCTGGCTCAGGACATAGCAGGTATCCCACGATTTTCCGGTATGGGGCTGAGAGTGTGCATGTTCGTATGTCTCCTGCTTGTGTCAATACTGTACGTAATGTTCATGGCACGGGCTGTCAGGAAGAGCCCCAAGTTTTCGGGTTCATATGTATATGACCAGGAGTACAACAAGGGCAAGAAGATCAACCTTGATAATGTATCAAAGCTTACGACACGTCAGATTTACGCGATTCTTGTGTTCCTTGCGGGAATGATTTTTGCAGTGTTCGGCATCATTAAATGGCAGTATTACGTGGATGAACTTGCCGGAATCTTCCTTGCGGTCGGTATCATCGGCGGAGTAGCAGGGGGATTAAAGCCGAAGGAGATATGCGAGAATTTTATCAAAGGCTGCAAGGATATGGTATTGCCCTGCATTATGATAGGTCTTGCAAATGCCGCCATAGTTCTTCTTGGGAATGCAAATGTTATGGATACGATACTTCACTCACTGTCCGGCATTCTGCAGAAATTCCCGGGACCGGTAATGCCTATCGGAATGTTCATATTCCACGAGATTTTCAATATCATCGTGCCTTCGGGCTCGGCCCAGGCAGCAATCACAATGCCTCTTATGACCACACTTGCGGACAAGGTCGGAATGACAAGGCAGACCGCGGTACTTGCATATCAGCTCGGAGATGCATTTACGAATATTCTGGCACCTACAGGCGGTGAAATACTTGCAGCTCTCGCCATTTGCAAGGTTCCTTTCTCCAAATGGGTCAGATATCTCATCCCCATATTCATCATATGGTGGCTGGTTGCTTTTGTATTCCTTCTGTATGCTGCAAGCACAGGATTTGGTCCGATGTAGGGCAGGTTAATACTATGGAACAGTTAAATTTATTTACGGATTCGCCTTCCTCTTTTTCGAGGGCGCCCCTGGCATCAAGACTTCGTCCGGAAACACTTGACGAATATGTGGGACAGGAGCACCTTGTCGGAAAGGGAATGCTGCTTAGACAGCTGATAGAGACGGATCAGATATCATCAATGATTTTCTGGGGACCTCCGGGTGTAGGCAAGACTACTCTTGCGAGAATAATTGCAGGTCATACCCACGCGCATTTTGTGGAGTTTTCCGCAGTAACGAGCGGTATCAAGGAAGTCAAGGAGGTAATGAAAGAGGCCGAGGATAACAGGAAACGTGGTATCAAGACACTCCTGTTTACGGATGAGATACATCGCTTTAACAAGGCTCAGCAGGATGCATTTCTTCCCTATGTGGAAAAGGGCAGTATTGTGCTTGTGGGAGCCACGACGGAAAATCCCTCGTTCGAGATTAATTCGGCTCTCCTGTCCCGTTGCAAGGTTTTTATACTGAAGGCTCTTACGGAAGAAGACCTCTTCAAGCTGCTAAAGCACGCGCTTACATCAAATAAGGGTTTCGGGACTTCGCAGATAGAGATTTCGGATGATGACCTGCATGCTATCGCAATGTTTTCAAACGGAGATGCGAGAACGGCTCTTAATACCCTTGAGATGGTTGTCAACAATACACCGCTTGATTCCGAAGGTATCATAAGGGTTACGACCGAAACAGTGGCACAGTGCATGGACAGAAGGTCGCTTCTGTACGACAAGAACGGAGAGGAGCATTACAATCTTATTTCCGCTCTTCACAAATCAATGAGAAATTCAGATCCGGATGCAGCCGTCTACTGGATGTGCCGGATGATAGACGGAGGAGAAGATCCTCTGTATATCGCAAGGAGAATGGTGAGATTTGCAAGTGAGGATGTGGGTCTTGCCGATTCCAATGCATTAAATGTTGCGATAAATGCATATCAGGCCTGTCATTTCTTAGGACTCCCGGAGTGCAACGTCCATTTGGCGCATGCCGCGGTATATCTGTCGATGGCACCCAAATCAAATGCACTTGAGAGGGCATGTATTGATGCTGCTGCGGATATAGCCGAATCTCCTGCAGAGCCTGTTCCGATGCATATAAGGAACGCTCCGACAAAGCTTATGAAGGACGCCGGATACGGAAAAGGCTATATATATGCTCACGACACGGAAGAGAAGATGGCAAGGATGACTTGCCTGCCGGATTCACTCAAGGGCAAAAGGTATTACGATCCCGGGGATCAGGGTGACGAAGCCGCAGTCAAGGCACGGCTTGAAGAAATACTAAAATGGAAAGCCGGTGAATAATACCGGACAGTGCTTGTAAACAGGCGCGTGCGGTGTTAAAATATCATCGTTACGCAGGGTTAGTACATCGGTAGTACATCGGCTTCCCAAGCCGAGGAGGCGGGTTCGATTCCCGTACCCTGCTTCAACAGATTACGATTTGTAGGATTCAAAAGGATAGAGACCTCATTCGCCACGCTTGTGTGAGCGATGAGGTCTCTGTTCTTTTTGACATGCAAAACCAAACGCAGCTATGGTACAATTCGTAGGAGAGATGACAAAGGAGCAAAGAAGATCGTTTATAGCTGATAGGAATATTAGAACGCAGGAGGATTTACGACTTGAAAAGAAGAATTATCGTATCTGTTATCTGTATTTTTATAATGTTGATGACAGGCTGTAATGTAAACGTCAATGTACCATCATCTTCGGGATTGTCAGACACATCGATAGTTGAGCACAAAGTGGGAGACTATTCCCAAAAGATGACAGATGATACTGCCAAGCAGTTTGGAGATGAACTCAGTGCCTTCGAGATCACTGCAGAGCAGAGGAAACTTGCCGCGAACAATGAAGCCGGCTATCCGGAACTTGATGCCGGAAGAGGTAATCCGAACTGGATCAACACTAAAGTTAGGTCTGCATTTACCAGGCTTATGGATTTTGCAAATGAGGAATGCCGTCTTGCGATGGAGAACAAAGATATGGCCGGACACGGCAATAAAGATGGTATCTCGGAACGCTTCGATAATTTTATGAATGAGGAAGATGAGATTGACAGTTTTCTTCTTGATGCGGTCAGTCACTGTGAAAAGGAACTTGGTATGGACAGGGATGATCTTCTGTTTGAGTTTTCGAACGGGATCATAGGAGACTATTATCCCGATCCGAGCCGATGCCTTGAAAACACTGAGAAGATACTGAATGAGTATATCACATCTACGCTTTTTAACGGAAAGAAGATTGAGGGTGGCACGGATATATTCCCCACAGAAGGAGGATCTGCTGCCATGTGTTACGTTTTTCACTCATTAAACCATAACCATGTATTGAAACCGGGAGATAAGATAGCGATAGGTACGCCGATTTTCACCCCGTATCTGGAGATTCCCGATGTCAATGATTACGGGTTGGTTTCGGTTGATATCACATCGGACAAAGAGCATAACTGGGACATTGATCCGGATGAACTTGATAAGCTGCGCAATAAGGATATCAAGGCCTTTTTTCTCGTTAATCCGTCCAATCCCGCATCACATGCTCTGTCTTCGCAGACCATTGAAAAACTTAAGGACGTTATGAATGATAATCCGGATCTGATCATTCTTACGGATGATGTATACGGAACGTTTGTCCCCGGGTTTGAGTCAGTCTACAGTGCTATCCCGCACAATACGATCCTGGTCTACTCCTTTTCCAAACTATATGGCGTTACAGGATGGAGAACCGGACTTATTGCAATGAACAGTGATAATGTTGTGGATCGCCTTATAAGCGAGCTGCCGGATGAAGATAAAAAAGACCTTGAAAAGGAATACTGTATTGCTGTATCCGAACCCAACAAGCTAAAGTTCATTGACCGTATTACGGCGGACAGCAGATCCATAGGCCTTTACCATACTTCCGGGCTTAGCACTCCGTCACAGATTTTTATGGACATTATGGCCTTGTCACATACAACATATGAGGAAGATGAGTATATAAAGACGGCAAATGCTATCATAAACGAGCGTTATTGTGCGCTGATGAATGCACTCGGGCTTAAGGCTGATACAGCAAACGATAATGCCAAATATTATGCGTTGATCGATATCAATGCCTTGATATGTGATAAATACGGAGAAGAGTTTGCCAAGTGGAGAGAAGATAATATTTCCGATATTGATTTTCTTAATGATCTGGCAAAGAAAAAAGGAGTTGTTCTGATGTACGGACCGGGCTTTGATGCTCCGAAAGGGAATGTCAGGATATCACTTGCCAATCTAAATACAGAAGATTATGTACAGATCGCATCGAGGATAATGGAACTTCTTGATGAATACTATGAGGAGTTTGAGGATGAGGAGGGTAAAAAAGCCGCGTAGGCCGCTTCTTATCAAAGGGATGTTTCAGATGTTCTTTAGGAAGGATAAGAAAAAATCATATGACCCCCGGGAGAAGATTCCCATGATACATGCAAGTATCTGTAACGGGGAAGAGGTTGCGGGGTTTAAAAATTTAAGGACCGGAGCTTTCGAGGAGATCATGTTCATAAGAGATGACAGGGATCTTGACGATTTTAAGAAGCAGTACGGGATAACGGGAGATATCGGTAAAACATATATAACTATTAAATGAGGAGGTTTAGGAGATGCAGTTGGAAAAATTACAGAAAGATATGATGGAGGCAATGAAGGCTCACGACAAGGAAAGGAAAGAATCAATATCGGTATTGTATTCCGCGGCCAAGAAAATCGGTATAGACAACGGATGCAGGGACAATGTGCCGGAAGAGATGGTAGATCAGGCGATCCTGAAGGAATTAAAGAGCGTTAAAGAGCAGATAGAAACCTGCCCTGCTGACAGGAAAGAGCTTCTTGAAGAGTATAAGGCCCGCCTCGCTGTCTTTGAAGAATATGCCCCGAAGATGCTAAGTGCGGAAGAAGTAGAAGCGCTACTTAACGACAAGTTTGCTGAGGTTGTTGCCTCGAAGAATAAAGGACTGATCATGAAAACCGTTATGCCTGAACTCAAAGGGAAAGCAGAGGGAAAGACGATCTCCGATGTAGTGGCAAAACTGTGTCAGTAAACATGGTGTCAAAAAGAACCGTCCCTATTGATGTTGATTTACTACCTAAAAAATGATAGAATTTAGGTAGTAAATTACATTTTAGGGAGCTGAATATGCATACATACGACTATTCTTTTTTGAAAGATTCTATACCGGGGAATATAGTTGGTCTTATTAATGTAATAGCCGATTTAAAATCACGGGAAGAGTTTCGCAAACTCCAATACAGTGAAACATTTGAAAGTCTCAGACAAAAAGCAATAATTGAGTCTGTAAAAGGCAGTAACGCTATTGAAGGTATAGTAACAACAGATGACAGAATACGAGATATCGTTGCCGGAGCTGTTCCTATAACACATGATGAGATGGAGATTTCAGGATACAAGGACGCTTTGAATCTCATCTATACTACTTACGAGGACCTTGATCTGACAGAAGATGTGATTTTATTGTTTCATAAAACAATAGAAGAGGCAACGAATCATCTGGAGGCCGGACAGTATAAGAAAACAAATAATTTCATAATGGAGTACGGCCCGGACGGAAGCAGGCGCGTGAGATTCAAGCCTGTTTCGGCAAAAAATGTACAGGATAACATGGAACAATTGATACTGGCATACTATGAGGCAAGACAGGATTCAGAGATACCGTCACTTATGCTTATACCTTGTTTTGTTCTGGACTTCTTGTGCATACATCCTTTTCTTGATGGAAATGGCCGTGTTTCAAGACTTATAACAGTTCTGCTGTTATATTTATCGGGATATGATATAGTCAGATACATTTCATATGAAGGACAGATTAACAAATACAAGGCCGGATATTATGAAGCACTGCGAATATCATCAGAATCATGGCATGAGAACGAAAATGATTATGTACCATTCATCATAAACTTTATGCAGATCTTATATAGATGTTATAAAGATTTGGACGAGTCTTTCACTGATATTTCTCTGAAAAAAGCAAAGAAATCCGAGCGTGTTGAAAGTATATTGCTCGGTGCTATTGTTCCTATATCTAAACAGGATATTATGCAAAAAGTGCCTGATATAAGTGTTAAAACAGTAGAGTTAGTACTTGGCAAAATGCTGAGGGAAAAAAAGATCAAGAAGATAGGAACGTACAAAGATGCACGTTACACAAGAAATGATTAATGTCAAAAGGGACGGTTCTTTTTGACAATCTCAGGTGACGGAGAAGACATATGAAGTATGAAAATATCACCCGCGCCACCTTCCTTAAGCGTCCTAACCGATTCATAGCGGAGGTGGATATAGACGGACATAAAGAGACCGTTCATGTGAAGAACACCGGCAGATGCAAGGAACTGCTGCTTTCGGGGTGTGAAGTGTGGCTGACGGCTCCGGGGACACCTGACAGGAAGACGAAGTACGATCTGGTGGCCGTCCGGAAAAATACAGGGATTCTTTTCAACATAGACAGCCAGGCACCGAATAAGGTAGTAAAAGAATGGCTGGATACACAGGGTTATGACCGGGTAATACCGGAATATACATTTGGCGACTCACGAATAGACTTTTATATGGAACGAGGCGAAGAAAAGTTCCTCATGGAGGTCAAAGGATGCACGCTTGAGGTTGACGGAATCGGATACTTCCCTGATGCACCGACAGAACGCGGAGTAAAGCATATACGGGAACTGATCAGGGCAAGGATTGCCGGATATCACGCAATTCTTGCCTTTGTGATACAGATGGACGGCGTAACCGAGGTTCGACCGAATATCGGAACGCATCCTGAGTTCGGAGAGGCTATGGATGATGCAATAAAAGCAGGGGTTGAGATACTGTTTCTTACCTGCCATGTGGAGCCGGATAAGCTGGAGATAACAAACTACTGCGCCGGGTATCTGTCCGGGCTCAAATCTTTATCCACAACCATGATGGAGAGAAAATCATAGAATAACTCTCTGTTTATCGTTCGTCCTTTCCCGAGAACCGTAGAATCCACATAGTCGAGAAACCCGTTGAGATCCTTGTCTTCATACAGGACAGTTGAATTTTATGTGCGAGTCTTACGAAGCATAATTCTTCTCGTCTATCGCATTCTATGATATTATAATACACAAATGAAGAGATAGTTGGAGGAAAAAGGCTAAAGACGCATACAGTACCATGGGAATTATAAGAGGAGAAGGTATATGGCTTCATGGATCATTATTGTCGATGACGATGTGACAAATCTGAAAATGGCGGGTCAGATTCTGTCCAAGAACAATATGCGTGCTACAGCCCTTCGTTCGGGCAGCAGCCTGCTTGATTATGTGAAGGATAAAGGTGCACCCGACCTTATTCTTCTTGATATTAATATGCCTCAAATGGACGGGTTTGAGACTTATGACCGGTACCGCAAACTCGAGAAGGAACTTGGAATTCCTGAGACTCCCATAGTTTTTTTGACGGCTGATGAGGATAATGCCAATGAAAGCAAGGGATTTGAGATCGGAGTATCGGATTATGTCAGGAAGCCGTTTGACCCGGAAGTCCTGGTAAGACGAGTCAATAAAATACTGAATACCCGCGGTAAAATGCTCAAGTTCGAAGAAGAGGCAACGATCGACAAACTCACCGGGTTCTACAACAAGTACAATGCAAACGAACGTATATCGCAACTGTGCAGTGATCATCACGGAACACTGATGATCATTGACCTTGATTCGTTTAAGCTTGTTAACGATATATACGGGCATGACATGGGTGATCGCGTCCTTGCTTCTTTTGCCGGAATCGTGAAGAACAATATGCCTTTTCAGTCCGTTTTCGGAAGGATCGGAGGAGATGAATTCCTTGTATTTGCCGATGGAATGAAGGACGAGAAAGATATAAGCAAGTTCTCGGATGCCGTCAATATGACGCTTATTAATGAAGCACGCGATATTATGGGGCCTGATATGAGCATTCCTCTCGGAGCCTCCATAGGTGCCATTTTTGTCCCGGAGCAGGGAACTGATTTTAACGAGCTTTTCAGATTGTGCGACAGAGCTCTTTATTCGATCAAGAATAACGGCAAGCATGGCTATTCGCTCTACAAGGGCAACGACTACGAGAATGATCTGCCGAGTGACATCAATCTGTCCATGATGACCACTATACTCGAGGAGAGAAACATTCCGCAAAATGCAATGTGGATGGGTAAGGAGGCATTCGGAAACGTATACCGTTACATGATAAGGTACATGGACAGGTACCGGGGCACCGCGTACAAAATGCTTTTTACGGCCAAATTCATTCCCAAGGATGTGTCCGAACCGGAAAAAGAAAAAATCATGATGAGTCTGCGTTCACTGTTGCAGGAGTCATTAAGAAACAGCGATATCATGATGCAGATAGGGTACAACCATTTCTTCCTGCTGCTCCCGGAGATAAGTGATTATAATGTAGGCCGCGTTACCGAACGTGTTATGGAATCGTGGAAGAAGAATAAATACAGCGGTCTTGTAGAACTATCGGTTGAAACCGGAAGCACCGATTCGGAAATGCATACATCACTCATCGGAAACAGTGAGGATGAAAATCATATCGTTATCGCCTGCGATGATCCCGCGGACCTTGATTTTATGCGCAATGCTCTTATTGCAAAGGGCCTTGACGTAAAGGGATGCAATTCGGGAGAGGAACTTCTTGAACACCTTGGTGATAACAGACCGAATCTGATAATGATAAAGGCCGATATGGCAGGAATGAACGGAATTGATACGGTAATAAGGATCAGAAGACAGGGAGGAGCGCTTCGCAAGATTCCCGTAGTTTTCATAGCATCTGATGATCTTGTTATCGAAGAGAGGTGCCTCGAACTTGGAGCCGTTGATTTTATCAAACTTCCCATTTCGCAGGAAAAACTGTTCCTTCGAATAAACAACCTGTTGTCTCTTACACTGCTTAAAGATCATATGGAGCAGGAGGTTGAGAAGAAAACCGAGGAGAATGAGCAGCTCGGCATGCACATCATTAAAGCGCTTGCATTTGCCATTGACGCCAAGGACCGTTATACAAACGGCCATTCCAGCCGTGTTGCGGAGTATGCAAAAGAGATAGCTGCAAGATGCGGATATGATGAGAAGGGGCAGAACGATATATACATGATAGGGCTCCTTCACGATGTTGGGAAGATCGGAGTTCCCGATGCGATAATCAATAAAAAAGAACGTCTTACGGATGAAGAATACGATGTGATCAAGAAGCACCCCGTCATCGGAAAACAGATACTCGAGACGATAAAGGAAATGCCCAATCTCTCAAGCGGAGCCAGATGGCATCATGAAAGGTTTGACGGAAAGGGATATCCGGATGGGCTTGCAGGAGAAGATATTCCGGAAGTTGCAAGGATAATTGCTGTTGCGGATGCTTATGATGCGATGACAAGTAAGAGAAGTTACAGAGATACTCTTCCGCAGGACAAAGTCAGGGAAGAACTTATAAACTGTTCGGGTACACAGTTTGACCCGAGATTTGCACAGGTTATGGTGGAACTTATTGACGAGGACAAGGATTATCAAATGAGGGAACTGTAAGTGGATAAAAACGACGACGAACTGTTTATATCATCACATCTGATGATGCTGCTCACATATACGATTTTTTCGATTATTTTGGTTGCCGAGATTTTCGTGATGGATTGGGAAAAATGGATGACATTTCTCATATTGGGAGGTGTGCTCCTGTCGTGGTATATTTATTTTTCCAATATAGGGAGCGGACGGATGCGCCTGTGGGTGTGCTCTCTTCTTATGATGGCCACTTTCTTTTATTACGGAACTCACGATACTAGTACCTTCGATCTTGCCGTCGTGATCTGCGTTGTGATGTTTCTGTATACGATGACGGGCATCCATTCGCTTGTCACTTTGTGCCAGTTTACGTATTACATAACCATGGCATACGAAATAATCAACCTTGCAGCGGGCGGGATGAAGTTTGATTCGCTTACGTTAACAAGGACACTTCTGCATGTAGCGGTCGTGACAATGACTGCGTGGATCTCCAGAACAATAATCAACAAGTGGCAGGAAGTCTTGGGACACTCTAAGGAAGAGATAACCAAGCTCAACGAGTCAACGGGAAGGCTGAATGATTTTATCGCCAACGTATCGCATGAGATCAGAACCCCGATCAATACAATACTGGGCCTTTGCAATATCGAAATAAGTAAGGAGACGGACAGGGACAGAAAAAACGATCTTGTCGCGATAGAGGAGGCCGGGAAGAGAATCGGAGAGCAGATAAGCAATATCCTTGATTTTTCGGAGATAGACAGGAACGATGTCGCTGTAAATTATGAAGACTATATGCTCTCTTCCGTATTTAACGATCTTGTAAGTGAGATAGAACCGCACAGGAAGAAAAACATAGAACTTATCATAGATGTTGAACCTTCCATACCTTCGGTGATGAACACCGACGTTGATAAACTTAAAAAGATATTATGGCATCTGATAATTAATGGGATCAAGTTTACCAATGAAGGCGGCGTGTACGTTCATGTGTCATCGGTTTCCCAAGTGTACGGTATCAATCTGATCATCGAGGTTAAGGATACCGGCATAGGCATGGACGAACATCAGCTTGAGATGATATACGACGATTTCTATAAAGCGGATTCGGGAAGAGACAGGACGACCGGCGGCCTGGGGCTTGGAATGATGATCGTTCACGGATTTGTAAAATCACTTGGCGGCTTTATGATCATAGAGAGCAGTATCGGAGGGGGCACATCGGTAAGAGTAAGCATACCGAACCGTATTATCGATCCCAATCCGTGCATGTCGGTTAAGGATAGGGAGTCCATCAGTCTGGGTGCATATCTTCACTTTGAAAAATACTCCAATCCGCATGTGCGTGAATTCTACGATTCAATGGTCAGAAATATAGTTACGGGTATGAAGGTTTCGATGCACAGAGTCGATAACTTAGGTTCATTGCGGGCCCTGGTGGATAACAAGAAGCTCACACACCTGTTTGCCGGCCCGGAAGAATACAATAGTGCGGTCGAATATATGGAATCACTTGCATCGGATGTTCTTGTAACTGTTGTTGCAAATCCCGAGGAACTTAACAGACCCACAGCTTCTAAAGTGCGTGTGATGCCCAAACCTTTTTACTGTTTTCCTGTAGTGGGTATTCTTAACAGCAAGCCGGGAGATGATGTTTTTGAGGAGGGTGCCGTATCTTTCACTGGTGCCAGAGCACTTATCGTTGATGATGAGCCGATGAACCTTATCGTGTCATCGGGAATGCTCCGCAGATACGGAATGATAGTTACAACGTGCGAGTCCGGACAGGAGGCGATCGATCTGTGCCGCCAGAATCAGTACGATGTAATCTTTATGGATCATATGATGCCGGTTATGGACGGTGTGGAAGCAATGAGGAGGATCAGAAGTGAGCAGACAAGATCCAAAATCATTACTCCGGTGATTGCTTTTACCGCTAATGCGGTAAGCTCTGCCCGGGAAATGTTCCGACAGGCCGGGTTCGATGGCTTTGTAGCAAAACCGGTGGATATGGTTGAACTTGAAAGAGTATTAAAACGTGTTCTTCCACCTGCACTTGTCGTAGCAAACAGTAATCAGCCGCCTAAAGAGGATCATTCTGGTATTGCGCCGGATGATATCTTTGACAGACTCAAGGCTATCGGTGTGGATACTGATACCGGCATGTATTACAGTCAGAATGATGCGGAGTTTTACAAGACTCTTCTTAATCAGTATGCCCAAGAATCTACGGCCAAAAAGAAAACTATGGAGGAGTCGCTTGCTTTGGGGAACCTTGGTGATTATGCAATTCAGGTTCATTCCATCAAGAGCACATCCAAGATGATAGGCGAGATGAATCTGTCAGAGATGGCAAAGGAACTCGAAGAAGCGGCCAAGAGAGGTGACAGAGCCTTTGTAGATAAATCACACGATGCCATGCTTGCGGTGTATGAGAGGCTCCTGGATGCCATAGATCCCGATAGAGCAGCTTCCAAAGTAAAAGAGGATACTTCCGATTTTGACGAGATTCTCGAATTTGAACCGGAAGGGGGTGCGTGATCATGAAATTGTCTTTTTCTTCTTTTTTCCGGTTCCTGTTTCACGAGAGGGGCACATATGAGAATGAGGATCTGATCTATAAGGCTATTTACGGGGAAACATTCAGCAAGATGCGTTTTGCCGTGGCAATGGGTGCTCTTGTTCAGGTTGTTTTGTTTGTTCTAAGTCTCTTCCCGGCACGCGATTACGGCAATCTCATTGCATATTACAGGCTGATGTATATAGGATTGTTTGTCCTGATGGTGATATCGCAAAGCATCCTGATGTATGTTAAGAAAGATTATGAAAGACGACTCGGGAAACTTATCTGGATATCTCCGATAGTGTCACTTCTTATTATAACGGGCGGCATGTGTGCGGCCTGTCTTGATGCATTTGCGTGTGGTTTTGCCAATCCCGTTATGTATATGACGGTTATTCTTGTAATTCCTCTTTGCGTTTATATGCATCCGATGGTTTTTCTTCTTATTTCACTGTTCACGGATTCCGTAATGCTGATCTTATACGACAGGATCAGAAGAGTTCTGACTATGCCATCGGCTCCGACGGATGAAGTGACTCTTTATCTTGTCGCGGAACTTGTTATAGGACTTCTGATCCTTTTCCTGCAGTTCTCATACAGAGAAAACAATATAAGTAACGAGAAACAGAAAAGGGAGATCAGTGAACTCAATAATGCCCAGAACAGGTTTTTCTCGAGCATGAGTCATGAGATCAGAACTCCCATCAATACGATAATCGGACTAAATGAAATGATACTTCGTGAGCGCGTAAGTGATGAGGTTGCCGAAAATGCGACCAATATACGTGCCGCCAGTAATCTGCTTCTTCATTTGATAAATGACATTCTGGATATGTCCAAGATAACCCTCGGGCAGATGAAGATCACACCGGTTAACTACAGGCCCGGAGACATGCTGTCTGATATAGTCGGAATGCTATGGCTCAGGTCCAAAGAAAAAGGACTTGATTTTCACGTTGAAGTATCACCGGATATTCCGTCCGAATTGTATGGGGATGAGGTCCGCATCAAGCAGATACTGATAAATGTCCTTAATAATGCCATCAAGTATACAAAGAAAGGTTCCGTAACGCTGACAATGCAATGCAGCGGTATAAAAGACGGTATAGCCGATATAGTGTATTCAGTGAAGGATACCGGAATGGGAATCAGAAAAGAGAGTATGCCATACCTATTCACTGCGTTCAAACGTGTAGATGAAGTGAAAAACCGTTACATTGAAGGAACAGGGCTGGGATTGTCGATAGTTAAACAGCTTACCGAACTGATGGGTGGGACAGTTTCCGTCAACAGTGTTTATACCCAGGGGTCCACATTTATTATTACAATTCCCCAAACCGTAAATGATTACAGTGAGATAGGAAATATCAATCTTGAAGAAAAACACAGAGTAAATACTTCCGGCTCCTACAGATGTCTTCTTGAGGCACCGAAAGCAAAAATCCTGGTTGTGGATGATAACGAGTCCAATCTGCTTGTTATGAGAAAACTTCTGCGAGATACAAAAGTTGCTCTTGATACGGCGGCATCTGGCCGGGAAGCACTTGAACTTACTCTCGAAAAATCATATGACGTGATTTTTATGGATCACATGATGCCTGAAATGGACGGGGTTGAGTGCTTTCACAGGATACAGAACCAGGTCGGAGGAGCCTCAAAAGATTCTAAGGTGGTGGCACTTACGGCCAATGCCGGAAGTGAAATGAAAAAGATATATACGGATGAAGGATTCGACGGATATATAGTAAAGCCCGTAAATGCAGGAGAGCTTGATAGTGAACTGATCAGACTTCTTCCCAAGGAACTCGTCACGCTGAAAAGAAGTGATGAAGATATAATAGCAAACAGCATGTCATGGCTTGATGCTTCAACACGCAAGAAGAACCTGGCTGTTACGACCGAAAGTGTTGCTGACTTACCGGGGGCTCTTTTGGACAAATACTCAATTGAGGTAATCCCTCATAAAGTTGAGACTGAAAACGGAATCTTTGCGGATGGTTTGGAAATTGATTCGGACGGTCTTATGGACTATATGACCGAAAATCATGTGATCAAGACGCATTCCCCTTCGGTGGCGGACCATGAAGATTTCTTTGCCAAGGCACTCGCAGGTGCCAATAATGTTCTGCATATGTCGATTTCATCACGGGTGGAGCACAGCGGTTACCAATCTGCCGTTGAAGGAGCCGAAACATTTGATAATGTTACTGTGTACGATACGGGGCATTTATCAAGCGGTCAGGGCCTCTTAACTATTGCTGCATGCCGTATGGCAGCGGAAGGGCTGTCGGTCGCGGAGACGGTGAAGCGGCTTGATTATGTCAAAAAATGCATATCAACAAGCTTTATTGTTGATAATCTTGATTATCTTGCCAGATCGGGTCAGGTCGGATTCAGGCTTGCAGCTATATGCAAGGCTGTCATGTTTCGGCCGGTCATCGAAATGAAGAGAGGGAAAATGACACTTTCGAACTTCTTCTTCGGATCGAGGAAGAGATCATGGGAGAAGTATATAGAAAAAACGCTTGTTTCGGTTTCCGATATAGATAATGAGATACTTTTCATAACATACGTCGGTCTTAATAAAAGTGATCTTGATTTTATCAGGAAAACGGTCGAAAACAAAATAGCGTTCGAACACGTTTATTGCCAGAAGGCATCCCCTTCTATTGCCGTAAACTGCGGCCCGGGAACCTTCGGGCTTCTGTTCGCCAATAAATTGTAGGATATTTTTTTATTTATTTTCGAAACCTCCGTCGGCGTTTTGCGTCTATTAAAGTGAAGGCGTCAAAAAGATGCTTACCAAAACGCAAACACACAACATTTATCAAACGGAGGAATCGGTTATGAAAAAGCAGATCATTTCAACATTACTTGCAGCAGCAATTGTAGCATCAAATCTTACAGGGTGCGGTATTGCAGTCACAAAGGCTACCCAAGAGGCATCCGCTGAAGCGGAGTATACGGAAGCGGAATATCCGGAGCCGGAACGCACAGAGGATGTGTGTACATCAGAAAGCCCGGCATATGTGGAACCGGAGTACAATGAGGGTTCAGAAGCTTCATATGATGAAGAATATACGGAAGAATCCTGTACCTCAGAGTATCCCGCGCAGACCGAAGCGTGCTATGCTGCCGGTGACCAGGAAGCCTGCGGTGAGCCGGAGATGGATTACTACTCATATAACTATGATTCTAAGGCGGCAAGAGAGTCTACCCTGTGTCCGGGAAACTACAACGGAAATTATTACAGCAACGGTGAAACATACAAGGCCGTATCAGAGAATACATTCAAGGATGCAGTATCCGCCCCGCTTTCAACCTTTGCGGCAGACGTTGATACAGCAAGCTATTCCAATCTTCGAAGAATGATCAATGATGGATGTACTCTTTATGACATTCCTGCCGGCTCAATCCGTACCGAGGAGCTTATCAATTATTTCGATTACGGTTACAAAGGCCCCGGGAAGAGGGATGCATTTGCCGTAAATGCACAGATCATCGACTGTCCATGGAATGATGAGAACAAGCTCGTTACGCTTGGGATTAAGGCAAGAGAATTAAGCGATACCGAGGATATCCCTTCAAATATAGTATTTCTTGTAGATGTATCCGGCTCCATGAAAAACTATGACAAGCTTCCCCTCCTTCAGATGGGATTTGACATGCTCATAGATGACCTAGATAAGAATGACCGCGTATCGATAGTTACATATGCTTCATCATCGGACGTTGTTATTTCGGGAGTGCGCGGCAACGAGCATTCAAAGCTTAAAAGAGCCATCAATTCTCTTGAAGCGTCAGGTTCAACAAACGGCGGAGACGGGATCAAAACAGCATATAAGCTTGCCCAGAAGTACTTCATCAAGGGTGGAAACAACAGAGTCATCATGGCAACGGACGGAGACCTTAATGTGGGGATCACATCCGAAGAGGAACTTGAAGAGCTTATTTCCAAGAAAAAAGAAGACGGCGTGTTCTTATCTGTCCTTGGTTTCGGAACAGGTAACTACAATGAAGCAACACTTGAGACTCTTGCAGACAAAGGAAACGGTAACTATTCATATATAGACTGCCTGTCAGAGGCGAAAAAGGTGCTTGTTGATGAGTTCAACTCAACACTCTTTACTGTAGCCAAGGATGTTAAATTCCAGATAGAGTTTAATCCCAAATATGTTTCCGAGTACCGTCAGGTAGGATATGAGAACCGTCAGATGTCGGCGAAGGATTTTAACGATGATACAAAGGACGGAGGAGAAATAGGAAGCGGACATGAAGTAACGGTTATGTATGAGATAAAGCTTAACGACTACAGGGGCAGTGACGATGAGAAACTTCGCTATCAGAAGACGAAGCTTAGCGATATCGGAGAGGACAGCAACGAGTGGATGCTTGTAAGCGTTCGATACAAAGAGCCTGAAGAGGATGAGTCAAAGCTTATGACTTTCCCGATAAGCAAAGACTGCTATACGTCTCGGCCCGATTATGATACACTGTTTGCAGCATATGTTGCTGAGTGCGGTATGATACTTAACGGCAGTGACTACACAGGCAATATGACCATCGATAAGGTTTCAAGGCAGCTTGCAAAGCTTGACCTTGACGATGAATACAAAGAGGAGTTTGCACAGCTTATAAAGCAGTTGTGATAGTAGATGCAGGATCGGGAGATTGTTGACCTTTACTGGGCCAGAAGTGAAAACGCGATATCCGAGACTAAAGCCAAATACGGTAGGTACTGTCTGAAGATCGCAATGAATATTGTAGCTAATACCGAGGATTCCGAAGAATGTGTAAATGACACATATATGTCGGCGTGGAACAGTATGCCCGAAGAACGCCCGAACCTTCTGGCTCCGTTTCTGGCAGCAATAACCCGCAATCATGCACTCGACCTTTACAGGAAAAATCATTCGTTAAAGCGCGGGGCGGGAGAAACCGCTCTTGCGCTTGATGAACTTCTTGATATGGCAGGAGCTGAGAACACGGAAGCATCCGTTGATGAGGCACTTCTTTCACAGCATATTAACACCTTTTTGTCAGGACTAGAGAAGCAGAGCCGTATGATTTTTGTCAGGCGGTATTTCTATGTCGACTCACTCGTGCAGATAGCAGATGCGTATTCAATGTCGGAGTCGGCCGTAAAATCACAACTTTTCAGAATACGTCAGAAGCTTAAGGAATACCTCGATAAGGAGGGTTACGAGACGTGAGCGGAAATGATATTTTTAATGCGATCTCAAATATCGATCCGAAATATATAGATGAAGCGGCATACGAACTGCACTCACAGGAAGACACAGAAGATTCGGTTTCCGGTAGCAGCATCACGGATATTAGCACTAAACGTAAAACTGTGAGAGCCCGAAGACTGATATGGGTCGCACTTCCATCCGTTGCAGCAGTGCTTTTGATACTCGGAGTTGCCATTCCCGCAATCCTTAGGACAGGCAGTACTCAGCCTGCGGCAACCGCAGAGGCAGCATCAGAAGCACCTGCAGATAATGCAGAGGCAGCTGCGGAGGCTGTGGATGAGGCAGCTCCGGCTGCCGAAGAGGTGGAGCAGGCGGTTTCCGAGGCTGCGGCAGAGGAACCCGTGGCGGATGAAGCGCCGGCAATGCCCGATGAGCCGCTTGCTGCCGGAGCAGATTCAAAATCCGAGTCAAACAAAGACCGGCAGACCTACACGACTGATGTGATGGAAGAAACTGCGGCAGCAGAAGAGGAGGCTGTACCGTCACCGGTTGCAGTCTATGAAAACGGTCTGCTGACAATAGATACCGCAGAACTTTTCCACGGACCGCTTGATGAAGCAGAATATGCGATTTTTGACATAAGTGAAGAACAATCAGCAGAACCTGTCGCAAAAGGGAAGCTTGAGGATGTAACCAAACAGAAAGAATTAACAGACGAGCCGCTTGTGCTGGACCTTACTTCACTTGCACTTAAGCCGGGAAAATACAGGATTGAGATGGAAACAGGCACAGCTGAGTTCACCGTTTCACGATAGGCTGTCAAAAAGAACCGTCCCTCTTGACACGATGGGGAATCGGTAATAAACTCGTACACGGAAGCAAAGGCGCTTCGGATTAATTCCGGGGCGCCTTTTTCGTTGTGTGCCATATTCACGTTTACGGGATGTACAGATGAATAAAGATTATGACAGAAAGATAATACTTGAAGACGGAAGCGTATTTGAAGGGTACGGATTCGGAAGCCGGGAAGAAAAGGTGGCGGAGATAGTTTTTAATACTTCAATGGTAGGATATCAGGAAATCCTGTCTGACCGGTCATATACGGATCAGGCTGTTGTAATGACCTATCCGCTTATCGGGAACTACGGAATCTGCGAGGATGATTATGAATCAGACTCCCCCATGATGTCGGCCATGATAGTAAGGGAAATTTGCGGACAGCCTTCCAATTTCAGAAGCATGGGTACTCTCGAAGAGACAATGGTCAGGAACAATATAGCCGGAGTATATGGTATCGATACAAGAATGCTTACCAGACATATAAGGAACGCGGGAAGCATGAAGGCGATCATAACGGACGTGGCATCAGATGATGATGAGGCGGCTAGAGCCCTAACGAACAAGGAGCTTTCGACAGATCAGGTAAACAGGGCTTCATGCAAGGAACCATATACATTCTCCCGATCCGGATCTTCTTTCGGTAAGCCGGTGGTTGTTATCGACTGCGGCATCAAGAAGAACATACTTAACATGCTTAAGAGGGCAGACCGAACAATTGATGTCGTTCCGTGGAATACGCCATCAGATAAGATACTGCGATATGACCCTTCGGGAGTGTTCATATCCAATGGCCCGGGAGACCCCGAAAGCTGTAGAGAGACGATAGAGACTATAGGAAATTTAAAAGGACGTGTTCCCATATTCGGGATATGTTTGGGGCACCAGATCATTTCCCTTGCATACGGAGCAAAGACTTATAAGCTTAAGTTCGGACACCGCGGAGGTAATCACCCTGTCAAGGACCTTGCAACAGGCAGGATAGAGATTACTTCGCAAAATCACTCGTATGCGGTTGTACCGGGAAGTTTGTCGGGCACAGGACTTAAGGTTACACATATCAATCTGCTCGATGATACCGTCGAGGGTGTCGAGAGCGCGGAGGATAAGGTGTTCTCTGTGCAGTATCATCCGGAAAGTGCACCGGGACCGTGTGATTCTGCCTATCTGTTTGACAAATTCTTCGGAATGCTGTCCGATTAACGAAACTTCAGAGATAAGGAAAAAAGATGCCAAAAAGAGATGATATCAACAAGATACTTGTGATCGGGTCAGGGCCTATCGTGATAGGCCAGGCGGCGGAATTTGACTATGCGGGAACACAGGCGTGCCTGGCCCTGCGGGAAGAGGGATATGAAGTTGTCCTGTGCAATTCAAATCCGGCAACGATAATGACCGATAAAACGATAGCGGACAAGATCTATATGGAACCCCTTACATTGGAGTTTATTGCCAAGATAATCCGTATGGAACGCCCCGATGCCATCCTCCCGGGTATCGGGGGACAGACGGGTCTGAATCTTGCGGTATCCCTCAAGAAGAAAGGTGTTCTTGATGAATGCGGTGTAAAGCTTCTCGGTACAAGCACAGACAGTATAGAAATGGCGGAGGACCGTGAGAAATTCAAGGAACTGTGCCAGAACATCGGTGAGCCGATTCTTCCGTCCGAAATAGCTGAATCATTGGAGGAAGGTCTTGCGGCAGCCAAAGATATAGGCTATCCGGTAGTTCTGCGACCTGCGTTTACTCTCGGGGGAACCGGCGGGGGATTTGCAGATAATGAGGATGAGTGCAGACAGATCATGAAGAATGCCCTTGCCCTGTCTCCCGTTCATCAGGTTCTGGTGGAGAAAAGTGTTAGAGGATACAAGGAAATAGAGTATGAAGTAATAAGGGATGCAAACGATACGGCGATATCTGTCTGCAATATGGAAAACATAGATCCTGTAGGTATCCATACCGGGGATTCCATCGTAGTATGTCCCTCCCAGACTCTTACCAACAAGGACTACCAGATGCTTCGAAGCTCCGCCCTCAAGATCATCCGCGCGCTCAAGATAGAGGGAGGCTGTAACGTTCAGTTTGCCCTTGATCCCCGCTCATTTAATTATTATCTGATCGAGGTAAATCCCCGAGTGTCAAGATCATCCGCGCTTGCTTCAAAAGCCAGCGGTTATCCGATTGCCCGGGTATCTGCGAAGATCGCGGTGGGTATGCGTCTTGAGGAGATAAGACTTGCCAATACCGTTGCGGCATTTGAGCCTTCCATGGATTATGTTGTGACCAAGATGCCCCGATTCCCCTTTGACAAATTCACCGATGCCAACAACAGTTTAGGCACCCAGATGAAGGCAACCGGCGAGGTCATGAGTGTGGGACGCAGTATAGAGGAGAGCCTTCTGAAGGCAATCAGAAGCCTAGAAGCAGGAGCCTTTCATCTGCATCTTGATAAATTTGACTCTTTTTCCGACGATGAACTGGCCGGTTACATTCAGGTAGGGACCGATGACAGGATATATGCCATAGCAGAGCTGCTGCGACGTGATTTTCCGGAAGGAGAGATAGCCGGGATAACCGGCATAGATATATTCTTCATCAATAAATTCGCAGGTATTGTCAGGATGGAAAAGAGGCTTTCTTGTGCCGTAAAAGATCCGGGCATATTGTATGATGCAAAGCGCATGGGATTTTCCGACAGGGAGATAGGTATCTTATGGAACATGACAGCACATGAGGTATTCGATCTCAGAAAGAGCGCGGACATCCGTCCTGTCTACAAGATGATCGATACATGCGCTTCCGAGTTTGAATCGTATGTTCCGTATTTTTACTCGACTTATGAAACTGAAAACGAGTCGGTGATAACAAACAGGAAGAAGATCATAGTATTGGGTTCCGGGCCAATACGTATAGGCCAGGGAGTGGAGTTTGATTATTCGACTGTTCATGCCGTTACTACTATTCGCGAGATGGGTTATGAGGCAATAATAATCAACAATAATCCGGAGACTGTTTCAACGGATTATACTACATCAGATAAACTGTATTTTGAGCCTTTGTGTACAGAGGATGTTGTCAACATAATCGAAATGGAACAGCCCGACGGTGTCATTGCCATACTTGGCGGCCAGACTGCTATCAATCTTGCGGAACCTTTGATGGAATACGGGGTCAAAATCATAGGAACCGGGTGCGATGCCATAGAGCGGGCAGAGAACAGGGATGCATTCGAGAAGGTTCTGCTTGACCTGTCTATTCCGCAGCCAAAGGGTGTTGCGGTAACGGATATTGAGGAAGGGGTAAATGCGGCAAAGGATATCGGGTATCCGGTGCTTGTACGCCCCAGTTTTGTACTCGGCGGCAGGGCTATGCAGATAGTGTCAAAAGAAGAGGAGATGAGACACTATCTCAAAACCGCCGTCGAGATAGACGAGGATAAACCGGTACTTGTTGATAAATATATTAAGGGCAAGGAAGTGGAGGTAGATGCCGTCTGTGACGGAGTGGATGTATTCGTTCCGGGAATAATGGAGCTTGTGGAGCGTACAGGCGTGCATTCCGGAGACTCCATAAGTGTGTATCCGCCCTTCTCTCTTTCCGACAGTGTCAAAGGCACGATACTGGAATATACGAAGAAGCTTGGGCTCGGAATCGGTATAGTCGGACTCTTTAATATCCAGTTCATTGTTGATGAAAGCGACAGCGTTTATATAATCGAGGTTAACCCCAGATCATCCAGAACAGTGCCTTTTTTGTCAAAGGCAACGGGGTATTCTCTTGCAGATATCGCGACGAAGTGCATCCTCGGTATCAGCTTAAAAGAGCAGGGAATCTTCTCTATTTATCCTGATGAGAGCAAACGCTGGTGTGTTAAAGTCCCCGCTTTTTCCTTCTCGAAGCTTAAAGGAATGGACTCATATCTGTCGCCTGAGATGAAGTCAACAGGTGAGGCGATAGGATACGACGACAAGCTTCATAGAGCAATGTATAAGGCTCTTATCGCATCGGGACTTAAGATCAGAAATTACGGAACTGTGATTGTCTCGCTTGCCGATGAAGATAAGATTGAAGGTATGCCGCTTATCAAGCGATTTTACGATATGGGATTTAATATCGAGGCAACTTCCCTTACGGGGAAATACCTCAAGGATTACGGCGTTAAGACACGTATCCGGAAGAAGCTGTCCGAGGGAAGCGAAGAGATACTCGATGCGATCCGCTCGGGAAATGTTGCGTATGTTATCAACAGCCGTGCGGTTCTCTCCGGCATCCATTATGAGGACGGTGCCGCAATAAGGCGCTGTGCCATCGAAAATAACGTTACGATATTTACTTCTCTTGATACGGTAAGGGTGCTGCTTGACGTACTTGAGGAACTGACGATCAAAGTCTCCACGATATGACCGGGTGTGAGTTTATGGTTTGCTGTTACAGCGGAGGTTTGCATGGATAATATCCACGAAGAATGCGGCGTGTTCGGGGTATACAGCCGCGATAATATAGATGCCGCAAAGTATATATACTACGGGCTTACGGCTCTGCAGCACAGGGGGCAGGAGTCCTGCGGCATAGCGGTATGCGATACATGCGGACCGATAGGAAACATCTGCGCACACAAGGATATGGGACTTGTAAGCGAGGTGTTTGAACCGAAGACTCTTGGAAAGCTTAGAGGAAATATCGGTATAGGTCACGTCAGATACTCTACTTCCGGAGACAGCACAAGAGAAAATGCGCAGCCTGTATTTATCAATTACGCAAAGGGAACGGTTGCCCTTGCACATAACGGGAACATCATAAACATAGGCGAAATAAGGGATGAGCTTCTGGCAGAAGGGGCGGCTTTTACCGGCAATTCCGACTCGGAGGTCATTGCATACAAGATAGCGGAAGAGAGGATGCATACGCCATCTATCGAGGAGGCAGTCGAAAACGTCAGCAAGCTCTTAAAAGGCGGGTTTGCCCTGCTGGTATTAAGTCCCAGAAAGCTCCTGTGTATACGCGATCCGTGGGGCCTGAAGCCCCTGTGCCTCGGAAGCGTTAACGGAGTATATGTCTGCGCTTCGGAAAGCAGTGCGCTTCATGCGGTCGGCGCCGATTACGTCAGGGATGTCAGACCGGGGGAAATGGTAACGATCACGGAAGAAGGCGTGTCATCAAAAATCATAATGCACTCGGAAAGAGAGGCGCATTGTGTGTTTGAATACATATATTTTTCAAGACTGGACTCTGTGATCGATGGTATAAGCGTTTATGATGCGCGCATTGAAGGGGGAAAATCACTTGCCGCACGTTTTCCGGCTGATGCGGATGTGGTGACGGGAGTGCCTGATTCGGGACTTGCGGCCGCAGCCGGTTTTGCGGAGTATTCGGGCATCCCGTTTAAGCTTGCATTTGCCAAGAACAGCTATGTGGGTAGGACATTTATCAAGCCGACGCAGGAGGAGCGCGCAAGCGCAGTAATGATCAAACTCCGTGTTATAGGGGACGTTGTAAAGGACAAGAGGGTAGTCCTTATCGATGACTCTATTGTAAGAGGTACGACCCTTGCAAATCTCATAAACGAGATGCGAAAGTTCGGTGCAAAGGAGGTACATGTGCGGATATCATCCCCGCCTTTTTTACATCCATGCTATTACGGTACTGATGTTCCGGATAACTCGGAGCTTATAGCAAGCGGTCATACGAAGGAAGAGATAAGAAAACAGATAGGAGCGGATTCACTGGAGTATTTGTGCATAGAAGACCTTGACCGTATGACAGGTGATCTTTCGCTTTGCAAAGCATGTTTTGACGGAAGGTATCCGGTCACCTCTAAATAAAATTCAAAATGAAATTTTTAAAAATAAGGTGTTGACAAATCAAAAATGCAGGTTTATATTTTTTAAACATAAAGAGCAAAGGTGCTTTGGACGCAAGTCCGAGGCGCCTTTTTCTTTTGCCGAGGCACAAGGATCAAAAGGCTTTCGGAGATCGCGAATCCGACAGCCGCAAGAAAAGAAGGAGGACAAAATATTATGGAACAATCAATCCCTGAACTTTTCGGAAGCCTTGTATTTTCAGATAAGATC
The DNA here is from genome assembly GCA_902788755.1 of uncultured Lachnospiraceae bacterium. Lineage (GTDB taxonomy): Bacteria > Bacillota > Clostridia > Lachnospirales > Lachnospiraceae > UBA2868. The sequence continues at coordinate 42,574 of CADALB010000007.1, read as the reverse complement.
ATGAGAGAAAAGCTTCCGAAGGACATGTACAAAGCACTGAGGAAGACGATCGATAATAATACGCACTTAGAGCTTGACGTTGCCAACGCTGTTGCCGTTGCTATGAAGGAGTGGGCGGTGGAGATGGGAGCAACACATTTTACCCACTGGTTCCAGCCGATGACAGGCTATACGGCGGAAAAGCATGACAGCTTCATTTGCCCGGTAGATAAGGGGGAGGTCATAATGGACTTCTCGGGTAAGGAACTTGTAAAGGGTGAGCCCGATGCATCAAGTTTTCCGTCAGGCGGTATAAGAGCAACATTTGAAGCGAGAGGCTATACGGCCTGGGACCCTACAAGCCCTGCATTTATCAAGGACGGAACACTCTATATACCGACGGCGTTCTGCTCATACAGCGGAGAAGCACTGGACAAGAAAACACCGCTGCTTCGCTCAATGGATGCCATAAGCCGCGAAGCGGTGAAGGTGCTTCACCTTTTTGGCAGGACGGAAGTTACAAATGTGCTTACAACAGTCGGACCGGAGCAGGAATACTTCCTTATCGATCTTGAGGATTACAAGAAGAGAAAGGATCTGATCTTTACCGGAAGAACTCTTCTCGGAGCACCTGCACCGAAAGGTCAGGAGATGGACGATCACTATTTCGGAAATCTTCGCACAAGGGTTGCGGCATATATGCATGAGCTGGACAGGGAACTGTGGAAGCTTGGAATTCCGGCCAAGACAAAGCATAACGAGGTGGCTCCCTGCCAGCATGAACTGGCTCCGATCTTTGATACTACCAACGTGGCGGTTGATCATAACCAGCTTACGATGGAGATAATGAAGAGAGTGGCAGAGAAGCATGGATTTGCCTGCCTGCTTCATGAGAAGCCTTTCGCGGGGATAAACGGATCAGGTAAACACAACAACTGGTCGCTTACAACAAATACCGGAGAGAATCTGCTTAATCCCGGTAAGACTCCCGGAGAAAATACGGTATTTCTGATCTTTCTCTCGGCAGTTATACAGGCGGTTGACGATTATGCGGATCTTTTAAGACTCTCGGTAGCAAGTGCCGGAAACGATCACAGGCTTGGGGCAAACGAAGCACCTCCGGCGATCATATCAATGTTTCTCGGAGACGAACTTACGGCCGTGATCGAAGCTATCGAAAAGGATGAGTATTTCGGTAAGGTCGAGAAAGTTCAAATGGAGACCGGAGCAAAAGTTCTGCCGCATTTTGCCAAGGATTCGACAGACAGGAACAGAACCTCACCCTTTGCATTTACAGGGAATAAGTTCGAGTTCAGATCACTCGGCTCGTCGGTATCGATAGCGGGACCGAATATAATGCTTAATACGGCTGTTGCGGAATCGCTTAGCATCTTCTATGAACAGCTAAAGGATACCGAACCCGCTAAGATGGATGAGGCGGCACGAAAGCTTGTAAAGGATACGATAATCAAGCATAAGAGGATCATATTCAACGGAAACGGGTATACCGATGAATGGGTTGAAGAAGCAAAAAGGAGAGGTTTATACAATCTCAAGTCAACACCCGATGCAATGGGGGCGCTTATCGCCGACAAGAACAGGAAGATGTTCATAAAACACGGTATCTATTCCGATTCTGAGATGGAATCAAGGTATGAGATAAGAATCGAGAACTATACGAAGACTGTTCACATCGAGGCTCTTACTCTGAAGGATATGATACAAAAGCAGTTTGCACCGGCTCTTATGGATTACATCGATGATGTTACACAATCAGCATTATCAAGACAGGAGCTGGGAGTTACGGGAGCGGTTGACATCCAAAAGGATCTTATTGGTAAACTTACCGGTTACTATTCATCGGTTGTAGAGGCAACCGGGAAGCTGTCGGATGATATCGATAAGGCTGAGGCAATGGAGCCGGATATCGAACAGGCAAAGTTCTACCATGACACGGTACTTTCCGATATGGATGAGATAAGAAAGTACGCGGATGAAGCGGAACCGCTGATTCCGGAAGGATACCTGCCGTATCCGACATATGAAGAAATACTTTTTTATGTTTAATGTTGATAGGAGGGACCCACGAAGTGGGAGGAACCTGTCTACACCGCGAGGACCTATCGACGAAGTCGATTTAAATGTCCGAGCGACCTTTTTTGACGCAATGGGGCGTTTCACGTAAGTGAAGCGCCCTTCATTTTATTTGAGGAGCGTGATTATTATGACAAAAGAAATACTGGAAGCTATTAACAGTGAAGTATACGGAGTGTGGTTTCTGATCGGTGCCGCGCTTGTGTTCTGGATGCAGGCCGGCTTTGCAATGTGTGAGGCCGGATTTACAAGAGCCAAGAACTCGGGAAACATCATAATGAAGAACCTGATGGACTTCTGTATCGGAACAGTGATGTGGTTTGTATGCGGTGCATCGCTTATGCTCGGTCAGAACATGCTTGGCGGATTTGCCGGAAAGTTCTCGTTTGATGTTCTGACAAATTACGGAAACTTTGATTATTCTGCATTTGTTTTTAACCTTGTGTTCTGTGCGACTACAGCAACTATCGTTTCGGGGTCGATGGCAGAGAGAACCAAATTTTCATCCTACTGCATATACTCTGCAGTGATATCGGCAATCATCTACCCGATAGAAGCACACTGGACATGGGGCGGCGGATTCCTTGCTCAGTGGGGATTCCACGATTATGCAGGCTCTAACTGCATTCATATGGTTGGCGGTATTTGTGCTCTCATCGGTGCATGGATGTTAGGTCCCCGTATCGGTAAGTTTGAGAAGAACAAAGAGGGAAAAATCACTAAGATCAACGCATTTCCCGGACATAACCTTGTTATAGCCGCTCTCGGTGTATTTATCCTGTGGCTTGGATGGTACGGATTCAACGGTGCAGCAGCAACGGATGTTCCGACACTTGGATCGGTATTCTTAACAACAACAGTGGCACCGGCAGTCGCAACCGTAGTCTGCATGATTTTTACATGGATCAAATACGGCAAACCCGATGTATCTATGTGCCTTAATGCTTCCCTTGCGGGACTGGTTGCTATTACTGCACCATGTGATGTAACGGATTGTACGGGATCGGCGATCATCGGCTTCGTAGCAGGACTTCTGGTGGTATTCGGAGTATGGTTTTGCGATAACGTTATCCACGTAGATGACCCTGTAGGTGCCGTTGCGGTTCATATGTTTAACGGTATTTGGGGAACGATAGCGGTAGGACTGTTTGCTACGGATACGGCACCGGGCTTTGCAATAGCCGGAATACGTGAAGGACTGTTTTACGGCGGAGGATTTTACCAGCTCGGCAAACAGCTTGGAGGAATGCTTGTAACTATTCTCTGGACGGTTGTTACGATTATCATCACATATACGCTAATCAAAAAGTTCAATGGTCTTCGTGTTACCGAGGAAGAGGAGATCATGGGACTTGACAGGTGCGAACACGGTCTTACAAGCGCTTACTCGGGATTTTCCATTATGGATGTATCAAACACCATGACAATGGATGTAAACGAAAATACAAGCCTCGGTTCGGATGAATACGAAGAGGCAAGCGAAACTGTTAAGGACGCTGCCGTCCCTGTAGTAAAACCTTTTGCTGATACGGGTATTTCAAAGGTAGTCATCATTGCAAGAATGTCACGTTACGATGCCCTCAGAAAAGCCATGAACGATCTGGGAGTAACGGGCATGACGGTTACAAACGTAATGGGATGCGGCATCCAGAAAGGTGGCGGTGAGAAATACCGCGGAGTCGAAGTCGATGCAACGCTTCTGCCGAAAGTTAAGGTTGAAGTTGTTGTTAGCAAGATACCGGTTCAGGCTGTTATAGATGCCGCAAAGAAAACTTTGTATACGGGTCACATCGGAGACGGCAAGATATTTGTTTATCCTGTTGAGAAAGTCGTTAAGATCAGGACCGGAGAAGAGGATTTCGCGGCACTGCAGGATGTGGAGTGACTCGATCTATGATCGAGTCAGCCTGAGCGGTGAATATCCCGCGCTAAGTGCGGGATGCCACCCGGCGAGGGTTGAGCGAAAAAAGCAAAACTGAGAGGAAGAGTAACATGTGCGTAGTTATGGGAATTGAAGGCGGCAGCCTTCGCGGGGATGACTTGAAACCGTACCTTCAAAGGACGGTTTCAAGAGGTCCCGATATGGAGAGGATAGTCGAACTTAAGGGTGCAACACTGGGATTTCAAAGGCTGTCGATAATGGGCCTTAATGAAGAAGGAATGCAGCCTTTTGAACTTGGAGGAAATTATGCTGTATGTAACGGGGAACTGTACGGATTTCGACAGATCAGACAGGAGCTTATTGACAAATATAACTATGAGTTCAAAAGCGACAGTGACTGCGAAATACTGCTTCCAATGTACGAAATATACGGATGTGAAATGTTCAAAAAGCTCGATGCGGAGTTTGCATGCATCATATATGACGGAAGGGAAAAATCACTAATTGCGGCAAGAGATCCCATCGGAATCAGACCGCTGTTTTACGGGTATACAAAGGCTGGCGATATTGTATTTGCTTCGGAAGCCAAAAACCTTGAAGGGATGGTAGGCAGGATTATGCCGTTTCCTCCGGGGCATTACTACAGGATGGGGCATTTTGTCAGATACTGTGACATTACCGAAGTCAAAGAGTACGTGAAGGATGATATCGAAACTGTATGCCGTAACATCCATGACAAGCTTGTCCAAGGGATCAGGAAGCGTCTTGACGCCGATGCGCCCATAGGATTTCTGCTGTCAGGAGGACTTGATTCTTCGCTTGTATGCGCGGTATCCGCAAAGATATTATGTAAACCTATTAAAACATTTGCCATCGGTATGAGCACCGATGCCATAGATCTTAAATATGCAAAACAGGTTGCCGATTACATTCACTCGGACCATACCGAAGTAATAATAACGAAAGAAGACGTAATTAAGGCGCTTCCGGACGTAGTTAAGCTTTTGGCAACTTATGATATCACGACAATAAGGGCTTCGATCGGTATGTACCTTTGCTGCAAGGCGATACATGAGCAGACCGATGTAAGGGTAATACTTACGGGAGAGATATCTGATGAGCTGTTCGGATACAAATACACCGATTTTGCCCCGGATGCGGCGGCATTCCAGGCAGAAGCTGTTAAGAGGGTAAGCGAACTGTATATGTATGATGTGCTTCGTGCCGACAGATGCATTTCGGTTAACTCGCTTGAAGCAAGAGTACCCTTCGGCGATCTTGATTTTGTACGTTACGTCATGAGTATAGATCCCGAAATGAAGCTTAACAGATACAACAAAGGCAAGTATCTGCTGCGTAATGCTTTCCGGGGAGATTACCTTCCGGAAGAAATACTGATGCGTGAGAAAGCCGCATTTTCCGATGCCGTAGGACACTCAATGGTAGATCACCTGAAGGAGTACGCCGAAGCTAAATACACCGATGAAGAATTCGAGATCTTAAGCGCTAAATACGATCACGCAAGGCCTTTTACGAAAGAATCGCTTTTATATCGTGAGCTGTTTGAAGAGTACTATCCCGGACAGTCAGAAATGATCGCGGATTTCTGGATGCCGAACAGAGAATGGGAAGGATGCGATGTTAACGACCCTTCGGCAAGAGTACTGTCAAACTACGGCGATTCCGGAAAGTAGGTGCGGGTATGGTCAAGTATGTATTTGTTACGGGCGGAGTTGTATCGGGACTGGGAAAAGGCATCACGGCTGCATCTCTCGGAAGACTTCTTAAGGCCAGAGGTTTTCATGTTACGATGCAGAAGTTCGATCCTTATATAAACGTCGATCCGGGAACTATGAATCCGATACAGCACGGCGAAGTATTTGTTACCGATGACGGGACCGAAACGGATCTTGATCTCGGACACTATGAGAGATTCATAAACGAATCTCTGGACCGTAACTCAAACGTTACGACGGGCAAGATATACCAGAGCGTTCTCAACAAGGAGCGTCACGGTGATTACGGCGGAGGTACGGTACAGGTAATCCCGCATATTACAAATGAAATAAAGGAACGGTTTTACAAGGCAAAATCATCCGATGAGGAAACGATTTCCATTATCGAGATCGGCGGAACCGTCGGGGATATAGAAAGCCAGCCGTTTCTCGAAGCCATAAGGCAGTTTAGGGTTGATATCGGAAGAGACAATTCCGTTATCATACATGTTACTCTCATTCCATATTTGAAGGCTTCGGGCGAGCTTAAAACCAAGCCGACACAGATGAGCGTAAGGTCGATGCAGAGCATGGGGCTGTGGCCTGACATTATAGTGTGCAGGTCGGATTACCCTCTTGAGGACAATCTTCGCGAGAAGATCGCATTATTCTGTAACGTCTCCAAGGAAAACGTTCTTCAGAATCTTGATGCGGCTTCTCTGTATGAAGTACCTCTAATGCTTGAAGAGGAAAACCTTGCATCAGCTGTGTGCTCACGGCTGGCTCTGCCCTGCCCGGAGCCGGATCTTATGGCGTGGAGAAAGCTTGTGGACGATCAGAAACATCCGCTTTGCAAAGTAACGGTTGCCATCGTCGGCAAATACGTTTCTCTTCATGATGCATATCTTAGCGTTGCGGAAGCTCTCCGTCATGCGGGTATAGCAAACAGGGCGGAAGTTAACATCAGATGGACAGATTCGGAGAGCATTACGGATGAAAACGTGAAGGAGATACTCTCCGGTGCCGATGCCGTTCTTGTACCCGGAGGATTCGGCGGAAGGGGAATAAAGGGGAAGATAAGTTCAATAAAGTATGCAAGGCAAAATAATATTCCGTTCCTTGGTATATGTCTCGGAATGCAGCTTGCCATCATAGAATTCGCAAGAAATGTATGTGGTATTAAAGATGCCGATTCTGCCGAGTTTTGCGCCGACACCCCTGATCCTGTGATACATATTATGCCTGACAAGGAAAAGCTTGAAGATATCGGAGGTACGCTGCGGCTTGGGGCATATCCATGTACGCTTGCAAAGGGATCCAAGGCATATGAACTGTACGGAACCGAACATATAAGTGAGCGTCACCGCCACAGGTATGAAGTGAATAACGAATACAGGGATATTCTGACCGGGAATAAAATGATGATATCAGGTTTATCACCTGATGGAAGAATAGTAGAGATGGTAGAACTGTCTGACCATCCTTTTTTTGTTGCAACGCAGGCACATCCGGAGTTTAAGTCCAGGCCGGATATGCCGCATCCTCTGTTTACGGGGCTTGTTGAGGCCGCTTTGAAGAATCGGGCTTAAGTATGGGAAGTTGCAGATCAAAAGATAGAATGAGGTGACATGATGAGAACATTGTATGAGAAGGAATTTGAGCATGACAACTGCGGTGTCGGAGCGATAATCAATATTAACGGGATAAAGAGCCATTCGCTAATAAGCGATGCTCTTTCTATAGTCGAAAAGCTTGAACACCGGGCCGGAAAGGATGCTGAAGGAGAAACCGGAGACGGTGTGGGAATCCTTACACAGATTCCTCATGAATTCTTTGTAAGAGAGTGCAAAAAGAGCGGTATAAGTCTTGGGGAGGAGCGCTCATACGGAGTCGGAATGTTCTTCTTTTGCCAAAGTGAGCTTGCTAGGCGCCAGGCGATGAAGATGTTCGAGGTGATCACTGATAAGGAAGGTCTTGATTTTCTCGGATGGAGAAAGGTTCCCGTCGATAACGGCGTTTTGGGAGAGAGGGCATTATCGAGTGCACCGGCTATCTGGCAGGGATTTGTAGGACGCAGCCCGGAAATGAAGAGTGATCTTGAGTTCGACCGAAAACTCTATATTATACGCCGGGTGTTTGAACACTCGAATGAAGGCACATATGTTGCGTCACTGTCATGCAGAACCATCGTTTATAAGGGAATGTTTCTTGTCGGGCAGCTCAGAACATATTTTGCTGATCTGCAGGATGAGGCATTCCGGTCGGCTATTGCCATGGTGCATTCCAGATTTTCCACAAATACAGCGCCGAGCTGGCTTCGGGCTCATCCGAACAGATTTATCGTCCATAACGGTGAGATAAATACGATCCGGGGAAATGCCGACAAGATGCTTGCAAGAGAGGAGACAATACGTTCGGAGTGTTTTACCGACGAGGATATGAGCAAGATCATGCCGGTTATAAATACCGAAGGCAGTGATTCCGCCATGCTTGACAACGCAATGGAATTTATGATCATGAGCGGAATGGATCCGGTGCTTGCGGCTATGATACTTGTTCCCGAACCGTGGGAGAACAACGAAACCTTGTCGAGGGAGGAGAGGGATTTCTATCAGTACTACGCAACGATGATGGAACCATGGGACGGCCCCGCATCAATAATGTTTTCAGACGGTGACATTATGGCCGCAATTTTGGACAGGAACGGTCTGCGCCCCTCAAGATATGTGATATGTGATGACGGAAGGCTGATATTGTCATCCGAAGCAGGCGTTCTGCCGATCGATGAGGCACATATAGTCAGGAAAGGCAGCCTTCATCCAGGTAAGATCATTCTTGCCGATACGAAGACTGGGAAGATATACAGTGACCGGGAGATCAAGGACAGATATGCAGGCCGTGCTCCATACGGCGAGTGGCTTGATCAGAATCTTGTAAGACTTACCGAACTCAAGGTTCCAAACGAATCTGTTCCCGATGTTTCCGGTACAGACCTTTTAAGACTTCAAAAATCATTCGGATACACATATGAAGAGTGCCGGGAGAGAATATACTCCATGGCACTTAACGGCAGTGAACAGATTGGTGCAATGGGAGTTGACACGCCGCTTGCCGTTTTGTCCAAAAAGTACAGACCGCTGTTTGACTATTTCAAGCAGTTGTTTGCACAGGTAACCAATCCTCCTATAGATGCCGCAAGGGAGCGTATTGTTACAGCAACATGCGTATACGCCGGAAGATCCGGCAATATTCTGTTGGAAGACGCGTCCAATTGCAACGTTCTTAGGATCAACAATCCCATATTGTCGGATCTTGACCTTATGAAGATAGCACATCTGGACAGGAGAGGATTCAGTGTAGGCCGTGTATCGACGCTTTACTACAAGGGCACTCCTCTTGAGAGGGCAATAGATAATCTGTTTATGAATGTTGACAGAGCCTACAGGAATGGCGCGAATATACTAATACTGTCGGATCGCGGTATTGACGAAAACCATGTTGCCATACCGTCTCTTCTGTGTGTTTCTGCGGTTCATAACTATCTCGTAAATACGAAAAAATGCATGGCAATGTCACTTATTCTCGAAACCGGAGAGCCAAGGGACGTGCATCATTTCGCTACGCTCCTGGGATTCGGTGCGTGTGCGGTCAATCCGTATGTTGCGCATGCAACAATTAAGGAACTTATAGATGACGGGATACTCGACAAGGATTATTATGCCGCTGTTTCCGATTACGACAAGGCGGTTCTTAACGGAATAGTCAAGATAGCGTCCAAGATGGGCATTTCAACGATACAGTCATATCAGGGAAGCAGGATATTCGAAGCGATAGGTATTTCGCAGCCTGTCATTGACAGATATTTTACCAAGACTGTATCAAGGATCGGCGGAATAGATATTAATGATATTGCAAAGGCCGCTGACAGGCAGCATTCGAAGGCATTTGATCCCTTAGACCTTACCGTTGACCTTTCCCCGGATTCTGCCGGAATGCATAAGGCCCGTTCGGGTGGTGAGCATCACAGGTACAACCCCGAGACTATACATATGCTTCAGGCGGCAACCCGTGAGAATGATTACGATAAATTCCTAAAGTACACTTCAATGGTGGACAGGGAAGAGAGCGGCAGTATCAGGAGTGTGCTTGATTTTAACTTTGCCAAAAAGCCCATTGATATTTCGGAAGTGGAAAGTGCCGACAGGATAGTAAAGCGCTTCAAGACCGGAGCCATGTCATACGGCTCCATATCCGAGGAAGCTCATGAGGCACTTGCCATAGCCATGAACCGCCTGGGCGGAAAATCAAACAGCGGAGAAGGCGGTGAAAGTGATGAGAGGCTTGAGAGTGCCGGGAGCAAGAATGACAGGAACTCTGCAATAAAACAGGTTGCATCGGGAAGATTCGGAGTTACGTCAAGGTACCTCATAAGTGCAAAAGAGATACAGATTAAGATGGCACAGGGTGCAAAGCCCGGTGAGGGCGGCCATCTCCCCGGCAGGAAGGTATACCCGTGGATTGCCAAGACAAGGCATTCCACTCCGGGTGTCAGTCTTATCTCCCCTCCGCCCCATCATGATATATACTCCATTGAGGATCTTGCCCAGCTTATATATGACCTTAAATGTGCAAACGACAAGGCACGTATATCGGTTAAGCTTGTGTCCGAGGCGGGTGTAGGAACCATAGCTGCTGGTGTAGCCAAGGCAGGAGCCCAGGTTGTTCTGATATCGGGATATGACGGCGGAACCGGTGCTGCCCCCATAAGCTCTATACACAATGCAGGACTTCCGTGGGAGCTCGGTGTGGCTGAAGCCCATCAGACACTTACGATGAACGGTCTGCGGGATATGGTTGTGTTAGAGTGCGACGGCAAGCTTATGAGCGGTAGAGATGTTGCGATCGCTGCGATTTTAGGAGCTGAGGAGTTCGGATTTGCAACAGCACCTCTTGTAACTCTCGGCTGCGTTATGATGAGAGTCTGCAACCTTGATACATGCCCTATGGGAATAGCCACCCAGAATCCCGAACTTCGCAAAAACTTTGCGGGAAAACCCGAGTATGTAGAGCGATTCATGATGTTCATAGCCGAAGAGCTTCGGGAATATATGGCAAAACTCGGGGTAAGGAGTATCGATGAGCTTGTGGGAAGATACGACCTGCTTAGAGTAAAGGAGGCGGTTCAAAAAGAGGGAGCCATAATAGATACTTCCGGGATTTTGCCCCAGGTACTTCCCCTTGGAGCCGGGTATGATAAGAAGAAATCCTATGATTTCGGGCTGTCGAAGAGAAAAGACTACAGACTTCTGTCCGGGAAGAACGGTATCAGAAAAGCTGTTGAGAATAATGAAACGGTGGAAGTTACATGTGATGTAATAAATACCGACAGAACATTCGGGACTATGATAGGAGCATATATTACAAGAATTCACCATGAGGGTCTTCCGGAAGATTCCGTTAAGATCATATGCCGCGGAGCGGGCGGACAGAGCTTTGGAGCCTTTATCCCCAGGGGAGAGACAATAGAACTTACCGGGGAGGCAAATGATTATTTCGGTAAGGGATTGTCGGGAGGAAAGCTCATTGTAAAGGCACCGGAAGAGGCTGCGTACGACGCCGAAAACAATATAATTATCGGTAATGTTGCCCTGTACGGGGCTACAAGCGGAGAAACTTATATCGCGGGCCTTGCGGGAGAGAGATTCTGTGTGCGTAATTCCGGAGCAAAGAGTGTTGTGGAAGGTGTCGGAGAACACGGATGTGAATATATGACAGGCGGTGTTGCGCTTATTCTAGGCAGTGTCGGCAAAAACTTCGCTGCAGGTATGAGCGGCGGTGTTGCCTATGTACTTGATGAGCATAATACTCTGTACAGGAATCTTAACAAAGAGCTTGTTCTTATGGAAAATGTCGAAAGTGAAGGTGACAGGAGTGTGATCAAAACGCTTCTACAAAATCATCAAAAATACACCGGTTCAAAGAAGGCCAAAGCAATACTTGATGATTTTGACGGTTTTTTGCCGAAGTTTAAGAAAATAATACCGGAAGAATATAAGAAGATAATCTCTTCGGAAGATGTCAGGAGGTGATGATATGGGTAAAACAGGCGGTTTTGAAGAATTTGACAGGCGTGAAAACATTTGTATACCTCCCGAAGAGAGAATAAAGAATTTCGATGAGTTTCATCTGCCGCTGCCCGTTGAGACAAGAAGGCAGCAGGCTGCAAGATGCATGGAATGCGGGGTGCCCTTTTGCCAGGCCGGTGTAATGATATCGGGTATGATGTCGGGATGTCCTCTTCACAATCTTGTGCCCGAGACAAATGAACTCGTATACAGGGGTAATTTTGAGCAGGCATACTTAAGACTTGCCAAGACCCACAGCTTTCCGGAGTTTACGGCACGGGTATGCCCGGCACTGTGTGAGGCTGCTTGTACCTGTGGGCATATCAAAGAGAGTGTTACCACGAAGGACAACGAGAGGGACATTATAGAATTTGCTTTCTCCCACGGACTTGTGGATAACAGTGAGCCTAAGGTCAGAAGCGGCAAAACAGTGGCTGTTGTAGGAAGCGGACCTTCAGGACTTGCCTGCGCGCAGCTTCTTAATATGCGGGGACACAAAGTCACTGTTTATGAGAGATTTGACAGACCGGGCGGACTCCTTCGCTACGGCATACCTAATATGAAGCTTGATAAGAGGATAGTGGACCGCAGGATTGAAGTAATGAAAGAGAGCGGAATAACATTTATATGCAACGCAAACGTCGGTGACAACATTGCGGCGGAGGAGCTGTGTGAAAAATATGACAGAGTGGTTCTATGCTGCGGAGCATCCAGACCCCGTGATATCGCTTCCCCCGGAAGAGACGGGAGCGGCATAATGTTTGCGGTGGAATTCTTAAGGGAAGTAAGCAAAAGGATAATGGATAATGACTATGACTATGAGACGGTAATTGCCGCAAATGATTTTTCCTTTGGTAGTCTTGCAGGTAAAAACGTTATAGTTATCGGTGGCGGCGATACGGGAAATGATTGTGTCGGAACAAGCATAAGGCTTCGGGCTGCAAGCGTTACACAACTCGAAATGATGCCTCCGGCACCGGAAGAGAGGGCGGCTTCAAATCCATGGCCTGAATGGCCGAAGGTTCTGAAAACCGATTACGGCCAGGAAGAAGCGATCACTGTGTTCGGAAAAGACCCGAGAATATACTCGACAACCGTATCCGAATTCATAAGAGATGATGGCGGTAACCTCACGGGAGTCAGAACAGTTAAACTCGAAAAGAAGACAAATGAAGACGGAAGGGTTTCGTTTGAGCATGTAGAAGGCAGCGAGAGGATTATTCCGGCTGATCTTGTGCTTATTGCGGCGGGATTCTTAGGAAGTGAAGAATATGTTACGGATGCCTTTAAGGTTGATGTGACAGCAAGGGGTAACGTAGCGACAAATGTTGACAGCTTTATGACAGATACCGCCGGATATGAGACGAGTCGCGAAAAGGTGTTTACCGCAGGCGACATGCATATAGGGCAGTCTCTTGTTGTACGCGCAATAGCGGAAGGAAGAGCGGCGGCTGCCGCGGTGGATGAGTCCCTTATGGGTTATACCGCTCTGGGGGATTAAATACCCTTCCCAAACTTCAAAACGCCGGTGTTGACAGATATTCCGGCGAGGATTACAATACACTCAATCTGACGGAAAGATGTGATCTGACCGAAAGTGCGAACATGAAACATTTGATTTTTGCCGTGCTTTCGCACGGCTTTTTTTCTGCGATATCTGAAGATGTTATGTATGAAAATGATCAGATAGGGAGGACTAAATGGGACAGACGGATACACGTGTTGCCGTGATCGGTATTATCGTCGAGAACCCGGACAGTGTGGGCAAACTGAACGATATTCTGACACAGCACAGGGAGAAAATCATTGGACGGATGGGACTGCCCTACGAGAAGAAGAACATCAGCTGTATCACGGTTGTTATTGATGCGGAACAAAACGAGATCAATACCCTTTGCGGGCAGATCGGGAAGTTAGACGGCGTTTCTTCGAAAGCAGCATTTAGCAATGTATAATACCGCTGAGCTTATAGACAAACTGAAAACGGAAACCATTCTTAGTCGCGATGAATATCTGCATCTGATTAAAAATCGCGATGAAGTACGGGATATGGCTGCGGAACTTGCAGGCTCGGTGCGCGATGGGATATACGGGAAGAAGATATACATCCGCGGACTGATAGAATTTACGAATTACTGCAGGAATAACTGTTATTACTGCGGAATCCGTGCAGGAAACGATAGGGCTGACAGATACCGTCTGACACCTGAAGAAATAATCGGGTGTTCGGACAGCGGATATGAGCTGGGCTTTCGAACCTTTGTGCTTCAGGGAGGAGAGGATCCGTATTACAGTGATGAGATCCTCGCCGGGATCGTAAGAGAGATTAAGGGGCGGCATCCGGACTGTGCAGTAACGCTCTCTGTCGGAGAAAGATCGTATGAGAGTTACCGTAAGCTGAGGGATGCGGGTGCGGACCGTTACCTGCTGCGGCATGAGACAGTAAACCGTGAGCATTATGGGATGTTACACCCCGATAATATGAGCTGGGATAACAGAATGCAGTGCTTAAGGAATCTCAAGGAACTGGGATTTCAGACCGGGGCAGGATTTATGGTTGGCTCGCCCGGACAGACGGAAGAAGACCTGGCGGACGAGTTGATATTCTTAAAGGAACTTAAACCTGAGATGGTCGGGATAGGCCCTTTTATCCCGCATCAGGACACGCCCTTTGGCAACAAGCCTTCCGGAAGCGCGGAACTTACGCTGTTTTTGCTCTCTATTATCCGGCTGACGCTTCCTGATGTTCTGCTTCCGGCTACAACAGCACTGGGAACAATTGATCCAATGGGACGCGAGAAAGGGATATTGAGCGGTGCAAATGTGCTGATGCCGAACCTGTCGCCTGTAAATGTAAGAGGAAAATACCTGTTGTATGACAATAAGATATGCACCGGTGAGGAGGCAGCACAGTGTATTGAATGCTTAAAAGGGCGCGTCAGAAAGATCGGGTATGAAATTGTGACAGATAGGGGAGACCATAAGGATTGTGTTTAAAAAGAGCATAGAACCGGGAACGGTGTGGCTCTCAAGATAGAAAGTGAGGAATTATAAATGAAGTATGATGTAAGGTCAATGAAGGCCGAGGAGTTCATCAATGACGAAGAGATCAGGGAGACTGTGAAGTATGCCGAAGAACATAAGAACGATCTTGCTCTTGTTGATGAAATAATAGAGAAGGCCAAAAAGCGCAAAGGTTTGAGTCATCGCGATGCAAGCGTTCTGCTTGCCTGCGAGGATGAAGGAAAGATAAAGGAAATCTATGATCTTGCGGAGCAGATAAAAAAGGATTTTTACGGGAACCGTATTGTGCTGTTTGCCCCACTCTATCTGTCCAATTACTGCGTAAACGGCTGTTTGTACTGTCCATACCATATGAAGAACAAGCACATCCCGAGGAAGAAACTGACACAGGAAGAGGTGGCAAGAGAGGTCATCGCCCTGCAGGATATGGGACACAAGAGGCTTGCCATAGAAGCCGGTGAGGACCCGGTAAACAACCCTATCGAGTATATTCTTGAATGCATTAAGACAATCTATTCGATCAAGCACAAGAACGGTGCAATCCGCAGGGTCAACGTCAATATTGCAGCCACGACTGTCGAGAACTACAGGAAGCTCAAAGATGCGGGAATCGGCACTTACATCCTGTTTCAGGAGACATACAATAAAGAGCAGTATGAGATATTACATCCTACAGGCCCGAAACATGATTATGCGTATCATACGGAAGCCATGGATCGTGCCATGGAAGGCGGCATTGATGATGTGGGGGTCGGCGTGCTGTTTGGACTTGATAATTATGCCTATGAATTTGCGGGACTCCTTATGCATGCGGAACATCTGGAAGCTGTTCACGGTGTCGGACCGCATACGATAAGTGTACCGAGGGTGAAGCCTGCCGATGATATTGATCCGGATGATTTTGACAATTCCTTAAGTGATGATATGTTCTGCAAGATCGCAGCCTGCATAAGGATTGCCGTACCTTATACAGGAATGATCATCTCCACAAGAGAGACTCCGGAAGTAAGGGAGAAGATAATACGTCTCGGTGTCAGCCAGATCAGCGGCGGATCGAGAACTTCAGTCGGAGGATACGCGGAGGAAGAGCGCCCTCATGATACGGAACAGTTTGACGTATCCGACAACAGAACGCTTGATGAAGTTGTGAACTGGCTGATGAGAGCCGGCTATATCCCTTCGTTCTGCACGGCATGCTACCGTGAAGGAAGGACAGGAGACCGCTTCATGGAATTGTGTAAATCGGGACAGATACAGAACTGCTGCCATCCGAATGCACTTATGACGCTGAAGGAGTTTTTGATCGACTATGCATCGGAGGATACCAGGCGGATCGGCGAAGAAGTGATCGAAAGAGAGATAGAAACGATACCGAAGGAGCAGGTACGCGATATTGTACGGGACAGGCTTGTCAAGATCGTAGACGGTGAGAGGGATTTTCACTTTTAACGGGGAAAAATCATGGGATTGAATGATACGCCGATGGCGGAAAGAACACATATAGGTTTTTTCGGATTAAGAAATGCCGGGAAAAGTAGTCTTGTCAACAGGATCACGAATCAGCAGGTTTCACTTGTAAGCGAGATCAAAGGCACGACGACGGATCCTGTCAGAAAAAGCATGGAACTTCTTCCGTTAGGTCCGGTCACAATAATTGATACTCCGGGATATGATGATGAAGGGATGCTTGGCGAACTCAGGGTCGGCCGGACAAAAGAAGTGCTGGCAACCTGTGATATTGCCGTGCTGGTCATAGAAGGTAAGACACTCGATTCTTCGGAGACAGAACTTCTTGACCTGATCAAAACAAGGCAGATCCCATGCATTATTGCAAGAAATAAAACAGACATTGGTGCAGAATCTGTCGGTGCCGGGGATAGTTTGACCGGCACTTTTGGGGGATTTCCGGTAATACCTGTTTCGGCAAAAAGCGGTGAAGGTGTTGAAGCACTCAAGGAGGCGATCGCCGGAGCGGTTAAGAGCGGAACAAAGCAGGTAAGGCTTGTTGCGGATCTTATTAGCAAAGGGGACACGGTAGTTCTCGTCATCCCCATCGACACATCTGCCCCGAAGGGCAGGCTGATACTGCCGCAGCAGCAGGCGATAAGGGATATACTTGATGCGGATGCCGTAAGTATGGTCACATCCGTGGAGGAGCTTTCGGGAACACTTTCCCGGCTCAAAGAGGACCCTTCGCTGGTAATTACTGATTCCCAGGCTTTCGGAAAGGTCATGAAGATGGTTCCCGACAGGATACCGCTGACTTCTTTTTCTGTACTGATGGCACGTTATAAAGGATTTTTAGAGGAAGCAGTGGAGGGAGCGAAGGCAATAGATCGGCTGCGTGATCATGCGAAGATACTTATTGCGGAAGGCTGTACGCATCACAGACAGTGTGAAGATATCGGTACAGTGAAGCTTCCCGCATGGCTGAAAAAATATACAGGCAGGGACCTTGAGATGACATTCACCTCGGGACATGGCTATCCGGATGATCTGCATGATTTTGACCTTATCATTCACTGCGGTGCCTGTATGCTAAATGACAATGAAGTCAGAAACCGCATGATCGCAGCACAGGAGAGCGGAGTTTCCTTTACGAATTACGGCACTGCCATCGCACATATGAACGGGATACTGGGCAGGAGCATCGCTCCGTTAGGTTTATAGATATTTGAAGAAGGATACGGAATTCGGTAAATGAAAAAAGAAGAAAAAACCAATGTAATGAGGGTTCTGGACGGGAAGAAGATACCTTATGAGAGCCATACATACAAGCCTGATGCGACAATGACCGGTGAAGAGATCGCAGCGATTCTCGGCGAGGATTCCGCTAAAGTGTTCAAAACCCTGGTCACCCAGGGAAAAAGCGGAGCTTACTACGTTTTTGTTGTGCCTGTGAAGGAGGAACTAGATCTCAAGAAGGCCGCAAAAGCATCAGGTGAAAAGGCGGTCAGCATGATAAAACAGAAGGAACTGCTGCCGCTAACAGGTTATGTACACGGCGGATGCTCTCCCATAGGCATGAAGAAGCAGTTTCCCACCTTTATCCATGAAACGTCAGCAGGCTTTGATAAAGTATTTGTCAGTGCCGGTAAGGTTGGGTATCAGATAGAGCTTTCCCCGGAAGACCTGATTGCCGTAGCAGGATGCAAAATAGCGGATATCGTAGTTTGAACGCTGTCTCTTGACGAGGCAGCAGTTTTATGAGATACTCGCTTTAGCAAAAGTAAAAAGGGCAAAATCAAATGAGCAAGACAGACAAATACGAATCAATAAAACTTAACAATCAGGTATGCTTTCCGCTCTATGCGTGCTCCAAGGAGCTGGTCAGCCAGTACGGTCCGCATCTGAAGAAACTCGGGCTTACATATACGCAGTATATCGTCATGATGGTAATGTGGGAGCATGAGAGTGTATCGTCAAGGGAGCTTGCGGAATATGTGCACCTTGATTACGGAACGCTTACCCCGGTCCTGAAGAGACTTGAGTCGGCGGGCTACATTACAAGACAGCGGGATCCACATGATGAGAGACTCCTTCTGCTGTCGATAACGGATAAGGGTAGCGCTCTTAAGGAGGAAGCTGTCAAGATACCTTCGTGTATCGCCGGCCGCATGGGTCTTACGGCAGAGGAGTTTCAGACGCTTTATACTCTTACATATAAGGCTCTTGCAAATATGGAAAGTGACACGGACGATAAAGATACGGCAGGAAGGGATAATTGATATGTACGACGGAATAATACTTGATATAGACGGAACACTCTGGGATTCGACGGAGGTTGTGAAGGATGCATGGAACAGAGCACTTCGCGAGAGAGGATATGACAAGAGCGTTACGGCGCAGGACCTGAGAGGACTGTTCGGACTTCCGATGGATGAAATATTCAGAAACATCATTCCGGAAGTATCTGATGAAGAGATAGAGGTGTTTGAACCTTTATGCAGCAAATATGAGTTCTCTTATCTGGAGGAAAAGGGCGGCAATGTTTATCCGGGTATGAAGGACACAATTGAGAAGCTTTCAAAAAATCATAAAGTTGCGATAGTCAGCAACTGCCAGAGCGGATATATAGAGCTTGTTATGAAGAAGACGGGTATAGAACCTTTCATAATCGACCATGTGTGTCCGGGAGATACGGGAATGCTCAAGGCTGAAAATATAAGGCTTGTTGCCGACAGGAACAATATGAATAACCCTGTATACGTTGGGGATATTGAAAAGGATGAGATCGCAAGCAGAAAGGCAGGCGTTGCGTTTATACATGCTGCATTCGGATTCGGGACCGCCCAATCCCCCGATCATACGATCAATGAGTTTGCTGACCTGCTCAGGATAGTTTAGGATATCCATACACGGTACCGCTTAGCTTCGTATATGAAGACAAACAATAGAGAATACCAAGAGGCAAACCTCCGGCAATACAGCCGGGGGTTATTTTTTGTTTGAAGTGCCAAATATCGCAAATACATTTTTGTGCAACCCAAACAAGAATCGTTTTTTTGGGAAGAATCTGTTGACACAAAATCACAACGGCGTTAATGTATTAACAGAGTTAAGTAATTAACTCCGAAAAGTGATTTTCGAAAGGTGGTGTAAAGTTTTCTATGAAAACTTTGCAGCACGTAGGCCACGCCCCATACCTACGACGTTAGTCGTTGGTGCCGCCCGGCGAGGGACGAAGTGGACTTTGAATGGCGTGGCTCTCAAGAAAAGCGGGGACAAGAGTAATGACAAACAAGAGTGCTGTAGGCAGTAACAACAGTGATCTTACCGAAATGAACAGGTCTGCGATAGTTAAGATACTTCAGCAAAGAGATGTCTGTTCAAGAGCTGAGATAGCCAAGATAACGGGGCTGACTCAGGCATCGATAACCAAGATCACGGCAGTGCTGATCGAAATGGGTATAGTATCCGAGGTCGGCACGATCAAAGGAAACGGAAACAGAAGATCGATAGGATTAAGACTCAATGCCGAGGAAAAGCAGGTTATAGGAGTCAAATTCTCAAGACACATGTTCGCGGTAGGGGTATTCGATATTTCAGGAAAACTCTACACGATGCGTGAGACAGAGTTTGAACTTGAACAGGATACAAGAGAAGTTCTCACTGACATGAAGGATCAGATACATGAGACTTTGAAGAAGTACAAAAATGTAGTGGCCATAGGGCTGGCGCTCCCGGGACCTTACATAAGGGAAGAAGGACGGATAGCGATGGTAACGAGCATGCCGAAGTGGCATGACATTAACTTTATAGATGAGTTCAAGAATGAATTCAATAAACCGTTGTTCATCGAGCAGGACGCAAACGCCGGTGCACTTGCCGAATGGTGGTTCGGAAATCACGGAAGACCGCTGAATACACTTGCTTATTTTCTTGCAGGTGAGGGTGTCGGTTCGGGGATAGTAGAGAATGATAATCTTCTGCTCGGAATGCAGGGAGTTGCCAGTGAGGTCGGTCATATAAGCATAGATGTGAATGGACCGAGATGTGAATGCGGCAATTACGGGTGCCTGGAACTGTACTGCTGCGCATCAGCGATGCTTGAGAGAGCTAAGCAGGAAATGCCGGACCTTATGAACAAGAAGTACAAAAACAGAGCCGAAGCCTGCGGGGATGTATTCGAAGAAGCGCGCAGGGGCAACAGGAAGGCAGGCAAGGTCGTTGATGAGATCGCAAATTATCTGGCATACGGGTGTGTGACTCTTATAAATGCTTACAACCCGGACATCATTGTGATAGGAGACATCATATCAATGGGAGGCGATCTGCTGCTTCCGACTATAAAGGAAACGGTGCAGGCGAGGGTTATCCCTGAGATGTATGAAAAAGTAAAGATAGAGTTTTCGAAACTAAGCGTTGACCCTACATTGTACGGAGCTGCTGCAATAGCAACGGACAGACTGCTTCGGAAACCCAGTGAATATTTGAAAGCCAATCAGAAATGATAAGGGAGGAGGCAAAGGAATGGAGAATAATCCCTATATACTGCAGATGCAGTCGATCACAAAACAGTTCCCGGGGGTTAAGGCACTTGACGATGTAACACTTGAAGTGCGAAGAGGCAAGATCCACGTGATCTGCGGAGAAAACGGGGCTGGAAAATCCACTCTTATGAAGGTTTTGTCGGGCGTTTATCCTTACGGTTCATATGAAGGCAAGATCTTTTTTATGGGCAGTGAGATGAAGTTCAGAAATATTAAAGAGTCGGAGAGTGCAGGAATCGGAATAATACATCAGGAACTCACAATGATTCCGGAGTTGTCTGTGACCGAGAATATCTTTGTCGGTAACGAGATCACAAGGAAAGGTCTTGTCGACTGGGATGAAGAGCGAAGGAGAACGGTTGAGATACTAAAAAGAGTAGGTCTGATGATAAACCCGGATACTCTTATCAAGCACCTCGGAGTCGGACAGCAGCAGCTTGTTGAAATCGCTAAGGCACTTTCGAAGAACGTCAAGCTTCTCATACTCGATGAGCCTACATCGGCTCTCAACGAAGATGACTCGGCAAACCTTCTCAATCTTATGAGAGAACTTAAGGCAAATGATATCACCTGTATCATGATCTCTCACAAGCTCAATGAAGTTGCGGCTATCGCGGACGCGGTTACTGTAATACGTGACGGGCACACTGTTGAGAGTTACGAAGTTGAGGCCGGATCAGTCGATGAGGACAAGATAATAAGAGCGATGGTCGGACGTTCCATAGAAAATCGTTATCCGGAGCACGTATCTAACCCCGGTGAAGTGATTTTCGAAGTATCGGACTGGTGGGTAGAAGATCCCGAAGTCGAGGGCAGGATGGTCTGCAAAGGTTCAAGCTTTAATGTAAGAGCCGGAGAGATAGTGGGATTTGCCGGACTTATGGGCGCCGGAAGAACCGAACTTATGAGATCGATCTTCGGACACAACTACGGAATATTCAGGGGCGGAACGCTTAAGATAAAAGGCAAAGAGGTTAAGATCAATTCGGTGGAATCGGCCATAAAACATGGTATCGCATACGTTCCCGAAGACAGGAAAAACCTGGGACTTAATCTCCTAGATTCCATTAGGCAGACGATCGTATCGGCTGATCTTGACAGGATAATAAAGAGAGGGCTTTTAAGCTTCGAAGAAGAACAAAAAGCCGCGGAAAAATACAGGGAATCGGTTCGCATAAAAGCACCGAGTGTGGATGTCGGAGTAAATACGCTTTCCGGTGGTAACCAGCAGAAGGTAGTACTTTCCAAATGGATGTATACGGAACCGGATGTACTTATTCTGGATGAGCCTACGAGAGGAATCGATGTAGGAGCAAAATACGAGATATATAAGCTGATCCATGAACTTGCGGATCAGGGCAAGGCTGTCGTTCTTGTATCGTCGGAACTGCCGGAACTGCTCGGTATGGCAGACAGGATATACACGATATTTGAAGGCTCCATAACCGGAGAACTGGCAAAAGAAGAGGCAAGCCAGGAAGCATTGATGAAGAGAATGACGATCACGTCAGTATCTTGATGATTATCGGAAAGGATGGATTAGATCATGAAACGTATAAAACAGGTATTGGGCGGCGACCTGCGCCAATATACGATGGTAGTGGCATTGGTGCTTCTGATCGCAGTATTTAACATTATATCGGACGGAAGGATGCTCACATCGTCAAACTTCCAGAATCTTCTTGCAGGAAATGCGTACGTACTCGTGCTTGCGCTCGGAATGCTGATGGTAATAGTTATAGGACAGATCGACTTGTCCGTCGGTTCGGTAGCCGGGTTTGCCGGAATGGTAATGGCTATAGCGGCAAGGGATCTTAACCTTCCTTGGTGGGTTGCGGTTCTTATCGCACTTGCAATAGGACTGGCAGCAGGTGTATGGCACGGATTTTTCCTTTCAAAACTCGGAATTCCCGGATTTATCACAACGCTCGGCGGGATGATGATCTTCCGTGGCGGAGTTATATGGATATCAAAATCAATATCGGTACCCGCACCTGTAGAACTCAAATGGTTCGGATCGGGCTACCTTCCAGAGTGGGGACCGGCATTTACAGGTATGAACAATTCCACACTTTTGCTCGGTATCATCGGAATAGCAGCCTTCATAATTGCACAGATGAAAAAGTACAAAGCATCAAAAGAGAGTAATCCCATATGGGCGGTTGTAGTCAGAATATGTATTGTAAGTGCGGTAATCGGTTACTTTACATGGTTGTACGGCTCGGGAAGAGTTGGAACTTCATTCCCGGTACCCGGACTCATACTTCTCATACTCATAATCATCTATCATACGATCACAACACGTACTAAGTTCGGAAGAAACGTGTATGCGGTCGGCGGTAATAAAAATGCCGCAGCTTTATCAGGTGTCAACGTTGAAAGGACTTATTTCCTTACAATGATGAACATGTCATTACTCGCGGCGGTTGCCGGTATCCTGTTTGTCGGAAGGTCAACCGCTGCGGGACCCGCGGATGGTACATCGTGGGAAATGGACGCTATAGCATCGGTATTTATCGGCGGAGCAGCCGTATCGGGCGGCGTAGGAACGATACTTGCAACAATGGTCGGCGGACTTGTCATGGCAGTTCTTAACAACGGACTGATGCTCATGGGTGTCGGTGCGGACCGCACCCAGGTAATAAAGGGATTCGTACTTCTTGCAGCTGTTGCATTTGATGTATACAGCAAGAAGTCAGGAACAGGCTCTGTATTTGCAAAGCTTTTCCAGTCCAAAAAGAAATAATACAGAGGTGGCAGGCTGTCTTAATCCGGAGAGACGGCATGACATAAATAAACAGACAATCAATTATTGGCTAATTTTGAAACGGAGGAATTCAATATGAAAAAGAAGATCATCACAATGTTGATGGCAGCGGCAATGGTTAGTGCATGCCTCACTGCATGCGGCGGCGGAAGAGAAGGTGCTGCCGAGAGTGCACCCGCTCAGACAGTTGAAGAGTCAGCACCCGCAGCAGATGCAGCTGACGCTGCAGAGCCTGCAGCAGAAGAGAATGCTGATGCGACAGCTCCGGCAGGCGAAGGATTTGAAGACGGAGCAACAATCGGTGTTTCACTTCCATGGCTCGGAACTCAGAACTGGAAAGAGGCTGAGACTATGTTCAAGGAGCAGCTTGAAGCAGCAGGATATAATCCTATCGTTCAGGCAGCTGACCAGAAGGTTCCCCAGCAGCAGCAACAGATAGAGTCAATGATCGAGAACGGGGCAAAAGTCATCGTAGTAGGTCCTGTTGACGGAACACAGCTCGGTGCTGTTCTTGAGCAGGCAAAAGATGCGGGAATTTATGTTATCGGTTACGACAGACTTCTGGAAAATACAACAGGTGTTGACGGCGTTGTGCAGTTCGGCAGCGTTAAGACAGGAGAACTTCAGGCCCAGGCTCTTCTTGAAGGTCTGGCTAAGGTTAAAGGTGAAGGCCCTTACAACATTGAACTCTTCGGTGGCGGCCCGGCTGACCCGAATGCACCTAACTTCTTCAACGGTGCTATGTCAGTACTTCAGCCTAAGATCGATGACGGTACTCTTGTAGTAGTATCGGGACAGACTGACTTTACGCAGTGTGCTACCGTAGACTGGGATAATTCAAAGGCTCAGGCAAGAATGGATTCACTTCTTTCGGGATTTTATTCCGACAAGGATATCCACGGGGTACTCTCACCTAATGACGGAATTGCAAGAGCTATCATCACATCATGTGAAAATGCCGGTCAGCAGATCCCTGTAGTATCGGGACTTGATGCAGAGAATGAATCGGTTGAATGGGTATGGTCGGGAAGACAGTATTCAACAGTTGCCAAGCCCACCGACGCACTCGTTGCTGAGACCATTGATATAATCAATTCACTTAAGGAAGGCAAGGGTATGCCTTCAACAGACGTAACGGCCGATAACGGAGTCAAGGATGTAGCCATCTATGAGCTTCCTCCCGTTGTTGTTACAAAAGAAAACGCAAAGGAAGTATTTGCCAATGATCCCGGCCGTATGGAACTTCTGAAGTAATATGGCATAAACAGTTTTGAGCAAATTGAGGGCAGGGGTGAAATTCCTTCTGCCCTCAAATGCTAAAAGGGTATATAATGATTAACATGAAAAAAACATTTGATGTAGTCGGTCTCGGAGAACTTCTCATAGACATGACTATGAACGGAAAATCTGAGCAGGGTAATGCGCTGTATGAAGCAAATCCGGGAGGAGCCCCCTGTAATGTGCTGGCGATGCTTAAAAAGCTTGGGCACAATGTGGCTTTTATCGGGAAAGTCGGGGACGATATATTCGGGCATGAACTTAAGGAGGTGCTTGAAGAGGTCGGGATAGACTCTAAGGGGCTCGTTACGGATACAGATGCGCGCACAACGCTTGCTTTTGTCAAAACATTTGAGGACGGAGACAGGGATTTCTCTTTTTACCGTAATCCCGGAGCGGATATGCTGCTTGGGAGTGAGGAGATAGAAACCTCTTTGCTGCAGTCGACGAAGATATTTCACTTTGGGACGTTGTCCATGACAGCCGAGCCTGCACGGTCTGCAACGATATGTGCGGTTACAGAAGCCAAAAAGGCAGGTGCAATGATTTCATTTGATCCGAATATCAGGGAGCCTTTGTGGGATGACATGGAAGAAGCCCGCAGGCAGGTAATGAAAGGCCTTGAGTACTGTGATATCCTTAAGATCTCCGATAATGAGATACAGTGGCTGACAGGTAAGGAAGATTATACAGAAGGAGTGGAGTGGATACTCGAACGTTATAATATCACACTGATCACGGTATCTCTCGGTAAATGCGGAAGCATGGCATTTTACAGGGCTGATCCGGCATCGGGTTATATTAAGGCTGAAGCCGCGCCGTTTATTCAGGAGAACACGATTGAAACGACGGGTGCCGGTGATACATTCGGAGGGTGCGTTCTTCATCTCGTTCTCGAAAGAGGTCTCAAAGACATCTACGAGAAGGATCTGAAAGAAATGCTTACATTTGCAAATGCAGCTGCGTCCATCATTACAACCAGGAGAGGGGCGCTTCGGGTGATGCCTTCACCTGATGAGATCAGGAAATTGATGGAATGCAGAGCATGATAATAATTGTTTAGGTTTACAGGAGGTTTATCATGAAAGTAGAAAACATCAAAGACATTGACAAGTTTTTTAAGGTGATTGACGAGTGCAAGGGAAAAGTTGAACTTGTAACAGGCGAAGGGGACAGACTTAATCTTAAAAGTAAGCTGTCTCAGTATGTATCACTTGCAAACATATTCTCTGACGGTGCGATCAAGGAGCTTGAGCTTGTAGCATATGAACCGGAAGATATTAATCGTCTTCTTAACTACATGATCAATAAATGATCGGTAATTACAGGGAGTTGGAGCGGTAGAAAGAGGAATACGGTGAGCAAGTACGAGATCGATACAAAAGAGAACAGGGAGTTTGTTAAGTGCCTGCGTGAGGATCTGTTATCATTCGGGCACGGATTTGCATCTCCAGAAGGCGGCGCATATTACCTTGGCGACGACGGTACGCCGTGGCGCGACAGACCACGCGAGACATGGATAACATGCCGTATGGCTCATGTTTACAGCATGGGTGAGATGCTGGGGCATAAAGGCAGCAGGCAGCTTGCCGGGGCTGCTATAAACGGGCTTCTTGGTGAACTGCATGATGGTAAAAGCGGCGGATGGTATGCCGGTATAGCCGCTGATGGCAAAATATTACCGACCAAGCAGTGCTATGCCCACGCATTTGTGATCCTTGCCGCATCCTCCGCAAGTCTCGTTCATATTGAAGGAGCCGATGATCTGCTCCGTGAAGCACTCGAAACCTACGACAGATTTTTCTGGAATGAAGAGGAAGGGTTGTCTGTTGATACATGGAATACCGATTTTACGGAACTTTCGGACTATCGCGGCATTAACTCGAATATGCACACGGTTGAAGCTTTCCTTGCTGCGGCAGATGTAATGCATGATGAAAGGTATAGGGAAAGAGCAGGACGTATAATCGACCGAGTTATTAAATGGGCTTCCGAAAACAGCTGGAGAATACCGGAACATTTCACCAAAGAGTGGGAAGCAGATCTGATGCTTAATCGTGATAAGCCCGATGATCCGTTCAAACCATTCGGAGCAACACCGGGACATGGCATCGAGTGGGCAAGGCTTATAGTACAATATGCCCTGTCAGCATTCGGTGATGATAGAAGCAAGAGTCAAAAATACACGTATGCGTCGAAAGAGCTTTACGACCGGGCTGTAAAGGACGGATGGTTTTCCGACGGAGCTCCGGGAATATGTTACACCACTGATTGGGATGGTGTTCCTGTTGTACACGACAGAATGCACTGGACTCTTGCAGAGGCAATCAATACATCGGCTGTCCTGTACCGTATTACAGGTTCTGACAGGTATGCAAAAGATTACGCAATGTTTATGGAATACCTTGATGAGAAAGTAGTTGATCACGAAAAGGGATCCTGGTTCCATCAGCTGGATAGGAATAATGATTTGATAGGGACTGTATGGCCGGGAAAATCCGATCTGTACCATGCAGTACAGGCCACACTTATCCCTTACAACGAGAGAATCGGTTTATCGATAGCTCCGTCTCTTGTATGATTCACTGGAAAGTATAATCTTTCATCTGGATCATAATGTTTATAGGCGTGCCGCTTGGCCCGTAACCGGTGCTTTTAACGGAGATTTCTTCATTTTCTTTGTGCTGTTCTCCTTGAAGAATGCTTGCAAAGTTCCCATTCCCCTTTTTGCGGCGATTGTCGCGGTACATTCCGCCTGATCCGCCTGCGTCCGGGCCGCTTCGGTTAATTATGCCGACGCCTGATATTCTTCTGTAATCGTCTCTTGAATATTCTGTCATGGCCTACCTCCTTGTAGAGCCTTCACAACTTGCTCAAAGTGTGTGGGAATCCTTTCCCAAATAACAGTAAAAATGTTCTCCTTCTATATTATTTATCGGTAATTATTCGCTGATAGTTAACATAAATACCTTATAAAAGCGATTATATGTGCTATAATCTGACTTGAAGGTTCATTAGGCTGTTTTAGGCTGTATAAGGAGATAAAATGACCAACGCACAATCCAACATGAAACTCACATCAAAACTTATGTTCAGGCTGCTTCCGGTGCAGGTCTTTTTGGCACTTATAGGGTCGATAAATGCTATAATATCCGGTCTGTTTGCCACAAACTTCGTAGGGGTCAACGCCATGACGGCTGTTGGACTGTACAATCCGATCAATATGCTCATTTATGCTATTTCAACGATGCTTGTCGGTGGCGCGACGATAATGTGCGGAAAGTATATGGGGAGGAACGAAGATAAAAAGGTTCAGAATGTTTTTTCGGTGGCAGTTGTCCTGTCAACGGCTATAGCACTGTTTTTTATCGTATTATTCCTTACATTCGGACTGTTTGATCTTACGGGATTTATTGCAAAGGATCCTGTAGTACGTCCTCTTTTTAATTCTTACCTTGCAGGTCAGGCGGTAGGACTCTTACCGCTCATTCTCGGAAACCAGCTTGCATCCTTCCTGTCTCTTGAGAACAAGGTTAGCAGGACCACCGCGGCTTCCGTAACGTATATATTCGTTAATATCATTCTCAATTATATTTTTGTCAGCAAGCTGCAAATGGAAGCCTTTGGACTTGCACTTGCTTCATCCCTTGGACTGTGGGTATATTTCCTTATTCAGGCACAGTATTTCTTTACTAAAGGATCAGAACTGAAGTTCTTCGAGAGACACCTTGACTGGAGCGAAACAAAGGACATCGTCATTATCGGTATTCCGGGTGCTGCAAGTTACGGGTACCAGACTCTTCGTGGATTTATAGTAAATGCACTCCTTATGACATACGTCGGGGCAGCGGGAGTATCCGCTCTTGCTTCATCCGATAATCTGCTGCGTATCGCATGGGGGCTTCCGGGCGGAATGATGGCTGTATCAAGAATGGTAATGAGTATAAGCCTGGGGGAGGAGGACAGACAGACTCTGACAGATGTTATGCGTAATATGTTCAGACGGTTCATCCCACTCATGTGTGTAATCTGCGGCATCATAATCGCATGTGCTGTTCCCCTTACAAGATTGTACTACCAGGACACATCTGACCCCGTATTTATGATGACGGTATGGGGATTCAGGATACTTCCGCTTTGCATGCCGTTCTCAATCATATGTATGCATTTTACGGTTTATGCACAAAGCTCAGGTAAAGTGGTATTGGTACACCTGCTCTCGATATTGGACGGTGTGGTTACTGTTTCGCTATTTACCGCACTTTTGAGCCGCCCTATAGGAATGAACAGCGTCTATATCGCTAACGTTATAAACGGTGTTGTGACAACGCTTGTAGTTGTAATTTATTCGATAATCATGCTCAAGCAGATTCCACGCAATATGGATGAACTTATGGTGATTCCTGATAATTTCGGCTTCTCCGAAGACGAGAGATTGGATATAAGTGTCAGGAAAGAGGATGAGGTTGTAAAGGTATCAAGGGCGGTTAATGATTTTTGTATAAAGCGCGGAATAGATAACAGAAGAGCTTACATGGCTTCACTCTTCCTTGAGGAAATGGCCGGTAATATCGTAGAGCACGGCTTTACCAAGGATGGGAAAAATCATTCGATAGACATTCGTGTTGTCCATAAAGACGACAATGTTATTCTGCGGATAAAGGATGACTGCGTTCCCTTTGATCCGGCTACAAGAAAAGATATTATAGATCCCGATGATCCTGCAAAGAACATCGGAATACGTATGATATACAATCTTAATCACAATATAGAATACAAGAATATGCTGGGACTTAATGTTCTTATGGTACGTTTGTAATAACGGAGTATTACTCAACACCCTTAAGAGCGTCCACCATGTCAATCGTCTTGACTTTTCCCGAGAACATGAAGTTTACGGATACCGATACAAGGAATGTTCCGCCGATTGCATAAATGTAGGTCGGGAGCTTGATGATTGGAAACATATCAAGGGTCTCCGACACGGTAGTGCAGATTACATACAGCATTCCCCAACCTGCGTACAGGCCTATTACGATGCCGATGACGGTAAGCCATATGTTTTGCTTCTGAAGGATGTTTCTGATCGAAGATGATTTGAAGCCGAGTACTTTAAGGGTGGCAACTTCCCGCGTTTTTTCCACAAACGAGAGAACTCCGAGATTATACAGGACAACTACACCAAGCAGCACGGCAGCCACAACCAGTATATAGACCATGGCATTCATCATCTCAAGGGTCTCCGCAAAGGAAGCCTTCATGTCGGCAACATTGAGGACAGATGATACTTCATCATCATCCACAAGGGATTTATCAACGCTCATGTTTGTAAGGATGGATGTAGGCCTGAATGTATATTCCATATCCTCGAATACGGAACGTGACATTGTTATTCCCTGGATCGAAGGATCTCTGTATATCTGTGCAATTCTCGTATTCTGCCATTTATCGTCCCCAACAAGATGCCACCTGATATAGTCCCCCTCCCGTATCCCGAGAAGATTTGCCATTTTATTTGTCATGGCAATGCCGTTCTTTTTGAGCTTTACGGGCTTTAGGTTTTTATCCTGGATATGAACATAGTTCCCCTTGTCGATTATTGTGGCGGAGCCGCTTTTCTTGGCAGTGGAGGATACGAATTCCACGCTTGTCTCCATAATCAGCTGGCCCTTATAAAGTGAGTTCAGATCGTAGGAATATCCGCTCCCTGCATCGGAACTGAGCAGTATTTTGTTTGATGCGGTCATGAGTTCCCCATACATTTTGTCGAGCATTCCGTTAATGGAATCAAAGCAACCGAACCCACATATGAGAAGCATCGAGCATCCCATGACACCGAGTATACCCATAAGGCTTCGCATCTTATTCCTCAGAACATCCCTTAAGTTCCACTGGGTGGAAAAATCAAGCCTGAGCCACAGTTTACTCTTTTCAAGGGCGGAGTGGCGTATTTTCTTTGCTGCCGGAGGCCTTAAGGTTACTGCCGGCGGATCTTTTAATTCTTTGCGGCATGATAAGAAGCTTACAAGAGTGGATACGGCGATGGCCAGTATTGTTGCCGTAACGTCGAGTCTCGTAAGTCTGCCTTTAAGGTCCGGAACAAGGTAACTTCCTTCGAACATGCCCAGTATCCATGGAGGAAGAGTTAGAAGTCCCAGCCAAGTTCCGGCGATACAGCCGAGAGTGCTTATTACAAAACCGTATGAGACATAGTGCATCGTAATTGTCGCCTTTGAGAATCCAAGTGCTTTAAGTGTACCTATCTGGGTTCTCTGGCTCGTTGTAACCCTTGCCATTGTTGTTACTATTCCGAGAAGTGCTATGGCAAGGAATACGACGGCAAACATGATCCCCATTGCTTTATGCTGCTTTACTTCGGAATCAAATGTTGCAAAGCTCAGATTCTGGTCCCTGTCGGTAACAGCTATATCTTCACGGTCGAAGGCATTCTCAAGCTTTTCCTTTATTATGGAAATACTTTCATCATCGCTTATCTCATCACGTACATCAACAAGAAGCTGATTGTAGATCATATTGGCAGGATCGGGGTACATGGAGGCGGACATGAATGCGAGACCGCACTTTGAATAGTTAGGGTACATTACATTGGATTCCGATACATAGTATACATAATCGGGGGCATCAACAATCCCTTTAACGACTGCATCAATGCGAAGGCTGTCGATTTTCATTGTAAAAGTATCGCCGATATGAATGTTATTTGTCCTTGCAAACCATTCTTCGAGCCATACTCCTTCCGCCTCATCTTCATAAGGCTCTCCGTCATAGAGCATCAGGGAGTTGATCTCGTTTGTGTTCATGAAGTTGATATACATATAAGCGTTATCATACTTCTCTGCTGTACCGGTAAGAGAAAGCCTTTTCTCAACACTCTTCACACCCGTGACTTTTTCGGCAGTGCGAATATCCTCGTCGGAAAAGCCTGCACCGGCTATCCATATGTCGCACAGGTTGTATTTTTGGTAGTAGTTGTTCACGGCTGTGGCAGCGCCGGAGCTTTCCGCATCAAGTCCGCAGAAAACCAGCATTCCAAGCAGTGACATCAGAAATATGGAAATGAACTGTGTTTTGTTCTTGGCGAGATCACGCCACATTTTCCTAAATAACATTACCAGCTGACCTCGCTAGCATCCTTGGGGGTATCGTTATGAACAACCGACTGTATACCGCCGTTCTTGACACGTATTACCGTGTCGGCTATGTCGGCAAAGAAACTGTTATGGGTTACCATGACAACTGTACGGTTTTTTTCGCGACTCATATCCTGAAGAAGCTTTAACACTTCTTTACCTGTATCCGTGTCAAGAGCCCCGGTGGGTTCATCACACAGAAGCAGCCGGGGATTTTTGGCAAGAGCCCTTGCGATTGATGTACGCTGCTGCTCGCCGCCCGACATCTGTGAAGGAAACTGATGTGCGTGATCCGCAAGTCCTACCGAAGCAAGTGCTTCTAAGGGATCGGCTGTATCATCCTTGATGTCTTTCATAAGTGCCACATTTTCATACGCAGTCAGAGTGGGGATGAGGTTATAGAACTGAAATACTACTCCGACGTTCTGTGCCCTGTACTTTGTCAACTGATTGTCAGAATATGTTGTCAGATCTTCCCCGTCGAACATGATGTGGCCGCTTGATGCCGAATCCATCCCGCCGAGAAGATTCAGAAGTGTGCTTTTTCCGGCGCCTGATGGACCGAGAATCACGACCATTTCCCCTTCGTTAATAGTCAGGTTTGCATCTTTTAACGCATAGAAATCATGCTCACCCTGGGAGTACTTCTTGCATACATCTTTGAATTCGATCAGGACCTTGGGATCTTTATCACTGCTTAAGGCGGAATCTTCATTAAGGTCTATTATTTCAAGATTGGTTTCTTCCGGTTTTTTCTTTCCGAACATGTACATTTACCTGCTTTCGGCCTTCTGTCCGATATTCTCGTCGGTTATGGCGTCGGTTATGACGATATCGCCGTTATTAAGTCCTGCTGTTATCTCTATGTAGTCCGGAGTCTGGGAACCCACGGTTACATACTGCTTGACAACCTCACCACCTTTTATCAAATAGCAGTAATCGCCATTATCATCCGCATAGTAAGCTTCAGTGGGGATGGTAAGAATGCCTTCCTTCACACTTGTGTGGATTTTAACATCAGCTTCAAGCCCTATATAGACTTTGTCATCGGGCTGATCAAACCTGACCGATACGGTTACTTTTGCTTTGTCGGAATCGGTTGCCTCAGCGAGCCTCTTGATCTCATACACGGTTCCGGTATATTCATTGCCGGCGATGGTGATGTCGGCTTTTTGTCCGACTTCGATCTTACCTATATCGTACTTTGATATGCCGACATCAACTTTGATATTGTTGCTGCTTTCTACGGTAAACAACGGAGAACCCTTTGTTACCACACTTCCGCTTTCCACAAAACTTGCCGTGACGATACCGTCGTAGTCGATAAATACACCCTCGGTTGCGCGAGTCAGGTTTTCTTCGGCAGAGTTGACACCAAGCTCCGACAGATCATAAGAGTTGCGAAGCTGTTCTTTCTGATAAGAATTTAATATCTGATTCTCATACGTGTTCTTTAGAGTGGACGCTTCTGTCCAGTTTCTCATTATATCCGACATCCAGTTTCCGTTGAGAACTGTTTGTGCATATTCCTCGGGAGAGAGTGTTGTAGGAGGAAGTCCTGCCAGATCTGCATTAAGATCCGCAATGTCTTTGTTTAGTTTTTCTATACTTTCAAACGCCTCTTTGACTCCGGCCTGGTCAAGTAATGCCTGCTTTTCCTGCATTTCGGCAGTTTTTGTGG
Source organism: uncultured Lachnospiraceae bacterium (assembly GCA_902788755.1). Lineage (GTDB taxonomy): Bacteria > Bacillota > Clostridia > Lachnospirales > Lachnospiraceae > UBA2868. The sequence goes on along the minus strand of CADALB010000007.1, from coordinate 8,885 downwards.
CAAGTTCAGCCTGCTTTTTGGCAAGATCTTTCCTGATTCCGTCCGCTATGCAGTTTACATCCCAGTTTTCCTGATACTGTCCCTGATTGACGTAATCGTTTGCCTGACGGAACAGGGCATAAGTCGTCCGGTACACCTCTATATCGGATGCAGCTTTGTTGAATTTGGCCTGGTTATTGTTGCTGGCCTGAACCTGACCGTTCATTGTGTTCTCGGCGGATTTCGCAGTTAGAACAGCCTGATCGCGTATGTTTAGGAGATCTTCAAGATCATACCCCACAACTCTTTCTCCCGCTGTTACTACATCCCCTGTCTTGAGTTCATAATAGTCAACGGGGGCTGTAACCGTAGAGTAATAAGTCATACTGTCTACTCCGTGCACGTCCCCCGTTGCTTCAACATCTTCCGATATGCTTCTGTATCCTGCTGTGTCTGTACTGTAGCTGTCAGCCTTCCCCAGAAAGGCTGTCAAGATCAGGGCAGATCCCGTAAGAACTGTGACACCGGTAATTCCAGCTATCAATCTTTTGATATTCATTTGAAACTCCTTATATGAAGAATACTTAAATGTTTAAGTTAGTTATTGCTAACAGTCATTCTATCATTATGAGAGAGATTGTCAATATCAAAAATCCACAATATTTACAATAGGCAAAAACTATAACGTGTGATAGTATAACAGTATTTGCAGGATACATTATTGAACGGGTATTATTGACTCAACCTGTTTCGGGAGCAAGAACATGATAGAAATCAAAACGCAACATCTGACTAAGATTTTTGAGCAGGGGAATGAAACGGTAAACGCACTTAACGACATCAATCTTGAGATTGAAGAAGGCGATATATATGGAGTCATCGGTATGTCGGGTGCGGGAAAGAGCACATTGGTAAGATGCCTCAATCTGTTGGAGAAGCCGACGGAGGGTGAGGTCTATATTGAAGGGCAGAACCTGCTGACACTCAGCGAAGACGAACTTTTGAAAAAACGCAGAAACATCGGAATGATCTTCCAGCATTTCAATCTGCTGCAACAGAAGAACGCACTTGAGAATGTGTGTTTTCCGCTCTACCTTGAAGGGATAAGTAAGCAGGAAGCGCACAAGAAAGCAAGGGTACTTCTTGAGAGAGTGGGCATAGCTGACAAGGAAAAATCATATCCTTCACAGCTTTCCGGAGGACAGCAGCAAAGAGTCGCGATAGCAAGGGCACTTGCTACAGATCCGAAGATACTGCTGTGCGACGAAGCGACGAGCGCACTTGATCCGCAGACAACAGCATCGATCTTAAGACTGCTGAAGGGTATCAACGCAGATCTGGGGATCACGATCGTGATCATCACTCATGCAATGTCGGTCATCAAGGAGATATGTAATAAGGTTGCGATTGTAGAAGACGGTTACATTGTTGAGAACGGAGAGGTTCAGGAAATATTCGCCAATCCGAAAACGAAGGCGGCCAAGAAGCTGATACTGAACGAACTTCCTGACGAAGATGTGGCAGAGATCAAGATAAGCGGGGTGAGTGCAAATGTGGGACAGTAGTGTGATTTCAATGCTCGTTGAAGGAATAAGGGATACGCTTTACATGACGATAGTATCAACGATACTCGGTTATGCGGTGGGACTTCCTATGGGAGTATTGCTGGCGGTTACCGATAAAGACGGAATCAGGCCGAATGCGATTGTTTACAAGATACTGGACGTTATCTCAAATATTATAAGGAGCATTCCTTTCCTGATACTTTTGATACTGCTTATTCCGTTTACAAGGGCGCTTGTGGGAAAGAGTTACGGCTCGACCGCAACAATAGTACCGCTTGTTGTCTGTGCCGCTCCTTATATAGGAAGAATGGTTGAGTCTTCATTAAAAGAAGTGGACGGAGGGGTTGTTGAAGCTGCCCGTGCCATGGGAGCCACAAACTGGCAGATCATATGGAAGGTTCTGCTTGTAGAGGCAAGGCCTTCACTTATCGTCGGAGCGACGATCTGTACCGGAACGATCCTGGGCTACTCTGCTATGTCGGGAACCGTAGGAGGAGGCGGACTCGGAGATATCGCCGTAAGGTACGGATACTACCGCTGGCAGACGGATATAATGATAGTTACCGTTGTACTGCTTATAATACTGTTTCAGATATTCCAGAATGTCGGAATGAAATGCTCATCGAAACTGGACCACAGGAAGCATATTTCGTAAATCTACGGAAAATGTTTATGAAAAGGAGGAGTTTATTATGAAGAAAAGATTACTTACGATACTGCTTACAGGAGCTGTTGCGGCAGCAACATTTGCCGGATGCGCACCTGCAGCAGGACAGGCAGCACCTGCGGCAGATCAGACTGCAGCATCAGATGAAGGAGATGCTACAGCACCTGCTGACGGAGACACAACGATAAAGGTTGCGGCAACGAGCGTACCTCATGCGGAAATCTTAGCCCAGGTCAAGGATATACTTGCAGGACAGGGATATACACTCGAAGTAACAGAGTTTTCCGATTATGTACAGCCCAATAATGTTGTAGAGTCGGGTGAGTTTGATGCAAACTATTTTCAGCATATTCCGTATCTTGATTCCTTCAATGAGGAGCAGGGAACACACCTTGTTAATGCAGGCGGTATCCATTATGAACCCTTCGGAATCTATCCGGGCACAAAATCATCCCTTGGCGATATTGCAGACGGCGATGTTATAGCGGTTCCCAATGATACGACAAATGAGGCAAGAGCTCTTCTTCTGCTTCAGGACAACGGCATTATCAAGTTAAAGGACGGAGTAGGTCTTACAGCTACCGTAAATGATATAACAGAGAATCCCAATAACATTGATTTTGAGGAACTTGAGGCAGCTCAGGTAGCACGCGTAAAAGATGAAGTTGCATTTGTGGTATTAAACGGAAATTACGCACTTGAGGCAGGATTTTCCGTAGGTAAGGATTCAATTGCATACGAATCATCGGATTCCGAAGCAGCAAAGACGTATGTGAATGTCATCGCGGTTAAGGAAGGTAACGAGAATCTTCCGAAGATCAAAGCACTTGTTGAAGCCCTCAAGTCTGATGAGATCAAGAAATATATCAATGATACATATGACGGAGCGGTAATACCCTTTTAACAGTCTACCCGTCTTTTTACAAAGGGTACGGCTACAGTGTCAGTATGAGGTTGTTGAGTCCCAGAGTATTGGGATAGACAGCCTCTCTGGCATATGATACAACCGTACGGATGCCCAAATGAGCCACGGTGTCTTCGCTTCGGTGAAGCTCGTAGTAATGGACGGGATCAAATAATACACAGACCTATCATAACGCTTTTTGTTTTATCTTCCCCGTGAGAGATGCAAAAATCAACAGCCTTTTTGGAAACATCTACCGCGTCTTTTACACTGGCGATGCTGTATTCGAAGCAGTTTTCCGCCGGTACCCCAAAAGACTGCGGCAGAAGAGCCCAGTCTTTTACCGCAATACTTACACGTCTGTTATGTATCCATACGTATGCACAAATAAATAGCCAGGCAGCGCCCTCACCGCACACAAAACACAGCCAGATGCCTGTTGTATTAAGTACAAATCCCAGTAAAAGGGCGGCAAGTGATATTGCTCCGGGTGCTGCAAATGCCAGCAGAACCGGTTGCGTATCATTTCAGTTTCCTTATAATAATATAATAACAATATACATAAATCATTATGAGGGCAAGGGGATGTGAGTTATGGAACTTGAGAGAATTTCTTATAGACTGACTGTCTGTAAAGTGGCAGAAATTTCCGCTGTAGATATAAATGCAGATTTCTATTTTATCGGAAAGACTGATGAAGAAATATCCTTGGTCTGCAGGACAGAAGATACTCCTCCACTTGCGATAGAACGCGACGATGGGTGGAGAGGATTTCGTATTCAGGGAATGCTTGATTTTTCACTGATCGGCATTTTGTCAAAGATATCCGGAATACTTGCAGAACATAAAATCGGTATTTTTGCGGTATCTACATATAATACAGATTATATTCTGGTAAAGGAAGAGAACTTTGACCGTGCATTAAGCGTTTTGAATTCTGAGGGATATTCAGTCGTATAAAGCCCACTTATATGATAGCAGGAGAAGTAATGGAAAACGAATTAATTATAAGGGACGTGAAACCGGAAGATGCAGAAAGGCTTGTTGAGATTTATTCTTATTATGTTTTAAATACTGCAGTTTCTTTTGAGTATAATGTGCCTTCCATCGATGAATTTAAAGAAAGAATTATTAATACGACTAAAAAATATCCGTATTTAGTTTGTGAGAAGAACAATATAGTTGTGGGATATGCATATGCGGGAGAATATAGCACACGAGAGGCATATTCCTGGACAGTTACAACTTCGATATATATTGATAAAGATTATCGAAGGCAGGGAATTGGTTCAATATTGTATTGTGAGCTTGAAAAAAGACTTAAGGAACTTGGAATAGTCAATATTCTGGCAGGAGTAGCTTATTGCGAGAAAGAGGATGAGTATCTTTCTCATGACAGTATTAAATATCATCTTAGAGAAGGATATAAAGAAGTAGCCCATATAAACACTGTCGGTAAGAAATTTGACAGATGGTATGATCTTATATGGTTTCAAAAGAAAATATAGATTGGAAACTTCCGGCATAGTTTTCGGAGTGCGGAGGATAATAAAACGATGAATCAATCAGCAAGTACAACATCAACAGCTCCAAATGTTATTTCGGTTATTGCGCTGGTGGTATCGGGTATAGCGCTCATTTGTGTGGTTTTGCTCCTGATTATATCTAAAATAGGAACCGGACAGGGAGGAAGTGCTACGGCGATTACAAACAGCGCTGCATTGTCGGTAACCGGAATGGTTTTCTTTGCTGCTTTTACATGGATATTTGCTATTTTGGGCGGGCTCACCGGCTTAATAATGCTTATAATCGATATCGCCGTAAAAAGAGCCAATATTCTGTGGATGCCAATTTCAGCCATTGTCGTGGGCGTAATCAGTATATTGCTAAGTATATTGGCTTTTTGAAATTGGAATATTTGAATACGAGGGAGAATGCTATTGAGGGTAGTCATTATCAGACATGCGGAAGTGGATTTTTGCTGGAGCAGACGATGCACATCGGAAATGTTTGATTCAGAGTGCAGAAAATATGATCTTTCTCCAATCAGGAATGTGACTTATAGCATTCCGCAGACTGTATATCAGAAAATATATGTCAGCGAATTGTCCAGAAGTAAAGATACAGCGAAAATACTGTTTCCGAATGAAGAATTCTTTGAGTCCCGTCTTATAAATGAAGTCCCTCTTAAATCAAGCTTTGATACAAAGATGAACGTGCCGCTGTGGTTTTGGAATTTGGTGGGACGCTTGCAGTGGTTTATTAATTGCAGAAGGCAGGCTGAAGGACGCAGGCAGACGAGAGAACGGGCAAAAGAGTTTGCAGAACAGATCAAAAATGACGATTTAGATGTAGCTGTTGTTACACATGGATTCTATATGCACGCTTTGTTACAGGAGATGAAAAAGGCGGGATTCAGGATAACGGGATCTTCTGTAAAGTTTAAGAACGGAGAATATGTTACAGCAACTTCTAAATGAAGTACTGAGAGCTTAATAGAAAACAGATGGTTGGGGGGCTATCGTTATGGAGAAAATCATAGAAACAAAGAAAAATTACAGAAAGACGCAGCTTGCGTGCTACCTTGGATTTGTAACGCAGGCTATATGTGCTAATTTCGTTCCTCTGTTGTTTATAACATTTCACAATGTCTATGATATATCTTTTGGTATGCTTGCACTTATATCATCATGTTTCTTTGTTACTCAGCTGATAATTGATTTCTTGTGCACCGGAATAGTGGATAAATTGGGATACAGAGTATGTATTATTGCAGCGGAAATAGCATCCGGATTAGGGCTTGCGGGACTTGCATTCCTGCCTGATTTATTGCCTGTACCATTTCATGGAATACTTGCATGTGTCATTATTTATGCTATAGGAAGTGGTTTGACTGAGGTACTGGCCAGTCCGATCATTGAGGCATGTCCGTTTGAAAACAAGGATTCTATGATGAGCCTTTTGCATTCCTTTTACTGCTGGGGGTGGGTTGGAGTTGTATTTTGCTCTACGATTTTCTTTACTGTCTTTGGCATAGAACGTTGGAGAATAATGGCAGTGATATGGTCAGTCATACCATTTTACAACATCTATAACTTTGCAACCTGTCCAATAGAGCCGCTTGTTGAAGATGGCAAGAGCATGACAATGCTTGAACTCTTCAAAACAAAAATGTTTTGGATTTTTATAGTTTTGATGATCTGTGCCGGTTCATCAGAAATAGCTATGGGTCAGTGGGCATCGGCTTTTGCTGAGTCAGCATTGCATGTCTCCAAAACAGTTGGTGATTTGGCAGGACCCTGCGGCTTTGCGGTATGTATGGGTATTAGCAGACTGCTTTATGGTAAATTTGGCGAAAAAGTTGATTTGACTGTATTTATGATGGCATCAGGAGTATTGTGCCTGGCTTGCTATTTGGTAGCAGGATTAGCAGAGGCTCCATTGGCAGGACTAATAGGTTGTGCTTTGTGCGGATTTTCCGTAGGCATTATGTGGCCCGGTTCGATCAGTATTTCATCTCAGATACTCCCTAAGGGTGGTACGGCAATGTTCGCACTTCTTGCGTTGGCAGGAGATATAGGTGGAGCCGTGGGACCTGCGATCATTGGTAATGTATCTCAGAAAGCAGCTAATGATCTGCAGGCAGGGGTTTTAGCGGGAATAGGGTTTCCTATTGTTTTGGTAATCTCGGTCCTATATATTCGAAGAAAGTATAGATAGTTAATTACTTCTGATAACTATGATAAAAAGCAACTAAATATAACAAAAGATATAAGGAAATGTTCGCTTTGCTTGCTGGACATTTCTTTTTTTACAGATAAAATTAGGACTATAAGATGTTAATATTTGTTGCAAAGGTGGAATATATATGAGAAAGTATTACTTGGACAACATTAGGTGGATTACAGTAGTTATCGTCGTATTATACCATGTATTCTATATGTATAATGCTGAGGGTATTCTGGGAGGAATTGGGCAGATTACCAAGCTGAATGTTCAGCCTTACGATATCTTCCAGTATCTTGTATATCCATGGTTTATGCCGGTGCTCTTTCTGGTGGCAGGAATAAGCTCAAAGCTTTATCTGGATAAGCATACGAACAAGGAATATATAAAGAGCAGAACCACGAAGCTTCTTGTCCCATCAACCATAGGACTCTTCGTGTTCCAGTTTATTCAGGGATATGTAAGTATGCATCTGGCTGATGGGGCGGCAGAGCTGGCGTCAGCAGGAGTTCCGAAGTTTGTTATCTTCCTTATAATGGTTTGTTCAGGAAGCGGAGTACTGTGGTTCGTTCATCTTTTATGGATATACAGCATGGTGCTTGTGATTGTGAGAAATATAGAGAAGGGAAAGCTCCTTCAGGCCGGTTCAAAGACACCGCTGTGGCTGATAGTTCTTTTCTTCTTCCCAATCTGGGGAGCGGCTCAGATATTTAATACACCGATCATTTCGGTATATAGATTTGCATTTTACTTTGTATTCTTCATGCTGGGATACTATGTATTTTCAAATGAAGAGGTAATGGATAGGCTGAAGAAGTATGCTGTAGAGCTGATTATGATAGGCGTAGCACTTTCTGTTATATTTGCGGTATTAAACTTTATTATCCGTAGTGGAGCAAACTATGCCGATAAACCTGTTAACAGAGGTCCGCTCTATGCAGCAAGCGCATATTTTGGCTCCCTTGCAATGCTCGCCGGTATGGCGAGGTTTGGAGATTTTAGTAACGATTTTACAAAGTGGATGAGTTCTCACAGCTTTGGACTATATGTATTCCATTATCTTGGAATATCCACAGTTGCTCTTGTTTTTGCCAAGAATGCGCTCCTGCCTGCACCTCTTTGCTATCTGCTTAGTCTTGTAGCGGGATTCGTATTTGGATATGGATTATACGCTATAATTTCAAGAATACCGTTCTTCAGATGGGCAGTCCTTGGTATTAGCAGGAAGAAGGTTCAAGAAAATGAGGAGAAAAAGTATGTTTAGTGAAAATATAGTTCGACTTAGAAAGATAAATCAGATGACTCAGGAGGATATCGCTGAAGCTGTCGGCGTATCCAGACAGGCAGTTGCAAAGTGGGAGAGTGGTGAGACAATTCCTGATTTAGAAAAGTGCAAGCTCCTGGCAGAACTCTTCGGAGTGTCTCTTGATGATTTGGCAAATTATGAACCAGAAGAAAATATGGGGCTGGATGTACCACCAAAGGGCAAACACTTATTCGGTATGGTTACAGTTGGAGATAAGGGACAAATAGTTATACCTGCAAAGGCAAGGAAGTTGTTTGATATATCACCTGGAGATCAGCTGATAGTTCTTGGTGATGAGTCACAGGGGATGGCGATCATGAAAGCTAAGGATTTTCTCAATCTGGCTAATATGATTAGAAAGAATACAGTTTTATAGAATATTGCACTTTACGTATAGTTATATTTACACCTATTAAGGTGAATTACCCGATGAGTGATAAGAGCACTCTGCGTGATGCAGGGTGCATTTTCTTTGGTTTAGCGGAGAAAAACGGTTGATTTTTATATTCAGTTTTATTGACTAAGGATAATGGAAAATAGTGAAAAAATAGTGAAAATTTATGGGATCTTCAAGGACGTTCTGCTATAATATCATCGAGGTGAATTAAGATGATTAAAGTGGTTCTGACAAATGAGATTTTAAAATATATAACCGAAATAGATAAAAACAGATACAAGGTTTCTTCCGTAAAACTACCAAGGTCTGTATCAAGCAGACTGCGGAAGAATTCAAAGAAA